>SPQJ01000075.1 GCA_004570425.1 Bacillus sp. AZ43
GATCTCCCCTCGGGGGCGCGGCGCCGGCCGACCGACGCGAACTGCGCCGTCTCGTCGGCAGCGCGACGACCCCGCGTCGGAGCCGGCTCGGGAACCTCCGGAGCGCGGCGCCGGCCGACCGACGCGAACTGCGCCGTCTCGTCGGCAGCGCGACGGCCCCGCGCCGGGACCGGCTCGGGAGCCTCCGGAGCGCGGCGCCGGCCGACGGAGGCGAACTGCGCCGTCTCGTCGGCGGTGCGCCGCCCACCGGTCACCGGCAGGTCGGGCACGACGGAGAGGTCGCGCACCACCGGCATGCCGCCGGTCGCGGGAGAGTCGGCGTCCGTGGTGCGGGCTCGACGGCCGGCCGGGTGGCGCGCCACGGACATCTCCTGGGTGGCGGGTCCGTAGGCCGCTGCCCGGGCGGGCTCGTCCGCCACCGCCAGGTGCCGCTCCGGCAGTCGCAGCGAGGCCAGGTCGGTCCACGCGGTCTCCTCGACGCCGCCGAGGACCACGCGCACCCACACCTGGCAGGCACCGGTCGCGTCGTGCCGCCAGCCGAGCAGCTCCCCGGCCCACCAGGTCCCGGCCTGGTAGACCTCGACCGCCTGGGGTTGACTGGTGAACACCGCTGCTCGGTTCTCCATGGCGCCTGACACGCGACGACCGTAAGCGGTGGGGTGACCACACACCGTGAAGGCGCCCGCACAGAGGGTTGACGAAGTCGAGCCTCGACCTTGTGGACCTATTGCCGTGACGTGCGCCGCACCTGCGGCTACGGCCCGGCAGCGCCCTCCGGCGTCCCCGCCCAGGTCAGCGGCTCGTCGCGGCGGGACGGCCGGGCCGGCGCCCTCCCGGCTCACGGGAGCAGCAGCGTCTGCCCGGGGATGAGGTCCGCCCCGGCGAGCCCGTTCAGCGACTGGATCTCGTCGATCACGTCGCGCACGTCCCCGTCGCCGCCGACGGAGGCGGCGATCGACCACAGCGTGTCCCCCGGCTGCACGACGACGCTGCTCTCCCCGGCCAGCCGGAGCTCCGCCCCGTCTCCACCCAGGGAGGAGCCCAGCCACGACCCGACGGCCACCGCCACGGCCAGGCCGAGCACCACGACGAGCCGACGCGCCCGGCGGGTGAGCCGCAGCGGCGCCGACCGACCCCGGCTGGGTGCACAACCTCCGCGCGCACCCGGACCAGGTGACCCTGCAGGACGGCCCCGAGCCCTGGGACGGCGTCGG
>SPQJ01000010.1 GCA_004570425.1 Bacillus sp. AZ43
CGCGGCCGCACCGCGGGTGGCCGCGGCCCAGGCCGCCGCCGCCAAGGCCGCCGCCGATCTCGCCCCCCGGGTCGAGGCGGCGCGGCAGGCCACCCGCAAGGCGCTCGAGGACGACGTCGTCCCCCGGCTGGAGGCCGCTCAGGTGGCGGCGCTGGCCTACGCCACGCCGAAGGTGGTCGCGGCGCGCGAGGCCGCGATCCCGGCGCTGGAGAGCGCCCGCGAGACCCTCGCGGCCGGCGTGGACAGCGCGCTCAGCGAGCTCGACGCCCGCCGGGCGGAGCTGGTCGCCACCGCGGAGAAGTCCACCCGGAAGGCCCGCAAGACCGCCAAGAAGGCCCGGAAGACCGCCGTGAAGAAGCGGCGCGACTTCGAGAAGGCGGCCGCCGCCACCGCCAAGACGGTCAAGCGGAAGGTCGGCGTCGAGAAGGAGCCGCGCCGCTGGCCGTGGGTGTTCGCCTTCCTGGCCGTGGGTACTGCGGTGTTCGTCCTGCTGCGCCGCAAGAAGGACGACGCCTGGACCCCCGCCCCCGCCGGCGACGGTCCGGTGCCCAGCTACCGAGAGGACCCCGTGCCCAGCTCCGACAGCACCTCCGGCAAGACCGTGTCCACGGCCTCCACCACCGGCGACTCCGCGCCCGCCGAGTCCGACATGGGCGTGCGCGACGCCCAGCTCGCGGACGGCGACGGCCCGGACGAGACCACCACCAACGGCAGCGACGCTCCCGAGCCGTTCACCTCGGGCGGTGGCGCCGACGCGGGCCCGACCGCCGGACCGGACGACAAGCAGGTCTGAGCACCTCGTCGCACCGAGCCCCCGTCGCCCCTCGGGCGACGGGGGCTCGGCATGTCCAGGGCACGGCTCGTCCGGGAGTACCGTGGGGATCATGAGTGAGCCCGCCGTTCCGACGTCCTCCTCGGGATCGACGATCGAGCCGGCCGGCCGCAAACTGCTGCGCCTCGAGGTCCGCAACAGCCAGGTCCCGATCGAGCGCAAGCCCGAGTGGATCAAGACCCGCCTGAAGACCGGGCCGGAGTACACCGAGCTGAAGTCGCTGGTCCGCCGCGAGGGTCTGCACACCGTCTGCGAAGAGGCCGGCTGCCCCAACATCTACGAGTGCTGGGAGGACCGGGAGGCGACGTTCCTCATCGGCGGCGACCAGTGCACGCGGCGCTGCGACTTCTGCCAGATCGACACCGGCAAGCCCGCCGCGTTCGACGCCGACGAGCCACGCCGGGTCGCCGAGAGCGTCGCCACCATGGGCCTGAAGTACGCCACGGTCACCGGTGTCGCCCGGGACGACCTGCCCGACGGCGGCGCGTGGCTCTACGCCGAGACCGTCCGCCAGATCCACGCCGCGCTGCCCGGCTGCGGCGTCGAGCTGCTCATCCCCGACTTCAACGCCGACCCCGCTCAGCTCGCCGAGGTCTTCTCCTCGCGGCCGGAGGTGCTGGCGCACAACGTCGAGACCGTGCCGCGGATCTTCAAGCGGATCCGCCCCGGCTTCCGCTTCGAGCGGTCGCTGGCCGTCATCACCGCCGCCCGCGAGGCCGGTCTGGTGACCAAGTCGAACCTCATCCTCGGCATGGGCGAGGAGCCGCACGAGGTGGTCGAGACCATGCAGGCGCTGCACGACGCCGGCTGCGACCTGCTCACGATCACCCAGTACCTGCGCCCCTCGCCCCGGCATCACCCCGTCGTCCGCTGGGTGAAGCCCGAGGAGTTCGTGCAGTTCCAGGAGGAGGCCGAGCAGATCGGCTTCCCGGGTGTGCTGGCCGGTCCGCTGGTGCGCAGCTCCTACCGCGCCGGCCGGCTGTACCAGCAGGCGATCGAGGCCCGCGGACTCACCCGGCAGGGCTGACTCGGCGGGATCCCGCGGTGAGCGGCGGGCGCGCCCCTATCCTGGGGGCATGGCACGCAGCAAGCCCACAGACGCGACCGGTCCCGGCGGCAAGGCCGGACGCGGTCCCCAGGACGCTGGGCGCGGCCGCGCGGCCGGCGGTGCCACCGCCTCGGGCGCCGAGCCGGTGAAGCTCAACCGCAAGGGCCAGCCGAAGAAGCAGCGGCTGAAGAAGCTCGCCGGGCAGGCCCGCATGATCAAGCAGGCCTACACGATGACGCGGCGCAACGACGCCAAGCTGCCGTGGATCATGCTCATCTGGTTCGTCGCCGTGGCCGGCGTCGTCGAGCTGATCGGCATCCTGCTGAACTCGCCGTTCATCTTCCTTCCGCTGGCCTTGATCACCGGTGCGCTCGCCGCGCTCATCGTCTTCGGCCGCCGGGCCCAGGGCTCGGCCTACCGGCAGGTCGAGGGCCAGCCCGGAGCGGCCGCCTGGGTGCTCGAGGGCATGCGCGGTGACTGGCGGGTGAGCTCCGGCGTCGCCGGCACCCAGCAGATGGACGCCGTGCACCGGGTGCTGGGCCGCCCCGGGATCATCCTCGTCGCCGAGGGCTCCCCCGCCCGGGTGCGCGGGCTGCTCGCCCAGGAGAAGAAGAAGATCGCCCGCGTCGTCGGCGACGCGCCGATCTACGACATCACGGTGGGCGACGACGAGGGCCAGGTGCCGCTGCGCAAGCTCAGCGCCCATGTCATGAAGCTCCCCCGCAACCTCACCGCCGCCGAGGTCAACGCCCTGGGCAGGCGGATGAGCGCGCTGGGCGGCGCCCGGATGCCGGTCCCCGGTGGCCCGCTGCCCGGCGGGCGGCAGATGTCGATCAGCCAGCGGCAGGTGCGCCGCCGGAGCTGAGAAGCCGTGCGCGCGAGGGGCCCCGTCCGATCCGGACGGGGCCCCTCGCGTTCGCGTTCAGTTCCGGACGACGGCGGTGTCGGTCAGCCGGTCGTGCAGGCCGCGACCGTCGGCGTCGACGAGCAGCGCCGGCAGCAGCAGGCACAGCAGGGCGGTGCGGACGACGGCCCGCCACGGCGCCAGCCGCCCGTCCGGCCGGGGATGCGCCAGGCGCAGGCCGACCAGCTGCATGCCGGGGGTCTGGCCGAAGACCATCAGCGACCCCGCGGTGATCAGCGCGAAAGCGACCAGCGCCCAGTTGCCGGGGAGGTCCGGCGCGGTGAACAGGGCCGCGACCAGGGCCGAGCCGGCGGCGTCGACGCAGAAGGCACCGACCCGGCTCCCGAAGGTCGCCAGGGAACCCGGCCCGGCGGCCGGCAGCCCCAGTGAGGCGCCCCGCACGCGGTCCTGAGAGGGTGGTTGCACGTCCCTGACCATGCTCCGAGCGTAGAGAAGGACCGGAGCTCCCCGACACGCCGGAGGCGTTGTTACGCCGACGAAACACTCGGGATACCCCAGGGCAACTCCCCACTCGTAGCTTGCGGTTCGGCAATCCGCCCAATTCCGGAGGATCGATGTTCACCAGCCCCGACGAGGTCGCCGCCTACATCCGCGACAACGACGTCGAGTACGTCGACGTGCGTTTCTGCGACCTGCCCGGCGTCATGCAGCACTTCACCATCCCGGCGTCGACCTTCGGCGAGGACACCTTCTCCGAGGGCCTGGGCTTCGACGGCTCGTCGATCCGCGGTTTCCAGGCGATCAACGAGTCGGACATGCTCCTGCTGCCCGACGCCAACAGCGCCTTCGTGGACCCGTTCCGCACCCACAAGACGCTGAACGTCAACTTCTTCATCCACGACCCGATCACGCGCGAGGCCTACAGCCGCGACCCGCGCAACGTGGCGAAGAAGGCCGAGGCCTACCTCGCCAGCAGCGGGATCGCCGACACCGCCTACTTCGGCCCCGAGGCGGAGTTCTACATCTTCGACTCGATCCGGCACTCCACCGGCATCAACGAGGGCTACTACCACATCGACTCGGTCGAGGGCTCGTGGAACTCGGGCGCGCTGACGGGTGAGAACGGCGGCCCGAACCTGGGCTACAAGACCCGTGCCAAGGGCGGGTACTTCCCGGTCGAGCCCTACGACCACTACAGCGACCTGCGCGCCACGATGATGACCAACCTGACCAACGCCGGCCTGGAGCTCGAGCGCGGTCACCACGAGGTCGGCACCGGCGGGCAGGCCGAGATCAACTACAAGTTCGACACGCTGCTGCGGTCGGCCGACAGCCTGATGCTGTTCAAGTACATCATCAAGAACACCGCCTGGGCCCACGGCAAGACCGCCACGTTCATGCCCAAGCCGCTCTACGGCGACAACGGTTCGGGCATGCACTGCCACCAGAGCCTCTGGAAGGACGGCGAGCCGCTCTTCCACGCCGAGACCGGCTACGCGGGCCTGTCCGACACCGCCCGCCACTACATCGGTGGCCTGCTGGCCCACGCCCCCTCGCTGCTGGCCTTCACCAACCCGACGGTGAACAGCTACCACCGCCTGGTGCCCGGCTACGAGGCCCCGATCAACCTGGTCTACTCGGCCCGCAACCGCTCGGCCTGCTGCCGCATCCCGATCTCGGGCGACAGCCCCAAGGCCAAGCGCATCGAGTTCCGCGTGCCCGACCCGTCGGCCAACCCGTACCTCGCCTTCTCGGCGATGCTGATGGCCGGCCTCGACGGCATCAAGAACAAGATCGAGCCGCCGGCGCCGGTCGACAAGGACCTCTACGAGCTCCCGCCCGAGGAGGCCCTGGGCATCGAGAAGGTCCCGGCCTCGCTCGACGCCGTCCTCGACAACCTCGAGACCGACCACGAGTACCTCATCGACGGCGGTGTGTTCACCCCCGACCTGATCGAGACGTGGATCGAGTACAAGCGGGAGAACGAGATCGACCCGATCCGTCTGCGCCCGCACCCGCACGAGTTCGCGATGTACTACGACATCTGATCTCGCCGGATGACCTCCGCGGCCCCCGACCTCGCCCAGGGTCGGGGGCCGCGGTGCGTCGCGGCTGTCCTGCGTCTTCGGCGCCGATGCCCTCCCCTGCCGGGGACCGGGGGTGTCGGCTTCGGTCCGCCATGCCGCAGCTCCCGTCGCTCGCCATGTCCGCTATCGCCCCGCAGTACGGCGGCCGGTGTCGGGCTTCCTCACGCGGGTCGCGTCGGACGGCACACCAGGTGGTCGGGCGTCTCCGGTCCTCCTGCTCACGGGCATCCAGCGCCGACAGCGTGCCTGGAACGCACGATTGGTCGCGCGCCTCCGAACTGGCCGAAAGGAGGGCGAGGGGACGCTCGCTCTTGTGCCGGTCGACGAATCGCTGGCGCCGAGAACGCCCACCCCGAGGCGCTCCGTACTCGAAGCTGGTCAGATCAACGTGCCCGTCGACGACCTGATTCGTCAGCACGAAGCGTTCAAGAAATCTCTGGGCCGAAGGACCAGCGCGGCACCCCTCCACACACGGACCGACTCGCTCGACGGCGGGGAGACGGGCCCGGCCTCGTGAGTCGGGCCTCCTGCGCCGGGTCGCCGTCCCGGTGGCCCTCGGGCGGGTGACCCTTCCGCGAGGCGAGGCGGCTTCACCCGCAGAGCACGGCCGTGGGGCCGGTCAGATGGAGCGGGCCGACCCCACCGGACGGTCCCGCCGGCCCCGATCGGTCGGCCTGTCCGTCGGAGGCAGCTTCGCGTCCACCAGCCGGAACAGCAGCAGGAAGGCGAGCGCCAGCAGGACGACGAACGCGAGGTTGCGCAGCGCGAGGGCGTAGCCGTGCAGCTCCACCGACATGAAGTCGTAGGGGTACCAGTGGGTCACCGCCCCCTGGCCGAGGATCCAGGTGATCCAGAGGACCGGCCAGACCAGGGCCCGGGCGACGACGCCGCCGGTGATCCGGGGTCGTGGCCCGACGACCAGCCAGCCGAGCACCGTCATCACCGGCGCGACGTAGTGCAGCCCCGCGTTGGTCCAGGCGTCGATGCCCCGCGGGTCGTAGAGCGGCGCGAGGACGACGGCGTAGACCAGCCCGGTGATCGTGATCCCCAGCAGCGAGGCCAGCCGCACGACGCGCCAGTGCGAACCGTCGTGGCCCGGGTCGCGGACCAGGGACGCGGCGGCGGCCAGCACCAGCAGGTTGCTCTGGATGGTGAAGTAGCTGAAGAACCGGACCACCCGCTCGACCACGCTCAGCGCCGGGTCCTCGGGGTCGACCAGCGTCAGCACGAAGTCGACGGTCAGCGATGCCGCGACCACGGCGAACAGCACGGCCCACCAGGTGCGGGCGAGGGAGGTCCGGTCGGGTCGCGTCTCGGTCACGGCGGGCATCATGCCCGGCGGCCGGTCACCCGCCGTAGCGCGCCACGAAGTTGGCCAGGATGCGGCCCGGTTCGGTGACGCGTGCCGGCCGCAGCCGGGCGATGAGCGCGTCGCGCTCCTCGGGCGGGAAGTAGCCCGCGTGCTGGTAGACGTGCACCCGGGTGACCAGGCCCTCGACGTCGAGCTCGGGGTGGAACTGGGTCGCGTAGAGGTTCCGCCCGACCCGGAACATCTGCACCGGGCAGCCGGCGGAGGACGCCAGCAGGACGGCGTCCGGCGGCAGGGACGAGCACGCCTCCTTGTGCCCGACGAAGGCGTCGAACTCCGCCGCCATCCCCGCGAGCAGGGGGTCGGCCCGGCCCGCGTCGGTGAGCCGGATCCGGACCGCCGAGACCGGCTCGGCGTAGGTGCTGTCGATGACGCCGCCCTGGTGGACGCCGAGCGTCCCGACGCCGTAGCAGGCACCGAGGAACGGGAAGTCACGCTCGACGACCTCGTCGAGGAGGCCGGCCAGCTCACGCTCCACCCGCCGCTGGACGTCGGACTTGCCCTCCTCCGGGTCGCTGGAGTTGAACGGTCCTCCGCCGACGAAGATCCCGGCGTAGTCGTCGAGGTCCAGCTCCGGCAGCGGCGCGGCCTCCAGGCGGACCCGGTGCAGCCGTTCCGGCGGGAGCCCGGTGAACTGCAGGAAGGCGGTGTACTCGCCGTCCGCGGCCAGATCCTCGGCGCGGGTCGAGAGCAGGAGGAAGGGCCGCACGCGCGGATGGTAGGCCCACCGACGGGAGCGGCCCCCGATCCCGTGCTGGGATCGGGGGCCGCGGTGCCGTCAGTTGATCGCGACGATGCGGTCGTCGGTCGGCGCCGGGATCGGAGAGCCGGGACCGCTCAGGTAGGCGATGAGCGCGTCCAGGTCGTCCATGCTCGTCACGGCGTTGTCACCGAAGTCCCGCAGCACCGTGTACCCGTCCCCGCCGCCGGCGAGGAAGTTGTTCACGGTGATCCGGTAGGTCTCGGTCGCCACGACCGGCTGGCCGTCGATCGCGACGCTCGCGTCGGGCACGCGGGTCCCCGAGCACGGGTTCGCCCCGACGGCGGCGCTGGTGCCCGACCGGTCCACCTGGTAGGTCAGCGTCGACGACGGGTAGAGCGGCGTGTTGTTGCCCTGGAATCCCTGCTCCAGCAGGCACTGCAGCTGCGCGCCGGTGAGGTCGAGCGTCGTCAGCACGTTGGCGAACGGCTGGACGGCGAACGCCTCGGCATAGGTCACCGGGCCGGCGTCCAGGTCGGCGCGCACGCCGCCGGGGTTCATCAGAGCCGCCACGGCTCCCTGCTCGTCGTCGGTCGCGGCGAGCTGGGCGTCGGCGATGACGCTGCCCAGCGTGGACTCGCCCAGCGCGAAGACGGGCTGCCCGGACGAGCTGACGCCGGACTGGAAGAGCTGCTCACGAGTCCGGTTCAGCGGAGCGGCGGTCGCCCCGACCACCTCCGAGGCGATCGGACCGAGGACCTCGTTGTACCGGGCGATGAGCGCGGTCTGGTCGGCGTCCCTGGCCACGTCGCGGGTGACGATGACGTTCTCCGCCTGGGCGGTCACGATGTCGCCGGTGCGCCGGTCGATGGACAGGTCGATGTCGGTCACGAGGCGGCCCTGCGAGCTCGCGCTCGTCACCAGCTTGCCGTCGATCTCGCAGTTGTAGGCGTTGTGCGTGTGCCCGCTCACCACGACGTCGATGGCGTCGCTCATGCCGTTGGCGATGTCGACGATCGGGCCGGTGAAGCCGTTGCACTGGTTGATGTTCCAGGCGTTGGCACCGTTCTGCTGACCGCCCTCGTGCAGCAGCACGACGATCGACTCCACGCCCTGCGCCTGCAGCTCGGCGGCGTAGTGGTTCGCCGTCTCGATCTCGTCGTGGAACTCGAGGCCCGCCGTCCCCTCGGCGGTGACGATGTTCGGGGTGCCCTCCAGCGTCATGCCGATGAAGCCGATCTCCACGCCCTGCACCTTGTGGATGGCGTAGGGCGGGAGGAGCGGGGCGTCGGTCCGGTCCTCGAAGACGTTCGCGGAGAGGTACTGGAAGTCGGCACCCTCGTACGGGGTCCCGTCGGCACAGCCGTCGACCGGGTGGCACCCGCCGTTCTGGATGCGGAGCAGCTCGGCCGGGCCCTCGTCGAACTCGTGGTTGCCGACGGTGGCGTAGTCCAGCCCCATGAGGTTGAGCGCCTCGATGGCCGGCTCGTCGTGGAACGCGGCCGAGAGCAGCGGCGAGGCGCCGATGAGGTCACCCGCGGCCACGGTGATCGAGTTCTTCTTCTTCTGCTCCTCGGCCAGCCGGGCCAGCTGGGTGGCGAGGTACTCCGCGCCACCGGCAGCGACGCGGTCGGTCGAGGAGTTGGGGCCCGTCTGGATCCGGCCGCTGGACGTGGCGGCGGGGTCCAGGGCCTCGAGCTGACCGTGGAAGTCGTTGATGGCGAGGAGCTGGACCTCGACGGGCTTCGGGCCGGCCGGCACTCCCCCCGGCTTGGCCGAGGCGACGCCGGTGGCCGTGGCGGCGAGGGTGAGCGCCGTGAGTGACGAACCCACGAGGGCTCGGCGCAGGGCGGTGCGATTCATCGGTTCTCCTGAGGGATGCCTGCACGGGACGCCGCCCATCCACCGCCGCTGAGGAGTCCGAGGACGGTGCGGCTGATGAACGACGAGGCACGGCGAGGCTAACTTCGCTGTCGTCCCGGCAACAGGGCAATCTCACAGATCGCAGTCCGCTGGACGCGTCTGGTCACAACGGTCACTTCCGTCGCTTCAGCCCCACACCTCTTGGGCCGTCTCGACGATGAGCGCCAGCTTGGCGATCTGCTCGTCGCGGGTCAGCGAGTTGCCCTCGACCGTCGAGGAGAACCCGCACTGCCCCGACAGCGCCAGCTGCTCCAGCGGGACGAACCTCGCGGCCTCGTCGATGCGCCGCTTCAGGTCGTCCTTCTTCTCCAGCTGCGGGCGCTTCGTCGTCACCAGGCCCAGGACGACGCGCTTGCCCGGCGGCACGAACCGCAGCGGCTCGAAGCCCCCGGACCGGGCGTCGTCGTACTCCAGGAAGAAGCCGTCGACCTCCAGGCCGCCGAACAGCGCCTCGGCGACGAAGTCGTACCCGCCCTCGGCGACCCACGAGGAGCGGAAGTTCCCGCGGCACATGTGCGTGGTGACCGTCAGCGAGTCGGGCCGGTCGGCGAGCGCGGCGTTGATCTGCCGGATGTAGCGCTCGTGCAGGTGCTCGGCGTCGCGCCCCTGGGCCGCCAGTTCGGCGCGCTGTTGCGGGTCGTTGAGGTAGGCCAGGCTGGTGTCGTCGAACTGCAGGTACGTGCAGCCCTGGGCGGCGATGCCCCGCACCTGCTGGGCGTAGGCCGCCGACAGCGCGTCCCAGAACGAGTCCTCGTCGGGATAGACGTCCGGATCGATGGCCGCCGCGCCGCCGCGGTAGTGGACCATCGAGGGCGAGGGGATGGTGAGCTTCGCCGTCTGCTCCGGGGACACGACCGACTGCAGGTAGGCGAAGTCCTCGCCGAAGATCGGCTCGTCGATCGAGAGCGGGCCGTCGACGTGCAGGCCGGCCGGCGTGTAGTCGAGGGTGCCGTCGGCGTTCTTGAAGTGGACGACGATGTTCTGGTCGGTGACCTTGGTGATGCCGTCGATCGCGTAGATGAAGTCCATGTGCCACGACGCGCGGCGGAACTCGCCGTCGGTGGCCGTCCGCAGCCCGACGTCGGCCTGCATCCGCACGACCTCGGCGATCGCCTCGTCCTCGATCCCCCGCAGCTCGGCGTCGTCGATCTCGCCCGCGGCGTGGCGGGCCCGGGCGTCGAGGAGGTTCTTCGGGCGGAGCAGGCTGCCGACGTGGTCGGCGCGGAACGGCGGGCCGGAGGCATCGGTCATGGGTGGCAGCTTGGCCCAGCCGGGCCGCTCGCGCAGCCCCTGCTCACACGCCGCGCACCGGGATCACCAGCTCCTGCCGCGCGGGCGCGACCAGCCCCACGAGGCGCTCCGCGACGGCGAACACCAGCAGGCCCGGCACGATCAGGACGGCGGGTGGCAGGACCAGCGGCGCCGCCAGCAGCGAGATCGCCAGGACGCCGGGCGCGCTGACGAGCCAGCCGGGGCGGCGCGCGGGGTCCGCCAGCGCCCCCCAGCGCACGCCGGTCCACATGAGCCAACGCCGCAGGACGGGGACGCCGGCCTCCCGCATGACCCTGCGGAAGATGCCGTCGGCGTCGCGGGACGTGACCACCCCGCTCGTGATGCCCTCCGTGCAGAGCCAGTCGTGCAGGATCGCGGCGAGGGTGTAGGCGCCGAAACGCGGCACCAGCCAGGTGACCGGCCGGGGCACCGTGGCGAAGTCGGTGCGGAAGCCGGCGGGGACGACGAAGCGGTCCCGGCGGCCCTGGTAGACCAGCGCGTCCACCAGGGCCCACCGGTCGGCGTCGACGCGACGGACGGTCAGCGAACCGGGCAGGAAGGGCACGAACCCACCTTGTGGCAGACCCGTCGACGCCGCAGCGTCAGGTGCCGGTGATGTGCTCCGGTCGGATCGGCACGCGGCGCAGCGGCTTGCCGGTGGCGGCCCGGACGGCCGCGGCCACCGCCGGGCCCGACGAGATCGTCGGCGGCTCCCCCACGCCGCGGACGCCGTACGGCGCGTGCGGATCGGCGTACTCCAGCACCTCCACCTGCATCGGCGGCATGTCGAGGATGGTCGGGATCAGGTAGTCGGTGAACGACGGGTTCCGCACGTGCCCGTCGGTCACCACGATCTCCTCCATCAGCGCCAGGCCCATGCCCTGCGCCGAGCCGCCGTGGATCTGGCCGACGACGGCGTCGGGGTTGATCGCCTTGCCGACGTCCTGCGCGGTGTCGAGCGCGACCACCTTGACCAGGCCGAGCTCCACGTCGACGTCGACCACGGCGCGATGCGCGGAGAAGGCGAACTGCACGTGCGCGTCGCCCTGGCCGGTCTCCGGGTCGATGGCGTGGGTCGGCCGGTGCCGGTACTCGACGGTCTCCTCGACCGCCTCGGCCCCCAGGACGTCGGCCAGCCCGGCGAGCACCTCACCGGAGGCGCCGACGATCTTCTCGCCGTCCAGGCGGAGCTCGCCGGCGTCCCGGCCGAGCGCGGTCGCCGCCCGGTCGAGGACGACGGCGCGCACGGCCTCGCAGGCGGCCTTCACCGCACCGCCGGTCACGTACGTCTGCCGGGACGCCGACGTCGACCCGCCCGACCCGACGGCGGTGTTCTTCGGGTGCACGACCACCCGCTCCACCCCGAGCTCCGTGCGGCAGATCTGCTGCTCGACGGTGACCAGGCCCTGGCCCACCTCCGCGGCCGCCGTGTGCACCGTGGCCACCGCCTCGCCCCCGGTCATCTCGAGCCGGACCCGCGCGGTCGAGTAGTCGTCGAACCCCTCGGAGAAGCCGACGTTCTTGTAGGTCACCGCGTAGCCGACACCGCGGACCACGCCCTCGCCGTGGGTGGTGTTGCCGACCGACCCGGGCAGCGAGCGCAGATCGGCGTCCCCGTCCCGCTCCGGCGGGAGCGGCAGGTCGCGGACGATCTGCAGCAGCTCGGCGACCGGCGCCGCGGAGTCGATCACCTGCCCGGTGATGTTGAGGTCGCCCTCCCGCATGCCGTTGAGCTGCCGGACGGCGACCCGGTCGACCCCGACGGCGTCGGCCAGCTCGTCCATCAGCGCCTCGTGGGCGAACGCGGCCTGCACGCAGCCGAAACCGCGCATCGCCCCGCACGGCGGGTTGTTGGTGAACACCCCGTAGGCGTCGACCGCGACGTTCGGGATCCGGTAGGGGCCCAGGCCCAGGGTGCCGCCGTTGCCGACGACGGCGGCGGTGGAGGACGCGTACGCGCCGCCGTCGAAGAGCAGCTTCGCCCGGGCGTAGACCAGCGTGCCGTCCCGCTCGGCGCCGAACTCGTAGGTGAGCCACGCCGGGTGCCGGTGCACGTGGCCGAAGAACGACTCCTCGCGGCTGTAGGACATCTTCACCGGCCGGCCGGTGCGCAGGGCCAGCAGGCTGGCGTGCACGTGGACCGAGAGGTCCTCCCGGCCGCCGAAGGCACCGCCGACACCGGCCAGGTGCAGGCGCACCAGCTCGCTCGGCATGCCGAGGGCGAGGCACATCTGCCGCTGGTCGACGTGCAGCCACTGGGTGGCCACGTACAGGTCGACGCCGCCGTCCTCCGCCGGGACCGCGAGCCCCGATTCGGGGCCGAGGAAGGCCTGGTCCTGCATGCCGACCTCGAAGTCGAGCGAGACGACGACCGGCGCGGTGGCCGCCTCGTCCCCACGGCGGAGCTTCAGGTGGCGGACGAGGTTGCCGGGCCGGTGCACGGCCGGGGCGTCGTCGTCCATGGCCCGGCGCGGGTCGGTGACCGCCGGCAGCACTTCGTAGTCGACCCGGATCCGCCGCGCCGCCCGGCGGGCGGTCTCCGGGTGGTCGGCCGCGACCAGCGCGACCGGCTCCCCCTCGTAGCGGACGAACTCCGAGGCGAGCACCGGCTGGTCGGCGTGCTCCAGCCCGACGGCGTTCTCGCCGGGGACGTCGTCCGCGGTCAGGATCGCCGTGACGCCGGGAACGGTGAGGGCGTCGGAGACGTCGATGCCGCGGATCCGGGCGTGCGGGTGCGGGCTGCGCAACGTCACGCCCCACACCATGTCGTCGTGCCAGAGGTCGCTGGCGTAGGCGAACTCGCCGGTGACCTTCAGCGTGCCGTCGGGCCGGAGGGGGCTGTCACCGATCCGCCCGGACGGCGTGGTCGTCGTGGTCCGGGTGCCGGCCTCGGTGCTCATGCCTGCGCCTGCCGCTGGGCCGCCAGCCGGACGGCGTCGAGGATCTTCTCGTAGCCCGTGCAGCGGCAGAGGTTGCCGGCCAGGGCCTCGCGGATCTCGAGGTCGGACGGGTCGGGCACCCGTTCCAGGAGGTCGTGCGCGGCCACCAGCAGCCCGGGCGTGCAGAAGCCGCACTGGACGGCGCCGGCCTCGACGAACGCCTCCTGCACCGGGTGCAACCCCTCGTCGGGCGCCAGGCCCTCGACCGTGACCACCTCCCGGCCGATCGCCTGCCCGGCGGCGACGAGGCAGGCGCAGACCGGCTCCCCGTCGAGGTAGACGGTGCAGGACCCGCACTCCCCCTGCTCGCAGGCGTTCTTGGAGCCGGGCAGCCCCATCCGCTCCCGCAGGACGTAGAGCAGGCTCTCGCCGGCCCAGACGTCGTCGACCTCGTGCTCGGTGCCGTTCACGGTGGTGGTGATGCGCACGGTCAGGCCGCCTTCCGCAGGTCGTTCCAGGCCCAGGTGACCGCGCGGCGCGCCATCACCGAGAGGGAGTGCCGCCGGTAGGCCGCACTCCCCCGCACGTCGTCGATCGGGGACGCCGCCGCGGCGACCCGCTCCCCGAAGGCGCGCGCCAGCGACTCGGGCAGCTCCCCCCGGGACTGCCAGAGCCCGGTGGCGCCGAGCTCGCCGGCCAGGAACTCCTCGGCCTCCGGCGCGCGCCGCGGGGTGGGGGCCGCCGAGCCGATGCCGGTGCCGACGGCCTCCCGCTCGGGGTGCAGGGCGCAGGCGAACGCCGACACGGCGATGACCATGGCGTTGCGCGTGCCGACCTTGCTGAACTGCTGGGGCCCGGTCGCCACCGGCACGCGGACCGCGGCGATCAACTCGTCCTCGGCGAGCGCGTTCCGCTTCACCCCGGTGTAGAAGTCGGCCGCGGGTACCAGCCGGACACCGCGGGCGGCGGACTCCACCTCGACGACCGCGCCGGCGGCCAGCAGCGGCGGGTGCGCGTCGCCGGCCGGGGAGGCCGAGCCGAGGTTGCCGCCGACCGTTCCCCGCACCCGGATCTGCGGCGACCCCACCGTGCGGGCCGCCATCGCCAGCCCGGGCAGTTCCGCGCCGAGGTCCTCGATGATCCGCGCATAGGGGACGGCCGCGCCCAGCCGGACCGCGCCGTCCTCTCGCGACCACTCCCGCAGTTCCGGCACCCGGCCGAGGTCGAGCAGCGCCCCGGGTCGGCGGCGGTCGAAGTTGAGGTCGACCATGACATCGGTGCCGCCGCAGATCGGCAGCGCGTCCGGCCGCTCCGCGCGGACCCGGAGCGCCTCCTCCCACGACCCGGGTTGCAGGAAGTCCATCGCCGCTCCTCGCCCTGGTGCCGATCCGTCCCAGCAGCAAACATCCCGCCGGGAGGCGTGGCAAGGAACCCGTACCGGAACGTGATCACGCCGGCGGGACGCGGCCGCCCGCGACGTCCCGGTGCGACGGGCCGACCCGGCCGCGCCACACTTCGGGGTCAGCACCCTCGTGTTCCGGGCCGGCGCGGTCCGCTGACCACCTATGCTCACGCGTCGTGACCAGGGACACGTCCAGCGTGGTCGAGGCCGTCGTCGACCGCCCGGCCGACGAGAAGGCCGGCGACCGGTCGCCCGGCGAGGGCGCCTCCGGCGACCGCATCCTCCGCTGGACGGCCTCGCTCACCGGACGGCGGCTCACCGTGGCCGCCCTGGTCCTCATCGGCCTGCAGCTCCTCCTCCGCGGCTGGGTGGCGGCGAACAGCTACTTCCGGCAGGACGACCTGATCGTCAGCGGCCTCGCCGCCCGCCGGCCGTTGTTCTCCGCCGATTTCCTGCTCTACGACCACGACGGCCACTTCATGCCGGCCGGGTTCCTCCTGACCGGCCTGCTCAGCCGGCTGGCGCCGCTGGAGTGGTGGGTCATGCTCGTGACCCTGGTCGCCCTCGCTGCGGTGGCATCGCTCGCGGTGTGGCGACTGCTCCGCATCCTGCTGGGCGACCGCCCGGTCCTGCTCGTGCCGCTCCTGCTGTACCTCTTCTCCCCCCTGAGCCTGCCCGCCTTCGCCTGGTTCATCGCGGGCGCGAACGCGCTCCCCCTCCAGGCGGGCCTCGCCTGGGTCGTGGGCGACGCGGTCCTGCTCGCGCGCACCGGCCGCGTCCGGTACGCCGTCACGGGCACCCTGGCGTTCGCGGTCACGCTGACGTTCTTCGAGAAGTCCCTGGTGATCCCGCTGGTGGCGGCCGCTGTCCTGGTGGTGCTGCTCCGCACCGCGGGCGCGGCGACCCCGATCGTCGCCGCTCTCCGGGAGGGCCGCTGGCTGTGGGTCGGCTGCACGCTCGTCGTCGCGGGCTGGTTCGCCGTGTACGCCACGGTGGTCGGTTCCCCCGCGATCGACGAGCGGGACGCGGGCACCGTGCCGCAGGCCGTCGACCTCATCGGCGGCGGCTGGCTGGAGGGGCTGGTGCCCGGCCTGATCGGTGGGCCGCTGACGTGGGCCGATCCGGGGCTGTGGGCGACGCCGGCACCCAGCATCGTCGTCGTCGGGTGCGTCGCGATCGCCTGCGCGATCGTCTGGACCTCCCGCCACCGGCGCGGCGCGGGTGTCATCTGGTGGCTCTTCGCGGCCTACCTCGTGATCAACGCGGCGGCGATGATCACCGGGCGGCTCACCGAGGCCACGCCGACCCTGCTGTCGCTGAGCCTGCGGTACTACGCCGAGGCGCCGCTGGTCGCGGCCCTGGTCCTCGCCCTGCTGATCCTGGCGCCGACGCGGACCGACTTCCGGCGCCGTCCGGTGCTGACCCCGGCCGGCCGGCGGGCCGCGGGGATCGGCGCGGCTGCCGCTTTCCTCGTCGCGTCCCTGTGGTCGACCGCGAGCTTCACCCGCGTCATGGCGGACTCGTCCACCGACGACTACCTGGCGAACGCTCGCGCCTCGTTCGAGCAGGTCGGCGACGCGCCGCTGCTGGACCAGAGCGTGCCGGACTCGGTCGTGTGGGCTCCCGCGCACCCCTACAACATGGCGACGCACGTCTTCGCCCCGCTGGGCCACGAGGCGCCGTTCGCCTCGTCGACGCCCGAGCTGCGCCTGCTCGACACGTCGGGACAGCTGGTCGACGGCCGCATCGACGCCCTGCGCGGCCTGCTGCCCGGACCGCTGGCCGGCTGCGGGTACGGCGTCACCGCCGGGCGGACGACGACGGTGCCGCTGGACGGCCCCCTGGTGTCGCTGCCCTGGACCGTGCAGCTGAACTACCTCGCCGGGGACGACGGGGTCGTGGAGGTCTCCCTGGACGGCCGGACCGTGCGCGTGCCGGTGGAGCGCGGCCCCAACACCGCCTTCGTGCGGCTCACCGGCGGAGGCGACGAACTGCGGCTGCGCGGCGTCACCGCGGGTGTCGGGGTGTGCGTGGACAGCGGCCAGGTCGGCTTCGTCCGGCCCGTCGACTGACCGTCCCCTCAGCGCGCCCGGCGGCGCACGGACCGGGCGGCGAGCGACCGGATCCTCGGTGTCTGGCGGGAGAGCACCGCGTCGAGCAACCGGTCGACCGGCGGCACCTCCCCCAGGCGGGCCAGCCCGGCCCAGCGGGGCACGGCGACGGTCCGCGACCGAGGCGCCGCCAGGCAGCCCGCGATGCGCTCGGCCACCCGCTCCGGGGCGATCCCGCGGGACAGCCGGCCGGCCGCGTCGGCGTCGGACTCCGGCGGGTGACCGTGGCCGCGGGCCAGCCACTCCGTGGACACGAAGAAGGGGTTGACGGAGTGCACCCGCACCCCGCGCGCGCACACCTCGCGGCGCAGGCCGGTGACGAAGCCGTCGAGGCCGGCCTTGGTCGCCGAGTAGACGGTCAGGGGCGGCACCTGGGCCCAGGCGGCGACCGACGAGACGGCGACGACGTCGGCCCGGCCGGTCGACGACGCCGAGGCGAGCAGGTGCGGGAGGGCGAGCCGGGTCAGCTCGATCGCCCCCGTGAGGTTGAGCGCGACGATCCCCTCGACCGCCTCGCCGGGCATGTCCTCGAGCAGCCCGGCCCAGCCCAGGCCGGCGTTGAGCACGACGGCGTCCAGCCGACCGTGCTCCTCGAGAACGCGCTCGACCAGCCGGCCGCGGTCACCGGCACCGGCCACGTCGGCCACGACGCCGGTCACGCCGGCGAGCCCGGCGACGGCCTCCTCCAGGCGGTCGCCGTGCCGGGCGCAGGTGACGACCCGGCAGCCCTCGGCGGCCAGGCGCGCCACGGTGGCCCGGCCGATCCCGGCACTACCGCCAGTGACGAGGACGACGCGGTTCCACGGACGGGTCATGCACGCGTACTACCCCCGGGGGACATCACATGCGCCGGTGCATCGATCGCGGGGCGCTGGGCATGATCGGCTGCATGCACCTCCCCCAGCCACGGGGCCCCCTGAGCGAGGCCCTCTTCCGCGACCTGGCCACCCGCACCGCGCTCTCGGCGACGACGATCGAGCGGGGCGAGCGCGTGGCCACGGCGGGCCCCTGCGCGCTGACCGACGAGGACCTGCAGATCAGCCTGGCCGTCCTCTACGAACTGCACTACCGCGGGTTCGACGGCGTCTCCGAGGACTGGGAGTGGGACCCGGCGCTGCTGCGGCTGCGCACCGGCCTCGAGCGGCGCCACCTCGCGGCCCTCCGCGAGCTCGTCGGCCCGATCGCGGTCTCCGACGAGCCGATCGACCGCCAGCTCACCGCGCTGATCGCCGCCGACGACGGGCCGTCGCTCTCCGCCTTCATGGCGAAGGAGGGCACGCTCGAGCAGTGGCGCGAGTACCTGACGGTGCGGTCGGTGTACCACCTCAAGGAGGGTGACCCGCACAGCTTCGCCATCCCCCGGCTCTCCGGCCGCACCAAGTCGGCCATGGTCGAGATCCAGGCCGACGAGTACGGAGGGGGCAGCCCGGCGCGGATGCACAGCGAGCTCTTCGCCGGCCTGATGGCCTCCCTCGGCCTGGATCGCGACTACGGCGCCCTGTGGGACGACGCCCCGGCCGCCGCCTTCTCCTCGGTGAACACCATGTCGCTGTTCGGCCTGCACCGGCGCTGGCGGGGGGCCGCCCTCGGCCACCTGGCGTGCGTCGAGATGACGTCGTCCGAGCCCAGCCGGCGCTACTCGGCCGGGCTGCGCCGCCTGGGCTTCGACGAGCAGGTCACGGTCTTCTACGACGAGCACGTGGAGGCCGACGCCGTCCACGAGCAGATCGCCTCGGTGGACATGTGCGGTTCCCTCGTGGCCGGCGAACCGGACCTCGCGGCGGACGTGCTCTTCGGCGCCGCCTGCTCGCTGGCGATGGACGGACTGGCCGCCGAGCACCTGCTGGGCGCCTGGGCGGCGGGGAGCTCCGCGCTGCGGCGGGAGGCCTCGCTCGCCGCCTAGACGCCCGCTGCGCGAGATCGGTCGCGCCCGACTGCACTCGGCGTCCCCGTTGCCGAAGACCACGACGACAGGCGGGACGAGCAGGGGGGACGCACACATCAGCCCTCCTCGGGCCCCTGCCGCCGGATCTGCGCCGCCGGCCGCGGCCGGCTGGGCGCGCTGGGTGCGGAGAAACCCGCCCGCTTGTGGGCCCCGTCGCAGAACGGCTTGATGCCGGACTTGCCGCAGCGGCACAACGCGATCGTCTCCCGCCCCGGGTCGATCTCGTTGCCGTCCTGGTCGACGAGCCGGAAGTCCCCCCGCACGATCAGCGGACCGTCGCGGTACGGGGTGATGGTTGCGCCGGGGCCCTCGGCGGGGCCGGGCACGACGTCGTCGGGCAGCGGGCGGCCGGCGGACAGGGAACGCGTCACCGTCGTCCACTGCCCCGCCCCCGCGACCGCCACACGCCCCACGACCCGGTCGGGTGACGGGTGCGCCGGTCAGGCGGTGCGCGACGCCCGCGGCGGAACGGCGTCCTCGGGCAGCTGGGCGCCGGTCTCGTCGCCGGCGGCGGCCGGGCCGGGCTCCTGCACCATCGGCGTGGAGATCAGCCGGACGACCAGGACGGCGAGGACGGCGCCGACCAGCGGCGCCACGATGAACAGCCAGGCGTGCGCCAGCGGGTCGCCGCCGGCGAACAGCGCCGGACCGAGGGACCGGGCCGGGTTGACCGACGTGCCGGTCAGCGGGACCCCCACCAGGTGGACGACGGCGAGCGCGAGGCCGATGGCCAGCCCGGCGAACCCGGGGGTGGCTGCCTTGCCGGTGACCAGCAGGACGACGGCGACGAGCACGAAGGTGAGCAGCGCCTCCAGCACGAACGCGCCGCCCGCGCTGATGGCGGGACCCCAGTCGTTGGCGCCCAGTGCGCCGGTCTGGTCCGTGACGTCGCCGAAGCCGCTGGTCAGGAGCTTCAGCAGTGCCGCGCCGGCGATGCCACCCGCGAACTGCGCCACCCAGTAGAAGGCGGCCTCGGTGGCCGTCATGCCGCGGGACAGCAGGACGCCGAGGGTGACGGCGGGGTTGACGTGGCACCCCGACACGGGGCCGAGCGCGTAGGCCAGGACGAGCAGCGTGAGCCCGAACGCGAGCGCCACGCCGAGCGCTCCGATGCTGTCGATGCCGGCCACGGCCGAGCCCACGGCGAGGAACACCAGCAGGGCCGTCCCCAGGAACTCGGCGGCGAGTCGTCGTTGGAGGATCGGGGTCACGCGGGGACCTCCGGAGCTGCCGCATCCGCTCCCCGTGCCACCCTTCCGGTGACCGCGGTGCGGGCCTCCCCCAGCATTCCCCCGGCCGGCGGCGGAAAGCAACGGTTCCGAGACGAACGGGCCTCAGACGCTGTCCGACACGCCGTAGAAGACCTGCTCGACGACGGCGCGCGCGTGCCGGGACGTCCGCCGGTAGTCGTCGAGGAACTGCCCCGGGTCCTGGTCGGGTCCGTAGCCGCACGCCCGTGCCACCCCGGCCAGCTCCAGCCCGGGGCGCGGGAGCTGGTCGCTGGGCCGGCCGCGCACGAGGAAGATCGCGTTGCGGGCGCGGCTGGCCAGTTCCCACGCCGACCGCAGCGCGTCGGCCTGCTCCGGTGCCAGCAGGTCGGCGTCGGTCAGCGCGTCCAGCGCCTCCACGGTCGACTGCGCCCGGAGCGCCGGCACCTCGGCGGCGTGCTGCAGCTGCAGCAGCTGGACGGTCCACTCGACGTCGGCCAGACCGCCGCGGCCGAGCTTGGTGTGGGTCGCCGGGTCCGCCCCGCGCGGCAGCCGCTCCCGCTCCACCCGCGCCTTGATCCGGCGGATCTCGGCGACCTGCTCCTCGGTGAGCCCCTCGGCCGGGTAGCGGATCGGGTCGATCATGGCCACGAACTCCGCGCCGAGCCGCTCGTCCCCGGCGACCGGGACGGCGCGCAGGAGCGCCTGCACCTCCCACACCGACATCCAGCGCTCGTAGTACTCGCGGAACGCCGACAGGCTGCGGACCAGCGCCCCCTGCCGGCCCTCGGGCCGCAGGTCGGCGTCGACCTCGAACGCCGGGTCCGGCGCGGGCTCGGCCAGGAGCCGGCGCATGGTGTGCGCGACCGCGTTGGCCGACGCCGTCGCCTTCCCCTCGTCCGCCCCCTCCCGGGCGCGGTGCACGAAGAGCACGTCGGCGTCCGAGCCGAAGCCCATCTCGCCGCCACCCAGCCGGCCCATCCCGATGACCGCCATGTCCATGGGCAGGTCGGCGGGATCGGTGCCGGTGTCCCTCGCGTGCGCGCGCAGGGCGACGTCCAGCCCCACCTGCAGCGTCGCGGCGGCGACGTCGGTCAGCGCGCGGCCCAGCCGCACGACGTCCAGCCGGCCGAGCAGGTCGGCCGACGCGACGCGGAGGAGCTCCTGGCGGCGCAGCCCGCGCAGCACCCGGATGCCGGACTCGGGATCCGGCGCGCGGCCGGCGGCCTGCCGCCAGGCCCCGGCGAGGACGGAAACGCCGCGCGGCTCGAGCTGCTCGTCGTCGGCCAGCAGGCGCAGGGCCTCCGGGGTCCGGGTCAGCAGCGAGGCGACGTACTGGCTGGAGCCGAGCAGCTGGGCCAGCCGTTCGGCGACCTGCCCCTCGTCGCGCAGGAGCCGGAGGAACCACTGGTTGCCGCCCAGCGCCTCGCTGACCTGGCGGTAGGCCAGCAGCCCCGCGTCGGGGTTGGGGCAGGAGGCGAACGTCTGGAGGAGGACCGGCAGCAGGTACTTCTGCATCGACGCCGACCGCGAGACCCCACCGGTGAGCGCGCCCAGGTGGCGCAGCGCCCCCTCGGGGTCGGCGAAGCCGAGGGCCCGCAACCAGTCACCGGCCGCCTTGGACCCGAGCTGCAGGTGTTCCCCGGGGACGCGGGCCACCGCCGACAGGAGCGGTCGGTAGAAGAGCTTCTCGTGCAGCCGCCGCACCTCGCGGGTGTGCAGGCTCAGCTCGGCGTCGAGGACCTTGACGGCGTCGCCGCGGGCGTCGGGCTTGTAGCCGAGCGAGCGGGCCAGCCAGCGCAGCTGCTGCTCGTCGGTCGGCAGCAGGTGGGTGCGACGCAGCCGCAGCAGCTGCAGCCGGTGCTCGACGGTGCGCAGGAACCGGTAGGACGCGATCAGCGTCGCGGCGTCCTCCCGGCCGACGTAGCCACCGGCCGAGAGCGCCTGCAGGGCGGGCAGCGTGCCGCCGACGCGCAGCGACGCGTCGCCCCGCCCGTGGACCATCTGCAGCAGCTGGACGGCGAACTCGACGTCGCGGAGCCCCCCGCGGCCGAGCTTGAGCTCTCGCTCGGCCTGGGCCGGCGGGATGTTGGCCTCCACCCGGCGGCGCATGGCCTGCACCTCGGCGACGAACCCGGGCCGGTCCCCGGCCTTCCAGACCAGCGGCCAGAGCGCCTCGACGTAGGACTGCCCGAGGTGCGGGTCGCCGGCGACCGGGCGCATCTTGAGCAGCGCCTGGAACTCCCAGGTGTCGGCCCACTGCTCGTAGTACGCCTCGAACCCCGCGACCGTGCGGACCAGGGCCCCGGCCTTGCCCTCGGGGCGCAGGGCGGCGTCGACCTCCCAGGCGGCCTCGGTGCAGATGCGCATCAGCGCGGCGGCGACCCGGGTGGCGCTGGACAGGGCCGCGCTCTCGGACTCGTCGGGATCGACCGGCTCGGCCACGAAGACGACGTCGACGTCGCTGACGTAGTTGAGCTCCCGGCCGCCGGTCTTGCCCAGCGCGATGACCGACAGCCGGCAGGGAGCGGCCGACGAGGGCTGCTCGGCGATGGCCAGCGCCAGCCCGGCGTTGAGCACGGCGGCGGCGATGTCGGCGAGCTCGGCACCGGCCTCCTCCGCCGGCAACCCCTCCCCCAGGTCGCGCCCGGCGAGCGACAGGATCGCCCGCCGGTAGGCCAGCCGCAGCGCCCGCACCCGCTCGGGCGCGGCGTCCGGCGCGGCCTTGCCCAGGCGCACCCCCCACGGCGGGTCGTCGGGGTCGGCGCCGACGGCGGCCAGCATGCGGCGCTGCAGCTCCTGCGCCGACGGTCCGGTCGAGCCGCGGTGGATGCCCTCGCCGTCGTCCTCCAGGACGGTCCAGTCGCCGGGGTGGGCGGCCAGGTGGTCGGCCAGGCCGGAACTCGCCCCGAGCACCGACAGCAGGCGGCTGCGCAGGAGGCCCGAGCCACGCAGATGGGCGAGCAGCGCGGCCGCGGCCTCGCCGGAGGTGTCGCTCTCGTCCAGGGCCTCGACCAGCCGGTGCAGCGACCGCAGCGCCAGGTCGGGGTCGCCGGCGCGGGCCAGCGCGGCGACGACCGGACCCGCCTCCGGGTCGGCCGGCTCGTTGCGCTCGAGGTCCCAGAGCCCGAGGGACGGGTCGGACAGCAGCACGGCCGCCCGCTCGCCGTCCTCGAAGCCGAAGCGGACCAGCCGGACGATCGCCCGCCGCGGGATCTCCTCCCCCGTCGTCGTCACGCCGTCTGCCGCTCGCGGGCGCGGACCAGCTCGGCGAACCGGCCGGCGAACGGCGCCCAGACCTCGGCCAGGTCGGGGTGGGCGGCGGCGGCCCGGGCGCAGATCGTCTCCAGGTCGTGCGGGCTGGCGGCCACGCCCACGGGGTCGGACTCGGCCCAGGCCCGCACCATCTCCGGGGTCGTCTCGATGTGGAACTGCAGGCCGTAGACGTGCCGGCCCACGCGGTAGGCCTGGTGGGGGTAGTGCGGGTTGCTCGCCAGCAGCGTCGCGCCGGTGGGCAGCTCGCTGATCTCGTCGTGGTGCCACTGGACGACGTCGGGCGAGAGCGGGACCGGCCCGAACACCGGGTCGGACTCCGCGGCGTCCCGGCGCGCGACCAGCGTGGCACCCACCTCCGGCCCCTCGACGCCCACGCGCACCCGGCCGCCGCCCACCTGGGCGAGCAACTGGGCACCGAGACAGATGGCGAGCGTAGGCAGGTCGGCGGCGAGCGCCTGGCTCAGCAAGGCCCGCACACCGACCAGCTCGGGGCTGGTCGCCGCATCGTCCATCGACGACTGCGGGCCACCCAGCACCAGCAGCCCGTCGTAGCCGTCGAGGGTCCCGGGCAGCACGTCGCCGGCCCGGATGTGGCGCTCGTCGAGCTCCAGCCCCGCCTCGCGCAGCCACCCGCCGAGCCGGGCCGGCGGATCGGTCTCGCTGGGGACGACGACGAGCAGACGGGCCACGAGGTGAGCTTATGGAACAGTCCGCGCGACGGGATGGAACGGCCTCGTCGCAGGGGCCCGTGCCGAGCGTGCGAGGCGCGGGGGCGCCCGGGGTCCTTCTACAGGCCGGGCAGGTAGCGGCGCAGCTCGAACGGCGTGACGTTCTGCCGGTAGGAGTTGAACTCCTCCCACTTGTTGCGGAGGAAGAACTCGAAGACGTGCTCCCCCAGCGTCTCGGCCACGAGCTCGCTGCCCTGCATGGCGGTCAGCGCCTCGCCGAGGGAGACCGGCAGGTCCTCGTACCCGGCGGCGCGGCGCTCGGTGTCGGTGAGCGACCAGACGTCGTCCTCGGCCTCCGGCGGCAGTTCGTAGCCCTTCTCGATCCCCCGCAGCCCGGCGGCCAGCAGGACGGCGAAGGTGAGGTACGGGTTGCAGGCGGAGTCCGGGGAGCGGACCTCGACCCGGGCCGACTGCGCCTTGCTCGGCTTGTACGAGGGCAGCCGCACCAGCGCGGACCGGTTGGCCCTCCCCCAGGTGGCCGCCGTCGGCGCCTCGGTGCCGGCCAGCAGCCGCCGGTAGGAGTTGACCGTCTGGTTGGTGACGGCGGTGAACTCGCGGGCGTGGGTGAGCAGGCCGGCGATGAACTGCTTGCCGGTCGTCGACAGCCGCATGGGGTCGCCGGCGTCGTGGAACGCGTTGCGGTCGCCCTCGAACAGCGACAGGTGGGTGTGCATGGCCGAGCCGGCCAGGTCGGTGAACGGCTTGGGCATGAAGGTGGCGTGCACGCCCTGGGCGAGCGCGACCTCACGGACGATGTGCCGCAGCGTCATGATGTTGTCGGCCATGGAGAGCGCGTCGGCGTAGCGCAGGTCGATCTCCTGCTGGCCGGGCGCGACCTCGTGGTGGCTGAACTCCACGGAGATGCCCATCGCCTCGAGCGCGAAGACGGCCTCCCGGCGGAAGTCGTGCGCCACGTTGTGCGTGGACAGGTCGAAGTAGCCGCCGGTGTCCGCGGGCTCGGGCGCGGAGCCGTCCGAGGGCAGGTCCTTCAGCAGGAAGAACTCCACCTCGGGGTGGGTGTAGAAGGTGAACCCCATGTCGGCGGCCTTGGCCAGCGTGCGGCGGAGCACGTGCCGCGGGTCGGCCCACGCGGGCGAGCCGTCGGGCAGCGTGATGTCGCAGAACATCCGCGCGGTGTCGCTGGGCCGGCCCTCGCGGCCGGGCATCACCTGGAAGGTGCCGGGGTCGGGCTTGGCGAGCATGTCGGACTCGAAGACCCGGGCGAAGCCCTCGATCGCCGACCCGTCGAAGCCGATGCCCTCGGCGAACGCGGCCTCGATCTCGGCGGGGGCCACCGCGACGGCCTTGAGGTAGCCGGAGACGTCGGTGAACCACAGCCGGACGAACCGGATGTCGCGCTCTTCCAGGGTGCGCAGGACGAACTCCTGCTGTCGGTCCATGCTCGCCATGATCCAGTCCGCTCGTTTCCGGGGTGTGACGTGCCCCTAGCCTGCCCCTTCGGGGTGAGCGGCACGAGTAGTGCGCGGGCGTGTCCGGATCAGGCCAGCGCGGACCCGGCCACCCACTCCTCCCAGCTGACGTTCCAGGCGCCGTACCCGTCGCCCACGTCCAGCCGACGCCCGGCGTTGGTCACCTCGACGATGTCCCCACGGCCGAAGTTCGCGTAGAACCAGCCGGCGTCGGCGGTGGACACGTTCAGGCAGCCGTGCGACACGTTCCGCCGTCCCTGGTCGCCGACCGACCACGGCGCGGCGTGCACGAAGATCCCCGAGTTGGACAGGCGCGAGGCGTACTCCACCGGCGTCTCGTACCCGTCCGGGGAGTCCGCCGGGACTCCGTAGCTGGCCGAGCGCATCGTGTAGTTCCGGGACTGCTGCATCACCACGTAGGTGCCGGTCGGGGTGGGCGTGGACGCCTTGCCCAGCGACGTCCGCATCGTCCTGACCAGCTGGTCGTCGACGTAGAGCCGCAGCATCCGCTCCGTGGCGTCGACGACGGCGACCTTCTTCTGCCCGATATCGAACTCCACGTGCCGGCTCGCCTGTCCGCGGATCCCACCGCCGACGTCGACCCCGTACACGTCGGCGTCGACGACGACGTGCGCACCCGAGGGCCAGTACTGCTGCGGCCGGTACTGCACGGTGCGGTCCGACAGCCAGGACCAGGAGCCGACCACCGGCGGCGTGCTGGTGACCCGCAGCCGGCGTTCCACGGCGGCGCGGTCGGTGACGTCCTCGTCGAACGTGATCGACACCGGCTGGCCGACGCCCACGGCCCCGGTCTCCTCGGTGGGGAAGACCGCCGGCATGGTGAGGGTGCGCGGTGCGACGATCGAGATGGTCCCGGTGGCGTCGCGCCGGCCGCCGCCCGTGTCGACCGCGGACGCCGTCACCGAGTAGGTGGTGCCGTAGGCGAGGTCCGCGGTCGCGACCCAGTGGGTGCCGGACGGGTCGAGCCCGCCCGGGAGCACCTCGCCCGAGGGGTCGATGACCGTCACCGCGGTGAGCGTGCCGTGCCCGGCGGTGACGTGCAGCGGGGTGACCGGGGCGACCTCGACCGACCCCAGCGGCGGGTCGGTGCTGATCACGACCGGCTCGACCGGTTCCGGCGACGGCGCCGCGGACGACGACGGAGCGGCCGCCCGGGCCGGCGCGTTGTCACCGCACCCGGTGAGGAAGGGAACGGCGAGGACGGCCAGGGCGGCGGCCAGGGCGACGGAGGACCGGGCGGACCGGACACCGGGCATGCCAACTCCAGGTAGCAGGGGAAAGCGACGGTCTCGATATCGGCCGGGAGCGCGACGAGTGTGACAGGCAGCACGCCGGGAGGCACCCCTCCCCACCTGGCCGTCCGGGCCGCCCGGCGACCAGACTGACCCCGTGAGCGATCAGCGACCGCGACAGCTGCGCGTGGGACTGGCCCAGGTGGACACCCGCGTCGGCGACCTGGCCGGCAACGCCGACCTGGTGAGCACCTGGACGGCGAAGGCCGCCGCCGACGGTGTCCACCTCGTCGTCTTCCCGGAGATGACGCTGACCGGCTACCCGCCCGAGGACCTCGTGCTGCGCGAGTCGTTCGCGCACGCCAGCGAGCAGGCGCTGGTCGACCTCGCCGGCCGGCTGGCCACCGAGGGCGCGGGCGACGTCGCCGTCGTCGTCGGCTACCTCGCGCACACCGAGGGCAGCGGCCCGGCGCCGGTCGACCAGAACCCCACGGACGACGACCGGCCGTCGGACGCCAACCCGCGCCGCGGCGCACCTCGCAACGCCGCCGCGCTGCTGCACGGCGGCGAGGTCGTCGCCCGGTACTACAAGCGGCACCTGCCCAACTACGGCGTCTTCGACGAGGCCCGCTACTTCGTCCCCGGCACCGAGTTGCCGGTGGTGCGCCTGCACGGGGTCGACGTCGCCCTGACCGTCTGCGAGGACCTCTGGGTCGAGGGCGGGCCGTGCGGCGTGGCCGGCCAGGCGGGAGTGGACCTCGTCGTCTCCCCCAACGCCTCCCCCTACGAGCGCGCCAAGGACGACCTGCGGCTGCCCCTGGTACGCCGACGCGCCGCCGAGGCGCGGGCGGCGATCCTGTACTGCAACCAGGTGGGGGGTCAGGACGAGCTCGTCTTCGACGGCGACTCGATGGCCGTCTCCCCCACCGGCGAGCTGCTGGCTCGGGCACCCCAGTTCGTCCAGCACCTGCTGACCGTCGACCTGACCCTCGACCCGGCGTCGGTGCCCGAGCGGACCGAGGGCCGGATCGGCCCCATGACGGTCACCCGTCACCTCGTCTCCGACGAGCCGGTGCCGGCGTTCGAGGCCCGGCCGGGCTCGGTGGCCCAGCCGCTGAGCGACTGCGAGGAGGTCTGGCGGGCGCTGGTCGTGGGCCTGCGCGACTTCATCGACAAGAACGGCATGCCCTCGGTGGTCCTCGGCATGTCCGGCGGCATCGACTCGGCGCTGGTCGCCGCCATCGCCGTCGACGCGCTGGGCGCCGACCGGGTGCACGGCGTCGGGCTGCCGTCGAAGTGGTCGAGCGAGCACTCCCTCTCCGACGCGGAGGACTCCGCGAAGCGCCTCGGCATGCACTACTCGGTGGTGCCGATCGCGCCGATGGTCGACGCGTACGAGTCGTCGGTGGAGCTGTCCGGGGTGGCCGCGGAGAACCTGCAGGCGCGGGTGCGCGGCACCCTGCTCATGGGGCTGTCCAACCAGCACGGGCACCTGCTGCTGGCGACGTCGAACAAGAGCGAGGTCGCCGTCGGCTACTCGACGCTCTACGGCGACGCGGCCGGCGGGTTCGCCCCGATCAAGGACGTGCCCAAGACGCTGGTCTGGGAGCTCGCCCGCTGGCGCAACGCCTACGCGCGGGAGCGCGGCGAGACCGAGCCGATCCCGCAGAACTCCATCGACAAGCCGCCGTCGGCCGAGCTGGCGCCCGGCCAGGTGGACACCGACTCGCTGCCCTCGTACGAGGAGCTGGACGCGGTGATCGCCGACTACGTCGACCGGGACCTCGGCATGGCGCAGCTGCTCGAGCGCGGGCACGACGCCGAGGTGGTCGCGCGCGTCCTCCGTCTGGTGGACGCCGCGGAGTTCAAGCGCCGCCAGTCGGCGCCAGGGACCAAGATCAGCCTCAAGGCTTTCGGCCGCGACCGGCGGCTGCCGATCACCAACCGCTGGCGGGAGACCCTCCCCACGGTCCGCGAAGGAGCGGAGCACGCATGAGCGAGTCAGTCGTCTACGGCGGGCAGTCCTCGGCCCGGGTGCGCATCCACCACCTGCAGCAGGCCAAGGAGCGGGGCGAGAAGTGGGCGATGCTCACCGCCTACGACACCTACAGCGCCGCGATCTTCGAGGAGGCCGGCATCCCGGTGATGCTGGTGGGCGACTCGTCGGGCAACGTCGTCCTCGGCCACTCCTCCACGGTGCCGGTGACCGTGGACGACATCCTGCTCATGACCAAGGCGGTCACCCGATCCACGACGCGGGCGCTGATCGTGGCCGACCTGCCCTTCGGCAGCTACGAGTCCGGCCCGCAGCAGGCCTTCGGCACCGCCGTCCGGATGATGAAGGAGGGCGGCGCCCAGGCGGTCAAGCTCGAGGGCGGCGTCCGGGTGGCACCGCAGATCAAGCTGCTGAACGACGCCGGCATCCCCGTGATGGCGCACATCGGCTTCACGCCGCAGAGCGAGCACGCCCTCGGCGGCTACCGCGTACAGGGCCGCGGGGCCGGCGCCGAGCAGCTGCTCGCCGACGCGCACGCCGTCCAGGAGGCCGGTGCCTTCGCCGTCGTCCTGGAGATGGTGCCGGCCGCGATCGCCGGGCAGGTGACCAAGGAGCTGGCCATCCCCACCATCGGCATCGGCGCCGGGGTGGACTGCGACGCCCAGGTGCTGGTCTGGCCGGACATGGCCGGGCTCAACGGCGGCCGGGTACCGAAGTTCGTGAAGAAGTACGCCGACCTGCGGGCCGAGCTGCTGCGGGCGGCCAAGGAGTTCGCCGACGACGTGCACGGCGGCGTCTTCCCCGGGCCGGAGCACTCCTTCGACTGACCGCCCACTCCGGGAGCCTGCCCGGTCAGGGAACGGCAGGCGTCCGCGCACGCCGAGCGGCGAGGACGCCGTAGCCGACGGCGTTCGGCAGGATCGCGGCGACGAGGATCCCCACCTGCGTGGACGTCTGCTCGATCGGGAAGCCCAGCGGCGACGTGACGTAGTGCCCGATGAACCCACCGCGGTAGCCGGGCTCGCCCGCGCTCTCCCTCAGCGCCAGCTCCCACGTGGTCAACGGGCAGTCGGAGCCGGTCAGGTACAGCGCGAGGATGGCGAGGCCAACGTGCAGCCGGAGCAGGCGAGGCCACCGCAACCCCAGCAGCGCGCCGGTCAGCATGAACAGCACGATGACCGCGTGCAGGACGGCCACCGCGTTCGCGAGCAGCACGCCCGCAGTGTCGCACCGTCAGCTAGACGTCGGTGACCTTGATGCCGGCGTGCACCTTGTAGCGGCGGTTGACCGACACGAGGTTGACCGTCAGCGCCTCGACCTGGCGGGCGTTGCGCAGCCGGCCGGCGTAGATCCCGCGCATGCCGGGCAGCCGCCCGGCGAGCGCCTGCACCGTGTCCATCGACGCCCGGTCGTCGCCGACCACCATCACGTCGCCCTCGAGGGTGGGCTTGGAGAGGTCCTCGAGCAGGACGGCGGAGAGGTGGTGGAACGCCCCGACGACGTGGCTGTCGGGCAGCAGCGCCGCGGCCTGCTGGGCGACGCTGCCCTCCTCGACGTCGAGCACGTAGGCGCCGAGCTCGTCGAACCCCATGGGGACGACGCAGTCGACGACGATCTTCCCGGCCAGGGGCGCCGCCAGCTCGGCCAGCGTCGCCGCGTGCCCGGCGTACGGGACGGCGACGATGACCAGGTCCGCGGCGCCGGCGACGTCGACGTTGGAGCCGCCCTGAACCGACACCTCGGTGCCGGCAGCGGCGGCCGTGGCGCGGGCGGCCACCTCGGCAGCGACCTCCGACGCCCGCTCGGCGTCACGGCTGCCCAGCAGCACCCGCTGACCGGCCGCCGCGAGCCGGACGGCGAGCCCGCGGCCCTGCGGCCCGGTGCCACCCAGCACCCCGACGACCAGCTCCTCGACCGCTCGACCGTCCGTCACGCCGCCTCCTTCACCGGTGCCGGACGACCCGGCCCTCGGCACCGATTCTGCCGGGGCGGTCCCGGCGGACCGTCAGTCGCCCTCCCAGGCGCGGTCCTCGGCCGTGAGCCGCTGCTCGCGCTCGGCGACCGACTGCACGGCGCGCTCGGCCTCCTCGCGGGTCTCGTACGGGCCCAGCCGGTGCCGCTCCGCGCAGCCGTCACGCGGCTCGACGGTGTGGTGCTTGAGACAGAAGAACCAGGGTCCCCCGGCCATCCGCAGCCTCCTTCGGTCGCTCGTCGCGCCCCAGCCTCCCACCCGGCCGATCGGCCCGCTTCAGCCGTCGACCATGACCTGGTCGTGCCGGGCGTAGAACGCGGTCATCTCCTCCGGGGTGAGCGTGCGACCGCTGCGGCGCAGCTCGGCCATCTCCAGGAAGAAGTTCTCCCGCGCGATGCCCGGCGCGAACAGGATGAGGAACGTCGCCCACTCGTCGCCGTCGTTGCGGAAGCCGTGCGCGCCGCCCTCGTGCACGAGGGCGAAGTCGCCCGGGCCGAACGGGTCCCACGAGCCCGCGTGGTAGACGGTCAGCTCGCCGGACAGGACGTAGAACGACTCGGAGAACGTCCGGTGGTAGTGCGGCATCGCGCCGGGGCTGTGCGGCCCCACGTGGTACTCCACCAAGCCGTAGCGTCCCGCCGTCACCGACCCCGGGGCCACCATGCGCAGCTTGCTGGTCGACCCGTTGGAGACCAGCGGGTGCTCGGCCTGGGTGCGGACGTCGACGAGCGCGGGATCCAGGTGCGTCATGCCGTCACCCTGGCAGTCCGCCGCGGCCGCGGGCACCCGTCCGGCTCCCGTAGTCGGAAAGGACGCAGCGACACAGATACAGAACGTCCCCGGTACGGCATGCTCCGGTCATGACCGGCCGGTGGCAGTCGGACCCGGACCGCGGCGTCGTCGTCCCGCCGGCCGCGGCCGTCAGCCGCGGGCCGGAGCACCGCCTGGCCGCCTTCGTGATCGGGGCGATCCTCGCCCTCGGTGCGGCGATGGGTGGGTTGAACCTGTTCGTCGACGGCGTGCTCCGCGACGGGCCGGCCCGCTGGGTCTACGCCGCCACGATGGCGCTGCTCTGCCTCCTGGCGGTCCCGCTCGTCCTGCGGCGGCGGGCCGGGCCGCGGCAGATGTTCGGCCTGGTCCTGCTCGGGGACCTGGTCTACGTGGTCGTCGTGCTGTGCGTCCAGGACCCGATCCGGTACGCCGGCCCACTCATGCTGCTGTTCCCGGCGATCATCGCGGCCTGGTTCCTCGGCCCGTGGCAGCTGGGCACCCACATGGTCACGACGACCGCCGCCTGCCTGGTCGGGCTCTGGCCCGGCTACGAGAGCGCCCTGGCCCTGGGCGTACAGGTCGGCGTCAGCGCCGGGACCCTCAACGCCGGCGCGCTCGGCGTCTTCGTGATGCGCCGCCGTGTCCAGCGGTTGCTGATCGCCACCGAGACCCTCACCCACCTCGACCCGCTGACCGGGCTGTTCAACCGGCGCTTCCTCGTCGAGCAGGCGCCGCGCATGTGGCGGCAGGCACGGCGCGACGGCAGCCGCGTCGCGGCGCTGGTGCTCGACCTCGACCACTTCAAGCGGCTCAACGACGCCCACGGCCACGCCGCCGGGGACGCCGTGCTGCGCGCGGTGGCCGCGTCGCTGGCGGCCGCCGTCCGGCCCAGCGACGTCCTCGCCCGGACCGGCGGTGAGGAACTGGTGGTGCTGGGACTCGTGAGCGACATCGACGAGGCAGCCCACCTCGCCGAGCGGCTGCGGGCAGCCGTGGCCGCGAGCGGCACCGCCGACGGCCACCGGGTCACGGCTTCCGTGGGGGTCGGGCTGGTGCGGCCGGCCCACGGGGAGGATCCCGCCGACGAACTGTGGCGGTTGGTCGACCGGGCCGACGCCGCCATGTACGAGGCCAAGCAGCAGGGTCGCGACCGGGTCGTCGTCCCCGGCGTGCCGGCGGCCCGGCGGCCCCTCCCGACGGAGCTGCCCCTCACCGCCTGCTGAGCGGCCACCGTCGGCTCGACCGGTGGACCGGCCCCGGATCTGCTTCGCTGTCCGCATGAGGCTGGTGGCTCCCGACCCCACCCGCACGGTCCCGCTGCCGTTGCGCGAGCAGGCCGACGTCCGTGACCGCTGGCTCACCCAGCGCCTGCTCGACCTGCTGCCCGGACTCATGGACCGCGCCGGGATCGACCTGTGGCTCGTCGTCGGCCGCGAGGGCAACGAGGACCCGGTGCTGGCCACCCTGCTGCCGGCGACCTGGCTGTCGGCCCGGCGGCGCACGATGCTCGTGCTGCACCGCAGCGACGACGGCGTCACCGCATCCGCCGTCTCGCGGTACCCGGTCGGCCAGTTCCTGCCCGCCTGGTCCCCCGACGACGCTGCGGGATGCGACGACGACGAGTCCCAGTGGGCCGCGGTGCGGCGCATCGTCGAGCAGGCCGCCCCGCGCCGCATCGGCATCGACGTCTCCGACACCTTCGCGCTGGCCGACGGGCTGTCGCAGAGCGAGCACCGGCGGCTGGTCGAGGCGCTCGGTCCGTACGCGGACCGGCTCGTGCCCGCCGAGGAGCTGGCGGTGGGCTGGCTGGAGACGCGGCTGCCCGACGAGATCCGTGCGCTCCACGCCCTCAACGCGCTCGTCCACGAGGTCGTCGACGAGGCCTACTCCCCCGCCGTGGTCGAGGTGGGGACCACGACCGCGCTGGACCTGGCCTGGTGGATCCGGCAGCGGTTCCACGACCTGGGCGTCGAACCGTGGTTCCAGCCGAGCGTCTCGCTGCAGCGGGCCGGGGTGCCCCTGGTCGAGGAGCGCGGCGCCCTGCTGCCGGCCGTGCCGTTCGACGCGGTGATCGAGCCGGGCGATCTCGTGCACTGCGACGTCGGGCTGACCAGCCTCGGGCTGCGCACCGACACGCAGCGCAACGGCTACGTGCTGCGCCCCGGCGAGACCGACGCCCCGGCCGGCCTGCGGGCGGCCCTGCACGTGGGCAACCGGATGCAGGACCTGACGACGGCGGAGCTGGCGGTGGGCCGGACGGGCAACGACGTGCTCGCGGCCGCCCGCGCCGCCGCCTCCGCCGAGGGCATCGACGCCGACGTCTACTCCCACCCGGTCGGCTTCCACGGGCACGGAGCCGGACCGGCGATCGGTCTGTGGGACCAGCAGGGCGGGGTGCCCGGCGCCGGCGACTACCCCGTGCACCCCGACACCGTCTACGCCCTCGAGCTCGCCGTCCGGCGACCGGTGCCGGAGTGGGGTGGGCAGTGCGTCCGGATGGCGCTCGAGCAGGGCATCGCCCTCACCGAGGACGGCGTCGAGTACCTCGGCGGCCGGCAGACCGAGCTCGTCCTCATCCCGGCCGGCTGAGCCCGGAGGCGGTTGCCGCCACCGGGCTCGGCGGGATCACTTCTTGCGGGCGTCGGCCGTCTTCCTGGTGTTCGCCTTCTGGATGGCGTCGACCAGTTCCTTCTTCTTCATCTTCGAGCGGCCGCTGATGTCGAGCTTCTTCGCCAGCTTCACCAGGTGGTCCTTGGACGCATTGGCGTCGACGCCGCCCTTGGTCTTCTTGTTCGTGCCGCGGCCGCCCTTGGCCTGCTCGTCGGAGGGGCCCTTCTTGCCGCCGGCCTTCTTCTCCCAGTGGTCGCCGACCTTCTCGAAGCTGTGCTTCACCGCGGCCCACGCGACCTGGTTGGCGCGCTTCTCGTCGCCGTACTCCTCGGCGGCGGAGTCGTGCGCCTTCGCGAAGGTCCGCTGGGCCTTCTTCGGCGAGCGCTTCAGGGTGCTGGGCAGCTCCGACAGCTTGGCGGAGCCGCTCTTCGACGTCTTCGGCATGGCCGTGCTCCTCTCGGATCGTTGCGGCGCTCCTACCCCGGGACCGGGACAAGATCACATCGGCGGCAGGTGTCACCCGTCCAGGTAACCCGTCCAGTGCCGCCGTTCGTCGTCGGTGAGCGCGCGGCTGGCGTCGGCCTCGAAGTCGAACATCACCAGGACGACGTCGGCGCGGATGGCCACCTCGCCGTCCTGGACCAGCTCCTGCCGGACCGTCACCGACTTGGTGCCGAGCCGGAGCGCCCAGCTGGAGACCGTGAGTCGTTCGCCGACCCGGTAGTAGAGCTGGCGCAGGTAGTCGACCTCCAGCCGGGCGAGGATCATCCCCCCGCCCGGCCGGCCGTCGTTCATGGCGAGACGTGCGTCCTCCAGGAGGGCGAGCGCCCGCGCGTGGTTGACGTGCCCGAGCATGTCGGGATCGGACCAGCGGAGCTGGACCTCGTGCTCGTGCCGCACGCTCAGGGCTGGTCGGCGGTCTCGGCGGACTGCCGGTGCGCACCCTGGGCGTCGTCGGGATCGGCGTGGATGGTGCGCTCCTCGGACTCGGCGAGGATCACCGCCGCCTGGACCTTGGGGTCGAGGTCGCCGCGCGCCGGGTCGGGGTGCCCCTCGACGGCGACCTCCTCCGGCAGCAGCTGGGCGCGCGTCTCCACGTTCCCCTCGGTGACGTTGGCGATCGCCTCGGGCGAGGGATCCTTCATCGAGGGCATGTCAGAACCGCTGCTGCTCGGTGCCCAGGCCGAGCTCCCGGGCGACGTCCTGGACGTTCTCGAACCGGCGTCCCTCGGGCAGCCGGCGCAGCTGACCGAGGATGTTGTCGGTCGCGTTGCCTTCCTGCGCCTTCGCGATCAGCGTGTCCCGGTCCGCCGGCCACACCTCCTTGCCCAGGACCTCGGACAGTGCTGCCCGGCGCTCGATGTCGCCCTCGTCGGTGCCGGGTGGGGTGGCGGGCTGGTGCGGGTCGCTCACGGGAAACGGACTCCTTCGGTCGTGGGGTGGATTCAGGAACCGGAATCGGTGGACGCGTCGGTGTAGCGCAGGACCGCGGCCACGGGCACCTCGTCCGGCATCGCGGAGCGCGGGACGATGACCACGCCGGCCGCACCGGCGACGGCCGCGGCGAGCAGTGCCCGGTCGGCCGGCACGACCTCGCCGTGCACGCCGAGGGCGTCCATGTCGTGCTGGTTCACGCCCAGCTCGGCCGGCCCGTTGCCGACCAGCAGCTTGTCGTCGCCGGGGTCGTCGGCGAGCACGAGCGTCTCCACCTGGCCCTTGCGCAGCGCCTCGACGACCCGCTCGGTGCCGGTGACCGACAGCCCGTGCGCGGCGGCCGCCTCGATCTGCTCCAGCGCCTGGGCCACCTCGCGGGCCTCGTGCTCGGCGACGAGCTCGGCCATCCGCCGGTCGACCGGCTCGCGGTCGGCGCCGGCGGCCCGGCCGCCCTCGTCCATGGAGACGATCAGGTCCGACCACAGGTCGCTGGCCCGGTCGGTGAGGATCTGCCGGGCCCGGACGTCGCCGGCCACCAGCACGAACTTCGGCGAGAGCCGACGGACCATCGAGGAGATCTGCGTCGCGACCTCCTCGGCGTTGTGGATCCACTTGTTCTCGGCGTTGTGCTGGTAGCGGTGGTGCGCCCAGCCCCCACCCTGGAACTTGCGGATCTGGAACGTGTCCCCCTTCACCGTCTCCTGCTCGTCGACCTGCCCCGGCATGCCCATGTAGGTGATGTCGGCGCCGGTGCGGTCGGCGAGGACGACGATGTGCGGGATGCGCCCGGGCAGCTGGCGGAGCACCGGCAGCAGGTCGGGGTGCGCGCCCCACTCGGCGATCTCGCGTGTCGGCGCGTCGGCCAGCGCCTGGTCGAGGACGACGCTGCCGTCGGCCGCGACCACCAGGGCGCGGCCCTTCAGCGTGCCGGCCTCCCCGCCGTCGTTGCCCTCCAGGAGCCGGGTGCGGAGGGCCTCGACGACCGGCTCAGGAGCGCCCTGCTCGGTCAGCTTCTCGGCGACCGCGCGCACGCGCAGGTCGAGCTCGGTGTCGGCGTTCTCGGTGGTGTGCGTGACGTCTGCGCAGACGGTGGCGAAGGGCCCGCTCGCGGCGAAGACGGGCTCCAGGAAGGACACGTCCATGACTGTGGAGCAACTCCTCGGGTGGGTCGATCAGGTGCCCTGCGCTGGACACTCTCGCCGTCGCCGCCTACCCACCGACCGTTCGCTCACACCCGGTGTCGGATCGGCAGGACCCGGGTAGGCGGTCGGCGACCGGAACCTGACGAGGAGGAACCATGACCGAGCGCGACGACCTGCCGCTGCCCGACTACGACCACCTGCCCGTGGGTTCGCTGACCTCCCGGATCCGCACGCTGGGATCGGAGGACCTGACGACGCTGCTGGCGTACGAGAAGTCGCACGCCAACCGCATCCAGGTGGTGTCGGCCATGGAGCACCGCCTCTCCGGCCTGACCGACGGCGCACAGCCCTCCGGGGGCGACCCGGCAGCGGTGGGCGCGGACGCACCCGCCCCGGCGACCGGCGGCTCGAAGGCGTCCGAGGCGACGTCCGGCCCGCCGGTCAACCCGCCGTCCCAGGGCGACCCCACCAACCCCGCCCAGCCGAGGTGACCTGACGATGCTCCGGGCCGCACCGCGGCCCGGAGCATCCGGCTCACTCGCTGAAGGCGTCGGCGATGTCCATGACGGCGGGGCCGAGCAGCACGATGAACAGCGTCGGCAGGATGCAGAGGATCAGCGGGAAGATCACCTTCACCGGGATCTGCATGGCCTTCTCCTCGGCGCGCTGACGCCGCTTGAGCCGCATCTCCTGGGCCTGGGTGCGCAGCACGTCGGCGATCGAGACGCCGTACTGGTCGGCCTGCACGACGGCGCGGATGAAGCGGCGCAGGTCCTGCACGCCGGTCCGATCGGCCAGGGCGAGGTAGGCGTCGCGTCGCGGCTGGCCGACGGCGATGTCCTGCAGGCTGCGGACCAGTTCCTCGGCCAGCGGTCCCTTCCCGTTCGCCCCGGCACGCGCCATGGCCGCCTCGAAGCCGAGCCCGGCCTCGACCGCGATGGTCATCTGGTCGAGCGTGTCGGGCAGTTCGAGCGCGATCGCCTCCTGGCGCTCCTCACCGCGGCTGTGCAGCAGCAACTCGGGCAAGAAGTAGGCGACCAGCGTGGCGCCGACCGCCATGAGGACCGTCAGCGGAGTGGGGCCAGCAGTGACCACGAGGAGGCTCAGGGCGGCGGCGACCAGCCCGAGGACGAGCTTCGCGGCGACCAGCCGGGGAACCGGCCAGGCCGCCGGGCGACCGGCCCGCCCGGCGAGCCGGTTGAGGCGGGCCACCGTGCCGCCCGGGGTGAGCCCCTGGGCGAGGCGGGCGAGCAGCCCGGGCCCCGACCGCTCCGTCCTGCCGGCGGGGTCGGTGGGCTGCATGCCGCGGACGAGGTTGTCGCGTGCCTGCAGCGTCGCCGCGTCCGGTCGGGCGAACAGCGACCAGCCCAGCACCGGGACGGCGAGGGCGACGGCCACGGCGGCGGCCACGACGGCGGCGGGAACGGTGGTCATCAGAAGGTGATCCGCACGGTCTTCTTGAGCCAGAACGCGCCGATCAGCAGCATGACGCAGGCGGCCCCCAGCATGGCGTAGCCGGTCACGCTCTGGGTGAACTTGGCGAGATAGGCACCGTTGGTCATGGAGATGAAGCCGAAGACGCCGAACGGCAGGGCCATGAGCACGATGGCCGACAGCTTGCCCTCGGCCGACAGGGCCTGGACCTGCCGACGGATCGCGTTGCGCTCCCGGATCGTGTGCCCCACGGCGTCGAGCACCTCGGCCAGGTTGCCGCCGACCTCGCGGTGGATGGCGATGGCCTGGGCGACCCAGGTGAAGTCGTCGCTGCCCATGCGCGCGGCGACCTCGTCGAGGGCATCGTTGAGGTCCCGCCCGACGCGGGTCTCGTTGATGATCCGCGAGAACTCCTCGGACGTCGGGGCATCGGCCTCCTGCGCGACGGAGTCGACGGCGCGCAGCAGGCTGTGCCCGGCGCGCAGGCTGCCCGCCATGAGCTGCAGGGAGTCGTCGAGCTGGTCGGCGAAAGCGGCCTGACGCCGCGAGGCCTTGAAACCCACGAGGAGCTTGGCGCCGAACGGCACGACGAGGACGACCAGCAGGCCGAGCAGGACGCCCCCCAGCACCGCACCCACGAGGCCGGCGACGACCGCGGTCAGCCCGACGGAGAGAACGAAGTTCGGCAGCGGCGTCGACATGCCGGCCCGCTCCAGCGCCGCCGCCCCCGCGGCCAGCCGACCGCGCCTGACCAGCACCTTCTCCACCGCCGCCCCGGCCGCCGCGCCGGCCCCGGCGAGCGCCGACGCGGGGGCGGCAGGAGCCATCGACGGGTCCAGCCGGTCCAGCGAGACCCGCGCCGGGCCACCCGGGAGGACGACCAGCGCGAGCAGCAGCAGCGCGACGGCCACCGCCGTCACGCCGAGGAGCAGCAGCACCGGGGACATGCTCACCACCCCCGGGCGCCGGTCGGCTCGGCGACGCCGAAGACCCGCGGGGAGAGCTTGATGCCCAGGTCGTCGAACTTGTCGGTGAACCGCGGCCGCACGCCGGTGGGCACCGGCTTGCCGAGGAACTTGCCGTGCGCGTCGACGCCGGCGGAGTAGTCGAAGAGGAAGGCGTCCTGGAGGGTGACCGTCTCTCCCTCCATGCCCTGCACCTCGGTCACGTGCGTGACGCGGCGGGTGCCGTCGCGCAGGCGGGTGAGCTGGACGACGACGTCGACCGCGGACGCGATCTGCTCGCGGATGGCGCGCAGCGGCAGGTCCATGCCGGCCATGAGCACCAGCGTCTCGAGCCGGGCGATGGCGTCGCGCGGGGAGTTGGCGTGCACGGTGGACAGCGAGCCGTCGTGGCCGGTGTTCATGGCCTGCAGCATGTCCAGGGACTCGCCGCCACGGCACTCCCCGACCACGATCCGGTCGGGCCGCATGCGCAGCGAGTTCCGCACCAGGTCGCGGATGGTGATCGCACCCTTGCCCTCGATGTTCGGCGGGCGCGACTCCAGCCGCACCACGTGCTCCTGCTGCAGCTGCAGCTCGACGGCGTCCTCGATGGTCACGATCCGCTCGCCCTCCGGGATGAAGGAGGAGAGCACGTTGAGCAGCGTCGTCTTCCCGGTGCCGGTGCCGCCGGAGACGATGACGTTGAGCCGCGCGTCGACGCAGGCGTTGAGCAGCTCGGCCATCTCCGGGGAGAGCGTGCCGAAGCTGATGAGGTCCTCGACGGTGAACGGGTCCTTGGAGAACTTGCGGATGGTGAGGGTCGACCCGCTGAACGCCAGCGGCGGGATGATCGCGTTGACGCGCGAGCCGTCGGCCAGCCGCGCGTCGACCAGCGGCGAGGACTCGTCGATCCGCCGTCCCACGCGAGAGACGATGCGGTCGATCACCCGGCGCAGGTGCTCCTCGGAGGTGAAGCGGGTGGCGGTGCGCTCGAGCTTGCCGTTGCGCTCGACGTAGATCGCCTCCGGCCCGTTGACCATGATCTCGCTGACCGCGGGGTCGTCGAGCAGCCGCTGCAGCGGGCCGTAGCCGAGCACGTCGTCGGCCAGCTCAGCGGTGAGCCGCTGCCGCTCCTCCGTGCTGAGCGGGACGTTCTCCTCCTCGACGACCTCGTCGAGCTCGCCGAGCACGATCGTGCGCAGCTGGTCCTCGCTGAGGCTGGGGTCGTTCATCCGGCTGCCCATGCGCTCGAACAGCGCCTTGCCGACGCGGTCCTTGAGGCGGGCGAGCGCGTCGGTCGGCGGAGCAGGCGCCGCGGCGGCCGGCCGCGGTGCGGGCACGGCGGCCTGCGGCGCCGGGACGACCGGGGCCGCCGGCGCGGGCTGCCCCTGGGCAGCGGCGAGCCGCTCGGCGAGGTTCACGACGCCGCCCGGTGCTTGGCCCGCCCCCGCGCTGCCTTGAGGGGGGTGGCGGAGAACCGGGACACCAGCCGGCGCAGCTCCTTGACCATGGGGTCGCGGCGCCGGCCGTGCTGCAGCAGGGGCACGCCCTGGTTGGTCGAGGCGGGCACGGACGAGGCGCGCGGCAGCACGACGTCGACGCCGGTGCCGATGGCGAGCTCCACGTCGCGGACGCTCAGGCCGCCCTTCGGGTCGGCGAAGTTCATGACGACGTGCCGGCCGGCGGGGATCATGGCCAGCTCGCGGAGCACGTCGAGCTCCTTGCGCAGCCCGCGGACGCCGGGGACGTCCATGCTGGTCAGCATCACGACGTCGGAGGCCCGGTCGAGAGCGGCCAGCGTCTGCTCCGACAGGCCCGGCGCGGTGTCGACGACGACGTAGCGGAACTCGCGGGCGAGCGAGGCCAGCAGCCGGGTGACGTCCTCACCGCTGACCGTGTCGCCGTCGGCCGGGTTCTCCGCGCCGCAGACGGCGTAGAGACCGCTCGGGTGCTGGGTGAGGAACGTCTTCAGCACCATGGTGTCCTCGCTGGCCGGGCCGCGGACGGCGTCGGGCAGGGCGTACTCCGGAGCCAGGCCCAGCGCCGAGGCGACGTCGCCGAACTGGACGTCGAGGTCGACCAGTACGGTCGACTGCGGCGCGGCCGCGGTCAGCCCGATCGCCAGGTTGGTGGAGACGGTGGTCTTGCCGACGCCGCCCTTCGGCGAGGCGACGGTGATGACCCGGCCCGCGTAGCGCTCGGTCTCGCCGGCCGGGCGCAGCACGCGCCGCCGGCCGGCCGCCGCCGCCCCCGCGCGCTCGACGGCGGTCTGGATCTCGGCCACGTCGGAGTCCGGTGCCAGCAGGTCACGGATGCCGGCGCGCATCGCCGCCTGCCACATCTCCGGCGACGGGTCGGCCATGAGGACGACCGCGATGCCGGGGCTCTGCACGTCCAGGCGCGCGGCCAGCGTGAGCACCTCGGGCGCGGGGGCGTACGGGCCCACGAGCAGCACGTCGGGCAGTTCACCGTCGACGAGCTGCTCGAACAGCCGGGCCGGGTCGCCGGGCAGCCGTCCCGGCGGCAGGACGTGGACGTCCCCGCCGGTGGCCTCCTTGACGCGGAGGATCAGCTCTTCGCCGGCTCCGGCCAGTACGACGCGACTCATCGGGGAACCCCCAGGTAGATGGTGCCGGGATCCAGGACGCGCGTGCCGCCCGTCTGGTCGCCGGGCGTCTCGAGGGACAGCCAGAGCGTCCCGTGCTCCATGCCGTAGACGATGGTCTCGGCGTCGCGCGCGGTGACCGCGAGGGTGACCAGCAGGGCGGTGGCCGGGGCCCCCGCGGCCGCCGTCTCCGTGCCGGGCTCGCCCTCGGCCGGCGGCGCCGGCGCACCCTGGACCTGGGTGACCAGGACGGAGTGCAGGACGGCGGAGGTCTGGCCGGTGCCGTCCGGCAGGACCTGCGACAGGTAGACGCCGGCGGTGTCGCCCGCCGACAGCCGGGTCCCGACGACACGCTGCGGCTCCAGCAGCACGCTGATCTCCTGGAGTCCCTCGGGCACCTCGACCGTGCCCGGGACGCGGACCTCGTCGGCATCGACGAAGCGGCTCCGCAGCAGCTGCTCGCCGACCTGCAGCTCGACCCCGGCGACTGTGCCCTCGAGGGAGTCCAGGTCGGTGACCCGCCCCTCGAGCGCGGCCTTGGCCGGGAGGATCTCGGTCGTGACGAAGGGCGCCAGGCCGGAGCCCGGGGTGCCCTCGGGGACGGCCTCGGCCACCACCAGCACCTCGACCGGCTCGGCACCGGCGAAGGCACGCGCGTCGGCGCCCCGCACGTAGGCCAGGAGGACCACCGTGCCGGCGACGAGGAGGACGAGCGCCGCGACGGCGGCGAGGAATCGACGTCTCACGAGAGAGGCCCCTATCGGATCAGTCGGAGGATCGAGGAACCCAGCTGCGGGGCGTCCGGGCTGTAGTCCCAGGCGTCGGACAACTCGACGAAGCGGGTGTAGTAGCCGGTCACGCAGCGGACGCTGCTGGGCGTCTTCGGCCCGCACACGTCCTTGCCGCTGTTGGTGGAGCCGTTGAACGCGTAGCCGGTGAGGTGGAAGGCGGCGTAGCCGTACACCCGGTACCAGGCGCCGGTGCCCGTACCGCCGGACGCGTCGAAGAGCGGAAGCAGCACGGTCTGCCCGAGCCACTTGTCGAAGTCGGCGTCCGAGCAGCCGTTGGGCATCGAGACGCCGGTGTCGGAGGCGAGTTTCTGCTCGATGGAGTGCGTGGCGTGGCAGGTGCCGGAGTCGGGCTGCACGAAGCCGAAGCCACCGGGGACCTCGTTGCCGGACGGCCCGAAGCACGTGCTGGTGTCGTCGGACTTGCTGAAGAAGATCGTCCGGGCCGTCGTCGACGACGGGAGCCCGCCGGCGGTCTGGGCCGAGAACGAGCACCACGAGAAGATCAGCGGGAGGACGGCGGTGCCCCGACTCGGGGCGCCCCAGCCCACGGTCGCCGTGGCGGTGACCGCCGTCGACTCGTGCCCCAGGACCGGCGCGAACCAGTGCTCCTGCGGCGTGCTGCCGGTGACCGTGACGCTCAGCGGGTCGCTGCTGAGCACCGGATAGGCGGCCGAGCCCTCGCCGTCGTTGGCCGTGATGAGGGCCTGGGCGGTGGCGAGCATGTCGCCGCAGTTGCCGCGCGAGCAGTCCTGCGCGACGGCGATCGCTGCCGCGTCCGCGGCCACCTGCAGGCGAGCCTTTTCCGCGTACAGCGCGCCGACGTCGACGGCGATGGCGGCGAAGCCGAGCATCGGGACGAGCAGCAGGGCGAAGACAACAGCGGTGGCCCCGCGCTCGCCCTCGATCCGGTGCCGGAGGCGAGCGGTCAGCCGTTGCATCGCATGACCCCCGTCCCGGTCAGCTCGAGTCCGGAGCCGAAGAAACCGGTCAGGTACGGCATCGGGTAGTCGATCGTCAGGCGCACGGACGTGCTGCCGGCGTTGAGCGTCGGGCAGCTGGCCGGGGTGATGCTGATCTGGGCATCGGTGATCGCGGGGTTGAGCGACGCCGCGGCGTTGCGGACCGCCGCCCGTGCCGCGGCCGGGTCGTTCTGCAGTGCCATCAGCCGTACGCCCTCGCGCGCCGCGGCCGACAGGGTCCCCTGGACCTGGAACGCGCGGCCGAACTCGGCGATGCCGATGACCAGCACGATGAGCAGCGGGACGATCAGGGCGAACTCCACCGCGGTGGCGCCCCGCTCCTCGCGGATCCGGTCCTTCACGTGCTCACCTCCGTCCGGCGGTGCAGGGAATGGGATGTCGCTTGCAGACAGGGCAACGGCGCAGCGGCCCGGGATGGGGCCGCTGCGCCGTCAGCCGCAGCCGGGCTCAGATCTTGGCCGTGATGCTCTCGAAGAGAGCCTTGAGGTCGGTGCCCAGGAGGGTCACCGCGGCGATGATGACGACGGCGATCAGGCCGACCATCAGGCCGTACTCGACGGCGGTCGCGCCCTTCTCGTCCCGCTCGAGGCGGTCCTGGGCGAAGGAGACCAGGGTGGCCAGGGTGGCGTACGCGTTCAGCACATGAACTCCCACAGGGTGTCTGCCGTCTGGTCCGGAACGGGGGTGATCCGGCCGTGCGGCTCCGGGGAGGTGTCGGGGTGGGAAGCGGCCGACTTGAGGCTCTGTCAGCCCATCGGCGGACGACAGTCCACCGAACGGGTGTATGGAGTACCAGGACAGTTGCGCTGAGTAATCAGATTACGCCAGCAGGACGTCGCTCCAGCCGATCGCCAAGCCCGCGCCGATCAGCATCGCGGGGCCGAAGGGAAGCTCGCCCTTCAGGCCGACCCGTCGTGTGGCCAGCAGGCCGAGCGCCAGCACCGCCTGGACGACGAAGCCCGCGGCCGCGCCGACGACGACGACCCCGGCCCCCAGCCAGCCCAGGTACAGCCCCAGCAGCGCGGCGAGCTTCACGTCACCCATGCCCAGGCTGCGCGGGGAGATCAGTGCGAGAACCAGGAAGACGGCGAACAGCGCCACGGCCCCCACGCCCGCCGACAGCAGGGGGCGCCACGACCCCTCGACCGCGGCGGCGAGCGCCAGCAGCCCGGCCCCGACGCCGAGCGCCGGCAGCACCACCCGGTTCGGCAGCAGCCGGTGCTGCAGGTCGATGACGGCCAGGAGCACCCCGACCGCGGCGAGGACGAGGAACGCCGGCAGCTCCCACGACGCGACGAACCGCCCCGCGGTCAGCCCGAACAGCACCGCCGTCCCGACCTCCACGACCGGACGACGGATCGCGGCACGGCCCTCGGAGGGCCCCGTCCAGGGGAACCGGCCGGCGGCGCGGTTGACCAGCGCACCGACCACGAGGCCGAGCAGCCCGCACCCCGCGACGAGCGCCGCCGTCACGGCGTGCGGGGAAGGACGGCGACCACGCCGGTCACCTTCGCACAGCGCCGTGCCGGTGCCGGGGAGGTCAGGTGACCGGGAGGCCGGCGAGGCCGGCCGCGAGACCCAGGAGGGCGCAGACGCCGAGCGTGCGCAGCACCGACCACCTGACGGCGAACAGGAGGACGCCGGCGACGACGGCGATCGCCAGGGCCACCGGCCGCAGGGTGCCGGGGTCGGGCAGCTGGAGCGCCAGCCCGAAGCGGTCGACGGCAGTGCTCTCGCGGAAGAGCGTGTGGACGGCGAAGTAGACCCCGAGGTTGGCGATCACCCCCACCACCGCCGCGGTGATGCCGGTGAGCGCCGCCGACAGCGACCGGTTGCCCCGCAGCCGCTCCATGTAGGGGGCGCCGAGGAGCACGAAGAGGAAGCTGGGCACGAAGGTCACCCAGGTGACCAGCAGCGAGGCCACCACCGCCGCCACCCACGGGTCCAGCTCCCCCGGCGCCCGGTAGGCGCCCAGGAAGGCGACGAACTGCACCACCATGATCAGCGGCCCCGGGGTGGTCTCGGCCAGGGCGAGGCCGCGCACCATCTCCCCCGGCGCCAGCCAGCCGTAGACCTGCACCGCCTGCTGGGCGACGTACGCCAGCACCGCGTAGGCGCCCCCGAACGTGACGACGGCCGCCCCGGAGAAGAACACGCCCTGCTCGGTGAAGACGCTGTCGGTGCCGGTGAGCAGCGCGAAGGCCGCCACCGGCACGCCCCACACGAGCAGCCCGACGGCCAGCACCCGCAGCGTCCGGCGGGTGGAGGGCCGCTCGGTGTGCAGCACGTCGTCAGGGACGACGGGTGCCGGTCCCCGGTCGGGGGCCTCCGGCTTCTCGGCGACCGACGACGGCCGGCGGCGGGCGAGCACCCACCCGACCAGGCCGGCGGCCAGCACCACCACGGGGAACGGGACCGCGAACAGGGTCAGTGCGAGGAACGCGACGACCGCGATGGCCACCAGGGCCGGGCTGGTCAGCGCGCGCCTGCCGACGCGCACCACCGCCTGGGCGACGATGGCCAGCACCGCCGGGGCGAGGCCGGCGAACAGCGCGAGGACGGCGGTCGTCGTCCCGAAGGCCACGTAGACGGCCGACAGGACCAGCAGCGCCACCACCCCCGGCAGCACGAACAGCCCGCCGGCGACCAGACCGCCCCGCGTGCCGTGCAGCAGCCAGCCCACGTAGGTGGCCAGCTGCTGGGCCTCGGGGCCGGGCAGCAGCATGCAGTAGTTCATGGCGTGCAGGAACCGGCGCTGGCCGATCCAGCGCTTGTCGTCGACCAGCGTCCGCTGCATGACGGCGATCTGGCCGGCCGGGCCGCCGAAGGTCTGCAGCGAGATGCCGAACCAGGTGCGGACGGCGGCGCGGAACGGGATCCCCGTGTCCGGCGCGGTGGAGGCGGTCACGGGGTCTCCCGGGTCAGGCCGGCTCACGGCCGAGCAGGGTGCGGCGGCGGTGGTACTCGTAGAGCGCGTCGAACAGGGGCCCGGAGACGGCGAGGGTGTGTTCGTCGTCGCCGGTCATCGACAGGCCGCGCAGCAGGACGTCGAGACCCGGCGCCTCGGGTGCGTCGAAGCGGTCGTCGTCCAGGTCGGCCACGTGCACGATCTCGGCGATCCGCCAGAGCACCGGGTCGGTCAGCTCGTAGCGGCGGAGGATCGTCTCGAAGCTGCAGTCGCCGCCGACGTGGCCGAGCTCCACCCCGCGCATGTCGAACGGCGTGGCGTCGTCCGGCACGCGCGCGACGTCGTCGACGAAGACGAACTCCGCCGCCGGGTCGATGAACCGGAGGATGAGCCAGGCGCAGGCGGCGCGGTCGATGTGGATGCCGGCCCGGGTCGCCCACCTCATCGTGCCGGCTCCGTCCGGGTGGCGCTCTCCAGTTCGCGGAGGGCGGCGGCGGCCTGCTCGCGCTCGGGCGGGGGGAAGAAGTCGCGCCGGCCGATGGCCCGCCACTCGGTGCGCAGCCTGCGCAGGGCACGTGCCGCCTCGGCGGGTCCGGTGTCGCGGGCGGCGCGGCACTGCGCGGCCAGGTCGAGGTACTCGGCGGCGCGGGCGGCGGCCAGCGACCGGACGAGCTCGCGCTCCTGGGTCTCGCTCGTGGGTCGGGCCAGCCACACGCCCGCGGTGCCGTTCGCCCCCAGGACGTCCTCGCCCAACCACTCCAGCTGCTCGCGGGTGCGGGCGTCGGCCGGCAGCGCCACCAGCCCGTCGGCGAGCTGGACGACGCCCAGCCGCTTGAGCCGCCGCCACAGGGTGGTGCGGGGCCCGGAAGGCTCGCGGGGCAGCCGGTAGCTCAGCATCACCCACTCCCCCGCGCCCACAGGCGCGATGCAACCACGGTTGCAGCACACTGTCCAGCCCAGGACCCGGCTCTCAGCCTCGCGGCGCCTCCCCGTGCGCCCGGACACGCAGCATCGCCTGGCGCCGGTTCGACACCTGCAGCTTGGCGAAGATGCTGCTCACGTGGTTGCGGACGGTGATCGGCGAGATGAACAGCACCCGGCCGATCTCGGCGTTGGAGAGCCCCTCGGCCAGCAGGGTCAGCACCTCCCGCTCTCGCGCGGAGAGCCCCGGCACCTCCTGGGGCGTCCGGGCGGGCGGGTGGGCGAAGAACGACAGCATCCGCCCGGCCAGGTGCGGGCCGAACACCGCATGCCCGCGTGCCACCGCCCGGACCGCGCTCACCACCTGCTCCGGATCGGCACCCTTCACCAGGTACCCACCGGCACCCGCGCGGACGGCGGCGAACACGCTCTCGTCGTCCTCGGACATGGTGAGGACCAGCACCCGCACGCGCGCCCCCTGCTCGGCCAGCCGCCGGGTGGCGGCGAGCCCGTCGAGGCCGGGCATGGCGAGGTCCATGACCACGACGTCGGGGTCCAGCTCGCCGACCAGCCGGAGCGCGTGGACGCCGGTGTCGGCCTCGCCCACGACCAGGAGGTCCGGTTCCCGGCCCAGGATGAAGCGCAGCCCCTCGCGGAACATCGGGTGGTCGTCCGCCACGAGCACCCGGAGGGGTCGGCTCATCGGGCGACCTCGCTCGCGGCCACGCCGGTCGGCAGCCGCGCGATGACGGTCGTGCCTCGACCCGGTCCGGAGAGCACCTGCAGGGAGCCGCCGAGCTCGTCGGCCCGCTCCCGCATCGCCTGCAGGCCCACGCCGCCCGGCCGGGTCCCGTCGAGGCCGGCACCGTCGTCGCACACGCGGACGACCAGCTCGTCGTCCTCCACCGCGAGCACCACCTCGGCGCCGGTCGTCCCGGCGTGCCGGGCCACGTTGTGCAGCGCCTCGGCGCCGATCAGGTAGCCGGCCACCTCGACGGCGGCCGGCAGTCGGGGCGGGTCGTCCTCCGGGAAGCGGGCCGCCAGCCCCAGCGACTCCGCCAGCTGACGCAGCGCCCCGGCCAGGCCCAGCTCGTCGAGCGCCGGCGGGCGGAGGCCGTGCGACACCCGGCGGACCGTGTCGAGCGCGTCGCGCGCGGCGTCCTGCAGGCGGAGCAGCCGCCCGTCGGCCGCGTCGGCGTCCTCGTGCACGAGGGCGCGGACCGTCCCCAGCTGCATCGTCAGCCCGGCCAGCGTCGCCCCCACCTCGTCGTGCAGGTCGCGGCGCAATCGCCGGCGCTCCTCCTCGCGGGCGACGACGACGCGCTGGCGCCCGGCCTGGATCGCCCCGCTGAGCAGCGCGGCCTGGACCGCGACCCCGCCGTGCCGGCCGAGGTCGGCGAGCAGCCGCTCCTCCTCCGCGCGCAGCCGCCGGCCCCCCACCCGCAGCGTGCCGATCGGCGTCGCGCCGGACACCAGCCCGGTGCTCGTCTCGACCGCTCCCGCCGGCCGCTCCCCCCACGAACCGTGGTGCCCGCCGCTCTCGGCGGAGCTCCACGGCATCCGCAGGGAAGCGGCGGCCGTCGCGGCCAGGCCCGCGAGGACGGCGTCGACCGTCGGCGCCCGGTGGGTGTGCTCGGCCAGGCGCTGGAGGGCCCGGTACGGGTCGTGCACGTCGCCGAAGAGCAGCCGGTCGACCAGTCGGGCGAGGCGGACGCGCAGCGGGTGGACGGCCAGCGCCGTCGCGCCGGCGATCACGGCGATGCCGAAGGTGGGCTGATCCGCCTCCAGCCGCTCCAGCGCCGACACCGCCAGGACGGCGAGGCCGCCGACGACCGCCGTCAGGACGGTGTAGACGAAGCCCTGCCGGACGGCGACGACGGCGGCGTGCGGCCGTGCGCCCAGCACCGTGACGGTGAGCTGGACGGCGAGCAGCGCGGCGGCCGCGACGTCGAGCACCTCGCCTGCCTGCGGCCACCAGGCGTGCCCGAGCACCACGAGCAGGACACAGGTGGCGGCGGCGAGCAGGACGGCCACCACCCGTACGCGTTCCTCCGGACCGGCGCGGCGGAGCCGCACGACGTACGCCACCAGGCAGATCAGCAGCGGGAGCTGCAACAGGACGGCGTCCATGCCCTCCAGCCACCGTCCGACCTCCGTCGGCAGGACGCCGAGCGGGTTGGCCGGCTCCCGGGCGTACGCGGGAAGCGTCGAGCCGGGCACGGCCGCCGGCCCCCGCACCGTCGCGAAGGCGGTCAGCGCCAGGCACTGGATGCCGACGACGCCGGCGACCACGGGACGCCACCGACGCGAGGGCAGCCGGCCGTCGGGCAGCAGCACGAGCACGAGCCAGATCCCGACGGCGAGGAACGCGGAGAACCGGTCGGTCAGCCAGGCCGCCCACGCGACGTCGGCTCCGCTGCGGGTGCCGGAGCGGACCCAGGCGTCGCCCCACGCCGACGCGGCGAACAGCAGCGCCTCCCCGAGGGCCAGCCAGCCGAGCGCGATCCGCGGCCGCGCCAAGGTGACCACCACGCCCGGAACCAGCCAGATCGCCGTCATGGCCAGCGGTTTGACCGGGCCGCCCCCGCCGGCGTCCGCGAGCCCGAGCCAGGCGGCCTCCCCGGCTGCCGCCGTCGCGACCGCCGCGGTGGACCACACGACCACCGCGGTCGGGCGCCCGGCGCTGCGGACGGTCGGCACCATGGTCGGAGTATGGGGACGCGGGGCCGATGGACCAGGCCTGTCGGCGTCAGTCCGTCGTCGCCGGGGCGCCGCGCCAGACGGCGTCGGGCATGCGCAGCAGGTGCGCACCCATCCAGGTCCACGCCGCGAGCAGCAGGACGTGCGCGTCGACCGGGCCGAGCGGCGGCAGGGCGAAGTCCCAGACCACGAATGCGCCGAGCAGGGCGGCGGCCGCGCGCGGGAAGGCGCCGGACCGCCAGGCCGCCACGCTGAGCAGCAGGACGCCGAGGAAGCTGCCGATCAGGTGCGGCACGAGCGCGGTGGCGATGCTGCCCGCGTGGCCGCTCAGGCCGTCGTTGAGCCGCACGGCCTGGTCGACGCCCAGCACCGAGGGCGCGACCGTGCCCGCCGCGTACCCCATCGCGAGCACGTTGCCGAAGCCCCACATGCCCCAGACCAGCAGGGGTGCGGCGATCGCGGTCAGCACCGGCGCGCGGAAGCGGCACACGTGCGCCACGCCGAGCAGCCCCGGCAGCATGACGCACGAGCTGACCACCAGCGCGGTCTGCTCGACGCCGTGCGCCACGGGGTGGTCGGCGCCCCAGGCGATCTGCTCGCTGAAGGAGAGGTCGCCTGCGAGCAGCGTGCCGACGACCTGGGACAGCCCGTTCAGGACCGCGGCGAGAACCAGGCTGAAGCCGGCCACGATCCGCAGGGCGCGGGAGAACGGCGGCGCGGCGACGACAGGGGCCGGCCCGGGGCTGGCGTCGAGCGTGGTCATGGGCTCGTCCTCGGGATGCGGGGTCAGGGCGTTGCCGATGCTGACCCGCGGCCCCCGGCGCGCACATGGTGCGGACGTCCCATTTCCGGTCCCGGCACCGAAGGTCTGGTCCGGCGCCCCCGGGAGGTCCACCCTGGTCCGCACGGGGGTGTCCTGTCCCCACTCGGCCCGAGGAGGCCAGCCATGAAGGAGCTCCGGTGCCGTGACGCCGGGTTCGACTGCGACGCCGTCGTCCGCGGCGAGACGGTCGACGAGGTGATGGCGCAGGCCGGTCCGCACGCCGAGGAGGCCCACGGCGTCGAGGTGGGCCCGGAGATGGCGGGGCAGATCAGGACGCTGGTCCACGACGCCTGACCGCCCCGGGCAGAATCGCCCGGTGACCAGTGACGCGCCCCCGACCTCCCCCGTGCGCTTCGGCCTCGTCGGCTACGGCTTCGGCGGCCGGTACTTCCACGCGCCGCTGCTCGGCGCGGCGCCGGAGATCGACCTCCTCGGGGTCGTGACGTCGTCGGCCGAGCGGCGGGCGCTGGTCGAGCGGGACTCGCCCGGTCGGGCCACCTTCGGCTCGCTGGACGAGCTGGTGGCCGCCGGCGCGGAGGCCGTGGCCATCTCGACGCCGGCCGCGACGCACAGCGAGCTCACCGACCGGGCCCTCGAGCTGGGGCTGGCGGTCGTGTGCGACAAGCCCTTCGCCCTGGACGCGGCTGCCGCCACCCGCTCGGTCGAGCTGGCCGAGAGCCGCGGCCTGCCCCTGTCGCCGTACCAGAACCGGCGGTGGGACTCCGACTTCCTGACCGTGCGCCGGCTCGTGGACGACGGGGTGCTGGGCGAGGTCGTGCGCTTCGAGTCCCGCTTCGAGCGGCTGGCCCCCGACGCCGGCCCCGGCGCGTCCGGCGGCGGGACCCTGCTCGACTTCGGCAGCCACCTCGTCGACCAGGCCCTCGTGCTGATGGGTCCGGTGGCGGCCGTCTACGCCGAGTGGCGGCAGCGCGAGAACGGTCTGGACGACGACGTCTTCGTCGCGCTCACCCACACCAGCGGCGCCCGCTCGCACCTGTGGGGCAGCTGGAGCCAGGGGGCGCCGGGGCCGCGGTTCCGGGTGACCGGCACCGAGGCGAGCTACGTCAACGGCACGCTGATGGACTGCCAGGAGGACCAGCTCCTCGCCGGTCACACCCCGGCGTCGCTGGGCCCCGCCTGGGGCGCCGAGCCGTCGGTGCGGTGGGGCCGGGTCCACCGGGGGGACGACGGCGAGGTCGTGCCGACGGAGAACGGCGCCTGGAGCACCTTCTACCCGGCGTTCGCCCGGGCGGTCCGCGGCCTGGGGCCGGTGCCGGTCGAGCCCCGCGACGCCATCGCCTCGATGACCGTGCTGGACGCCGCCCGCCGCAGCGCGACCGAGGGGGGCGTCGTCCGCTTCACCGGCTAGCGCAGCCGCTGCGGCAACCCGGCGGTCACCAGCCAGACGCGGTCGGACGCCGCGGCGACGCGCGCGTTGAGCACGCCGAGCTCGTCGCGGAACCGGCGGCCCGACGGCGTGGCCGGCACGACCCCCGACCCCACCTCGTTGCTGACGCCGACCACCCGGCGCCGGGTGGTCCGCCAGGCCTCGACGGCCCGGTCCACCTCGACGGCGAGCCGTTCGTCGGCGCCCGCCTCCTCGGCCCACACCCCGCAGCCGTCCATCACCTGCGCCAGCCAGGTGGTCAGGCAGTCGACGAGCACCGGCGGGCCGGTCCGGCCGAGCACGGTCACCAGGTCGGTGGTCTCGGTCGTCGTCCACGACGGCGGACGGCGGGCGCGGTGCAGGGCGACCCGCTCGGCCCACTCGGCGTCGTCCCCGCTCGGCACCAGACCGCAGGCGACGTACTCGACCGAGGGCTCCCGGTGGAGCATCTGCTCGGCGTAGGACGACTTGCCCGAGCGGGCACCGCCGAGGACCAGCACACGCCGCGGCCGGCGGAACGGGGAGCGCAGCACGCGGTCACGCTAGATGAACTGCGTTGCCACCCCTTCCGCCGACTGCCTAGCGTGGCCCGCGTGCCCCTCCACCTCGTCGCGCTCGGCGTGGACGCGCTCGACCCCGCCCGGCTCGCGGGCTTCTGGAGCGGCCTGCTCGGCTGGGCGGTGGCCGACGACGGCGTGACGCTGGAGCCCACGGACGACACGGGGTTCCGCCTCCGGTTCCTGCCCACCGACCGGCCGAAGACCGCACCGAACCGGGTGCACCCCGACCTGACGAGCACGTCCCTCGATGACCAGCGGCGGACGGTCGCCCGCGCCCTGGAGCTCGGCGGCCGGCACATCGACGTCGGGCAGCGTCCCGAGGAGGGCCACGTGGTGCTGGCCGATCCGGAGGGCAACGAGTTCTGCGTGATCGGCCCGGGCAACCGGTTCCTCGCCGACTGCGGCTTCGTCGGCGCGCTCGCCGGCGACGGCACCCAGGCGGTCGGCTACTTCTGGCGGGACGCGCTCGGTTGGCCGCTCGTCTGGGACCAGGACGAGGAGACCGCGATCCGGTCACCGCACGGCGGGCCCAAGCTCACCTGGGGCGGCCCGCCGGTCGCGCCGAGGACGGGGAGGAACCGGTGGCACCTCGACGTCGCCCCGCCGACCGGTGGGAGCCGGCAGGCGGAGGTCGATCGGCTGACCTCGCTCGGGGCGACACGCGCCGCCGACGACGGGTGCGAGGGCGCGGTGGCGATGACCGACCCCGACGGCAACGAGTTCTGCGTGCTGGCCGCCCCTCGCTGAGCGGGGGACGACGGACGAGTCGGCCTGTACGCCGGGAACGGTAAGCCGGCATCGGGCTGCCCGTGGAACTCGACGAACGTGGCCGCTGAACTGCGGATTCACAGTTTGACGCTACTGACAAGTAACGGCTGACATCGGCTGATTTGCGGACTGGCTGCGGACTGGCTGCGGACTCTGGCGGATGACCCGTGCCCCATCTCGATCATGTTGAGGGCGACGACGCCGCTCCACAGCCGGTCGAGGGTGCCGGCTGCGCCGGGTCGCCGGAAGGGCGCTTTCGCGTCCCTTCGGGATGGGCCTGCGGCCCACCCTTCCCCCGACCCGTCCCAGCCGGATTGGGGCCGGTTGTGGAGAGCGACCAGGACTGTGTGGATGGGCGTCCGGGGACCTTCCAAGCCGTACGAAGCGCCGAGTATGCCGGTCAGGTGATCACCACAAGGGGATCCCATACGGACACTCGCGCCAGCCGGCGGCGGCGCCGGCATCGGCTGTTCGCATGGGCCGGAACGGCGGCTCGTGTCGGTGCCGGCCGGTATGTTGCCGTGGAGCGTCGCCCAACGTCGGCGTGGGCACTGTCCGTGGTCAGCGCGGCGGTGGTTAAGGCCTTCGATCCGCCGGGGGGACGTCGTGGCAGACACCAAGGTCATCTTCATCGCTTTCGCCATCGAGGACGAGCGTCAGCGTGACTTCCTCAAGGGCCAGACCCTCAGCCCGCGCGCCCCGTACAAGTTCGTGGACATGTCGGTAAAGGAGCCCTACGACACCGGCTGGAAGGACAAAGTGCGCACGCGCATCCGTCGCTCGGCCGGAGTGATCGTCCTGGTGAGCAAGAACTCCCTGACCTCGACAGGTCAGAAGTGGGAGATCAAGTGCGCCCAGGAAGAGCGCAAGCCGATTCGCGGGATCTGGGCGTATAGGAACGACCGCACCAGCTTGGCAGGAGTGGCCACCGTCGCCTGGACCGACCAGAACATCATCAACTTCATCGACTCACTGTGAGCGCGGCCCGATGAGAAAGGCACTCGTCGTCGGCATCGACCACTACGACCACATCGGGGTTCTCCAAGGCGCGGTCAACGACGCCCGCCGCGTCCACGACGTTCTCGAGCGCAACGCCGACAGCTCCGTAAATTTCAGCACGCCTCGACTGCTCGCAGCGGCCGACCCGGACACCGCCATTACACGAGGCGAGCTCAAGGCCGCTGTGCTCGAATTGTTCGCCAATGACTCCGACATCGCCCTGTTTTACTTCTCAGGCCACGGCTATATCGAGGACACCGGCGGCGGCTTCTTATGCGCGAGTGACTGCCGATCCGGCGACGACGGGCTCCCGCTCTCGGAGGTCATGACGGCGGCACACGCCTCGAAGGCGAGAAACAAAGTCATCATCCTCGACAGCTGCCACAGCGGTGTGTCCGGCAGCACCTCGCGTCAGCGGGACGTCGCCGAGATCTCCGACGGCATGACGATCCTGACCGCTTCCACCGCCGATCAGTACGCCATGGAGACGGGCGGGGCGGGAGTCTTCACCAGCCTGCTGGTCGACGCAATGAACGGCGCCGCCGCCAACCTCCTCGGCGATGTCACCCCCGGCAGCGTGTACGCCCACATCGATCAGTCCCTCGGGCCGTGGGCACAGCGACCTGTCTTCAAGACCAACGTCACGAGATTCGTCTCCCTACGCAGAGCCGAAGCTCCGCTCGAGCTCCGGGACCTGCAGCAGCTGCCGGCTCTGTTCGCCTCGGCGACAACGCGGATCCAGCTCGACCCCAGCTACGAACCAGAGCGGACAGGACAGGAACCTGCCTCGGTTCCAGCACCAGACCCCGTGCGAAACGCTCAGTTCGAGGTCCTGCAGAGATACCGAGCTGTGAATCTTGTCCGCCCTATTGACGCTCCTCACATGTGGCACGCCGCGATGGAGAGCAAGGCGTGCGAGCTGACCCCCCTCGGCCAGCACTACTGGCACCTGGCGCAGAAGCGACTGTTGTGACGCCGCCAGACCCGGACGTTAGAGCCATCCTCGAAGCCGACGAGTTCGTCGACCGCCTGGCCGCCGTCGAGCACGAACGCTGGGCGCACTGGCAGCAGTATCTACACGACCAGTGCCAGCGCAAGAACGACGGCTCGCTGGTCATCCCAGCCGAACTCGCCAAGCGATGGTCGGCGCAGATCGAGACCCCGTACGCACAACTCTCGGAGGCGGAACGGGAGAGCGATCGCGACCAGGTGCGCCGTTACCTACCGCTCATCATCGAAGCACTCGCGCACCACAAACCCTGAGTCGTACGGAGCTGCACCCTCAGGGCGGGGTCAAGTCCGCTGGTCCCTCATCGTACGACTTGAAGGAGCGATGCTAAAACCGGTAGTAGTGCTCTCTCACCTTGCTTTGCCACTTGGCTACCACCTCTCGGAGTTCTCGCGCTTGCTCCCGAGACGGGTGCGCGGGGGGCATGTAGTGGACGAACACGTCGGTAACTCCGTTGTCGAACACGCCACCCGTCACCGATTTCTCCTTGAAGATCAAAAGAGGTAGACGCATACCGAAGAGGATGCCCGCCTCTAGGTTGTTCCAAGGAGTGGGAAAAGCGGTCGGCTCGGTGACATGCTTCTCGTCCGGCGTTCCTGGCTTCCTGATTCCTGTCAAACTGCGAAACTGCTCAAACCCCAAGATTATGCCGCCTGAGCAATGCTTAGCGATGACCGCAACTTCTTTGAGCGGATAATCCGTTGGATACTCCCGCCGGCCTAAAGCACGAGGCTCCAGGCCGTTTGCATGAAGTAGTTTAATGATTCTGCCTCGTGCACCCTCCTGCTCAGGGCTGAGCGAGGTGGGCGCGGACACGAAGACCGGGATGCGCACCGGCGCAGGCTACGCGCGCGTGACCGACTTCCACAGCGCTGTGCGCGCTGCTGGGGCTGACGAGAAGCCTTGGCCGCGCCGGTCGCTAACTAAAGGGCCCCTGCCCTTCCTGCGGGGCACCCTGAGGCTCGGGCAGCGGTCGGCGGATGAAGCCTCCCTCGCGCTTAGTGCCGCTGCGCGCCCGGGCCCCAGAACGCCAAGCCGGTCGCCCGGCCGTCCTGGAACACCTCGACGCGGGCGTCGAGGCCGTAGTCGCGGCGGACGGTCTCCAACGTCCATTCCGCCGGAAGGAGGGGCGCAGCGCGATCGCCGACTCCTCCTCCAGGACGTGCTCGCGTGGACGGCCCGGCATTCCTGGGCCGAAAGACAGTGTCACCCTCTGACGATCCTTCTGCGAGACGCTTCCATACAGTGATCCGATTCGTTGGGCTACCGAGCCGACTGCAACATCGTCTGCAGATTCTGGACTCCGCCCTGGTTCACGGCATCCAGTGCGAGCGCGCACACCTGCTCCAAGTAGGCCGCCTCATCGACGTCAAGTCGAATCGCGGAGCGAACCTTCGTGTACCTCGCCAGAGGAATCGAAGTGCCGTCGAAGCGAAAGCCACTACCGTCGACCGTCTCGACTACCAACGGTTCGTCGCCGGCCCACTCGATCCCAAGAACAACGGCGTACTCGGACATCGCGCCCATTGCGCTGGTCGCTTCCCGGAGCAGAGCCATAACATCCACGACGGAGCATTCGATATGGGCCGACCGGACTCGGTTGCCTGGCAAGGTGGCCATCTCTGATCCGCTGATCCTGTGGCCGCCGATGGCTTGGGCGAGACTCACGGCGCCGGAATCGTGGACCGCCATCCACGCCTCTCGCCAGGACCGGGAGCCGTTCGCCTCGTTGACGAGTACCCATCGCCTGAGACCGCGACGTGGGTTGAGCCTGTCGACTGCTTCGAGCGGGTGCACCCCCGCGCTCCTCCGAGCCCAGCCCAGTGCACGAGGCTCGGTGTCGCAGACGACCTGTTGCATCTCCGCCCGATCGAGGTGATGCGTGGTTACAGGAAGCCTTGGCTGGGCAACGATGATCAACCATGCGCGTTCACTAGTAGCTCGTCCGGCTGCGAGTTCGTCGTAGAGATCGAACAAGGCACTGTCAGCGTTTCGCCGCTCGTCGAGTCGGATACGATAGAGCGCCTCCAGTTGTCGTTCTCGCATCCATTCCGTGTCGGCATGATTGCGCACTGGGGCCCCAAAGTAGTTGCCGCGATAGATCAGATGAGGAGCGTCGACGCTCGGGGGCACGACCACCACCAGCGCACGTTTGCCCTCGTTGCCCGCCCGCACGATATCGAGCCCGAATACCGGTGGTTGGATGCCGGTCACCGCGACACGTCGCAAGGTACGTTCATAGGACTCTGTCACGTCGCCGACGTCGACCCGACCCGTCGCCTTGGTGTCCCTCTCCGTGATGCCGAATACGACGAGGCCACCGCCGCTGTTGGCGAATGCCGCGATGTCCTTGACAAGGTCTGATTGTGCGAGTGTTCCTTCGGGCGGTAGCCGGGACTTCCAGTCCAGCTGGTCGGTCTCCGCAATGCCGGCCGCAGTGGCGTCATCCAGCATAGCCGAGGTAATCGGTCCGGGCTGTGCACCAAGGGCCTGGTGGAGAGCAGTGAAAGCCACATTGGCAACTTACCGATACCTCGAGGTCGCCGCGTCCGCAGTCACCGCCTCGGAGACTCGTACGCGATAGGACGCGGGATGGTGGCCCTTGGCACGCGGATGAGTTACAGGCAGACGCGCCAGCGGGGGCCCGCCGTCCCGGGACCTAGTGCCGAGACCACGCGTCACTACACAGCGTGGACGAGGGCATCGAGGATCGCGGGGGTATGGCGATCTCTGAGCGTGGCCCACGTGGCCGCAACGTCGAACCACGCCCCGTTCGCCGCAGCGGGCATAGCGTCGACACCATCCTCATAGTGCGCGGCGACAAGGCTTTCCACCTCCGTTGGGTGGTCGGCATAGGACAGCCGCGCGATGAGTATGGCTTGGTGGGGAGGGTAGCCCCGCACGATACTGGCGTAGGCCTCTACGGCCTCGAGGTCATGCACTACGTCCGCGAAGAGGTCGGCCAGCCCGAAGGCGCGAGCAAGGTCGAGAATCACCGTCAACCCGTAACTGTCCTTCCTGGCGCCCTTGCGCAGCCCCCGGTAGGGCGACCCAAGCAGCACCCGAACCATCTCGTTTGGCGTGGCGCCGGCCGCGGCGATCCCATCCGCGTACTCGACACGGTCGAGCAGCCAGATGGCGGCTTCGCGCAGCAGGTGCTCTACCTCCTGCCCCGAGGCGTGCAGGAACACGCAAGTGACGAGCAGGGAGAAGGCGTAGTCGTCGCTGACCGGATGGCTAAGACCAGGAGTCGCCTCTACCAACGCCTGGAGCCAGCCAGCAACTGCCGCAGCGTCGAAATCGGCGGTGACGTTATCGTCATTCCTGGCGGCGCCGCTTTCGCTTAGATTGAGCAAACCTCCCATCGAAAGGATCTCGCAAAGCCGCGCGATCTTCACGGGGTGCGTGGCGAAAGCTGCAAATCCAGGACTGCCACTCAGCGTCTGCGCGACCACATCGGCTGCGGCGAGATTTCGGACTTGGTCCCACGACCGCTGAGCCACCTGTCGGAGCAGGGCTCGTGCGACTCTGCGCTGCGCCTCCGCGTCCTCGACGGCCGGCACTTCCCAAGTGGACCGGATGAGGTGATAGGCCAGCTGGGCTGCAAGGTCCTCGCGCCCGGCGGTTGAAGCTTCTTGGGCCAGCATGGCGGCCGTCAAGACGTTTGCCCATGAGTCGCGTCGAGACAGGTCAAGATCGAACCAGGCCGCAGCGTATTCACGGATCAAGGCGTAGGAGCCGCGCCCTGAGCCGAGCTGACCAAGCAACTCCAGGGTCCGCGACCGGTGTCGGGCCGTCACACCGTCGACAAGGACGTCGTAAAACATCGGCGCAAGTTCGTCGATGTCCCAGAGCTCTGCTATCAGCTCGTCCCGCGACCGGTGGTGCGCATTGTAGTCCTGGAATTCGATCGCCGCACCGCCAATAAGCCGGCCATTCGTCACCACGACCAGGCGGCGAGGAAGTATAGGGTCGAATGCGGGGTGCGCGACGGTGCCGGTGCGCATCGCGTCGACCTGGAGGCGCAGCTCTCTCCAGGACCGAGCGTTGAGGTCCCCCGCCTTGGACTGCAGGCAGTACTGCGTTTCGATGCCGTCCTCCAGGCGCCGGGCGATGATGTCCTTGCCGAACTCGTATTGCCCGTGTATCAGGTGCACCTGGGTGAACCCGCGAGACCGGAGCAGTGCAATCAGAGGAGCATCCAGCTCACGCTCCGTCAGGTTCGCGACGTAACCGGCGACTGCGTCGGCGAGAAACATGCTCCTCCTGCTTGCTGATCCACATCTCGGCAAACCGCGCCCGTTGGGCCGGAGTCCAATCCGGAAGCGCTTTAATCTTCGCAGCGACCGCCGAACCGGCATGCAACTGAGGCGGTCGGACGATGCCCTGGTCGTCCGGCGCCCATTCTACGAGCTCAAACGCATCAAGAATGCGTTCCCAGCTGAGTTCTTCTCCACTCAAGTCGAGGCTGTTTCCCACCGACTCGACCGCGGTCCCGACGTGCTGAAAAAGAGCTGGGAGGTACTGGTCAAGAAACGACTCGGCGATTTCGAGCACAATGCGGTGCAACTCCTCGAAGTTGCCTTCGACCAGGTCTGCGGTAGTCACCGCGTCCGAGTGCTCCATCGGCACCGACGGACTCTCGAGGGCAGTCTGGCGAACCTCCACGCTCACACCGGTCACTCCTTCGGGCAGGGGCAGCCGACGCAGCCGCGCAAAGATCGGGTCCTCGGCCATGCGCGCATCGATTGCATCGCTGACGAAGCGCACCATCGCACGGTCGAACTCGGGAGTCGCCAGAATCGGCGCTGCGCCCACCCCTCCGTCCCATCCCTCCTTGCTCACGACTGGCACGATGCCACGGCACGCCGACATCGCGACTGCGATCTGTGGAGTTGCGGACGACTGTGGCCTCCCCGTCACTGCTGTGCGCTGTACTGGACAGTGCGCGACGGCGACCGCCCCGAGACTGGTGGAGGTCAGGGTCGCCGAGCAAACCGCCCTGGACCGAAAGGCGCGGCCGCGGTCGACAAGACGAGTACCAATGGAATGAGAGAGACGTTGTCCTAGCGGCAACAGACGCCCAATCTAGGCGGGACGCAGCGAGACTTAGAGCGCCCGTCGCACCGTCCCGTAAACCGGACCCCGGTCGGGAACACCGCAGGACAGAGCGAGTGCTCCCGGCCGCCGTCCCGCAAGACCCGCCCGGTGAACCTTCCCGCAAGGGGCGGACAACCGGGACGCCCGGCGAGCCGGTCGCAGCCTCGTTGTCCGGCAGCCGTTCGACCTCCGCTCCACCGGGTTGCAGGCGGCCGTGACGCGAGGCAGGGGCACCCCGGAGCTGATCGCCATCCGCATCTTCAACTCGAAAGAAAGCGAGCTGCTCAGCCGACAATCGCCGTAAACAACCAACGACATGACGCCCGCGACGTTCTCTACGCCCCCTCCAGGCCTTTCTCGAGCAAGCTGAAGTCCTTACCAAAGAACGGCACGCATGCTACCAATAGCGGTAGTTCGGGCCCCGCTTCGCGGGGGCCATCGCTGCTTCTAGGGGTGACCTGTTGGTCATTGTTTGTGGCATTTGGAAATGCGCGGTGGAATGAAGGTGTACGCCGGGTCAGCGGCGGCTGCCCGGGTGTACCTGGAGGCCGACCGGGGGCGCGCCGATGACTACTACCTGGCCGAGGGCACCGGCCTGGCCCGTCGCTTCGTGGCCTGCGACGGACGGGTGGTCGAGCGGGCGCCGCTGGCGGGCGAAGGCTACGAGACGTGGGTGGCCGGCCGCGATCCCGAGACAGGTGAGCCGCGGGGGCGGCTGCGCACCGACGAGCGTGCGGTGCGGTTCGTCGAGGTGATCGTCAACGGCCCGAAGTCCTGGTCGCTGGCCGCTGCTCTGCACGAGGACGTCGCGGACGCCTACGACGCCGCCCAGGACCGCGCCGCCGCCCAGATCATCGGCTGGCTCGCCGCCCACGCGACCACCCGGGTCGGCCCGCGCGGCGGTCAGGTTCAGGTGCCGGTGGAGATGCTGGAGGCGGTGACGGTGCGGCACTACACCTCCCGCGCAGGAGATCCGCACCGGCATCTGCACCTGCAGATCGGTGCCCGGGTGTTCGCCGCCGAACAATGGCGCGGGCTGCACACCGTCGGCGTGCGTGACTTCCTCGCCGCCATCAACGGGATCGGGCACGCCGCGGTCGCCTGCGATCCGCAGTTCCGGGCCGCACTCGCCGGACACGGCTACACCCTGGATGCGACTGGAGAAATACTGGAGCTTGCCGCCTACGTCGGCCCGTTCAGCGCAAGGGCGGCGCAGATCGGGCGCAACCTGGACCGCTACGAACGCGACTGGATGGCGGCGCACCCCCAAGAACAGCCCGGTCCTGCGCTGCGGCGGGCCTGGGACGCCCGCGCCTGGGCCGAGGGGCGCCCGGACAAGGTCGTCCCCCGCTCCGGGACCGACCTCGTGGCGCGGTGGCGTGCCGAGCTGGCGTCGCTTGGCTACCGCGATCCCGGCCACCCGGTCCGGCTGGCGCCGGCTCCGATCTGCGCGCTCGACCGCGAGGCTGCCGTCGACAGCGTGCTGACCCGGCTGGCCGCCGGCCGCTCGGCATGGAACGCCGCCGACGTCCGCGGCGAGGTCGAGCGGCTGATCGCCGCGCAGGGCATCGTCGCCGACGCACCGGTGCGCCTCGAGCTGGCCGAGGACCTCACCGCCCGCGCTCTGGACCGGTGCGTTCCGCTGGTGGACCGGGAGGGAGTGCCGGAACACGTCCGGTCCTGGACCTCCCGGCCGGTGCTCGACGTGGAGGCCGACCTGCGGATCCGGTTCGCCGCCCGCGCCGGTCACCCACCGCTGGGGGCACCGCGGCTGGCCGTGCTGCCGGTCGGCGTTGTCCGGGGCCTGGACGCCGGTCAGGCCGCCGCGGTCGCCTTGCTGGCCGGCGACTGGCGGTTGATGGTCGTGGAGGGCGCGGCCGGGGCGGGCAAGACCACCACGCTGGCCGCTGCCCGTGACCTGCTGCAGCGGCAGGGACGGCGGCTCATGGTGGTCACCCCGACGCTGAAGGCCGCCCAGCTCGCCCGCGCGGAGGTGGGCGCGACCGCCGGGTCGGCGGCGTCTCTCGTCTTCGCTCACGGTTGGCGCTGGAACCAGCACGGCAAGTGGATTCGACTCGCTCCCGGCGAGGTCGACCCGGTCACCTGCCGCATGCACACAGGGCCGGCGGAGGGGAACCGGCTGCGGCCCGACGATCTGCTGATCGTCGATGAGGCCGGCATGCTTGACCAGGACACCGCCCGCGCTCTGCTCACCGTCGCCGACGAGGCCGGGGCGCGGCTGGCGCTGCTGGGGGACCGCCACCAGCTCGCCGCGGTCGGCCGCGGCGGGGTCCTGGACCTTGCCGCCGCTCAGGTCGACCCGGCGGCCTGCCTGACATTGGAGTCGGTGCACCGCTTCACCCGCACCGACAGCACCGGCCAGTCGGTTCCAGACGGTGAGTACGCCGAGCTGACGTTGGCGATGCGGCGGGGTGACACCCCGGGTGTGGTGTTCGACGCCCTCCTCGCCCGCGGCCGGATCCGCCTGCACCCCGACCAGGCGGCGCTGCAGAACGCCCTCGCCGCGACCGCCGCACACGACCCCGGGGCGGCCGACGTCGCAGTGGTGGCGGACACCCGCGAGCAGGTCAACGAGCTCAACGCGGCCATCCGCAACCGGCTGGTCACCGACGGCCGCGTCGACGACGTCCGGGGCGTGACCACGCGGACAGGTCAGCGGATCGGCGCCGGCGACCGGATCGCCACCCGGCGCAACGACCGCGACCTGGAGGTGGCCAACCGGGACACGTGGACCGTCACCGCGGTCGGCCGACGCGGTGGGCTGCTGGTCACCGCCGGCACGGCCACCGGTGAGGCCTCCCGGGGCGATGTCACCCCGGCCGGCGCACGGGTCCGGGTGCTGCCCCCTGACTACGTCACCGAGCACGTGGAGCTGGCCTACGCCAGCACCGCGCACGGCGTGCAGGGTGACACCGTTCCCGCCGCGCACGTGGTGATCGGTGACCGGACCGGCGCGGCCTCGGCCTACGTCGGCATGACCCGCGGACGGGTGTCCAACATCGCGCACCTCGTCGCGGCCGACGTGGCCGAGGCCCGGGCGCAGTGGATCGCCGTCTTCGGCCGCGACCGAGCCGACCTCGGCCCCGGCCACGCGGCCGAGCTGGCCGCTCGAGAGGCCGCCCGCGACCGCCAGGACCGGTCACGCCACCGGACGGCAGCCGCTCCCCCACGGCCGGTCGCCCCGGTACCGAGCGTCCCCCGGCCCGAGGCGGAGCGGCGGGGACCATCCCTCGCCTGTGGAGGCGCCGCGCCGGGCATCGGCCGATGAGCACGGCCGCCTCCACCGGCAGGCGCGGGCCCGGACGCCAGTAACAGGAGGAGAACTAGAGAATTTCGGAAGCAATCGCTGGTCGGCTGTCACCAATCGCACCCAAATGGCGCCTTCTCCCGTGACGGAGCACAGCCCACCCGAGCCCACCGGAGCCAGCCATGTCCGACAATCCCGCCAGCCGCGAGCCCGAACTGCTCACCATCACCGAGGCCGCCGAGCTGCTCCGCGCTCCGGTGGCCACCCTCCGGTACTGGCGCCACCTGGGCACCGGTCCGCGCAGCTTCCGCCTCGGCCGCCGCGTCCTCTACCGCGCCGACGACCTGCACAGTTGGATTGACGCCCAGCGCCGGCGGGCCGGCACCGTCCGCCCTTGACCGGAGCCATTGTGTCTGACAATATTAGCGGATGGGAGATCCGGTTCACCCAGTCGGCGAGGAGGCACCGCATCGGCCGGGCCTCCGCCCGGCACGTACTGGTCACGACCGACCCCACGCAGGTCACCACCAGCAGCGGCGCCGACGCCTGGCTCTACGTCGGACGCGATGAACGAGGGCGAGAGCTGGAGATCGTTGCGCTCGAGGTGGCCGGCGCCAGGCAGCCGTACCTGCTCGTCATCCACGTCATGCCCACCCAGCTCCGAGGATGAGCCCCATGGCCGACCGCACCCCGCCCGCCGTCACTTCCACCACGCCCATCGGTCCTGACGTCGACCTCGACGCCGAGGACGTCCGACTCGCCGACGGAAGCCGACTGACCGAGGACCGAGCAGCGGAGATCGTTGAGGATGTCCGCCGTCGCGCCGGGCGGCCGTCCCTGACCGGCGACGCTGCCGCCTCACCGCGCATCACCTTTCGGATCGCTCCCAGCACCCGCGACCGGGCCGCCGAGATCGCCGCCCAAGAGGGCAAGAGCGTCTCCCAGCTGGCCCGCGAGGCACTCGAGGAGCGGGTCGCCGCGGGAGAGCGACGAGCATGAGAGCGAGGCGTTGAGCGATGGCGTCGATCGCCAGACGGCCCGACGGCACGTATCGGCCGCGGTTCCGTGACGCGTCCGGCAAGGAGCACGCCCGACACTTCAAGCGGAAGGTCGACGCCCAGCGGTGGCTCGACGAGATGACCGCCGCGATGGTCACCGGTCAGTACGTCGATCCCGCGGCCGGCCGGGTGACCTTCCGCGAGTACGCCGAACGGTGGCGGGCCACGCAGGTACACCGACCGACCACCGCGGCCCACGTCGAGACGATGCTGCGCCGCCACGTCTACCCCCGGCTGGGAGACAAGCGGCTCGGCTCGGTGCTGCCCAGCGACGTCCAGTCCCTCGTCAAGCAGCTGTCCCTGGACCTCGCCCCGGCGACCGTGGGAGTGGTCCACCGAATCCTCGCGGGGATCTTCAAGGCCGCCGTCCGCGATCGCCGGATAGTCACCTCACCGTGCGAGGGCACCAAGCTGCCGAAGGTCCACCGGCAACGCATCGAACCGATGGCGCTCGAGGCCGTCGAGGCGCTGACCGAAGCCATACCGGAGAGATACCGGGCATTGGTCACCCTCGCGGCGGGCACGGGACTCCGGCAGGGCGAGGCCCTCGGGCTCACCGTCGACCGCATCGACTTCCTGCGCCGGCACCTCACCGTCGACCGGCAGCTTGTCACCATGCCCGACCGGGCCCCCTACCTCGCGCCGCCCAAGACGCAGGCGTCCGTCCGAGTGGTCCCACTCCCCCAGGTCGTCATCGACGCACTGGCGGTCCACCTCGCCACCTGGCCGGCCGACGAGTTCGTGTTCACCACGGAACTCGGCGACCCCATCCGCCGCACGGCGTTCTCCGCGGCCGTGTGGCGACCTGCGGTGCGGCGTGCCGGGCTCAGCGGCGTGACGATGCACTCCCTGCGGCACTTCTACGCGAGCCTGCTCATCCGGCATGGGGAGTCGGTGAAGACCGTCCAGGCCCGGCTGGGTCACGCGAGCGCCGCCGAAACGCTCGACACCTACAGCCATCTCTGGCCCGACTCCGACGACCGGACGAGGGCCGCCGTCGACTCCGTGCTCGGCCGAGCTGCGGACTCCCTGCGGACTGACGCCGCCCGCTGAACCCAAATAGGCAGGTCAGCGGCGAGCGACGGACGAGTCGGCCTGTACGCCGGGTTCTGTCCACGGGTGCCTCGCGGCCTCCCGATGGGCGGTCATCCATCTAGGCCTGCCGTTGCCGGCAGGCTCGAGCGGTCTACCCGCAGGCATCGGGCGGGCCGCCCTCGAACGCCTGCGCAGGACGCCGTTGCCGCCGTCCCTCTTGACCTTGCTCCGGGTGGGGTTTACCGAGCCACACCGGTCACCCGGTGTGCGGTGGTCTCTTACACCGCCGTTTCACCCTTACCAGTGCGAGCACTGGCGGTCTGTTCTCTGTGGCACTGTCCCGCGGGTCGCCCCGGGTCGCTGTTAACGACCACCCTGCCCTGTGGAGCCCGGACGTTCCTCGGCGACGGGGTCTCCCCCGCCGACGCGACCGCCCAGCCGACTCGTCCGTCGTGCCGAGGAGTCTATGCGGTGGTCAGCCCCAGAAGAGGCGGAAGCCCACGCGTCGCCGTCCGTCCTCGGTCATCGTCGACATGTCCACGATCTGGCGGGCCTGCTCCTCGACCGGGTCGTCCGACAGCAGCTCCAGGTACCGGCGGTGCTCCGACAGCGAGGCGACGGCCGTCTCCACGTGGTCGCTGACGTCCACCTCGTGCGGCGGGTCGAGCAGTTCCCCCACGGCGATGTACCGCACGCCGCTCCACCGCGGCTCGGTCAGGTCCGGGAAGATCCACTCGTTGCCCGCGTCGGCCACGGCGTCGAGCACGCTCTGGCCGAGCGCCTGGTGGTCGGCGGAGTTCAGATAGGCCGGGGAGACGCCCGGTGGGGTCCAGGTCGGACCGAAGTACCCGGTGACCACGAGCTCCGGCCGGTGCCGGCGGATGGCCGCGGCGAGGTCGCGGCGCAGATCCGGTCCCGCCACGAGGACGCCGTCCCGGTGGTCGAGGAACTCGACCTCGGTGACCCCGACGACGGCGGCCGACCGCCGCTCCTCCTCCTCGCGGATCGGGCCCGCCTCGGCCGGCGGGACGCCGGCCATCCCGGCCTCACCCCCGGTGGCCAGCAGGTAGTGCACCTCCTTTCCGGAGGAGGTCCACGCCGCCACGGCGGCGGCCAGGCCGTACTCGATGTCGTCGGGATGAGCGGCGACGACCAGCGCGCGCTGCCAGTCGTCGGGCAGAGGGGTCGGCATGGGCGCAGTCTCCCGCCTCCGGGGCCGCCCCGGCGACCCCGATGTCCGACTACCGAACGCACGCCCCAGCGCACGGGCAGCGACAACACCACGCGGCCGATCGCCTCTCGGACGGTTCGGTCCGGAATCCGCCCCGGGCGACGCCGCTTCCCCGGACCGGCGGATGGTTTCCTGGGGTTCGGCCACTCCCGTCCCACCCCGGTCCGAGAACGAGCCCGGCCTGACCCCGAGGGGTGATCCGCTCTGGCCAGCATTCACCCCGACCTGCTCGCGGCCGATGACCTGGGCATGGTCGGTCGCGTGCGCTCGCGGCTGCTGCCGGGCGCACCGCGGTGGCTGCTGGGACTCGTCGCGCTCGTCGCCGTGCCCTCGGGCTGCTGGCCACCCTCCGTGTCCTGGATCCCGACGCGGTCGGGCACATCGACCCGACGACCGACGTCCCCCTGCTCGTCACCCTGCACGGGCTGCTGCTCGCGCTGCTCTGGTGGCGGGCGCGCACGGTCGCGAGCGAGCGGGCCGTCTGGAACCGGCTCGCCCTGGGCGCGGCGGTCTTCGTCGTCACGATCGCGGCCTCCACCGTCCTGGCGCTGGTCCCGGCCACCCACGACGTGGCCCTGGCACCCCTCTACTGGAGCGGCGCGATCGTCTTCCCGTTCTGGTACGGCGCCTTCGTGCGGTGGAACCGGCACAGCACGAGCGTCGCCGACCCCAACGACGTCCTCAACGGCCTGTCCGCGGTGCTCGCGGTCATCGCCGTGCTCAACCTCGTCCTCCCCGTGCACGACGGCCCGCTGGCGGAGCTGCCCTGGTGGGAGCTCCAGGCGATCATCACCCAGCTCGCGGTCGGCTTCGTCCTGCTCGGCACCGCCCTGACCCTGCCCTCCCTCGGCGGCATGGGCAGCGATCCGCGCACCTGGCTGGTCGCGGTCTCGCAGGGCCTGTGGGTGGTGAGCGCCGTCGTCACGCTGACCGCCGGCGGACACCGCTTCGGGTGGGGCCCGGTCGTCCACCCCCTGGTCATCCTCTGCCTGGCGATCGCGGCCACCCTCCGGTCGCGCCGGTCGGCGCCGCGCCCGACCGACCCCGGTGCGGCCACCATCGGCGCCTTCGTCGTCATCCTGGCCTCGATCGGCACCCTCCTCGCCGGCGCGCTGACCGGGGCCCCGGCGGTCGCCATCTGGTGCGCCGGGCTGGCCGCCGTCGGCTCCGGGGTCCGCATGGCGGTCAACGTCCGGGAGCTGGCCCAGCTGGCGGTCACCCGCCGCGAGGCCCTCACCGACGACCTCACCGGCCTGGCCAACCGCCGCGCCGTCCTGCGCCGGGTCGAGGAGCTCTACGCCGAGGGCACCCCGGTCGCGCTCGCCCTGCTCGACGTCGACAAGTTCAAGGAGGTCAACGACGCGCTCGGGCACGCCGCCGGTGACGACCTGCTCCGCATGGTGGCGCGCCGGCTGGAGCCGGCGCTGCGCAGCGGCGACCTCCTCGGCCGCCTCGGGGCGACGAGTTCGCCGTCGTGGCGCCGCTCGAGCCGCACCAGCCCTCGGTGGACGCGGCGATGGCGCTCGGCGCCCGGCTGCACGACCGGCTGGCCGACCCCTTCCCCGTCGAGGGGATGTTCGTGCACGCGTCGGCCAGCATCGGCGTGACGACCACGGCGGACGACGACGACGCGCGTCCCTCGAACCTGCTGCGCCGCGCCGACGTCGCCATGTACGACGCCAAGCGCTGCGGCACCGGCGTCGTCCTCTACGACGCCGACCGGCACGCCGACAGCAGCGGCCACCTCGCCCTCGTGGAGGAGCTCCGCCGGGCGATCGACGACGGCAGCTGGTGCTGCACCACCAGCCGCAGGTCGACGTCGCGACCGGTGAGGTCAGCGGCGTCGAGGCGCTGGTCCGGTGGGCCCACCCGGTGCGCGGCCTGCTGGTCCCGGCCGAGTTCCTCCCGCTCGCCGAGGTGCACGGCCTCATGGGCGTCCTCAGCGAGAGCGTGCTCGAGCAGGCCGTGGCCCAGGCCGCCGAGTGGCGGGACCGGGGGCTGGAGCTGAGCGTCTCGGTGAACCTGTCGGCCAGCAACCTGCTCGACACCAGCCTGCCCGCGCGTCGCCGGCCTGCTCGACAGCCACGGGCTCCGGCCGTGCGCACTGGTCCTCGAGGTGACCGAGAGCGTCCTGCTCTCCGACCCCGACCGCAGCCTCGCCGTCGTCGGCGCCCTGGCCCGCCTCGGCGTGACGGTGAGCATCGACGACTTCGGCACCGGCTACTCGTCGCTCACCTACCTCCGCCAGCTTCCCGTCGCCGAGCTCAAGCTGGACCGCTCCTTCACCGTCGACCTCCTGACCAACGCCCGGACCGAGGCCATCGTGGCCAGCACCATCGACCTGGCCCACCGGCTCGGCCTGCGGGTGGTCGCCGAGGGCGTGGAGGACGAGGCGACCCTCTGCCACCTGCGGTCCATGGACTGCGACACGAGCCAGGGCTACCTGCACGCGCGGCCGCTGCCGGCCGACGAGCTCCTCGGGTGGGTGGCCGGCTCGGCCGCCCCCTCCCCCGCGCACTGACGCGCGGAGGCGCTCAGCGCAGGTGGGCGGTGTCGTTCACCAGCCGCACCGACGCGCGACCGTCGGAGGACCAGGCGACCGAGCTCAGCGACGCCGCCTCCAGGAAGACCCGGTGGACGACCTCGTCACCGGTGCCCAGGGCCGCCGCGAGCAGCAGCTTGATCGGCGTCACGTGGCTGACCACGAGCACCGTGCCACCGGCGTGCCGCTCCAGGAGGCGCCGGCGGGCGCGGGCGACCCGCGCGCTCACGTCGGCCACCGACTCGCCGCCGGGGGCCGCGACCGTCACGTCGTCGAGGAAGCGCCGGGCGGCCAGGGGGTGCCGCTGCCGCGCCTCGTCGAAGGTGAGGCCCTCGAGTTCCCCGAAGTCCAGCTCCACCAGGTCGTCGTCGTAGGTCACCGGCAGCCCCAGGACGCCGGCGACGATTTGCGCTGTCTCCCGCGTCCGCCGCAGCGGGGAGGCGACGACGGCCTCGATGCCGAGCCCGCGGGCCCGCTCCCCAGCGGCCTCCGCCTCGGCCCGGCCGGTGCGGGAGAGCGGGAGGTCGTTGCGCCCGCTGAACCGGCGTTCGGGTGTGTGCTCGGTCTGCCCGTGCCGCAGCAGGTGGGTCACCGTCGTCACGACCGGTGCCGGTTCGGCCGGCTGGACGTCGTCCTCCAGCACGACGGCCTCCGCCGCCGGGTCGCGGTACACCGGCTTGCCGTCCATCGCGCTGTTGGCCAGGGCGTCGGCCGCGGAGTTCTGCGCGCGCGGCACCCAGGTGTAGCGCACCTCGCCCAGCTGACGGGCGATCTTCCGCGCCTGCAGGGCAAGCTGCTGCATGTCCGGGTGCTTGATCTTCCAGCGGCCCGACATCTGCTCGACGACGAGCTTGGAGTCCATGCGGACCTCGACGCTCGCGCTCGGGTCGAGGTCGAGCGCCGCCTGCAGCCCGGCGACGAGCCCGCCGTACTCGGCGACGTTGTTGGTGGCCCGGCCGACCGAGGCGGCACGCTCGGCGAGCACCCGGCCGGTGTCGGCGTCGCGCACCAGGGCGCCGTAGCCGGCCGGCCCCGGGTTGCCCCGCGACCCGCCGTCGGCCTCCACGACGAACCGGCGGCTCACAGCCCGGACTCGGCCGTGCGCACCAGGATCCGGCCGCAGTTCTCGCAGCGCACGACCTCGTGCGGGTTGGCGTTGCGGACGGCGGCCAGCTCGTTGCCGTAGAGCTCGAGCCGGCAGCCCTGGCAGGCCCGGGCCCGCAGCATCGCCGCTCCCGTGGTGCCCGTCTGGGTCCGGATCCGGTCGTAGAGGGCCAGCAGCGGCGCCGAGATGCCGGCGGCGACCTCCGCCCGGGCCGCCTCGTGGCGCTTCGTGCCGTCGGCGATGTCGGCCAGGGCGTCGTCGCGCAGCTGCTCGGCGCGCTCACGCTCGGCCCGGGCCTTCTCCAGCCCCTCCTGGGCCGCGGCGAGCGCCGCCTCGGCGACCTCGAGGCGCTCCATCAGCTCGAGCTCCTGGTCCTCCAGGTCGGACTGCCGCCGCTTGAGCGTGGCCAGCTCGTGCTGGAGGTTGGTCATCTCCTTGGGCGAGACGCTGCCGGAGTCCAGCAGCCGCTGGTCCTTGTCCTCGCGCTGGCGCACGGTCTCGACGTCGGCCTCGAGCCGCTTGACCTCGCGGCCCAGGTCGCGGACCTCGGTCTCGGCGCGGACGACGTCGGCGGACAGCGTCCGCTCCGTCTCCGCCGCCGCCTCGACGGCGGCCGCCTCGGGCAGCGTGCGCTGCCGGTGGCCGAGCTGGGTGAGCGCGACGTCTTCAGCGGCGAGGTCGAGCAGCTTCTGCTGCTCGAAGTGGTCGGCCTTCACGGGGTCAACGTACCGGTGCGCCCGGCTCCGGCTGCCGGCCCGCCCGGTAGGTCCACGGGTCGGTCCGCATGCCGGAGACGGCCACCTCCACCCGGCCCGACAGGTCGGCGGCGAGCGCCTCGGCGGCGACCGGCAGCCACGGCCACTCGGAGGCGAAGTGCGCCACGTCGCACAGCGCCGGACCGGGCACCTCCCCGGCGTCCGACACCGGGTGGTGCTTGAGATCGCTGGTGAGGAAGACGTCCGCGCCCGCCGCTGCGGCCGCGGCCAGCAGCGAACCGCCGCTCCCGCCGCACACCGCCACCCGGCGGACGACGCGGTCGGGATCCCCGGCCGCGCGCACCCCGCCCGCGGTCGCCGGGAGGGCACCGGCCACCAGGTCGGCGAACGCGCGCAGGGACATCGGCCCGGCGAGGTCACCCACCCGGCCCAGACCGACCCGCGGATCGGTCGGCGACGGCTCCAGCGGCGAGGTGGCGGTCAGCCCGAGGGCCGCCGCGAGGGCGTCGTTGACGCCGCCCGCCGCGCGGTCGGCGTTCGTGTGCGCCACGAACAGCCCGGCGCCGGCCCGGATCAACCGGTGCACCAGCCGCCCCTTCGGGTCGTCGGCGGGCACGCCGTGCACGGGGGTGAGCAGCAGCGGATGGTGGGTCACGAGGAGCTGGGCCCCGGCAGCGACGACCTCCTCGACGACGGCCGCCGTGGGGTCGACGGCGAACAGGACCCGGTCCACCGGCTCGTCGGGATCGCCGCACACCAGGCCGACGGCGTCCCATCCCTCGGCGAGCGCGGGGTCGTAGCGGGCGTCGAGCGCGGCGAGGACCTCGCGCAGGGGCACTGGCACGGCTCCGGACTGTAGGTGAACGGCGCCGCGGGCCTCCCCTGCGCGGCATCCCCCCAGGTCGGTGACAAGCTTCCGGACGTGACCGACCGCGGGCCCCGGCAGCGCGCGTTCCGCGCGCCGGCCTGGCTCGAGGAACTGGTCCGCACGTCCCCGCCCCCGGTGCCGTGGCGCGACGTCGTCCGCTTCGCCGTCGCCGTGCCGGCCCCGCTCGCCGTGGCCGTGACCGTGGCCGTGGCCGGCGGGATCGAGCCCGGCCCCGAGCTGGGGGCCGGCGTCTTCGGCACGATGGGGGCCCTGGCCGCCACCCTGGCCCCCCAGTCGGGCCCGCTGCGCGACCGGCTGCGCCGCATCGCGGCCGCCACCGCGTTCGGCGCGGTGGGGCTGCTGGTCGGCCAGTACGCCACCGGCGGTGGCTGGGCGCCGGTGCTGGTGATCGCGGTGATCTCCGCCGCCGCGGCCCTGATCAGCTCGGTGAACGCGGCGCTCTCGCTGGGCTCGTTGCAGCTGCTGGTCTACACCGCGATCTCCTCGGGGCTGGTCACGCCGCTGCCGCTGCCGGCCGAGGTCGCCTTCTTCTTCTGCGGTGCCGCCTGGGCGACGCTCACGACGCTCGTGCAGAGCCGGACCGAGTCGACCGACCCCGACCGCGCGTCGGTGGCCGCCGTCTTCACCGCCGTCGCGGACCTGCTCACCGCCGACGGACCCGAGGAGGTGCTGGCGCGCCGCCGCGACCTGACCACCGCGCTCAACGCCGCCTACGACCGGGTGATCCGCAGCCGCAGCCACTCCGCCGGCCGGATCCGCGAGCTGTCCGAGCTCGCGGGTGTCCTGAACTCCGCCGCCCCGCTGGTCGAGGCGGCGGTCGCCGCCGCCCGCTCCGGCCGGCCGGCCGATCCCGTCGACGTGTCCGCGGTCCGCTCGCTGGCCGCCGCGCTGCGGGACGGCGGGGAGCTGACCGTCGAGCGGCCGCCACCGCTGGAGGACGGCAGTCCCACGCGCAGGGCGGTGCGGCACGGGGTCCGGCTGGTCTGGAACGTGGTCGGCGACCCGGAGGAGCGCGCCGGCGCGGCGGCGGCGGCCCCCCGGGTGCCCCCGCGGGTCCGCCTGCGCGAGCTGGTCGACCGCACCCTCGCGAGCACCGAGAGCCGCGGCTTCGCCGTCCGCCTCTCGCTGTGCATGACGATCGCGGAGGTGGCCCGGCAGTACCTGCCCATCCAGCGGCCCTACTGGGTGCTGCTCACCGTCGCGATCGTGCTCAAGCCCGACTTCGGCTCGGTGTTCACCCGCGCCGTGCAGCGCGGGGCCGGGACGCTGCTCGGCGTCCTCCTCGGCTCCGCCGTGCTGGCGGTCCTGCCCCGCGATGCCTGGGTCCTGGTCGCCATGTCCGTCTTCGCGGGCCTGCTCCCCTGGGCGCGGGGCGCGAACTTCGGGCTGTTCTCGGTCTTCCAGACGCCGGTGATCATCCTGCTGCTGGACCTCGCGCTGCCCGGCGGGCCCGGTCTGGTCGGCGCCCGGCTCACCGACACCCTCATCGGCTGCGCGATCGTGCTGGTCTTCGGCTACCTGCTCTGGCCGGGCACGTGGCGGGCGCCGCTGGACGAGGCGCTGCGCGACGCGGCCCTCGCCCTCGACGCCTTCGTCGAGGCGGCGTTCACCGGCAGCCCCGCCGAACGGCGGCGCGCACGCCGGCGCAGCTACCGGGCGCTCACCGAGTTGCAGACCCAGCTCCAGCGACGGCTGGCCGAACCGCCGCCGATCAGCAACCGGGCCGCCGCCTGGTGGCCGGTCATCGTCCAGCTGGAACGGACGGCGGATGCGGTCACCGAGGCGGTCATCGCCCAGCGCGAGGGCGAGCCGGCGCCCGACCTCGCCCAGGTCGCGGTGCTGCGCAAGGCCATCCGCCGGCTCGAGGAGGACGTGCGCGCCCACCGCCTCCCCGACGACGCCGAGATCCACGCCGACGGCGTGCTCGGCCTGGTCGCGCGCGAGGTGGACACCGCCCGCCGGCTGGTCCGCGAGACCGCCCCCGGACGCCGCGGCACCTGACCGGCCCGGTTGCGGCGCGCCCGCGCCCACCCTGGGATGGCGGGATGCCGATCGAGCTGCCACCCGTCCTGCCCGCACCGGTGGGCCCGCCGCCGCCCGGCTCGCGGGTCGTGGAGACCGACGACGGCGTGCGGCTGCACGTGGAGTTCGACGGCGACCCGGACTCCCCGCTGACCGTCGTCTTCTCCCACGGCTTCACCGCCCGGCTGGCCGAGTGGGAGCTGCAGCGCGCCGCGGTGCGGCACCGTGCGCGGCTGGTGTTCTGGGACCAGCGCGGGCACGGGCGCTCGGCGGTCACGCCACTGCCCGACGCCACCATCGACCGCACCGGGCGCGACCTCGGGCAGGTCCTCGACGCCGTCGTCCCGGCCGGTCCGGTGGTGCTGGTGGGCCACTCGATGGGCGGGATGAGCGTGATGGCGCTGGCCCGGCAGCGGCCCGAGCTCTTCGGCGACCGGGTGGTGGGCGTCTTCCTGCTGGCGACGTCGGCGGGCGGCCTGGTCGAGACCGGCGTCCTCGGCTGGGCGGTCAAGGTCATCCGGTGGCTGCGGCTGCTCCCGCTCTACCTCCGCGGGCTGCAGCTGGTGGCTCCGCTGCTGGAGCGGTTCCGGCGTCGCGGCAGCGCGTTCGGGCGCTGGTTCACCCGCCGGCTCCTCTTCGGGGACCGGGCCGACGCCGAGCCGGGCGCCGTCCGGCTGGTGCAGAACCTGCTGGAGGAGACGCCCTTCCCCGTGTCGGCCGCCTTCTACGCGACCTTCCTGGACCACGAGGAGTACGGGTCGCTGGCGGTGCTCGGCCGGGTGCCGGTCACCGTGGTCGCCGCGACCCACGACCGGCTGACCCCGGTGGGCCACGGGCGGCGGCTGGCCGAGGCGATCGGCGGCTCCGCCGAGCTGATCGTGGTCCCCGGCGCAGGTCACAGCGTCAACCTGACGCGTAACCAGATCGTCGACGACGCGTTGAACGCGCTGATCGACCGTGTCCAGGACCGCCTGCGAAAGGCCGGTTGAGCCGGCAGCGACCGGGGCATGGGTTGTGGCGGGCACCACAGTGATCATCTTGCAGTGACCCAGCGACACGCCTACTTTGCGGCCACCCCGACGACGTGGAACGGCCTCGGTCGCAGCAGCGCGACCGGGGCGGCGAGGAGCAGAACGTGGACCGGATGAGCGCCCTCGATGCGGGCTTCTTCTACGCGGAGAGCGAGAACACCCCCATGCACGTGGGGTCGGTCGCCGTCTTCGAGGGGCCCGCGCCCACGTACGGCGACGTCGTCCGCCTGATCCTGAGCAAGCTGCCCAAGGTGCCGCGCTACCGGCAGCGCGTGCGGCCGGTCCCGATGCAGCTCGGCCGACCGCTGTGGGTCGACGACCCGCACTTCCAGATCCTGTACCACGTGCGGCACACCGCGGTGCCCAGCCCGGGCAGCGACGAGCAGCTGCGCAACCTCGCCGGCCGCGTGCTCGGCCAGCGCCTGGACATGGCCAAGCCGCTGTGGGAGCTGTGGCTGGTCGAGGGCCTCGCCGAGGGCCGCTGGGCCCTCATCTCGAAGGTCCACCACTGCATGATCGACGGCGTCGCCGGCACCGACCTGATGCAGCTGATGTTCGACCTCGACCCCGACGCGACGCACGAGCCGCCCCGCGAGTGGACCCCGCGCCGCCCGCCGTCGAGCCTGACGCTGGCCGCCGAGGCGCTCACCGAGGCCGTCACGCACCCGTTCCAGCAGCTCTCGTCGGCCCCCACCGTGGGCGGCGCCGTCCGCGCGGCGAAGGAGCTGGCGCACTCCGGTCGCACGCTGGCGCAGACGGTGCCCTCGCTGGCCAAGCAGGCCATCACCCCGACCGCCCGCTCGCTCAACGGCCCGATCGGCCCGCACCGCCGCTGGGCGTGGACCGAGGGCAAGTTCGAGGAGTTCAAGGCCGTGCGCACCGCACTCGGCGGCACGGTCAACGACGTGGTGCTGGCCGCCATCACCGGCGGCTTCCGCGACCTGCTCGAGGGGCGCGGCGAGCTCACCTCGGAGCGGCTGGTCGTCCGGTCGATGGTGCCGGTCTCGGTGCGCCGGGAGGACCAGAAGGGCGCGCTGAACAACCAGGTGTCCGCGGTCTTCGTCGACCTGCCGGTCGGCCTGCGCGACCCCGTGGCCCGGCTGGAGTCGATCCGCGGGCAGATGGACGAGTACAAGCGCGCGATGCAGGCCGTCGACGCCAACTCGATCATCTCGATGGGCGACTTCATCGCCCCCACGCTGCTCTCCCTCGGCGTGCGGGCCACCCTGCAGGCCGGGCAGTTCTGGTGCCAGGCGGTGACGACGAACGTGCCGGGCCCGCGGGTGCCGCTCTACGTGCTGGGCAAGCGCATGTGCACCGCGACCGCGTACGTGCCGATCGCCGGCGGCACGCGCTGCTCGATCGGGATCTTCTCCTACCTCAACACGATGACGTTCGGGATCAACGCCGACTTCGACGGCTACCCCGACGTCGACGTGCTGTCCGGCGGGATCCGGCGCGGTCTCGAGGAACTGCTCGCCCTGGCGAAGAAGCGGACCGAGCGGGAGGTGCGGGCCGAGGCGGCGGCCGACGCCGCCGCCGAGCCCCCGCGGAAGGCGGCGGCCAAGAAGGCGCCGGCCAAGGCTGCCCGCCCCGCGAAGAAGACGACCGCGGCAGCCGCCCGGTGAGCCCCGGACGGCGCCGCGGCGCCGGAGCGCTGGGTCAGGGCCCGCGCGGTCTGGACGAGGACGACACCGAGCGGGAGCTCACCGTCGCCGTCACCGGGCCGACCGGGACGTTCGGCTCGGGCCTGGTCCCCCTGCTCCAGGACGACGACCGGATCGGGCGGGTCATCGGGATCGCCCGCCGCCCCTTCGACCCGGCCGAGCGCGGCTGGACGAAGATGGAGTACCGGCAGGGCGACGTCCGCGATCCCGAGGCGCTGCGCGCGGCGTTCGAGGGGGTGGACGTCGTCGTGCACCTCGCGTTCCTGATCACCGGCAACGCCTCGCGGGAGACCACCCGCTCGATCAACGTCGACGGCACGCTCAACGTCTTCCGGGCGGCGGCCGCCGCCGGCGCCCGCCGCTTCGTGTACGCCTCCTCTGTCGCGGCGTACGGGTTCCACCCGGACAACCCCGAGACCATCGACGAGGAGTGGCCGACACGGCCGGCGGCGCGGCTGTTCTACGCGCAGGAGAAGGCGGAGCTGGAGAGCCTGCTCGACGCAGAGGCCGCCGAGCACCCGGAGCTCGCGCTGTTCCTGCTGCGGCCGCCGGTCGTCCTCGGGCCCAACGTCATCGGGGGCAAGGACGTGCTGCCCGGGCCGCTGGCGCCGCTGGGACGCCGGCTGTTCGGCCGCCCGCGCCGCCTGCCGCTGCCCGTGCCGGTCGCCGTCCCGGAGCTGCCCATGCAGTTCGTGCACGAGGAGGACGTCGGCCGGGCGCTGGTGCAGTGCATCGTCGGCGCCGGCCCACCGGGGGCCTACAACATCGCCGGCGACGGCGTCCTCACCGCGGCCGACGTCGCCCGGGAGTTCGGCGCCGTGCCGATCCGCCTGCCGGCGGCCCCCGCGCAGGCGGCCGCCCGTGCGGTCTCCCGGCTGCCGTTCCTGCCCCCGGTCGCCGAGTGGGTGGAGGCGGCCAGCCGCCCGGCGATCATGGACACCACGAAGGCGCGGGAGAAGCTGGGCTGGCGTCCGCGGTACAGCGGGCTGGAGGCGCTGCGGGACACCCTGCGCGAGCGGCCCCGCGGGTCCTAGCCGCGGCTCAGCCGGCGGCGCGGGCCGCCGCGGTCTCGTCGAGCCAGCCGAGGATCGCCACGGCGATGCGGTCGGGCACCTGCAGCTGCGGGACGTGGCCGACGCCGGGCAGCTCGAGGTACTGCCACGCCGGGTGCCTCCGGGCGACGTCGCGCGCCGCGGCCACGGGCACGAGGCGGTCCCGGTCCCCCTGCACCAGCAGCACCGGGACCTCGATCGACGCCATCGCCCGGCGGTAGCCGCGCGGGTCGGCCAGCAGCTTGAGCAGAGACCGCGCCGCGGACAGGAACGCCTTGTCCATCGCGGGCACGTCCCGGCGCTGCTCGATCAGGGCGATCGACCGGTCGATGGTGTGCGCGGGGAGGGCGTCGGGGTCGACGCCGCACAGGCGGAGCACGTCGCGCACCTGGCGGAGCGGCGTCGACCGCTGCCGGCGCAGCCAGAGGAACCGCTCCCCCAGCAGCGGGACGGCGTACAGCGCGAAGGTCAGCGCCACGAGCGGGTCCAGCGCGCGCCGGGGCCCGGGCACGGCGGCGTCGAGCAGCACCAGCCCGTCGACGGTGGCGGGCGACGCGGCGGCCTGCAGGATCGAGATCATCCCGCCCATGGAGTTGCCGACGAGGACGGCGGGGGCGCCCGCCACCTCGGTGAGGAAGCGGTCGAGGACCTGCACGTTGTCGTGGACCGTCGTCCGCCGGTCCCCGGGCTCGCTGCGCCCGAAGCCGGGCAGGTCGAGGGCGAGCACCCGCGCGTGCGGTCGGAGCAGCGGGGCCAGCAGGTCCCAGTTCAGGTGCGAGCCGCCCAGGCCGTGCACGAGCACGACGGTGGGCGCCTCGGCGGGACCGCCGAAGTCGACGTAGTGCACCGGACCGCCGAGATCGACGGTGCGACTGGTCCCGAAGTCCTCGCTGCGCTCGTCCACGCGTGCCCTCCCCGGTCGGCCTGCCGGTCCGTACGGTGACACGCCCGTCATCCCGCCGTCGCACCGGGGCCGCATACCGCCCGCGGCCGAGCGGAACGTGAACGACTGATATGACCCAGGACACATTTGGGCAACATCTGCTGGCGAGGGGGCTCGACGGAAGTGTGAGCCAGGCCGCATCTTGGTACCGGTCGCACCAACGACGGTCGGCAGCGGGAGGACGCAGTGGCACGACAGGTGGACGACGGCCCGGCACTCCCGCTGTACCTGACCGAACCCGGTCGCGCGGTCGGTGACTACGGCCTCTACCTCGCCGCACGCCCGCTGATGTCCCGGCTGCCGCGCGGCGACGGCCACCCCGTGCTGGTCCTGCCGGGCCTGCTCGCCGACGACATCTCCACGCGCGCCCTGCGCGCCGTCCTCCGCCGGCTCGGTTACGACGTCCACGGCTGGGGCCTGGGCCGCAACATCGGCCCGACCGCCCGGTGCGTCACCGGCACCCGGGACCTGCTCGCCCACCTCGCCGACAAGCACCAGCGCCCGGTCTCGCTGATCGGCTGGAGCCTGGGCGGCATCTTCGCCCGCGACCTCGCCCGCCGTTCCCCCGACCAGGTCCGCCAGGTCGTCACGCTGGGCAGCCCGTTCCGCCTCGCCCGGAACAGCCAGAGCCGGGCGACCAAGGTGTTCGACCGGTTCTCGCACCTGCACGTCGAGCACCGCACGCTGCCGCTGGAGTCCGAGAGCACCCCGCTGCCGGTGCCGGGGTCGTCGATCTACTCGCACTACGACGGGATCGTGCACTGGCAGACCTGTCTGGACACCCCTGGCGAGCGCTGCGAGAACATCGCGGTGATGGCCAGCCACCTCGGCCTGGGGCACCACCCGGCGTCCATCTGGGCCGTCGCCGACCGGCTCGCCCAGCGCGAGGGCACGTGGCAGCCGTTCACGCCGCCCCGGTTCCTCCGCGCCGCGTTCCCGAAGCCCGCCGCGCCCGTCGCCGGCGACCCCGTCGCGGCGCACGGCACCGCGGCCTGAACCCCGCCGCCGCCCCGCGGCACCGCGCGCCTACGGTTGGGGCATGGCGTTGATCTCGCACTGGGGTGGCCCGCGGCACGGGGAGGTCGACGAGGTCCCGGCCGACCAGCTGGCGTCCTCCGTCCTGGTCTACGACGGGCCCCGGTGGTTCGGCGTCTACCAGCGCTACGAGCCGGTCCAGGTGCAGGAGACCCCGCAGGGTCCCGCCGAGGTGTGGGTCGTCCGCGAGTAGGTCCCGACGACGGAGTGGGCGCGGCAGGGATCGAACCTGCGACCGCTCGCTTGTAGGTACGCGGATTACGGCTTGTTCCGCCAAGTTCCCCGCTGTGCCTCTGACCTGCGGTTCCTACTCTTTGTCGTTACGGCAGGACACCTGCCGCTCCCCCGAGTTACGGCGAAGGTGAGTAACCATCGTGAGTAACGGGGGCTCCTTGTCACACGTCGAGCGCCGCTGCCAGCGTCGGCCGTGCGCCCATGAACTTCCGGCCGTAGTAGTGGCGTCGGGTGACGTTCGGGTCGCTGTGCCCGGCTAAGTCCGACACGTCCACGTCCGGGATGCCTTCCCTGTGCAGGAGGGTGATGACGGTCCGACGCAGCGAGTGCGGTGTCGCCCAGGAGAAGCCAGCACCGACGATCAGGGCCGAGAGCGCCTTGGCACACCCGCTCTGGTCCCAGACCTTCTCGGTGTCGAACAGGGCCGGGGCGGAGAACACGTAGCCCGTACCCCCGGTGACTTCCAGGCGCCGGGTGATTCGGGCGGCGAGGGAGGGCGGGAAGTCGACGCGGCGGTCTTTGCTGCCCTTGCCGAGGACGATGGCGTGCGGCCCGCCGGTCTCCTCGCAGTCGCAGAGGTCGAGGTGGACCTTCTCCCAGCGGAGTTCCCGGACCTCGCTGACCCGGCATCCAGTCATCGCCATGAAGGCCAGGAGGTCAGCCGCCGTCTGCCACTTGCGCTGCGTCCTTGGGTTGACCGTCAGCTCCGTCGCCTTGGCGTCGGCGTAGGTCAGCAGGGTCGCCCGCTCGTCCCGCGTGAGCGCCCGGGAGGTGTCCCGAGGCTCCCGTCCAGGCTTGGGAGCCTTGGGTGTCTGCGAGGCCACCTGTCCGACGTCGCGCATGGCGTTGTGGGTGAGGGCGTTGAACCGGATGGCGCGCTTCACGATGTTGGAGATGACGCTCCGCGCATGATGGGCGGCAGAGTTGCCGTAGACGTCGGCCACGGCCTGGAGGAAGCGCAGGAAGCGCTGGGTGTTGTTGGCCTCCGCCAGAGCCAGATCGCGGATGTGCCCGTTCTTCTCCGCGAGGATCTTCTTCAACTCGGGCGCGGGGGCGTCGATGTACCTCCGGAAGGTGCGGGCGTACTCCTCCACCGACCGGGCGGCAAGGCCAGAGTCCGACCGCTTGATGTGGTCGATCCACTCGCGCCCAGCGTCCACGAAGGGCGTGGTCGGCTTGATGACGCCCTCGGCCTTGTTCGGATTGAGGGCGTCCTTCAAGGCGTGGGTCAACTTCGTCTCCGCCTTGCCCGCCGTCTCGGCCACTCGGCTCAACGGATGGCGCACCCCGTTGCGGTCCCGGTAGTGGCACTGCGCCCGATACCGCTCGTGCTTGTGCCCCCTCCCCTGGCCCTGACCGCACACCTTCCACTTGCCGTTCTCATCCCTGCACTGCGGCGAGACGGTGAACTCCCCGCTCTCCCCCGGCGCCAGTGCTCGCGCTGACATGCGGTGCTCCCATCGTTAGTAATCGGTCGGAGGCACCGTATCAGCGAACCGGCGTGACGGTCTGGCTCTCGATGAACCGGCGAAGCTCGGCCACGGGATACACGGGGATGCGACCGACCTTGTGGAACGTCGGTCCTCTTCCCTCGCTGGCCCAGTTGGCGAGCGTGGACTTGCTCAGTCCCAGGAACTTGGCGGCCTGATCGCGGCGCAGGTATTCGGTGTCGTTCAGCATGCGGTGGATGTCTGCGAGAGCGGTCCCGGTTGCTCAGGGGGCCCGGGAGGAGTCGCCGCGAACGCGCGACATGCCGCCACCGAGAACTAGCGGGCAGACTGCGCGCAGGTCGCGGGATGCCACCGAGAACGCAGACAAACTTGCGGTGACATCAACCGCCGGAACGGCGCTAACGTTCTCGTCAGCCCCACAACGTGAGGCGGCCCCCAGGCCCGGTTGCAGCCGGACCCGAGGGCCTTGACTCCCCCTGAGTTGGCAGAGGAAGCCCATCATGATCATGCCTGTCTTGCCCGCCGTTGTTCAGCCCCGGCCCCGCGCCGAGGGCCACGCCCTTCACAGTCGACTCCTGGCCGAGGCCCGCGCCGTCGTGGCGGGAGTGCTGACCAGCCACTCGACTCCCGAGGACGTCGCCGTCGCCCTCCACCGCGTCGCCGGGGGCGACATCAGCGACGAGGCGCTCTCAGTCCTCTCGGAGGTGCTGGCGGCATGACCGCCCTTATCGACTGGACCGCGCTCCAGGGCGCACTGCTCCTGTTCACGGTCACGGCCGCGGAGGTCGACGCCGTCCGTGCTGACGTGATCGTCCTGGACGGCGACAAGGAGGGCGAGGTCTACACCGACACCCTCATCTTCCCCAAGGTCCTCCAGACCCAGGTGAAGCCCTCCATCGGCTCCATGGTTCTCGGCCGCCTCGGCCAGGGCCAGAAGAAGCCGGGCCAGTCCCCGCCGTGGGTACTCCTGCCCGCTACCGAAGCGGACAAGGTCACCGGCCGAGATTGGCTCAGGAGGAACGGCCCGGAGTAGGCGAGACGCTCGCGCCTCGGATGTTGGAGGCGCGGGCGTCTTAGGCCACCTGCAACGCTGCCCGCATGGACGCATCGGCGATCGTGGCGGTTGTTGCCGCTGGCATCTCATTGGCCGCACTGGCAGCGGCGATCTACCAGGCCAAGAGCGCTCGGGATCAGGTCACCGAGGCCAGAGCGCAAACGGACTTGCAGAGACAGATGCACCGTGACGCGGCCCAGCCGTATGTGTGGGCCGATGTCCGACCCGACGACGGGCACGGGCAGTTGCTCCGCGTCATCGTGGAGAACGGCGGGCCGACCGTCGCCCGCGACGTACGAATCTCGTTCAATCCGCCCCTTCCGGAGGTGCACCGACGGGACCGAACTCAGTTCATGGGCCTTGAGAACGGGATCTCCGCACTAACTCCGGGGCGGCGCATTATGTGGACTCTGGGGGTGTCCTTTGAGTTGATGTCGCCTGGACTTGCGGGCGCCCATGAGGTCACGGTGGACGCCGTTGGACCCTTCGGGCCGTTGGAACAACTGAGGTACACCATCGACCTATCGCAGTGGCGCGAATCGGCGGCCCAACCGCCGGGCACGTTGCACGAGGTGCGAAACGCGATCGTGGACGTCGCTAAGGCCCTCAAGAAGTGAACGGGTCCGGTCTGCGCGGGCTGGCCGTGACCAAGCCCCGCCTTCCCCGATGAGGGAGGCGGGGCCTTCGTCGTCTCGTCAGCGCAGGCGACCCCCGCGCTTGATGCGGCGCAGCTCAAACATGGCGGACTCCATCCCGTCCCGAACGTTGGCGTCCTTACCGACGTTGATGTTGAGCGTGTCCACCAACGGCGCGGAGCTGTTGTCGGCGAGGCCGCGGAGGGTCGCCCACTGGTCGTTGTTGAAGACGGCCTCGGGCTTGCCGGAGGCGTTGTTGACCAGGGTCAGGCCCGGCGGCAGGATCCCGCCCTCGTCGTAGGTGTCGACGTGGACGTGATCGCGGTGGTTCTGCGTGGGGGAGCCTCGGTCGGCCATGCCCTTGAACGGGCCGCCGCGAGAGGATATGGACTGCTGCCAGATGACGTTCTCGGCCTTGAAGCGGGAGTGCGCCGGGCCGAAGGCGAAGTCATTGGCGATTGCCCAACCCAGGGTCAGGTTGGTCGTCATGATGTCGATGGCCTTGCCGAGGGCGTGGTCCGACAGCGTGTTGGTGCCCGCGATGTTCCGGCGTGCGAAGCCGCCGATGTTGCGGATGCCGTAGGTGTCCATCACGTACTGCCGGGCGGCAGCCATGATCGGCAGGAGGCCGGTGGAGGAGCCGCCAGACGTCGCCGGGGGCTCCAGGTTCGCGGCCAGCCAGGCCCGCGTCTCGTTGTAGCCCTTCTCCATGGTGGCGTCGGCCGCCGTGGAGATCGGGGACTGGTACGGCGCCGTGGAGGGGGGCTTGGGGACAGACTCGACGGACACGAAGCCGCCGGTGGCGTAGCCCCGGAGGGACTTGGCGAGGGCTACGAGGTTCGGCACCCCGGCCTGGCGGGTCTCCTCCTTGGTGAAGACGAACTCACCGCCGTGGACGACGCCCTTGGGCTCGTACTTTCCACCGTCGCCGGTGTAGCCGCCCTCGTAGAACTCGGGGATCACCCCCCGGTAGAGGCGTCCGGCCTGCTGGTCAATCTCAATGGACTTCTTGCCCAGTCCTCGGAGGACGGGGTTGATTCCACCCGCCAGCGCGACGCCGTAGGACGCGGCGATGCGCGAGACCTCGCCGAGACCGATCCCAAGCTGGGTGGCGATCTCATTGGCCGTGGCCTGGCCCCCGGAGGCACCGAGGGCGGCCATGATCTTCATGAAGTTGTCGAAGTCCGCGATGGTGCCTGCGCTGCCCGCCGCGAGCTTCTGGCGGATCAAGTCGGCGGCGCGCTGCGCCTCTGCGCTGGTCCCATCGGCCATCTGAGCGACGAGGCCGACGCCCTCCTCCCCCATAGCGGCGAGGTGCTGGGCGACGTCCTGGCCCGCCCACTGGGCGATCTGCCCGAGGTTGGTGCGCCAGTTCGCCTGGTCGGTGAGCTGCTCCTGGAGGCGGACAGCGAACTCATCGAGCGAGACGTCGGTGTCGGCGACGTAGTCCCGCCACGAGTCGGAGGCCGAAGAGGTGGCCTCGGCGGTCTTGGTGGCCGCGTCCTGGACCATCTCCTGGTAGGTCGCCAGCGGGTCCACGAAGGAGTCGGCGATGCCTGCAAGCTGCTCGCGCCACTTCTCGATGGCCTCGGTGGCCTTCTCGGACTGAGCGACGGTGGTGCCCATCGCCCCGCCGGTGATGCCGACGGCCTCGGCGATCTCCTTCTGGGTCCTGACGGTCTCGGGAGCGAGGCCCGCAAGATCCAGGAAGCGCTCCATGGCCCGCTGGGCAGCGTTGCCCTGGTCGTTGAGGACCTGGGCGGCGTATCCGGACTCGTCGCTGATCCAGACCTTGTTGGCGTCGGAGTACCGGCGGAAGGCGCCGCTCACCTGGTCCATGGCGCCGGGGACGCCGAGGAGGGCGTCCGTCATGACCGGAACGTCCAGGCCAATCTTCCGGGCCCAGTCATTCAGGCCGGAGTCGACCAGGTCCTTCGCGGCGGCGGCACGGACGGTGGCGTCGATAGCGCCTTCCGTCTCCTCCAGTGCGCGCTTGAGGTTGGACTGGGAGAGGGCCGCCTCGTCGGCGGCGTCACCGGACTTAATGAGGGCCGGGACGAGGAAAGACAGGCCGAGGGTGACACCGGTGATGGCGAGCCCGAGGGGGCCGCCGAAGAGGCCGAGGAGGCCTGTACCGGCGGCGCGCATCCCCGCGACGACGCCGCCGAAACGTCCGGCGGAGTTGGCGACGGTGTCCATCGCCACGGCGGTGCGGGAGAGTTCGGCATCCCAGCCACGCATGGTCATCTGAGCGGCGCTTAGTTGCGTGGTGGCGGCCGAGGCCCCCGTGTTCACGCCGAGAAGCGCGCGCTCCAGGCTGCTGAGGCCGGAAGCCTGCTGGCGGTAGAGGGCCTGCTGGACTGCCGACTCCTCGCCGACCCGCTTAAGGGCGTCGCGGAAGGAGGAGAAGGCGCCGGTGATCCGCTCGCCGCCGAGACGCCAGGCGGTGAGGGCTGCGACGGCCGCCCAGACGGGGCCGGGGATGTCGGAGACGACGCCGATGACGTCGGTGACCACCGAGAGCAGGGAGGCGGAGGACCGGATGAGCGCCTCCAATGAGGGCGCGACCTCGTCAAAGATTTCGATCTGGAGCGTCTCAAGCTGGGAGGTGAACGCCTCCATGGCACCGCCGACGCCCTTGGCCTTGGCCTCGGCTACCTCGGCAGCGGAGCCGCTTCGGCCCATCGCCTCGGCCATGGCGTCGAAGCCCTTGGAGCCCTCGCGGCCTGCGATGCCCGCGAGGCGGGCGGCGTCAGAGCCAAAGAGGACCGCCGTGGCGTTGGCGTACGCCTGGGGGGTCATGCGCTTCTGGGCCTCGGCGAGCTGTCCGAACAGCGACGACAGGCCGACGAAGTTGCCGGAGGCGTCGTACGCCGAGAGGGACAGCCGCTCCATCGCGGAAGCAGCGGGACCGGAGGGGGCCTGGAGCGCGAGGAGGGCGGACTTGAGCAGCGTTCCCGCGTCGGAGCCCCGGATGCCGTTGTTGGCGAGGAGGCCCAGGGTCGCGGCCGTGTCCTCCAGGGAGATTCCGGTGGCGGCGGCGACGGCGGATGCCTGGGACATGCCCAGGCCGAAGTCGGTGATCTCACCGGCGGCGGCGTTGGCCGCGTTGGCGAGAACGTCGGCGACGCGGCCTGCCTGGTCGGCCTCCAGGTTGAAGGCGTTGAGGGCGGCCGACTGAATCTCTGCGGCCTGCCCGGCCTCGATGCCAGCGGCGGCGGCGAGCTGGAGAGTGCCCCGAGCCGCCTTCATCGCCTCATCGACGTTGAGCCCGCCCTTGGCGAGTTCGGTCATGGCAGTGGCGGCGTCGGCGGCGGAGGTGCTCGTGAGGGTGAGGTCCGAGCCAAGGGCCTTGGCCTCCCTGCTCACGGCGGCCATCTGGCCCGCCGAGGCGTTGGAGACCGCCTGGAGGTTGTTGAGCGTCGACTGGTAGGTCTTGCCGATGTTGATGGTGGAGGCGGCAAAGGCCGCTACACCGGCGGCACCCAAGGCGGCGCCTGCGGTGGCCGCGATCTTCTTGAAGGAGGAGGTGATCTGCCGATCAGCCTCGGAATGGAAGGTCTCAAACGATGGGCGCACACGGATGCGCGCCTCACCCAGAAGTGTCGTCATGGTGCCCGCCAGACGGGCATGCGTGGGAAAAGCATTCGGAGGCGGTCCTCTGATAGCTAGGAATGACAAAGGCCCCCACGTCCGGACTGGACGAGAGGGCCTTCGGAGAAAGGGCGGAATGGCGGCGAGGTAGGGAGCTGCTTGCCGATGCGTTAGGAGTGCGGATGCACTACTCGGAGAACAGGGCGGCGCCGGGCAGTTCGGGGGCCCGCAGGCGCTCCGCGATCAGCGGCATCGTGTAGCGGGGCCGGAGACGGGCGACGCACGCGCGCAGCTCGTCGGGGGTCTGGCCGACCACGCGGTCGAGCGGCACCGCCCACTGGGACGAGAGCTGCCAGCGGTACAGCTCCAGGTGCGCCGGGACTTCGCCGTTCACGCGGCGGTCCTCATGGAACGGGAAGCACGGCGGGCCGAGCGGCGGCGGGAGACGGGAGTCTTCGCGGTCAGTTCGCGGCGAACAGCGGCCTCAAGGTCGTCGCGGTGAGGGGCGAGAGCCTGGGCGTGACCGAGGCAGCGGAAGTGGCCCGTGGGGACCAACTCGGGGCACTCGTCGGCGGCGCAACGGCGGACGGGGATGAATGAGGGCACGGTGGAAGTCCTCTCGCAGGGAGGTAGGCGGGGTGAGGGCGAGTGCCGATGGCGGACGACGATGTGGAGGGCAAGGGCCGAGTCACGGGGCGAGCAGAGGACGCGGGCGTGTAAACCCGCAGAGTTGTCGTACAGATGTGCGAGCCTGGCGGCGTCCTAGCTCATCCGTACTTCGCTCGGGAAGGAGCGGAACTGGATGCCAGGTAAGGCTCGCGTTCACGAACTCGCCAAGGAGTTCGGTGTCGACAGCAGGACCGTGCTCGCGAAGCTCAAGGAGCTTGGAATCTTCGTAAGGTCGGCGTCGAGCACCATCGAGGCCCCGGATGCCCGGCGACTACGGGAGTGCTTCCCGCAGCGCCCACGGGCCGCGTCGCCACCGGGACGGCGTTCGGCGGTGCAACAGCACTCCGCCCCGTTGCCGCCAGTGCGGCGGACGCCTTCGATGCCGCCGCCGCGACCGAGGCCAGTGCCCATCCTTGGGAACCGACGTCCCCGGCGGGAGTGGTATCGCGGGGAGGCGCCGGAGGGGCTGACCAAGTACCTGCTCGATCACTTCGTAGTGGAGCAGCGCGATCCCGAGGAGAGGCCGCCGGGGCGTCCGTACTGGGATGACGAAGTCCGTTATGCCAGAAAGCTGTCGAACGAGTGGGCGGGCACGCTGCTAGAGGGCCTGGCATTCCCTGACATCGTTCGGTACGTGCGGGCGGGATGGCCCAGCGAGCACGCCGCTGCCCTGCACCGGGCGGGGGTCAAGCCAGGCGAACTGGGCTGGAGCTACGAGGACCGAGGCGACTATCCGCTCGTTACGAGGCTCACGCTGGGCCGGTGGACCGTCGAGATGGTCGTCAACGAGGTAGAGCGCAGGCGCGCGCTGGGGTGATTCAGCGTCGTGCCTAACCAGGAGTGAATCCAGCGGTCGCCCGGTCGGAGGAGTCGTGTCCCCCGACTGGGCGGCTGACTTCGGTATCCGTCACCGACAGTGACGTCGGGCCCGAGGATCACCCGGTGACGACGCTCAAGAGGGCTTTAGCCTCGCTAGCCACCGTTGTCGGTGCGGCGGGGTTCGTGGCCTTCGCGCACTTCGGGGCGATGACAGACACGCGTGACTACTTCCCGGAGTCATCTCTCGTGGTGGACGTCCAGTAGTCCCGGCTCCTCAGCCCCTCACAAGTCGTAGCGAGCGTGGTGCTCGCGGCGCCGGGCGATACGCACGCTCTCGTACTCGGACGAGTCGGCCCGGAAGCCGTGTGGAAGCAACGGCTGCTCCTCCTCCAGGTCTTGCAGAGCCGTGCGATAGCGAGCGTCAGGACCTACGTGTCCTGGGTAGCGGCGGCGAACCTCAGCCCGGCCCTCGTCGGCCGTGCGCTGGCGACCGTCGTCGCTCATGCGGTGCGCCGTCGGGCGGCGAGGCGACGCCGGGCCTCTGCGCGGCCTTCTTCGGCGCGGTCCTGGGCCTCCTGGCGTGCCTCTTCCTGGGCGGCGTCCTCCCGGCGGTGTCGGGCGGACTTCTGGCGCTCGGTCTCGGCCTCAGCGATGCCGGAGTTGGTGCGGCCGTGCCTACGCAGGGCTTCCTCGCGCCCGGCCGCCGCGCTTTTACCATTGCGGGGCGTCTCTTCATGCGGCTCGGCGGGGGAAGGGGCGTCCGAGTCGGCGGGGGTCCCGTCGAGAGCGGCCAGTTCGGTCCGTGCCTTGTTGAGGCTGGCCGTTAGGGCGGTTAGTGCCGGTTCGGCCTCAGCGATCCGAGCGGCCAAGATGTCGCGGTCGGTGGTCAAGTGTTCTCCGATGGGTCGGTGTCGGGGCTGCCCCAGCGGTCCACCTCTCCGATGGTCGCCAACTGGGCGTTGATGTTCTTGAGCACCTCGTGGATGTCCATGAGGCTGCTTTCGATGCCGTCGAGGTGCTCGATGACCTTCCCGGCCCAGGCGGGCATCGGTTCGGGCGCGGAGGTGCTGTCAGTCGTCATGAGCGCGATCCTCAGCGCTGCTGCTGGGCGGGGCGAATCGGGGGAACCGTTCGCGGCTGGAACGGTGTCCGGTGGCCGTCGCACCTCGGCGGATGCGGGTGACTGTCGCCGGGGCACCGGCGGGAGCGTTCTCGTCCGGCAAGAGCCACCGGTTCCGGGCAGCTCCGGGGATCGTGAGCCCCAGGTCGTCGGCGAGGCGTCGAAGCAGCGTGCCGAGGGCGGCGTGGGGCTTCTCCTCAAAGAGGGCCAAAGCGCGGGAGTACGCGGCGACCTCGCGGACAAGGTTGTACCGGGGCCACGCGGTGGCTTGGGGCCGGGACCAGAGGTCCTGCCAAATGGCGGCCTCTCGCTCGGACTGGTCGCCGAGCGGCCAGTTCGGCGGCGGTCCTGTCGGGTCGGTCAGGCGGGTCCAGCCTTGACCGGCCTTGTCGCCGCGATGGAGGGCGTAGGGGTCGGGGGCGGGGCCAGATCGGGCGTGGCCGCCGGAGGTCATCAGATCTCCTCGCTTTCGACGGGAGCGCCGTCCCGGAGAGCGTGATGGCGCTGGAGGAGGCTGTTGATCATCGCGAACTCACCGGGCGGTGTCAGCAGATCGGCCATGCTGACCGCAGTAACGATTCGGTGGACGTCGGTCGCGGTAAGTGCGTAGGTCGTGCTCATGGAGATCGCTCCTTGATGGTTAGGAAGGGCGGGAGAGGGGCGTAGCGGACGGCCGAGCCCCCGGAATGCTGTGACCCTCGGCCCCCTCGGCTGCCCTCCCCACCGGTGCAGTGCCGGGGGTTGGGGAGGGGACCCCGCCCGCCCGGGGGTCGGGCGGGAGTGACCGTTGCACCGTCAACATGACAGCTATGCCGCGATGGGAACGGCGGCTGGGGTGATCTGTTGGTCAGCGGCGAATCGCGGGCCTTACAGACGTCGTGAGCGTAAGCGTTGCCGATTGCGTCGTGCCGCGAAGTGGAGTCGTCAGCCCACCACAGTCAGCACGGAGCCGATACCGACGAGGATGAGGCCCGCCATCTGGAGACGGATGCTCCCCACCGCAACGTGAGCGAGCTTGCCCCTCAACTCGTCGTCGGCTTCCCGAGACTCCGATTCGATCTGGGTTAGTCGCTCCGTGACCGTCCGTTGGTGTGCGGCTAGAGCGTCCTTGAGGTCCTGGATGTCCTGGTCGTACATGGCCATGCGGCGACGGAGCACGTCGCGGATAGCGTCGATGTCGGCATCGGCGGCCAGAGGAGCGAAGCCCACCGCCGCATCAGCCCGGACAGTCACCCCGGCGGTCCCACCGCCTGCGACTGCCGCACGCTGCGGCTGCCGCCTGAGTATGACCCGCTGCACCCAGGACCGCGCTTGGGCTGCCTCAGGCAGGAACTGGCGCCCTTCTCCGTGCCGACGCCACGTACTGGTGAGAGCCCCGATGGCGAGGCCGATGCCGACGAGTTGTAGTCCCAGGCCGAGAACCACCCACACCGTCACAGGGGGAGAGTAGATCCCGATTTCGGCGATAGCCCCGGCTGCCGAGGCCCGACGAGGACGGGTCAGGCCATCGTGGCCGCGATCTCGCGTCGCTCATCGGCGACGCGGGTGGCGGCCTGGATCCGGATGCGCTGCATGGTGGCGCTCGCCTGAGCCGGCGAGAGGCTTGACGGGTTGCCGCCCACTACGACGTCGGTGGTCCCGCTCAGGGCTTGATAGGCCCCGCTCGCCCGCCCGATCCAGGGCCGGACGACGCTGCGCTGACGAACGCTCATCAAGAGATGGTCATGGCTGCCCACAGCGAACACGGGAACCGTCACTGGCATGGGCTGCCCGTCCAAGCCCTGAATCTCGCCTCGGACGAGGCGCACAAAGTCCTGAACGGCGGCGCCCACCCCCCGCCACGTGGCGAAGGCGAGTTCCTCCGAGTTGTTCCGGAAGTTCTTGGTGTCGCCAGCGCGCAGCAAGGAAAAGTGGTCCTTCCGGATGCTGCCGTGCTCGACGGCCAGCCGGAGGAGCTCAGCCCACGCGTCGGCCGCACCCGCCTTGATTGCGGTCTCGGCCGTATCAGCCTGGCCGAGCTTCTCCACGACCTCGGTCGCTTCTTCAAGCAGTGCGTCGAGGTCCGCGTCAAGGCGCGCCCAGACGTCGTCCAGGTGCTCGTCCACGAGGGAGACAGCCTCGTCGGTGTAACCGGTCTTGAGGCTCTCCAGCCAATCGCCGAGGCGAACACGCTGGGCCTCGGCGGTATGGGCATCGCCGACCCGGCGCAGGAGGTCGCCGACGTCCACCGTCTGTTCCGAGCGGAGGATCTCATCGATCTCGCGGCGGACCTTGGACTCCACGCCGGTCAGCCCAGCGGCCTCGCGGGCGGCCTGCGAGGCGCGTTCGTGGGCCGCTGCCAACCCCTCTACCTCCGAGGCAGGCAGTACGGATCGCAGCCGAGGGCTGGCGAGGACGGCGCGGGCGAGTCGATCGGAGTCGGTCTCGTTGACGCGGCCGATGCGGAAGGGTAGGTCGTTCATTGGGACTCCTGGGAGATATGGGCGGCGCGGAGCCCGCCCGGCATGGTCCCCGGCGGGCGAGCATCACCGGACGGTCCCGGTGACGGGCGAAACGGGGCGCGCACGGCGCCGGAGGGCGGTCGGGGACCATCCCGGTCCGCCCTCCGACGGGGCGCTCAACCTCCGAGCCGAACGCGGAGGGAGAAGGCGGCGACCTAGCTGAGGTCGTCGGTCGGCGGCTCGGTCACTTCGGTGTCGCCGTCAATCACCGTCTGCGCTCCATGGGCGGCGGATCGTCAGACACCAGGTGATGGATCGGTCGGATGAGGGACATATGGCGCTCCTAGCTGGACGTGGCCCCATCGCTAATGCGGTGGGTGCTGAGCACGTCTGCGACGGGGGCGGCGGCTGCTCAGGCGACCTGTTCGGGTTTCCGTGACAGCGACGCCGGGGGCGGTACGTGCGCAGGACGGCCTGACGGGGCCCACGCCCAGCCGAGGCCGCGAACGGCGAGAACCACCGCGAGCGAGGTCCAGTAGCTCCACGCCCGCGTCGTGGCAGCGCCGGTGGCGAGCATGACGAGGAAGGCGACGAGGAGGAAGGCCAGCACGTAGGGCGGAGGCGGGTGCCGTCTTGTTCTGACGACTCAGCGAAGCGCCTCGGTGGCCTCGCGGCGGGCACGGGCAGCCTCTCGACGGGCGGCTTGCCGTTGGTGGGCCTCGTAGGCGGCGCGGAGGTCCGGCATGGCGGCTTCGATCAACCCGTCGGGGTCGACCAAGTCGTAGCCATCGCATGCACAATGCCCGGCCCGGTCGCCGAGGGCGACGTCGGTGATGTCATAGCCGCCGCCGTGATGGACGGTGGCCCCACACCCAGAGCACCTGGCCCTGAGGAGGATGACTCCTTCGAGAACGGCATAGTCAACGCGGGTGATCGTGGCGGTGTTCACCGGGCCGTGCTTATGGTCGCCGGGAAGTGGCTCGGCGGTGGTGATCGTCATGGGGTTAGCGGGTCCCTTCGGGGTGGGAGCGGGTCCTGTGGGGGGTGCCGACGGCGACGCCGGTGCCACCCGGATAGAGGGCAGGGGCGTTGCCGTCGGCGTGGACCATCCGGGGGCCAGCCGGGACGGTCCTTGACGGCGGCAACGGGACCCGCTGAGGAGCGTTGCAGCCGGGATGAGGGGCCGGGTGAGGGGATGCCCTACGCGCCGGGGGTCTCGTAGTTGGCTCTTCCAGCCAGTTCGTTCGGTTCGTCCGGATCGTCCGCCTCTATAGAGAGAGGAGGCGGACGAACGAACCGGACTCGTACAGATAGTCGGATCAAACCCGGACGAACTCCGGACGAACCTTAGATTTGAGCCTGAAAGCGGCGGACGATTCCCGGACGAACTTCGGATCGGTGCGTGAGCCCGGCGACTGGGCTACAAGTTCGTCCGGGTGCCATCCGGACGAACTTGAGGATCCTTCGTCAGGCCGCCGGAGCCTCGGGGGTTTGACAGTTTTCGGCCTTGTCTCCGGTGTGGAGAATCGCGGAGCCCCACCGTTTAATCGCGGCGTCCGGGTCCAGCGTGTAAACGTACGCACGGCCAACGGTCTCGACGGTGAGGATGTTGTCCCTGGCGAGGTCCGCCAGTCGTTCACGAGCGGCAGACTTGGCGATGCCCAGGGCGGCCATGAGGGTCTCGACACCTGCCGTCCCCGCGAACTTGCCGACGTGGCCGAACGTTCGGTGGAGGCTGTGGAAGGCCGTCGCCAAGCGGTCCAGGGACACCGATGGATCCTCCGGCGAGGTCGTGGGCTCCAGCACACCGGAGATACCCACCTGGCGGAACCGGAGCCGGTGGATGTCGGCCATAGGGCCGTCCTTCCGCTTGGTGCGCTTGAGGTCGACCAGGCCGTCACCGCCCTCGGTGAGGTAGACGGTGTCCATGGCGGCCTCTATGGCGGAGGAGCCTCGGACCTTCGTCTTGTCCTTGCCGGTGTGGTGGACGAGGAGGACGGTGCCGTCGGGCATCGCCCGTCGGATCTCGTCGGCAGCGTCGATGAAGACGCCCATGTCCTTGCTGGAGTTTTCCTCCAGGCCGACGGCGGCACGGGCGACGGTGTCGATCACCACGAGTGTGAAGCCGACTTCCTCGATGTAGCCGATGACCTCATCGAGGGCGTTGGGGTCGGCGAGCTGGACGGCGACCGGCAGCGTGTGGAAGTCGTCGTCAGCGATGGCCGTTCCGCTCGCTTCCTCCCAAGCTGCGAGGCGTCCGTCGATGCCGTGAGCACCCTCCCCGACGATGTAGAGGACTCGGCCACGGCGGGCGGCGCGTCCGTTCCACTCCGTCCCGGTCGCCACGGAGGCGGCCCAGGAGAGCGCAACGAAGGACTTGTAGGTGCCGTGATATCCGGCGAGCAGAGCCACGGTCCGGCGGTCGATGGTGTCCTCGATGAGCGGCTCGGGCCGAGGTAGCCGGGCGAGGTCTCCACGCCGGAGCACTCGCTCGCAGAGCCGAGGCTTGGGACGACGCTCGCCGCGACGTGAGCCTTTCTCGTGGTGCCCCGCTGAAACGATGCGGTCGAAGGCGGCCACGAGGTCAGCGGGGACGTCGAACGGCTCCAGAACTGGAACGGGGTTCTCGATGAGGTATCCCACGGCTCCGGCAAGTCCCCGGTCCCACTCTCCGGTGGCCTCGCGGGTGGAGGCGCCGTCAGCGAGGCGGGTGGAGAGGAAGGCGTCCTCTGCCTCCGCCAACGCCGTGGGCACTCCAGGGGCGCCAGTGGCACCGGCCACGGCCAACTCCCGTGTTACGCGGAGCATCTCTCGGTGTGAGCCCGATGCCCCGGAGGCGAGGAAGGCCACGAAGCCATCCACGATGCGCCGGACGTCCTCGTCGGGCTCGTCATCGGCCAGACCGGCGATCCACTCCGCGACGTTGGTGGCGGTGGCCCGAGAACGCTCGGCCTGGCCGCCGGTAAGTCCGGTGACCCAGGCGTCCGGCAGTTCGGCCAGCTCGTCCGGGGCGGGGATCCGGTCAGCATCCTCGCCGGTGGCCGCGATCCAGCGATAGGGGCGGCCTTCGGGGTGGATGGAGTGGGGAGCCACGGCATAGCGATGGCCGGTGCGGATGATCTCCACTCCGCCGTCCGTTGGCCCGAGCCAACTCGGCCAAGCGAGACCGACGGGGACCCGGTAGAGGCGGATGCCGGAGACGCCGTCATCGCGGGACGTGATCGTCCAGGTCGCCGGGAGGGCTCCGAGGCGGGCCTCATGGTCGGCCAGCGTCGCGGCACCGGGCTTGTCACCGTAGGCGTCCACGTCGATGCCGATGATGCCGTCCTGGAGCCGGAGAGCGAGGTTGGCGTCCAGCCGGGTTTCGGCCCACTCGGAGAGCTGGGCCGCATCGGGCCATGCGCCGTAGGGGCCAGTGAAGCCGGAGGGCGGAGGGAACTTCGCGGCGGGAGGGAGCGGCAGCAGTCCGGGCCACCCGGCGGCGGTGTAGTCGCCGACGGCGTCAGCGAAGGAAGCGGTAGCAGCGGGCACAGATTCGTCCTAGAGGTCATGGCGAGGGTCAGTCGCCGGAGCGGGTAGGTGGATGCGGTCGTGTTCGGACGCACGAGGCGACGGCATGGAAACGGCGGCCCGGCCGAAGCCGAACCGCCGTTTCCGTCCACCACACCGCGACCGTCATGTAGACGTGCCGTGCGTCCTCGGAGGACCAGTCCGAGGTCATGGCCCGCTCAAATTGCGAGCGGGAGGAGGAGAGGACCTCGCTCCGACGCGGCGTCTACACGCGGAGCGGGTCCGAGGCGTTGGTCTTGGAACGGGGCCGCCGTCGCCCCCTTGGACGACGGCGACCCACGCCCTCTAGGAGTCCTGACGACTCCCCTCGCACGGGACCCAACGACCGGAGCGAGGAGCTTGGCCCGCTCCGGCGGCGCCTCTACGAGTGACGCCGCCGGAGCGGTGAGCGACAACGGCTACCTCGGTGCCGCTCGGGGGACCGGCCCGCCTACTGCCCCAGGGGCGTGAAGGGCGAAGGGGCTAGGCCGGTGGTTCGTGCCCGGCCTACGCCGGGTGAGTGGCTGAGGCCAGGCTCAGCGGCCCAGTCACAGAAAGTCAGGCCACCGGGGACGGGAAACCGTCCCCAGACTGGGGATGCCGTGCGCTCACGCGGCGAGGGCCACCGAGGTGCCAAGCTGTCGGCGCGCCCTCCGCCGCACGGCGTATGCCCGCTGACGGAGCCGATCGGATTCGCGGCGACAACCGGCCGAGCACTTCTCGGGCGGGCGCCCGATGGTGTGGACGAACGTGAACGGGTGGTGGCAGATCGAGCACAGTCGGCTCTCGATGGTCACGATGGACCCTCCTGTCAGACAGGAAGGTGGACGACGGCGGCGGCCCGCTACGGCCAGGACTTCGCGGCACGTCCACGAGGGGTGGTTTCTAGGACCCCACTCACAGGAAGTGAGTCGACGCCGGAGAGGGCGATCGGGGAGCCACTGCTCAGTACGTCTGCGAGGACGGTCCGGATTACTCAGAGGCAGCGCATCTTTTTGAAAGGGAGTCAGCCGGAGGCGACCCGACGGGTCTAGGCGCTTGGGGGCCTCGTGCTCCGCCCTACGGAGCCAAGATGAGTAACAACGTGAGTAACGACGGCAGGCGGCACAGTCGCCAACGGATAGAACCGCAGGTCAGACGCTTACATGGTGGGCGCGCTGGGGATCGAACCCAGGACCGCTCGCTTGTAAGGCGAGAGCTCTCCCGCTGAGCTACGCGCCCCGCGCGACCAGGGTAGGTGCCCCGGCCGCGACGGTTCAGGAGGCGAGCTTGCCGACGGCGTCCTTCCAGCCGGACTGCTCGCGGACGTCGCCGGGCTGGTTCACCTCGGAGAAGGCGATGACGCCCTCCGCGTCGATCAGGAACGTCCCCCGCACGGCCATGCCGGCCTTCTCGTTGAAGACGCCGTAGGCCTTCGCGACCTCGCCGTGCGGCCAGAAGTCCGACAGCAGCGGGAAGTCGAAGCCCTCCTGGGCCTTGAACGCCTTGAGGCTGAACACCGGGTCGGTGCTGATCGCCACGACCTTCACGCCGGCGTCGGTGTAGGCCGCCAGTTCGTCGCGCAGCTGGCACAGCTCACCGGTGCACAGCCCGGAGAAGGCGAAGGGGTAGAAGACCACCAGGACGGGCGTGCCCCGCAGCTCGGCGAGGGAGACGACATGCTTGTCCTGGTCGGGAAGGCTGAACTCGGGCGCGACGTCACCGACGGAGAGGCTCATGCCCACGATCGTGCCGCAACGTCCGACCGGGACCGGTGCCGGGGTGGCCCCGTCCGGAGGCTCGCGCCGAGCTTGCGAGGCGTGAGAGGGACGGGGTCCTCTTTCAGCGGCGACTGCGGGCGGCCTTCGGGGTGACCAGGCGGATGCCCGACCAGTCCTTGGCCGCCGAGATGCTGCTGGTCTGCGACAGCCCGGCGGTCGGGGCGACCTCGGTGACGTCGCCGGGCTCGACGTGCCCCGGACGTCCCGACTTCGGCACCAGGAGCCAGACCACGCCCTCGTCGGCCAGCGAGGTGATCGCGTCGGTGAGGGCGTCGAACAGGTCGCCGTCGTCCTCGCGCCACCAGAGGATCACGACGTCGGCCACCTCGTCGGTGTCCTCGTCCACCATCTCGCTGCCGCAGGCCTCGATGATGGCGTCGCGCAGGTCCTCGTCGGCGTCCTCGTCCCACCCGAGCTCCTGCACGACCATGCCCGGCTTGATGCCCAACCGGGCCGCCATGCCGGTGCTGTCGACGCTCATCCCTGCTGATCCTCCATGGAGTGGCCTGCTGCTGACCGGTCGTGGGGTGGATGGTGCCCTGTCGGAGCGCCGGACGCGCGCGGACGCGTCACGGGCGCCGGCCCGCGTCGTCCGCACGGCCGGAGCCGGGCAGGGTGCCGGGAGACAGGACGCATGCGACGGACACGACCGGCGGGAGGCTTCCCCGCTGCCTGGTCATGTCACCCCTCTCGTTCCTCCCGACGTCCGCGGACCGGATGCTCCGGTCGCGCGGCGCGAGACCCGTTCACCGGGCCACCGTTGGGCGGAAGCGTAGGGCATGGCGCCCGGGACGCAAGCGTTCGCGGCGACCGGGGAGCGCGGGGAGGATCGGAGGGGCACGACGGAACTGCCACGGAGATTCCCGCTCGTCGTGCGTGACGCGGGGAACCGCGACGGGAGACGATGGGTACATGAGTGCACCGCAGCAGCCGGACGGCGACCCCGCCCGCGACGCAGGCCAGCCCCGCCCGGTCATCACCAGCGGGTTGCCGAGCCAGCTGATCGACACCGACCCCGACGAGACCCAGGAGTGGGTGGAATCCCTCGACGCCGTCATCGACCACGCGGGCCGCGAGCGCGCCCGCTACCTGATGCTGCGGATGCTCGAGCGCAGCCGTGAGCAGCAGGTCGGCGTGCCGTCGCTGCGGAGCACGGACTACATCAACACCATCCCGCCGGAGCGGGAGCCGTACTTCCCGGGCGACGAGCACGTCGAGCGCCGGATCCGCGCCTACATCCGCTGGAACGCCGCGATCATGGTCCACCGCGCGCAGCGGCCGGGGATCGCCGTCGGGGGCCACATCTCCTCCTACGCGTCCTCGGCGTCGCTGTACGAGGTCGGCTTCAACCACTTCTTCCGCGGCAAGGACCACCCCGGCGGCGGCGACCAGATCTGGTTCCAGGGGCACGCCTCCCCCGGCATCTACGCCCGCGCCTTCCTGGAGGGCCGGCTCTCCGAGCAGCAGCTCGACGGCTTCCGGCAGGAGGTCAGCCACCCCGGCGGCGGGCTGTCGTCCTACCCGCACCCCCGGCTCATGCCGGAGTTCTGGGAGTTCCCGACCGTCTCGATGGGCCTGGGCCCGCTCAACGCGATCTACCAGGCGCGGTTCAACCGGTACCTGCACGGTCGCGGCATCAAGGACACGTCCGACCAGCACGTGTGGGCCTTCCTCGGCGACGGCGAGATGGACGAGCCCGAGTCGCTCGGCGCCATCGGGCTGGCCGCCCGCGAGGAGCTGGACAACCTCACCTTCGTCATCAACTGCAACCTGCAGCGGCTCGACGGCCCGGTGCGCGGCAACGGCAAGGTGATCCAGGAGCTCGAGTCGTTCTTCCGCGGCGCAGGCTGGAACGTCATCAAGGTGATCTGGGGCCGGGAGTGGGACCCGCTGCTGGCCGCCGACCGCGACGGCGCGCTGGTCCACCTGATGAACCAGACGCCCGACGGCGACTACCAGACCTACAAGGCCGAGGACGGCGCCTTCGTCCGCGAGCACTTCTTCGGCCGCGACCCCCGCACCCGCAAGATGGTCGAGGGGATGAGCGACAAGGAGATCTGGAACCTCTCCCGCGGCGGTCACGACTACCGCAAGGTCTACGCGGCGTTCAAGGCCGCCGTGGAGCACAAGGGCCAGCCCACGGTCATCCTCGCCAAGACGATCAAGGGCTGGACGCTCGGCAGCCACTTCGAGGGCCGCAACTCGACCCACCAGATGAAGAAGCTGACCGCCGAGGACCTCGCGAACTTCCGCGACCGGCTCTACCTGGACATCCCCGACTCGGCGCTGGACAAGACCCTGCCGCCCTACTACAAGCCCGACCCCGACTCCGACGAGATGCAGTACATGCTCGAACGGCGCCGGCAGCTGGGCGGGGCGGTGCCGCGGCGCCGTTCGGAGGCCAAGGCCCTGAAGGCGCCCGACGACAAGGCCCTCGAGGTGCTGCGCCGGGGCTCGGGCAAGCAGGAGGTGGCGACGACGATGGCGTTCGTCCGCCTGCTCAAGGAGCTGCTGAAGGACAAGGAGCTCGGTCCGCGGTTCGTGCCGATCATCCCGGACGAGGCCCGCACCTTCGGGATGGACTCCCTCTTCCCGTCGCAGAAGATCTACAACCCGGCCGGCCAGCGCTACACCTCGGTCGACCGCGAGCTGATGCTGGCCTACAAGGAGTCCGAGCAGGGCGTGATCCTGCACGAGGGCATCAACGAGGCCGGTTCCACGGCGTCGTTCACCGCTGTCGGCTCCGCGTACGCCACCCACGGCGAGCCCATGATCCCGATCTACATCTTCTACTCGATGTTCGGGTTCCAGCGGACCGGCGACGGGTTCTGGGCGGCCGCCGACCAGATGACCCGCGGCTTCATCCTCGGCGCCACCGCCGGCCGGACCACCCTCAACGGCGAGGGGCTCCAGCACGAGGACGGGCACTCGCTGCTGCTCGCGCACACCAACCCCGCGGTGGTCTCCTACGACCCGGCGTTCTCCTACGAGGTCGCGCACATCACCCGCGACGCCCTGGTCCGCATGTACGGCGACGACCCGGGCGCCCCGCTGGGCGGTCACCGGTCGCCGGACGTCATGTACTACCTGACCGTCTACAACGAGCCGTTCGTCCAGCCCGCCGAGCCCGACGACCTCGACGTCCAGGGTCTGCTGGCCGGCATGTACCGCTACGCCGAGGGCCCGAGCACGGACGGGCCGAAGGCGCAGGTGCTGGCCTCCGGCGTGGCGGTGCCGTGGGCGCTCCGGGCGCAGGAACTCCTGGCGCAGGACTGGAACGTCTCGGCCGACGTGTGGTCGGTGACGTCGTGGGGCGAGCTGCGCCGGCAGGCCGACGAGGTCACCGAGCACAACCTGCTGCACCCGGAGGAGGACCCCAAGGTCCCCTACGTCACCTCGCGGCTGCAGGAGACCACCGGACCGGTGGTCGCGGTGTCGGACTGGATGCGCGCGGTGCCCGACCTGATCGCGCCGTACGTGCCGGGCGGGATGTCGACGCTGGGCACCGACGGGTTCGGCCTGTCCGACACCCGGCCCGCGCTGCGCCGGCACTTCCACGTCGACGCGGAGTCCATCGTCGTCCGGACGCTGGCGTCGCTCGCCGACGCCGGGCAGGTCGACCGGGCGACGGTGCGCGAGGCGGTCGAGAAGTACCAGGTCCGCGACGTGCAGGCCGCGCCGCGCGACGAGCGCTCGGACCCCAGCCCGGCGACGTGAACGGGGGCAGCGGGGCCCGGTGCGGGCCCCGCTGCCCGGTCACCCCGCGCGGTGGCGGCGCAGGATCTCGGCGTAGACCCGGCCGCTGTCCTTGACGGTGCGCCGCTGGGTCTCGTAGTCGACGTGGACGATGCCGAACCGCTGCGCGTAGCCGCGCGCCCACTCGAAGTTGTCCAGCAGCGACCAAGCGAAGTACCCGCGGACGTCGACGCCGGAGTCCATCGCCTCGCGCACCGCGGCGAGGTGGCGGAGCAGGTAGTCCACGCGCTCGGGGTCGTGCACGGCGCCGTCCGGCGACACCTCGTCCGGCCACGCGGACCCGTTCTCGGTGATCACCAGCGGCAGGCCCGGGGCGCGGTCGCGCAGCCACAGCAGCAGGCTGGTGAACGTCTCCGGGGTCACGCCCCAGCCCATGGACGTCGTGGGAGGCGGCGGGTCCAGCTCGACGATGTTCTCACCGCCGATGAAGGCCGTCGGCCGGTCCGGACGGCGGGTGCCGACGCGCACCGTCTCCTCGAAGTAGAAGTTGACCCCGAGCCAGTCGAGCGGTGCCGCGATGATCTCCAGGTCGCCGTCCTCGACGGGCAGCGGCGCACCTGCCTCCGCCAGGTCGGCCACCACGTCCTCGGGGTAGGCGCCGGAGACGACCGGCTCCAGGAACATCCGGTTCTGCTGGCCGTCCAGCCGCCGGGCGGCGTCGACGTCCTCGGGCCGGTCGGTCGCCGGGTTCATCGGCGTGAAGTTCAGCGTGATGCCGAAGTGGTCGACGCCGCGGTCGCGGAGCACCCGCGCCGCCAGGCCGTGGCCCAGCAGCAGGTGGTGGACGGCCCGCGCCGCGGACACGGGGTTGCGCTCCCCCGGCGCGTGGTCGCCCGACATGTACCCCAGCAGGGAGTTGCACATCGGCTCGTTCAGCGTCGACCAGTGCCGCACCCGGTCGCCCAGCGCCTCGTGGACGACGGCGGCGTAGTCCGCGAAGTGCGACGCGGTGTCCCGGTTCGTCCAGCCGCCGCGGTCCTGCAGGGCCTGCGGCAGATCCCAGTGGTAGAGCGTCAGCCAGGGGTCGATGCCGTTCGCGAGGAGCTCGTCGACCAGCCGGTCGTAGAACGCCAGCCCCCGGGGCTCCACCCGGCCGGCGCCCTCGGGCAGCACGCGCGGCCACGAGACGGAGAACCGGTAGGCCGAGAGCCCGAGCTCGGCCATCAGCGCGACGTCCTCGCGGTAGCGGGTGTAGTGCTCGACGGCGACGTCGCCGGTGTCGCCCTGGAAGGTGCGGCCCGGGGTGTGGCTGAACGTGTCCCAGATCGAGGGCCCTCGGCCGTCGGCGTCCACCGCGCCCTCGATCTGGTACGCGGCCGTGGCCGCCCCGAAGACGAAGCCGGGCGGGAAGGTCAGCCCGGCGAGCTCGGGTCGGTCGTCGGTCGAGGTCATGGGCGATGCGCTCCTTGGGCGAGTGGGCCGTCGTCGGCAAGGAAAGCCGAACGCGTGGCGTGAGTCCACGCGACGCGTCAGCCGGCGAGCGCCCGCATCGCCATGAGCGCGTACAGGGCCGCGCCCGCCGGCAGCGGCTCCTCGTCGAACACCACGAGGTTGGAGTGGTTGGCCGGGGCGGTCGCGGGGTCCAGACCGGGCGGGCACGCGCCCAGCCACGCCATCGCCCCGGGCACCCGCTGCAGCACGTAGGAGAAGTCCTCGGCCCCCATGAGCGGGGCCGGCGAGACGGCGGCCGCCCGCTCCCCCAGCAGGTCGACGGTCGCCTCGAGCACCGCGGCGGCCGCGGTCGCGTCGTTGACCGTCACCGGGTAGCCCTCCTCGTGCTCGAACTCGACCTCGAGGCCGTGGGCGGCGCCGATCGCCGTCGCCACCTGCCGCACCCCGGCCACGACGTCGGCCCGGTTGCGCGCCGACAGGGTGCGGATAGTGCCTTCCAGGAACGCCGTGTCGGGGATGACGTTGTTGGTGGAGCCGGCCGCGATGTGGGCGACGGTGACCACCGCCGGGTCGAAGACGTCGACGCGGCGGGTCACGAACGACTGCAGCGCCAGCACGATCTCGGCCGCCACGGGGATCGGGTCGGCCGCTGCCGCCGGCTCGGAGGCGTGCCCGCCCCGGCCCTTCACCGTCATGCGCCACTGGTCGGCGGCGGCCATCATCGGGCCCGGCCGCACGTTCACCGTCCCGCTCGGCAGCGTCGAGCCGATGTGCAGCGCGAACGCCCCGGTCACCGGCGCCCCGGGGACGGCGTCGAGCAGCCCCTCCTCGAGCATGTACCGGGCGCCGTGGAAGCCCTCCTCCCCCGGCTGGACCATGAACAGGACCTGCCCGGCGAGCTCGTCCCGGCGCTCGGCGAGCAGCCGGGCGGCGCCCAGCAGCATCGCCATGTGGGTGTCGTGACCGCAGGCGTGCATCGCACCGGGCAGCTCCGAAGCGAAGGGCAACCCGGTGTCCTCGTGCACCGGCAGCCCGTCCATGTCGGCGCGCAGCAGGTAGGTCGGGCCCGGCCGGGCGCCGCGCAGGACCCCCACCACCGAGCTGGTCGAGGTGCCGGTGGCGACTTCCACCGGGAGGCCGGAGAACGCCTCCAGCACGAGAGCCTGCGTCTCCGGCAGGTGCAGCCCGATCTCCGGACGGCGGTGCAGCCGCCGGCGGAGGTCGATCGTGCGGTCGGCGTCGTCGAGGGCGGCGGCGAGCAGCTCCGCGGCACTGGTGGGCATGGCCCCACTCTCCCGCAGCCTCAGCCGTCGGCCCAGGCGGGGCGGGCGGTGTCGAGCTGCCAGACGAGCACCGCCGCCGCCCCCGCGACGGTGCGGCCGGCCTGCCGCTCCACCAGCACGTCGTCCCGCCCCCGGACGACGAGCAGCCCGGGCGGGACGTCGACCGTCTCCCCGCGCCCGGGCCACGCCAGCCACAGGCGGGCGTCGGCGCGCCCCAGGTCCACCCAGCCCGAGGGCGCGCGGTGCACCTCGTGCGCCGGCCCCTCGGCCGGGCGGGCGCTGCGCAGGTAGCACTGGAGGATCCGGGCGCCGTCGGCGCCGGCCACCTCGTCGTGCGCCAGACCGGTGCCCGCGCGCAGGACCGCGACGTCGCCGGCGACCAGCCGCGCGCCGTCGCCCCAGCGGTGCCGCAGGGACCCGGTGAGGACGACGGCGACGACGTCGACGGCGCGGTGCTCGTGGGCCCCGTAGCCCCCGTGCGGGTCGAGCCGGTCGTCGGCGATGCGCAGCAGCGGGCCGAGGGAGCCGTCCTCCGGCGCCAGGACGATCCGCTGCTCCAGCCCGCTCACCGCAGCGCCGCCCGTCCGCCGGGGAAGGCGCCGAAAGCGGCGGCCGTGCCGAGGGTCCAGGCGAGCCCCAGCGACCACCCGCCGACGACGTCGGACAGGTAGTGCACGCCCAGCCACATGCGGGTCAGCCCGACGAGCAGCACCAGCGCGATGCCGGCTCCGAGCGACCAGCGCCGCGCCCGGGCGGTCAGCAGCGGCCAGGCGAGCACCAGGGCCACCGTCACCAGGGTGGCGATGCCCGAGGAGTGCCCGCTGGGGAAGCTCAGCGACTCGTAGCGCGCCCCACCGTCCTCGAACGGCGGGCGGACGCGCCCGAAGTACTCCTTGAGCAGGCCGGTCAGCGGGGCGACCAGGACGACGGCGGTGACCAGCCAGGCCGCCGTCCACCAGCTGCCGCGGCGGACCAGCCAGACCAGGACCGGGAGGAAGACCAGGAACCGCACCCACGACAGCCCGGGTGCGGTGAGCACCTCGAGCAGCCCGTCGAGGGTGGCCGCCCGGCCGTCGCCCGCGTAGAGCGCGTCGCTGACCGCGGCGTCCAGCCGCAGCTGGGGGCCGAAGTCGCTGCGGACGCCGGCGCCGAGCAACGCGAGGACCACCAGGCACAGGGCCGTCGTGCCGAGCGCCGCGGGGGCACGCGACCGGGTGACGGTCGCGCTGCCGTCCGGGGGAACCTCCACGGGCCCACTCTCCCCGACGGCGCTGCGCGTGACACGCTGGCCCGGTGAGGAGCCGGGTGAGCAACCGCCCGCCGACCGAGGCGACCATCCGTCGGCTGGAGCGCTCCTCCGGCGCGCTGGCGACCCGTGCCGTCGCCCGGATGGACGAGCAGCTCCCGTGGTTCCGCGCCATGCCCGCGGACAGGCGCTCGTGGGTCACCCTCGTGGCCCAGGCCGGGATCGCCTCCCTGGTCGAGTGGTGCCGCGACCCGGACCGGCCCCCGCGGCTGACCGGCGAGGTGTTCGGGGCCGCCCCCCGCGAGCTGGTCCGTGTCGTCGCGCTCAAGCAGACCGTCGACCTCATCCAGGTGACCGTGGAGGTGCTGGAGGACCACGTCGCCTCCGTCGCCGAGCCCGGTGACGAGGACGCGCTGCACCTCGCCGTCCTGCAGTTCAGCCGGGAGGTCGCGTTCGCGACCGCGCACGTGTACGCCAGCTTCGCGGAGAACCGCGGCGCCTGGGACGCCCGGCTCGAGGCCCTGGTGGTCGACGCGCTGGTCCGCGGCGAGCGCTCCGACGAGCTGTCCGGGCGGGCGGCCGCGCTCGGCTGGGCCACGAGCACACCCGTCGTCGTCCTGGTCGGCGCCACCCCGGCCGGCGTCGAGGACCCGCACGCCGCCGTCCGCCGCGTGGCCCGGTCGCTGGGCAGCGAGGTCCTCGTCGGCGTGCACGCCGAGCAGCTGGTCGTCGTCCTGGGGAGGGCCGAGGACCTCGACGAGGTGGTGCGCCGGGTCGGCGACGAGTTCGGTGAGGGACCGGTGGTGACCGGCCCGGTGGTCGACGGGCTGGGCCGGGCCGGCGAGTCCGCCGCGGCCGCGCTCGCCGGGCTGCGGGCCGCCCGCGCCTGGCCGGAGGCCCAGATC
>SPQJ01000064.1:2500-10081 GCA_004570425.1 Bacillus sp. AZ43
CCCGTTAACGGGCTCTGACTACTTGTAGGCACACGGTTTCAGGATCTCTTTCACTCCCCTTCCGGGGTGCTTTTCACCTTTCCCTCACGGTACTGGTTCACTATCGGTCACTAGGGAGTATTTAGCCTTGGGAGATGGTCCTCCCGGATTCCGACGGAATTTCACGTGTTCCGCCGTACTCAGGATCCACTCAGGAGAGAACGAAGTTTTGACTACAGGGCTGTTACCTCCTATGGCGGGCCTTTCCAGACCTCTTCATCTACCTCGTTCCTTTGTAACTCCGTACAGAGTGTCCTACAACCCCAAGAGGCAAGCCTCTTGGTTTGGGCTGGTCCCGTTTCGCTCGCCGCTACTCAGGGAATCGCATTTGCTTTCTCTTCCTCCGGGTACTTAGATGTTTCAGTTCCCCGGGTCTGCCTTCTCATATCCTATGTATTCAGATATGGATACCACTCCATTACGAGTGGTGGGTTTCCCCATTCGGAAATCTCCGGATCAAAGCTTGCTTACAGCTCCCCGAAGCATATCGGTGTTCGTCCCGTCCTTCATCGGCTCCTAGTGCCAAGGCATCCACCGTGCGCCCTTTCTAACTTAACCGTTAAAAAGAATCACTACGTGATATCTTGCATTACTAATTGAATGTGAATTACTTCTGTTATCTAGTTTTCAAAGAACAACATCTCGAAGAATCGAATGATCCTTCAAAACTAAACAAGACAGGGAACGTTCTGTTTATAAGACCCAAGGTCTTATATTCCGTTAAAATCCTTAGAAAGGAGGTGATCCAGCCGCACCTTCCGATACGGCTACCTTGTTACGACTTCACCCCAATCATCTGTCCCACCTTCGGCGGCTGGCTCCTAAAAGGTTACCTCACCGACTTCGGGTGTTACAAACTCTCGTGGTGTGACGGGCGGTGTGTACAAGGCCCGGGAACGTATTCACCGCGGCATGCTGATCCGCGATTACTAGCGATTCCAGCTTCACGCAGTCGAGTTGCAGACTGCGATCCGAACTGAGAACAGATTTGTGGGATTGGCTTAACCTCGCGGTTTCGCTGCCCTTTGTTCTGCCCATTGTAGCACGTGTGTAGCCCAGGTCATAAGGGGCATGATGATTTGACGTCATCCCCACCTTCCTCCGGTTTGTCACCGGCAGTCACCTTAGAGTGCCCAACTGAATGCTGGCAACTAAGATCAAGGGTTGCGCTCGTTGCGGGACTTAACCCAACATCTCACGACACGAGCTGACGACAACCATGCACCACCTGTCACTCTGCCCCCGAAGGGGACGTCCTATCTCTAGGATTGTCAGAGGATGTCAAGACCTGGTAAGGTTCTTCGCGTTGCTTCGAATTAAACCACATGCTCCACCGCTTGTGCGGGCCCCCGTCAATTCCTTTGAGTTTCAGTCTTGCGACCGTACTCCCCAGGCGGAGTGCTTAATGCGTTAGCTGCAGCACTAAGGGGCGGAAACCCCCTAACACTTAGCACTCATCGTTTACGGCGTGGACTACCAGGGTATCTAATCCTGTTCGCTCCCCACGCTTTCGCTCCTCAGCGTCAGTTACAGACCAGAGAGTCGCCTTCGCCACTGGTGTTCCTCCACATCTCTACGCATTTCACCGCTACACGTGGAATTCCACTCTCCTCTTCTGCACTCAAGTTCCCCAGTTTCCAATGACCCTCCCCGGTTGAGCCGGGGGCTTTCACATCAGACTTAAGAAACCGCCTGCGAGCCCTTTACGCCCAATAATTCCGGACAACGCTTGCCACCTACGTATTACCGCGGCTGCTGGCACGTAGTTAGCCGTGGCTTTCTGGTTAGGTACCGTCAAGGTGCCGCCCTATTTGAACGGCACTTGTTCTTCCCTAACAACAGAGCTTTACGATCCGAAAACCTTCATCACTCACGCGGCGTTGCTCCGTCAGACTTTCGTCCATTGCGGAAGATTCCCTACTGCTGCCTCCCGTAGGAGTCTGGGCCGTGTCTCAGTCCCAGTGTGGCCGATCACCCTCTCAGGTCGGCTACGCATCGTTGCCTTGGTGAGCCGTTACCTCACCAACTAGCTAATGCGCCGCGGGTCCATCTGTAAGTGGTAGCCGAAGCCACCTTTTATGTCTGAACCATGCGGTTCAAACAACCATCCGGTATTAGCCCCGGTTTCCCGGAGTTATCCCAGTCTTACAGGCAGGTTACCCACGTGTTACTCACCCGTCCGCCGCTAACATCAGGGAGCAAGCTCCCATCTGTCCGCTCGACTTGCATGTATTAGGCACGCCGCCAGCGTTCGTCCTGAGCCAGGATCAAACTCTCCGATAAAGTGTTTGACTGACTACGCACATCGCTGTGCGATTTATTTAAAACTTTGAATTAACAGGTACGTTTTGTCTTGTTTAGTTTTCAAAGAACTTTGTTGCTTCTCTCGAAGCGACCTCTTAATCATAACATTTTCAGTTTGCTAGGTCAATACTTTTTTTAAAAAATATTTTCGATAGGCTTGCCTTTCTATTAAAAAGACAACAAAAAGAATTATATCAGTATCATCGCTATGTGTCAAAGCTTTTTTTCATTTCTTTATATAGTAAAAGCGCAGCCTGTTACAGCTGCGCTTTTCGTTTATACTTCTTCCGTTTCTTCCGGCTCTTCTTCATTCTTTTCCACAAGCGCCACAGTGGCTACATGCTCTTGATCAGACATGCGGATCAGACGGACGCCTTGTGTTACACGTCCCGTAGTGGAGATATCATTAATATCCATTCTGATTAACACGCCGCTTGCCGTAATAATCATTAAGTCCTCTTCGCCTTTTGTTGCTTTCACGGTTACTAACGGACCGTTGCTGTCAGTGATTTTACATGTTTTAAGGCCTTTTCCGCCCCGGCTTTGAACTCTGTATTCTGAAGCCGGTGTGCGTTTGCCGTAGCCGTTTTCTGTCACTATGAGGACGTGGGAGTCTTCTTCAAGAATCTCCATGCCTACAACGACATCATCGTCTGTCAGCGTGATGCCTTTAACACCCGCAGCTGTTCGTCCCATTTGTCTTACATCTTCTTCAGGGAAACGGATCAGCAAACCGTTCTTCGTTCCGATGATGATTTGTTTCTTGCCGTCAGTCAGGCGGACGGCCATCAGTTCATCGTCTTCCCGGAGACCCAGGGCGATCAGCCCGTTATTCCGTATATTCGCAAACTGGGACAGTGCCGTACGTTTTGACACCCCTTGTTTGGTCGTAAAGAAGAGGTATTGCTCCTCATCAAACGTGCTGACCGGAATAATAGCATTAATCCATTCGCCTTTTTCAACTTCCAGAAGGTTAATAATCGGAATGCCTTTTGCCGTACGGCCGTATTCAGGGATTTCATATCCTTTAGAACGGTAGACCTTCCCTTTATTAGAGAAGAACAGGATCGTATCGTGCGTTGATGTGGAAATTAAGTGTTCCACAAAGTCATCTTCATTCGTTCCCATTCCCTGTACGCCTTTTCCGCCCCGTTTTTGGCTGCGGTATGTGGACGCCGGGAGACGTTTAACATAGCCGTTATGGGTCAGTGTGATGACGATGTTTTCTCTCTCGATAAGATCTTCATCTTCAATTGTTTCAAGACCGGACGTCACGATTTCAGTGCGTCTCTCATCATTGAAACGCTCTTTGATTTCATTAAGTTCTTCACGGATGATCTCAAGAACTCTTTCTTCATTGGCTAAAATATCTTTCAGCTCGGCGATAAGCGCAACAAGTGATTGATATTCCTCTTCAATCTTTTCGCGCTCCAGACCGGTTAATCGCTGAAGGCGCATATCCAGAATGGCTTGCGCTTGTTTTTCAGTCAGTGAGAATTGTTCGATCAAACCCGTTCTCGCAATTTCAGCCGTCTGGGAACTGCGGATAAGAGAAATAACGGCATCTAAATGATCGAGAGCGATTCTTAAACCTTCCAGAATGTGAGCTCTCGCTTCCGCTTTGCGGAGTTCGTAAGCCGTTCTGCGCCGGATCACAACCTTTTGGTGATCAAGATAATGCTCCAGACATTGTTTCAGGCTCAGCACCTTCGGCTGTCCGTCAACGAGCGCCAGCAGGTTGATTCCGAAAGACGTCTGCAGGGCCGTTTGTTTGTACAGGTTATTCAAAATGACGTGAGCATTGGCGTCACGGCGGATCTCAATGACGATTCTCATTCCGTTACGGTCGGATTCGTCTCGCAGGTCGGTAATTCCTTCGATTTTTTTGTCCCGGACAAGATCTGCGATTTTTTCAATTAATCTCGCTTTGTTCACCTGATAAGGAAGTTCCGTAACAATAATTCTTTCTTTTCCTGATGATGTCTCTTCGATTTCAGCCTTAGCCCGGATTGTGATTGATCCCCGTCCGGATTCATATGCCTTGCGGATGCCGCTCCGGCCCAAAATCTGACCAGCAGTCGGAAAATCCGGGCCCGGGATGTATTCCATCAGCTCCTGGTTTGTAATCTCAGGATTCTCACTTACGGCAAGCACGCCTTCAATGACTTCTCCAAGCTGATGCGGAGGAATGTTTGTCGCCATTCCGACCGCAATACCGGCAGCCCCGTTTACGAGCAGATTCGGAAATCTCGAAGGCATGACGGCAGGCTCTCTTTCTGAACCGTCATAGTTATCTTGATAGTCAATCGTGTCTTTCGTAATGTCACGCAGAATTTCCATTGCGATTTTTGACATTCTCGCTTCTGTGTAACGCATCGCGGCCGCTGAGTCGCCGTCAACCGAACCGAAGTTGCCGTGTCCGTCAACAAGCATGTAGCGGTAGTTAAAATCCTGCGCCATTCTGACCATTGATTCGTAAACCGCTGAGTCACCGTGCGGATGGTACTTACCGATAACTTCACCGACGATACGGGCAGATTTTTTATATGGTTTGTCACTGGTCATGCCTAAATCATTCATTGCGTACAAAATCCGTCTGTGAACCGGCTTCAGACCGTCACGCACATCCGGAAGCGCCCGGGATACGATAACGCTCATTGCATAGTCCAGAAAGGATGTCCGCATTTCCTGACTGATATTGACTTCACGTACTTGTGGTGTGTTTTGTTCACTCATTAAAAAAACCTCCCTGAAGTATCACATGAAATAATGTGGGAGTAGATTGTCCATTATGATCTTCAATACGATTTCACTATTCTCCATTATATCAATAAACTTGTGTTTATACACATTAATTTGGTAGAATATACGGGTTTTGCGGGTTTTCAGAGGCTTTAGAAGCCGCTTTGAGAAAAAAGCCTTATTTCTTAACGAAAATAAGGCTTTCTTGGTTAAATATCAAGATTTTTCACGTATCTGGCGTTTGCTTCTATGAAGTTTCTCCGCGGTTCTACTTTGTCACCCATCAGCATTTCAAAAGTCTCGTCAGCGTCCATTGCATCTTCAAGATTGACTTGCAGAAGCGTTCTGGTCGCAGGGTCCATTGTCGTTTCCCAAAGCTGAGTCGCGTTCATTTCTCCAAGACCTTTATAACGCTGGAGGCCGGGCTTAGGTGATTGCGGAAGCTCTTTTAACAGCTCATCAAGCTGCTTATCGTTATAAGCGTATTCCACCCGTTTTCCCTGCTGCACTTTATAAAGCGGCGGCTGGGCAATGTAGACATAGCCGTTTTCGATGATTTCCCGCATGTATCTGTAGAAGAACGTTAATAAAAGCGTTCTGATGTGGGCGCCGTCAACATCGGCATCCGTCATGATGACCACTTTATGATAACGCGCTTTTTCAAGATTAAAATCTTCGCCGATTCCTGTTCCGAGGGCCGTGATCATTGATCTGACCTCATTGTTTGAGAGAATCTTATCAAGTCTGGCTTTCTCAACGTTCAGAATCTTACCGCGCAGCGGCAGAATGGCTTGGAAATGACGGTCCCGTCCCTGTTTCGCTGATCCGCCCGCAGAGTCACCCTCTACGATATACAGCTCGGAAATGCTCGGATCTTTAGAAGAACAGTCCGCCAGTTTGCCCGGCAGATTGGAAATCTCAAGCGCACTTTTGCGGCGGGTCAATTCCCGCGCTTTTTTCGCTGCCATCCGCGCTCTTGCGGCCATTAAACCTTTTTCAACGATTTTGCGGGCTGAGTCCGGATTTTCAAGAAGGAATGTTTCCAGCGCAGAAGAAAACAGCGTGTCAGTGATCGTTCTCGCTTCAGAGTTGCCGAGCTTGGTTTTCGTCTGCCCTTCGAATTGCGGATCAGGGTGCTTAATTGAAATAATGGCAGTCAGCCCTTCTCTCACATCATCCCCACTTAAATTCGGATCATTTTCTTTGAAAATCCCTTTTCTTCTTGCATAGTCGTTTATGACACGGGTCAGACCGGTTTTAAATCCGGCTTCGTGCGTGCCGCCTTCGTATGTGTTGATATTATTTGTGAAAGAATAAATATTGCTTGTATAGCTGTCGTTGTATTGCAATGCAACTTCAACCGTTATGCCGTCTTTCTCGCCTTCGATATAAATCGGCTCTTCATGAACGACTTCTTTGGAACGGTTTAAGTACTCAACATAGCTTTTGATTCCGCCTTCATAGTGGTACTCGTTTTTCCGTTCTTGTCCTTCACGTTTGTCTTCGATCGTGATGTTTACGCCTTTTGTCAGGAAGGCCAATTCCCGGACACGATTTGAAAGCAGATCATAGTCGTATACAGTTGTTTCTTTGAAGATTTCCGGATCCGGAACGAAGTGCGTAATCGTTCCGGTCTTATCAGTATCTCCGATCACTTCAAGATCGGCCACAGGCACACCGCGCTCGTACGCCTGATAGTGGATTTTTCCGTCACGATGAACCGTAACGTCAAGAGTAGTCGACAAGGCGTTTACGACAGACGCCCCTACACCGTGAAGACCGCCGGATACTTTATATCCGCTTCCGTCAAATTTACCGCCGGCGTGGAGAACGGTCATGATGACTTCAACCGCAGGGCGGCCCATCTTCTCCTGGATACCGACCGGAATTCCGCGCCCGTTGTCCTTAACGGTAATGCTGTTATCTTTTTCAATCTCGATATTAATATCTGTACAATAACCGGCCAGGGCCTCGTCAATACTGTTATCGACGATTTCCCACACCAAGTGGTGAAGGCCTTTGCTGTTAGTTGATCCGATGTACATCCCCGGTCTCTTTCGAACAGCTTCCAAACCTTCTAATACCTGTATCTGATTCTCATCATAACTATTTTGCTGCTGTTCCATAGCCATGCACATTCACCTACACTTTTCTTAAACGATATATTCATTGTAAAGATCCGCTAAGAATCTATTTCTAACATAAATTGCGCACGTTTCTTCAGTGTGCCGGAAGATAAGGGAGAGTAATATATATTCTCAGTCGTGACTACGATAGACTTTGGCGTGCCGTTTACGGACGGCACTACTTTTTCTTTCTGTCTGTCCAGAAATTCTTCAACGATCGGCGATACATTGACCTTGCAGTCAAAAATGCCGACGATATCGCGTGTTGAAACGACAAAGTCGTCACCTAAATGAATATACAATCGCTCACCTCATTTCTTCACTTCACTAACGTACCGTTTTCCACACGGAACATTCCTGCTTGATGTAA
>SPQJ01000076.1 GCA_004570425.1 Bacillus sp. AZ43
CCGCGACGCCCTGTATCTGCCCCCACATCTCGCCCACGCCTACCAGACGCTGACCGACGACACCGAGGTGCTCTACATGGTCAGCGTCCCGTACGCGCCGGGAGCCGAGATCGGCTTCCGCTACGACGACCCCGCGTTCGGGCTCACCTGGCCGCGGGAGGTCGCCGTCATCTCCGACAAGGACGCTTCCTGGCCGGCCTTCGACGCGGAGACCCACGCCGCGACCTTCCGGGCCGGGGTGTCGGGGTGATGGTCGTCGACACGCTGCTGCGGCAGCGTGCCGCGGAGGGCCGACCGATCGGCCTGGGCCTGGTCGGCGCCGGCTTCATGGCCCGCGGCCTGATCAATCAGGTGGTCAACAGCACGCCGGGCATGCGTCTGGTGGTGGTGGCCAATCGCACGCCGGCGAAGGCGCACGCCGCCATCACGGAGGCCGGTGGCTCTCCGGTGGCCGTCGACAGCGCCGCCGCCGTCGACCGGCTCGGGCCAGGCGACGTGGCGGTGACGGATGACTTCACCGTGCTGACGGGCAGCGACCGCGTGGACGTCGTCGTGGACGCGACCGGTGCGGTCGCCTTCGGGGCCGAGGTCGCGCTCTCCTGCTTCGCGGGCGGCAAGCACCTGGTGCTGCTCAACGCCGAGGTCGACGCCACCCTTGGGCCCCTGCTGGCGACGAAGGCCGACGCGGCGGGGGTGGTCTACTCCGGTGCCGACGGGGATCAGCCGGCGGTGCAGATGAACCTGATCCGGTTCGTCCGGCAGATCGGGCTGCGGCCGCTGGTGGCGGGCAACATCAAGGGTCTGCAGGATCCCTACCGCAACCCCACGACGCAGGAGGGTTTCGCGAAGCGGTGGGGTCAGGACCCGTGGATGGTGACCAGCTTCGCCGACGGCACCAAGGTGAGCGTGGAGGAGGCGCTGGTGGCCAACGCCGCCGGGTTCTCCGTGCACCGCCGCGGCATGCTGGGCCGGGAGCATCACGGGCACGTGGACGAGTTGACCG
>SPQJ01000011.1 GCA_004570425.1 Bacillus sp. AZ43
CGCTCTTCCTATCTCCTCCGCCCGTCGCCCCGCCCATGGCCCCGCCGATGTGGCGACCGCCCGCCCCTCCCCCGCCGCGTGCGCCGCGGCGCCGGCTCAGCCCGCAGCAGGTGCTGCTGGGCCTGGGCGCGCTGCTCGTCGTCGCGGCCGCGATCACCTTCGTCGCGGTCGCCTGGACCCGGTTCGGGCTCGTGTTCCAGGCCGCCGTGATGGTGACCGTGACCGTGCTGGCCTGCGCGTCCTCCGCCTGGACGGCGCGGCGCGGCCTGCGGGCCACGGAGGAGGCGCTGGCCGCGGCGGGGGCCGCCCTGCTCGCGATCGACCTCGGCGCCGCCCGCGCGCTCGGCCTGTTCCGGCTCGAGGACGTGCCGCTGCGCTGGTGGTGGGCGATCTCGTGCGCCGTCGTCCTGCTCGCCGCCCTGGTCCTGGGCCGCCTCACCCGCTCGACCACCGTCTGGCCGCTGGCCGCCCTACTCGCCGCGCAGCCGCTGCCGTTCCTGTTCCTGACCGGTGAGCTGGTCACCGGTCCGGCCGGCGTGGCCGTCGCCCTGGCCATGGCCGGGATCGACACCGTCGCCGCCCGCCGGCTGCGACCGGGCCTGACGACGGTGGCCACCGTCCTGGCCGCCGCGCTCGCCCTGGCCGGCACCCTGGGCGGCCTCGCGACGGCGGCATTCGGCTCCCGGGCCGACTCCTGGACGGCGACGGGAGTGCTGACCGCCGCGGCGGCCGGAGCCCTGGTACTCGACCGCCGCTCCCGGCCCGTCACGTCCCCGTGGCCCGCGGAGACCGTGCCTGGGGTGGCCGGCGCCGTGGTGGGACTGGCGCTCGCCGGGTCGCTGGCGACCTTCGGCGGCTCGGGGTGGTGGCCGGCGACCGGGCTGGGGCTCGCGGCGCTCACGGCCGCGGTGCTCGTCGCCCCGCGGGCCGCGCCGACCGCCGGTCTGGTCGCCGCGGGTGCCGCCCTGACCGTCGTCCACGCGGCGCTGCTGGCCGGCGACCAGCGCTACGGCGAGCTGGCGGTCGTCGCGCTGGCGGCGACGGTCCCGGCCGTCCTCGCGGCGATCCTGCTGCCGCGGCTGCGTCCCGCCGCGACCGCGTTCGCGCTCCTGGCCCCGGCCGCGGCCGTGCTGCTGGCCCGCGCGGACGAGGTCCTCCGCGCGCCGGTCGCCGGCATCCTGCTGGCGCTGCTGGCCGCCGGCGCCTTCGGGGTGGCGACGCTGCGGGCGGGACGCACGGAGGAGTGGACGGCGGCCGCCTCGGGCGCGATCGCCGGCCTCGCCGCCGGGGCCACGAGCGCGGACGTGGGTGCCTGGGGGCAGGTGGCGGTCCAGCTCTCCATCGCCGGGGTCGCGGCCGGCGCGTACGCGGTCGTCGCCTCCCGGCGGCTGGTGGGCGTCGTGGCCGTCGTCGACCTGGTGGTGGCCTCGTGGATCGCGGTCGGCGGGGCCGGCGTCGAGACGCCGGAGGCCTACACGCTGCCGGCGGCCGTCGGTCTGCTGGTCGTCGCGCTGCCGCAGTTCCGGGCCGGTGCCCCGTCGTGGGCGGCCGAGGGGGCTCCGGCCGGCGTGGCCCTGGTCCCGTCGGCCCTCGTGGTGGTGATCGACCCGACGGCGCTGCGCCTGGTCCTCGTCATCGCCGCGGCGGTGGCGCTCACCGTCGTCGGCACCCTGCGGCACCGGCAGGCCCCGTTCGTGATCGGCGCCGGCGTGCTGCTGCTGGTGGCGATCGGCCGCCTCGGCCCGTACGCGCCGCTGCTCCCCCGCTGGGTCACGCTCGGCACCGCGGGGCTGCTGCTCCTGGTCGTGGGCGCCACGTACGAGCGTCGTCGCCAGCAGGCCCGGGAGGCGGTGGCCTGGGTCGCGCAGATGCGCTGACCCGGGTGCCGGGCCCTGCCGGTCGCCCTACGGTGGGGACGTGAGCCAGCCGGTCGAGACGGCGCCGCGCCCGCTCCTGCCCGGCCGCACCCGCCCGGTGCAGGTGCTGCTCGGCGTGGGCGCCGTGCTGCTGGTCAGCGCGGGAGCCACCGTGGCGTCGGCCTACGGCGGCGCGTCGGTGCGGCTCGTCCTGCTGGTCCTGGCCGCCGTCACCGCCTGGTACTCGGTCGGCGCCGCACGGACGGGCCTGCGCAGCTCGGAGGAGACCCTCGCGGCCTCGGCCGCCGGGCTCGCCCTCGCGGGGGCCGACCTCGGCGGGCCGCTGCTGGAGGGCGACGCCGGGATCGCCGTCGTCCTCACCGCGCTGTTCCTCGTGCTGCGGCAGGCGGCACCCACCACCGCGACCTGGCCGCTGGCGGCCTGGGGCGCCGGCCAGCTCGGGGTGCTGCGCCTGCTGGACGGCGTCCCCGAGGCCCTGCGCACCGGGACCTACCTCGGCGTGGCGCTCGTGGGCCTGGTCATCGCGCTGTTCGGGCGCCCCTTCGTCGCGCGGATCGCGCTGCTCAGCACCGTCCCGTGGTGGGCGGCCGGGGTGGTCGCGGGTTCAGTGAGCACCTGGACCGACACCGGCAGCGAGCAATGGCTGTCGGCCGCGCTCATGGTGGCGGCCGCCGCCGGTCTGCTGCTGGTGCGGCTCCGGGAGCCGCTCGAACCGCTGCTGGGTCCGCCGGTGGCGATCCCGGTGCTGGCCGGCCTGGTCGCGGGCGCCGCCGTCACCGGCGCCTGCTCCTCGCTCGGCACGTTCGCGGTGACGCTCACCGGCTACGCCGGCGTCCTGCTCGCCAACACGGCCGCGGCGACGCTGACCGGCTGGCGGCGCGGGCTCTTCCTCCCGGTCGCACTGGCCGCCGGGACGACGATGGCGCTGCTGTGCATCGGCCGGCTGGTCGGCGACGAACGCTGGTCGTCGCTGTCGCTGCTGCTCCTGCTGACGGCGCTGCCCACGGTGGTCGTGGCGGCCCTGCGCCGGGACGACCGCCCGGTGGCCCTGCCGGTGGCGATCGGCTGCCTGGGTGGCGCGGCCCTGCTGGCCATGCCGGACGGCCTGCTCGGGGCGGTCGACGTCGCCGTCCTGCTGACCGCGCTCTACTGCGTGGCCATGGTCGTCGGGGCCGGGCTGGACCCGCCGTCCCGCCGGGCCACCGCGCGCGCGGCCGCCCTCTGCGCCGTCGCGGCCGCCGTCCTGCTGCGGACCCACGACGAGCGGACGACGCTGGCCGCGCTGCTCGCCGTCCAGGCCGCCTTCACGCTGAGCTGGGCGTGGCGGACCGGCCGCGGGCACACCGTCGACGACCCGATGCACCCGACCTCGGCGACCGCCTGGCGCGGCGGTGCGGTGCAGCTCGTGGCCGCCAGCTGGTTCTTCGCCGCTGCGGCCGACCTCGCGGCCGTCGAGTGGTACACGCTCCCCGCGGCGGCGGGCCTGCTGATCGCGGCCGGTCCGCGCCTGGCGCACGGCGACTCGTGGCCGGCGTGGGGGCCGGGGCTGCTCGTGGCCGCGCTGCCCTCGACCGTCCTGGCGGTGACGACGTCGCACGGCACCCGCGCCATCGCGGTGCTGCTGGTCGCGGCCGCCGTGATGGTGGCCGGCGCGCGGACCGGTGTGCGCGCGCCGCTGATGGTCGGGGCCGGAACCGCGCTGGCGGTGGGCCTCGGCTTCACCGTCCGGGCTCTGCCCTGGCCGCTGGCGACCGCGCTGGTCGTCGGCTGCGCGCTGCTCGCGCTGGGCGCCCGCCGGGAACGCCACCCGGTCGCCGGCTTCGGCGCCCGCCTCGCCGACCTGCGCTGAAGACGCTTCTGGGGTGTACCTCGTGCCCGTGGAGTTCTGCAGAACCCCGAGAGCGGGAGGAACACCCCAGAAGCGGAGCCGAGAAGCGCTACACCCGGAAGCCCAGGGCGCGGAGCTGCTCGCGACCGTCGTCGGTGATCTTGTCCGGGCCCCACGGCGGCATCCAGACCCAGTTGATGCGGATGTCGTCGACCAGGCCGGGGCCGGGGCCGCCGGTGAGCGCCTGGCGGGCCTGGTCCTCGATGACGTCGGTCAGCGGGCAGGCCGCCGAGGTCAGCGTCATGTCGATGATCGCGACGTTGTTGTCGTCGACGTCGAGGCCGTAGACCAGGCCCAGGTCGACGACGTTGACGCCGAGCTCGGGGTCGACGACGTCGCGCATGGCCTCCTCGACGTCCTCGATGAGCGCCGACTTGTAGGCCGGCAGGTCGCCGGGCGCCCCGTCGGTGGCGGGCGTCGCGTTCTCGGTGGTCTCGCTCATCAGTTGCTGCCTCCCCAGGCTCGGGCGGACGCGTCCTTCAACGCCATCCAGCTCATCAGGGCGCACTTGATGCGCGCGGGGTACTTCGAGACGCCGGCGAACGCGACGGCGTCCTCCAGCTCGTCCTCGAGCTTCTCGGCGACCGCCGGGTCGCCCTTGGCCTGCATGAGCGTCATGAAGTGCTCGCCGGTCTGCAGCGCCTCGGGCACCGTCTTGCCGATCACGAGGTCGTACATGGCCGAGATCGACGCCTGGCTGATCGAGCAGCCCATGCCCTCGTAGGACACGTCGGCGATCGTGTCGCCCTCGACGTGCAGCCGCAGGGTCACCTCGTCACCGCAGGTCGGGTTGACGTGGTGCACCTCGGCCTCGAACGGCTCGCGCAGACCGCGGCCGTGCGGGTTCTTGTAGTGGTCCAGGATGATGTCCTGGTACATCGACTCGAGCTGCATCAGATGCGCCTCACACCGTTCCGAAGAACTTCTGGGCCTGGCGAATTCCGTCGGCCAGCGCGTCGATGTCGTCGTACCCGGTGTGCACGTAGAACGTGGCCCGGGTGGTCGCCGGGACGCCGTAGCGGCGGACGACCGGCCACGCGCAGTGGTGCCCCACCCGGACGGCGATGCCGAGGTCGTCGAGGACCTGGCCCACGTCGTGCGGGTGGATGTCCTCCACGGTGAAGGAGACCGCTCCCCCGCGCGCGACGGTGTCGGGCGGGCCGATGACCGTCACGCCGGGGATCTCGGCGAGCTTCTCCAGCGCGTACGCGGTGAGCGCCTTCTCGTGCGCCTCCACGTTCTCCATGCCGAGGGCCTGCAGGTACTCGACGGCGGCACCGAGCCCGACCACCTGGGCGGTCATCGGGACGCCGGCCTCGAAGCGCTGCGGCGGGGGCATGAAGGTGCTGCCCTCCATCCGCACCACCTCGATCATCGAGCCGCCGGTGAGGAACGGCGGCAGCGTGTCGAGCACCTCGTAGCGGCCCCAGAGCACGCCGACGCCGGTGGGCCCGAGCATCTTGTGCCCGGAGAACACCAGGAAGTCGGCCCCGAGCGTCCGGACGTCGACCGGCTGGTGCGGCACCGACTGCGCGCCGTCGACCAGCACCAGGGCGCCCACCTCGTGTGCCCGCTCGACGATCGGCGCGATCGGGTTGATCGTGCCGAGGATGTTCGACTGCTGGGTGACCGCGACGAGCTTGGTGCGCTCGTTGATGACCGTGGCCAGGTCCGACAGGTCCAGCCGGCCGTCGTCGGTCAGGCCGAGCCAGCGCAGGGTCGCCCCCGTGCGCTCGCACAGCTGCTGCCACGGCACGAGGTTCGCGTGATGCTCCATCTCGGTGACCACGATCTCGTCGCCCTGGCCGACGGCGTGGGTCCGGAACTCCGGCTCCTTGGCCGTCGCGGCGTTGGACAGCGCGTAGGCCACCAGGTTGATCGCCTCGGTGGTGTTCCGGGTGAAGACGATCTCGTTCTCGGGCGCCCCGATGAACGCGCCGATCGTCGCGCGCGCCGCCTCGTAGGCGCCGGTCGCCTCCTCGGCGAGCTGGTGGGCCCCCCGGTGCGGCGCGGCGTTGACGTTCTCGTAGAACCAGCGCTCGGCGTCGAGCACCTGGCGCGGCTTCTGCGAGGTGGCCCCGGAGTCGAGGTAGACCAGCCGCTTCCCGTCCCGCACGGTGCGGGACAGGATCGGGAAGTCCGCCCGGATCGCCTCGACGTCCAGGGGAAGGGGCTGAGGCGCCCCTGACGACGACACTGCGTCGGGACGCGAGGCGGTCTGGGTCATGCCTTCGCGGTCTCCTTCGAGCCCGCCACGTAGGAGGCGTAGCCCTCGTCCTCGAGCTTCGCGGCCAGCTCCGGGCCGCCCTCGTCGACGACCTTGCCGTTGACGAAGACGTGCACGAAGTCCGGCTTGATGTAGCGCAGGATGCGCGTGTAGTGCGTGATCAGCAGGACGCCGACGTCGCTGTCCTCGCGGCTGCGGTTCACGCCCTCGGAGACCACGCGCAGCGCGTCGACGTCGAGGCCGGAGTCGGTCTCGTCGAGGATCGCGATGGCCGGCTTGAGCAGGCGCATCTGCAGGATCTCGTGGCGCTTCTTCTCACCGCCGGAGAAGCCCTCGTTGACGTTGCGCTCCGCGAAGGCGGGGTCCATCTCCAGACCGGCCATCTCGGTCTTGACGTCCTTGACCCAGTTCCGCAGCTTCGGCGCCTCGCCCTTGATGGCGGTGGCGGCGGTCCGCAGGAAGTTGGAGACGCTCACCCCCGGCACCTCGACGGGGTACTGCATGGCCAGGAACAGGCCGGCGCGGGCGCGCTCGTCGACGCTCATCGCGAGGACGTCCTCGCCGTCGAGGGTCACCGTGCCGCCGGTGATCGTGTACTTGGGGTGGCCGGCGATCGAGTAGGCCAGGGTCGACTTGCCCGACCCGTTGGGCCCCATGATCGCGTGGGTCTCACCGGAGCGGACGGTCAGGTCGACGCCGCGGAGGATCTCCTTGGCGTCGTCACCCTCGCCGACGCTGACGTGCAGGTCGCGGATTTCCAGAACGGACACTCTTCTTCTCGCTCCTCAGTTGCCGGCCGCGAGGGGAAGGCGGCCGTCGGACTCGGTGTCGACGAGCACGTCCTCCCCTTCCACGCGGACGGGGTAGACGTCGACCGGCTCGGTGGCCGGCAGGTTGGTGGGCTCGCCGGTGCGCAGGTCGAAGCACGACCCGTGCAGCCAGCACTCGATGGTGGGGGCGCCGTCGAGGGTCTCGACGTCGCCCTCGGACAGGGGCACCTCGGCGTGGGAGCAGAGGTCCTGGATCGCGTAGACCTCGCCCTCGTAGCGGACGACGGCGACGTCGACGTCGGAGAGCTCGACCCGCAGGGAGCCGTTCTCCGGGACGTCGGACAGCGCGCAGACCCGCTCGAACGCCATGTCAGGCCACCTCGACCGGCTGCTCGTCGAGGTCGGGCAGCGCGCCGAGACGGGCCTCGATGGTGCGCATGAGGCGGTCCTGCAGACCGTCGATGCCGATGTGCTGGACGACGTCGGCGAAGAAGCCGCGCACGACCAGGCGGCGGGCGGTCTCGGCGTCGATGCCGCGCGAGCAGAGGTAGAACAGCTGCTCGTCGTCGAACCGGCCGGTGGCGCTGGCGTGGCCGGCGCCGACGATCTCGCCGGTCTCGATCTCCAGGTTGGGCACCGAGTCGGCGCGGGCGCCGTCGGTGAGCACCAGGTTCCGGTTGAGCTCGTAGGTGTCGGTGCCGGTGGCCGACGGGCGGATGCGGACGTCGCCAATCCAGACCGTGCGGGCGCCCTCGCCCTGCAGCGCGCCCTTGTAGAGGACGTTGCTGCGGCAGTTCGGGACGGCGTGGTCGACCCAGAGCCGGTGCTCCTGGTGCTGCGTCTCGTCGGAGAAGTAGACGCCGTACAGGTCGGCCGAGCCGCCGGGGCCGGCGTACTGCACGTTGCTGACCAGGCGCACGAGGTCCCCGCCGAGGGTGACCACGATCTGCTTGAACGTCGCGTCCCGGCCGACGACGGTGTCGTACTGGCCGCCGTGGACGGCGCCGGGCGCCCAGTCCTGGACGGAGACGACGGTGACGTCGGCGCCGTCGCCCACGAGGACCGCGACCCCGCCGGAGTACTTGGCCAGGCCGGTGTGGTCGAGGACGATCGTCGCCTTGGCGAACGCGCCGACCTCGACGACCAGCTGGCCCCACACGACGTCGTCCGAGCCGGTGCCGGCCAGGCCGAGCACGGCCGGCCGGTCGAGCTGGGCCTCCTTGGCCACGCGCAGCACCGCGGCGCCGCCGGCGCGCTGGCGGGTCAGCGCGGCCAGCCGGTCGACCGGCTCGGGCAGCCCCTTGAGCAGCGGGTCGCCCGCCTCGACGCTGGTCAGCTCGACGCCCTCGGGGAGGTCCGTCGTCCAGGCCAGGTGGGCGTCGGACGGCGCGCCGTCCAGCAGGGCGCGGACCCGCTTCATGGGGGTGAAGCGCCAGTCCTCCTCGCGGCCGGTCGGGACGCCGAAGGCGTCCGGGTCGGTCGAGGTGAACCGCTCGGCCGGGGAACCGGTGGGCGTCGTGCCGCCGTGCGAGTGCGCGCCGGGGGCGACCCCGGTCGAGTCGGCCGGCGTGGTGGGCGGGCCGGCCTGCGTCCCGACGCCCTCGCCGAAGAGCTCCCCGGCGAGGACGGCGGACTCGGTGGTCAGACCAGTGGTGTTCGAGTCGGTCATCAGCCGACGGCACCTTCCATCTGCAGCTCGATGAGCCGGTTGAGCTCGAGGGCGTACTCCATGGGCAGCTCGCGGGCGATCGGCTCCACGAACCCGCGCACCACCATGGCCATGGCCTCGTCCTCGGACAGGCCGCGGCTCATCAGGTAGAAGAGCTGGTCCTCGCTGACGCGGGAGACCGTCGCCTCGTGGCCCATGGCCACGTCGTCCTCGCGGACGTCGACGTAGGGGTAGGTGTCCGACCGGCTGATCGTGTCGACCAGCAGGGCGTCGCACTTCACCGTGGACTTCGACCCGTACGCGCCCTCGTCGACCTGGACCAGGCCGCGGTAGGAGGTGCGGCCGCCGCCACGGGCCACCGACTTCGACACGATCGTCGAGGAGGTGTGCGGCGCGGCGTGCACCATCTTGGCGCCGGCGTCCTGGTGCTGGCCCTCGCCCGCGAAGGCGATCGACAGGACCTCGCCCTTGGCGTGCTCGCCGGTCATCCACACGGCCGGGTACTTCATCGTCACCTTGGAGCCGAGGTTGCCGTCGACCCACTCCATGGTCGCGCCCTCGTGGGCCACGGCCCGCTTGGTGACCAGGTTGTAGACGTTGTTCGACCAGTTCTGGATGGTCGTGTACCGGCAGCGCGCGTTCTTCTTGACGATGATCTCGACGACCGCGGAGTGCAGCGAGTCCGACTTGTAGATCGGCGCGGTGCAGCCCTCGACGTAGTGCACGTAGGCGCCCTCGTCGACGATGATCAGCGTCCGCTCGAACTGGCCCATGTTCTCGGTGTTGATCCGGAAGTAGGCCTGCAGCGGGATCTCGACGTGCACGCCCTTCGGCACGTAGATGAACGAGCCACCGGACCAGGTCGCGGTGTTCAGCGCGGCGAACTTGTTGTCGCCGGACGGGATGACCGACCCGAAGTACTCGCGGAAGAGGTCCTCGTGCTCCTTCAGCGCCGTGTCGGTGTCGAGGAAGATGACGCCCTGCTCCTCGAGGTCCTCGCGGATCTGGTGGTAGACGACCTCGGACTCGTACTGCGCGGCGACACCCGCGACCAGCCGCTGCTTCTCCGCCTCGGGGATGCCCAGCTTGTCGTAGGTGTTCTTGATGTCCTCGGGCAGCTCGTCCCAGGAGGTCGCCTGCTTCTCCGTGGAGCGCACGAAGTACTTGATGTTCTGGAAGTCGATCCCCGAGAGGTCCGAGCCCCAGTCGGGCATGGGCTTGCGCTCGAAGAGCTTCAGGGCCTTGAGACGGCGCTCGAGCATCCACTCGGGCTCGTCCTTGCGGCGCGAGATGTCGCGGACGACGTCCTCGTCGATGCCGCGGCGCGCGGAGGCCCCGGCGACGTCGGCGTCCGCCCAGCCGTACTCGTAGCGGCCGAGCTGCTCGATCTGCTCGTCCTGCGTCAGCGGCTGCGCCGTCGTGGCTGCCGGCTGCGTGCTGGTCATGCGGGCGTCCTCTCCCGGTCGTTCGTGGGGGTGCTGCTGGTGGACGATGCGGTGCGCGCGCGGCGCGCTCCTCGCTCACCTGGTACAGGGCGTTCGGGGGCCGTTCTGTTCCCCGGACGCACCGGTCCGGGGATGTGTGTGGTGCAGATCCCGTCGCCGTGGGCGATCGTGGCCAGCCGCTGCACGTGGGTGCCCACGAGGCGGCCGATCACCGCGGTCTCGACCTCGCACAGCTGGGGGAACTCCGCGGCCACGTGCGCCACCGGGCAGTGGTGCTGGCAGAGCTGCCCCCCGCCGGAGATCGCCGAGGCCGTGGCAGCGTAGCCCTCGGCGGTGAGCGCGGCGGCGAGGGCCTGGGCGCGGTCCACGGGCTCACCGGGGCGGGCGCTGAGGGCCTGCTCGACCGCGCTGGAGGCGCGGGCCTCGAGCCCGGCGAGCTGCTGCTCGGCGACGGCACGGACGGCGTCGGGACCTCCCACGGCCGCGATGTGGCGCAGCGCCGTCAGCGCCAGGTCGTCGTAGGCGTGCGGGAACGAGTCCCGGCCGGCGTCGGTGAGGTGGAACCGGCGGGCGGGGCGACCGCGGCCGCGGTGGGCATCGCGCGCGAGACGCTCCTCGAGCCGGCCGGCGGCGACGAGCGAGTCCAGGTGCCGGCGGACGGCGGCCGGCGAGATGCCCAGCCGGTTCGCGAGCTCGGTGGCGGTCTGCGGGCCGTGCTCCATCAGCAGGGCGCTCACGCGGTCGCGCGTGCGCCGGTCGTCGGCGACCGCCGACGGACGCGGGGATGCCACAGCGCTTTCCACAACACGAGTGTGTCCTATTTCGGGAACGCCGCAAGCAAGGGATACCTAAGAAGCAGCCCCCTGGGGGACGGTTCGTGAGCAGCCTCACGCGGGGACGCCACCGCATAGCATTCGGACGTGCCGGTCCTCCCCGCCGCCTTCTCCTCCGCGGCCGTCTCCCGCCTCGCCCTGGCCAACGCCGTCGCCAACGGGCTGATCGTCGTCACCGGTGGCGCCGTGCGGCTCACCGGCTCCGGGCTGGGCTGCCCGACGTGGCCGCGCTGCACCTCCGACAGCTTCGTGGCGACCAGCGAGCTCGCCGGTCACGGTGCCATCGAGTTCGGCAACCGGCTGCTCACCTTCGTCCTCGCCGCGGTGGCCGTCGCCACCGTCGTCGCCGTCTGGCGCTCGCCGCGGCGCGACCTGCGCCGGCTCGCCGTCCTGACCTTCCTGGGCATCCCGGCGCAGGCCCTCCTCGGCGGCGTCACGGTGCTGACCGGCCTGAACCCGTGGACGGTCGCCGCGCACTTCCTCGTGTCGGCGGTCCTCGTGGCCCTGGCGACGACGCTGTGGCTGCGGTCGCGCGAGCCGGGGGTCGGCCGGCCCCTGCTGCGCCGTCCCTTCGTGCTGCTGACGTGGGGCATCGCGGCGGTCACCGCATCGGTCCTGGTCGTCGGCACGATCGTCACCGGCAGCGGCCCGCACAGCGGTGACGTCGACGAGAACGACGTCCCGACCGGCAACCGGATCGGCATCGACACCGAGCTGGTCAGCCAGCTGCACGCCGACGTCGTCTTCCTGCTGATCGGGCTCACCGTGGCCCTCCTGGTCGCCCTGTACGCGACCGACTCCCCCGACCGCGTCCGCCGCGCGGCCCGCGACCTGCTGGTCGTGCAGCTCGCGCAGGGCGTCGTCGGCTACGTGCAGTACTTCACCGACCTGCCGATCGCCCTGGTGCTGCTGCACATGCTGGGCGCGGTGCTGATCACCGCCTTCACCGCGCGGCTGGTCTGGTCGGTCCGGGGCCCGGCGTCGGAGCTGCCGCTCAGCGCGCCGTCGGAGCCCGCGGCCGCCACCCGCTGACGCGACCGAGTGCGCCGAGGCCCGGTTCGGCGACCGGGAACCGGGCGTCCGCGCACCCGGTCAGTCGTGCCAGACGAGGACGACGGCGAGCGACCCGTCGGGTGACTCCCAGCGGCCGGCGGTGACGGCCTCGGTGGCGCTGCGGGCGTCCGCCCACGCGGGCCAGGCGTCGTCCTCGTCGTGCCAGACGAGGCGCCCGCCGGCGAAGTAGGTGACCACGGGCCAGCCGTCCTCGATCAGCGCCTCGACGTCGGAGGCTCCGATGCGGGGCTCCCGGATCGAGTAGGTCCGCCAGTCGGCCCCGACGAACTGGCCCATCCGCGCGTTCGCGAGGTCGCGCCGCATGGCGAGCACGCTAGTTCGATCGGCGCCTCGGCCGGCCTTCGGGGGCCCGCGCCGAGCCTGCGAGGCGTGGGGAGGAGGCCGGTCCTCAGACGATGGCGTCGACGACGATCGCGACCATCAGCAGCGCCAGGTACGAGATCGAGACGTGGAACAGCTGCATCGGCTTGGTCTCGCCGCCGCGGGTGATCCGCCCGAGCAGGCGGTGCGACTCGAGGACGAACCAGCCGCCCAGCAGCGCCGCGGGGATCGCGTAGCCCAGCCCGATGCCGTAGTCGGAGCCGATCGGCCAGAGCAGCAGCGAGACGGCGACGGTCACCCATGCCCAGACCACGGACTGCAGACCCACCGACCGCGCGGTGGTCACCACCGGCAGCATCGGGACGTCGGCCCGCGCGTAGTCGTCCTTGAAACGCAGCGCCAGCGACCAGAAGTGCGGCATCTGCCAGCAGAAGACGACACCGAACACGACCACGGCGGGCCAGTCCAGCGACCCGGTGACCGCGGCCCAGCCGATCAGCACCGGCGCGGCGCCGGGCACCCCGCCCCACTCGGTGCTGCGGCGGGTGTGCCGCTTGAACACCATCGTGTAGAGGACGGCGTAGTAGAAGATCGCCGCCGCGGCGAGGGCGGCCGCCAGCGGCGTGGTCGTCGCCAGCAGCAGTGCGATGGCGGCCGCGGAGAGCACGAACCCGAAGACCAGCGCCGCCCGCGGGGTGATCTCCCCGGTGACCAGCGGCCGCTTCTGCGTCCGCTGCATCAGCTTGTCGATGTCGCGGTCGAACCAGCAGTTGAAGACGTTGGCCGCGCCGGCGGCGAGCGTGCCACCGAGCAGCGTGAACAGCAGCAGCGACAGCGAGGGCCAGCCGCGGGCGGCGAGCATCATCGCCGGCACGGTGGTCACCAGGAGCAGCTCGATGATCCGCGGCTTGGTCAGCGCGACGTAGGCGCCGATCCGGGCGCGGAGCGCGGAGGGCGTGCGGGGAGCGGGGTCGGCGCGACGCTCGGACAGCGCCGTCACCGGGTGCCCTCGTGCGCGGAGGCGCGCGGGCAGCAGGGCACCAGGAGGCCCCTTCCAACCGGGGATGTGAACGCGGGCCACTGTATCCCGGCGGCCCCCCGGGGAGCGCCGCGGCACCGGCGTGGATGACTAGGGTTGATCACGTTGTTGCTGCGCGTGCAGCGGGTAGGGCCGACGTCGACGACGACGGTGCGCCTCCGGTCCGGTGCGGGCCCGGGCCGGACGCCGGCCGCACGCCGCGAAGCCTGATCCGAGGGAGCACCCAGCACATGACGCAGAGCACCCGGCCCGAGGCCCCCGCCGAGGCCGCGAGCGACAGCCCGACCGGCAGCCCGGCCCAGCCGCACCCGACCCTCCCCGAGGGGTTCGGCGACCTCGACCGCCGCGCCATCGACACCGCCCGCGTCCTCGCCATGGACGCCGTCCAGAAGGTCGGCAACGGCCACCCGGGGACGGCGATGAGCATGGCGCCGACCGCGTACCTGCTCTTCCAGAAGTGGCTGCGGCACGACCCGACCGATCCGAACTGGGTCGCCCGCGACCGGTTCGTGCTCTCGATGGGCCACTCGAGCCTCACCCTCTACGTGCAGCTCTACCTCTCCGGCTACGGCCTCGAGCTCGACGACCTCAAGGCGCTGCGCACCTGGGGCTCCCTCACGCCCGGCCACCCCGAGGTCAACCACACCCCCGGTGTGGAGACGACGACCGGCCCGCTGGGCCAGGGCGTCGGCAACGCCGTCGGCATGGCGATGGCCGCCCGCCGCGAGCGCGGCCTGTTCGACCCCGACACCCCCCAGGGCGAGAGCCTCTTCGACCACACCGTCTGGGTGTTCGCCTCCGACGGCGACCTGGAGGAGGGCGTCAGCGGCGAGGCGTCGTCCCTGGCCGGCACCCAGAAGCTCGGCAACCTGGTCCTCGTCTACGACGACAACAAGATCTCCATCGAGGACGACACCAACGTCGCCTTCACCGAGGACGTCGGCAAGCGCTACGAGGCCTACGGCTGGCACGTGCAGCACGTCGACGACGGCGAGGACCTCGCCGCCGTGGACGCCGCGTTCGCCGCCGCCAAGGCCGAGACGAGCCGCCCCTCGATCATCGTGCTGCGGACGATCATCGGCTGGCCCGCGCCCAACAAGCAGAACACCGGGGCCGCCCACGGCTCCGCCCTCGGCGAGGACGAGGTGAAGGCCACCAAGCAGATCCTCGGCATGGACCCGGAGAAGACGTTCGACGTCGCGCCCGAGGTCATCGAGCACGCCCGCAAGGTCGTCGACCGCGGCCGGGAGGCGCACGCCGCCTGGCAGGAGGAGTTCGACGCCTGGACGCAGGCCAACCCGGACGCCGCGGCGCTGCTCGAGCGGATGACCACCCGCACCCTGCCCGAGGGCTGGGCCGACGGCCTGCCCAGCTGGGACGCCGACCCCAAGGGCGTCGCGACCCGCAAGGCCTCCGGCGAGGTGCTCGCCGCCCTCTACCCCGCGCTGCCCGAGCTGTGGGGCGGCTCGGCCGACCTGGCGGAGAGCAACAACACCGCGGTGAAGGGCGAACCGTCGTTCCTGCCCGCCGACCGCCAGACCAAGATGTGGACCGGTGGCCCCTACGGGCGCACCCTGCACTTCGGCGTCCGCGAGCACGCCATGGGCGCGGTCATGAACGGCATCGCGCTGCACGGCGGCACCCGCGTCTACGGCGGCACGTTCCTCACGTTCTCCGACTACATGCGCGGCGCCGTGCGGCTGGCCGCGCTCATGCAGCTGCCCGTCACCTACGTCTGGACGCACGACTCGATCGGCCTCGGCGAGGACGGCCCCACCCACCAGCCGATCGAGCACCTCGCGGCGCTGCGCGCCATCCCGGGCCTGGACGTCGTCCGGCCGGCGGACGCCAACGAGGTCGCTGTCGCCTGGCGCACGATCCTCGAGCACAACGACCGCCCGGCCGGGATCGTCCTGTCGCGGCAGAACCTGCCGGTCTTCGACCGTGGGCAGTTCGCCTCGGCCGAGGGCGTCGCCCGCGGCGCCTACGTGCTGGCCGAGGCCTCGACCGGCACCCCCGAGGTCATCCTCATGGGCACCGGCTCGGAGGTGCAGATCGCCGTCGCCGCCCGCGAGGCCCTCGAGGCCGACGGCGTGCCCACCCGCGTGGTGTCGATCCCGTGCGTCGAGTGGTTCGCCGCGCAGGACAGCGCCTACAAGGACGAGGTGCTCCCCCCGGGCGTCCGCGCCCGCGTGAGCGTCGAGGCCGGCGTCCCCATGGGCTGGCGCGAGTTCGTCGGCGACGCCGGTCGCATCGTCGGCATCAACCACTACGGCGCCAGCGCCGCCTACACCGTCCTCTACGAGCAGTTCGGCCTCACGCAGGAGGCCGTCGTCTCGGCCGCCCGGGAGAGCATCGAGGCCGCCGCGGCGGGCACCGGCGTCCCGGCCGGCCCCGACAGCGCGGGCGTCCTGCACTCCCCCACCGGCGACCGCTGACCGAAAGCGAAAGGACCCCGTCCTCCTCACCACTCGCAAGCGCGCGGCGAGCCTCTGGACGGGGCCACGAGCCCCACCGAACGAGAAGGGCACATGAGATGGCACAGAACGCGAACCTGGCCGAGCTGTCGGAGGCGGGCGTCGCCGTCTGGCTGGACGACCTGTCCCGCGACCGCATCCGCAGCGGCAACCTGCAGTCGCTGGTCGACGAGCACTCCGTCGTCGGCGTGACCACCAACCCGACGATCTTCGCCGCGGCGATCAGCGGGTCGGAGTCCTACGACGACCAGCTGCACGCCCTCGCCGTCCGCGAGGTGAGCGTCGAGGAGGCCCTGCGCACCATCACCGCGGCCGACGTCCGGGACGCGTGCGACCTGCTCGCCCCGGTGGCCGAGGCCTCCCCCGGCGACGGCCGGGTGTCCCTCGAGGTCGCCCCGGGCCTGGCCCACGACACCGACGCCACCGCCGCGGAGGCCGCCCACCTGTGGTGGCTGGTCGACCGGCCGAACCTGTTCATCAAGATCCCGGCGACCGAGGCCGGGCTTCCGGCGATCACCGAGACCATCGCGAACGGGATCAGCGTCAACGTCACCCTCATCTTCAGCCTCGAGCGGTACCGCGCGGTCATGGACGCCTACCTCTCCGGGCTGGAGAAGCGGGTCGCCGAGGGCGGGTCGCTCGAGGGCATCGCCTCGGTGGCCTCGTTCTTCGTGTCGCGCGTGGACACCGAGATCGACAAGCGCCTGGACAAGGCCGGTGCCGACGCCTCGCTCAAGGGCAAGGCCGGCATCGCCAACGCCCAGCTGGCCTACCAGGCCTACGAGGAGGTCTTCTCCTCCGACCGCTGGCGGGCGCTGGAGGCGCAGGGTGCGGTGCCGCAGCGGCCGCTGTGGGCGTCGACCGGCGTCAAGAACCCGGAGTACTCCGACACGATGTACATCAGCGAGCTGATCGCGCCGGGAACCGTGAACACGATGCCCGAGAAGACCCTCATGGCCTACGCCGACCACGGCAGCCCCGGCACCCCGGTGCAGAAGTCCTACGAGGACGCCGCCGCCGTGATGCAGGCCGTGCGCGACGCCGGCGTCGATCTCGACGACGTCTTCCGGGTGCTCGAGGACGAGGGCGTGCAGAAGTTCGTCGATTCCTGGGACGAGCTGACCGCGTCGGTGCGCAGCGAGCTCGAGGACAAGGCATGAGCCTGCAGGTCCGTGTGCACGGGCTGGACGTCCCGGACTCCGTCCGCACCCAGCTGACCGAGGACGACGTCGCCGCCCGCCTCGTGGGCAAGGACGCCACGCTGTGGGGACCCGACGCCGAGAGCGAGGCCGCGATCCGGCTGGGCTGGCTGGACCTGCCGGCCACCTCCCGCGAGCTGGTCTCCCGGCTCGCCGACCTGCGCGCCGAGCTGGCCGGCGAGGGCCTGGACCGCATCGTGCTGTGCGGCATGGGCGGCTCGTCGCTCGCGCCCGAGGTCATCTGCCGGACGGCGGGCCTGCCGCTGGTCGTGCTCGACACCACCGACCCCGGCCAGGTCGCCTCCGCGATGGCCGATCTCGACCGCACCGTCGTCGTGGTCAGCTCCAAGTCCGGCGGCACCATCGAGACCGACAGTCAGCGGCGGGCGTTCATCCAGGCGTTCGCGGACGCCGGCCTGGACGAGAAGGAGATCGGCCGGCGGTTCGTCGTCGTCACCGACCCCGGCTCCCCGCTGTCGGAGACCGCCGCGGCGATGGGCGCGCGGGCGGTGTTCCTCGCCGACCCCAACGTCGGTGGCCGCTACAGCGCCCTGTCGGCGTTCGGGCTGGTCCCGTCGGCCCTGGCCGGTGCCGACGTCGGCGCGCTGCTCGACGAGGCGGAGGAGCTCGCCGGCACCCTGGCCGAGCCGGGCAACCCGGCGCTGGAGCTCGGCGCCGTCCTCGGTGCCGCCTTCCGGGCGGGCCGCGACAAGCTGGCCCTGGCCGACGGCGGCTCCGGCATCACCGGCTTCGGGGACTGGGCCGAGCAGCTGATCGCCGAGTCCACGGGCAAGCAGGGTCGCGGCATCCTCCCCGTGGTCCTCGAGTCGACCGACGCCCCCGGCGCGTCGGGGGACGACGTCCTGCTCGCCGTCATCGGCGACCAGCCGCCGGCCACCGAGCCCGCCGTCGTCGTGTCCGGGCCCCTGGGGGCGCAGTTCCTCGCGTGGGAGTACGCCACCGCGGTCGCCGGCCGCATCCTGGGGATCAACCCCTTCGACCAGCCGAACGTGACCGAGAGCAAGGAGAACACCCAGCGGATCCTCGGCGAGGGCCTCGCCGACGAGCGCCCCGCGGCGACGATCGGCGCGATCGAGGTCCGGGGCAGCGGTGGCGTGCTGGACGGCGTCGACCTGTCCTCGCACGACGGCGTGGCGCTGGCGCTCGACGCGCTGCTCGCCGCCATCCCCCCGCGCGGCTACCTCGCCGTCATGGCCTACCTGGACCGGGAGGCCGACGCGAGCGCGGAGAACCTGCGCGCGGCGCTCGCCCGCCGCGGAGGGCACGCGGTCACCTTCGGCTGGGGTCCCCGCTTCCTGCACTCCACCGGCCAGTACCACAAGGGCGGGCCGCAGGTCGGCGCGTTCCTGCAGCTCACCGGCGTGGTGGCCGAGGACCTGCCGGTGCCCGACCAGCCGTACAGCTTCGGCACGCTGCAGGCGGCGCAGGCCGGGGGCGACCGCACGGCCCTCGCGGACCGGGAACGCCCCGTGCTGCACCTGCACCTGACCGACCGCGCCGCCGGGCTCGGCCAGCTGCTGGCGGCGCTGGACTGACGACCCGCCCCGTCGTCCGGCCCAGCGCCGGGCCGGACGACGGAACCCTCCGACCACGAGGACGACGATGACTCCTTCCCCGCTCCGCGGCCCGCGATGATCCCCAACCCGCTGCGCGATCCCCGGGACCGGCGGCTGCCCCGGGTGCCCGAGCCGTGCGCGCTGGTCGTCTTCGGCATCACCGGCGACCTGGCGCGCAAGAAACTGCTGCCCGCGGTGTACGACCTGGCCAACCGCGGCCTGCTGCCCACCAACTTCGCGCTGCTCGGCTTCGCGCGCCGCGACTGGGGTGACACCGAGTTCGCCGAGCTCGCCCGTGACGCGGCCCGGACCCACGCCCGCACCCCCTGGCGCGAGGAGGTGTGGGAGCGTCTCGCGGGCAGCGTGCACTTCGTGCAGGGCTCGTTCGACGACGACAACGCCTTCGACGAGCTCGCCGCGGCGCTGCACGACCTCGAGGGCAGCCACGGCATCGGCGGCAACGCCGCCTTCTACCTGTCGATCCCGCCGGCGATGTTCCCCGTCGTGCTGAAGCAGATGCAGCGCACCGGCATGGCCGAGAGCACCCCCGGGCGGTGGCGGCGGGTGGTCGTCGAGAAGCCGTTCGGGACCGACCTCGCCTCCAGCCGCGAGCTCAACGCCCTGGTGGACTCGGTGTTCAGCGCCGAGGACGTGTTCCGCATCGACCACTACCTCGGCAAGGAGACCGTCCAGAACCTGCTGGCGCTGCGCTTCGCGAACACGCTGTTCGAGCCGGTCTGGAACGGCAACCACGTCGACTCGGTGCAGATCACCATGGCCGAGGACGTCGGCATCGGCGGTCGGGCGCAGTTCTACGAGAAGACCGGCGCGGCCCGCGACGTGCTGCAGAACCACCTGCTGCAGCTGCTGGCGCTCACCGCGATGGAGGAGCCGGTCGAGTTCTCCGCCGAGGAGATCCGCACCGAGAAGCTCAAGGTGCTCCGCGCCATCTCGGTGCCCGAGGACATGGAGTCCTTCGCCATCCGCGGCCAGTACGAGCAGGGCTGGCTGGCCGGGCAGCGCGCCACCGGCTACCGCCAGGAGGAGGGCGTCGACCCGGGGTCGACCACCGAGACCTTCGCCGCCGTGCGCCTGGGCGTGGAGACCCGCCGCTGGGCCGGCGTGCCGTTCTACCTGCGGACCGGCAAGCGGCTGCCCCGCCGGGTCACCGAGATCGCGCTGGTGTTCAAGAAGGCCCCGCACCTGCCCTTCGCCGACACCGACACCGAGGAGCTGGGCAACAACCAGCTCGTCGTGCGGGTGCAACCGGACGAAGGGGTCACCCTCAAGTTCGGGTCGAAGGTTCCCGGCAGCGTCATGGAGGTCCGGGACGTCTCCATGGACTTCCTCTACGGCGAGCAGTTCACCGAGGCCAGCCCGGAGGCCTACGAGCGGCTGCTGCTCGACGTCCTGCTGGGCGACGCGACGCTCTTCCCGCGCAACGCGGAGGTGGAGGCGTCCTGGGCGGTCATCGACCCGCTCGAGGAGTTCTGGGCGGGCACGACGCCGCACCCCTACCGGGCGGGCGAGTGGGGACCCCGCGCCGCCGACGACATGCTCGCTGCCGAGGGAAGGAGGTGGCGCCGGCCATGACCACGCTCTGGGACACCACCGGATCCGCCGTCGTCAAGGAGCTCGCCGCCCAGCGGCGCACCGGCGGGGCGGTGCTCTCCGGCGTCGCCCTCACGCTGGTCGTCGTCGCCGACGAGAGCCGCGTCGCGGAGGCCGAGGAGGCCGCGACCCACGCGGCCGAGGCACACCCCTGCCGGCTGCTGATCGTGGTGCGCCGGCAGCTCGACGCCCCCGCCCCGCGCCTGGACGCCGAGGTGCTGATCGGCGGGCGGCTCGGGCCCGGGGAGGCCGTGGTCATGCGGATGTACGGGCGGCTCGGGCTGCACGCCGAGTCCGTCGTCCTGCCGCTGCTGGCCGCCGACGCTCCCGTGGTCACCTGGTGGCACGCCACGCCGCCCGACCGCCTGGCCACGGACGCGCTCGCCGTCTTCGCCCACCGGCGGATCACCGACAGCTCGATCGCCGACGACCCGCTGGCCGCGCTGAAGACCCGCGCGGTCGACTACGCGCCCGGCGACACCGACCTGGCGTGGACCCGCAGCACGCCGTGGCGGTCGATCCTCGCCTCCACGCTGGACTCCGTCTCCGGCCGCCGGGGCGAGGCGCTGCAGGTGCGCGGCGGGCGCATCGAGGGCGACTCGTCCAACCCGACCGCCCAGCTGCTGGCCGGCTGGATCTCCTCGCGCTGCGGCTGCCCGATCACGGTGGAGGACGCCGGGCGCAAGCCCAACTCCAGCGGCGTCGACTCGGTGACGCTGCAGCTCGACCAGGACGAGGAGGTCGCGATCCACGCCGACCGCCGCTCCGGCGCGGTGATCAGCCAGCCCTACCGGCCCGACGCCACCGTGGCCCTGCCCGACCGGCCGCTGGGCGACCTGCTCAGCGAGGAGCTGCGCCGGCTGGACCGCGACGAGCCCTACAGCGAGGCCCTGGAGGCGGCGACCGGCGTCACCGGCCTGGCCGGCCGGTCCCCCGAGCGCGAGTACGTCTGGTTCGACCCGGCCGAGGAGAACGGCGACGGCCCTCGGCCGCGCAAGCGCGCGACGGCGGCGAAGTCGTGAACGCCCCGGCACCGGTCGAGGTGGTCGTCGAGCCGGACGCCGACCGGCTGGCCCGCGCCGTCGCCGAGGCCCTGGTCTCGCGCCTGGCCGCGGCCCAGGCCGTGCACGGCAGCGCGTCGGTGGTGCTGACCGGCGGCGGGATCGGCATCGCCGTCCTGGAGCACGTCGCGGGTCTGGCGGAGGAGCCGGTGCGCGAGACGATCGACTGGGAGCAGGTCGACGTCTGGTGGGGCGACGAGCGCTTCGTGCCCGGCGACAGCGACGAGCGCAACGAGAAGCAGGCCCGCGAGGCGCTGCTGGCCCGCGTCGGCGTCCCGGACCACCACATCCACGCGATGCCGCCGTCGGACGCCGAGTTCGCCGAGCCCGAGGACGCCGCCGCCTGGTACGCCGCCGAGCTGGCCGCCGCGGCACCCGGGGGCGCGGCGCTCCCCCGGTTCGACGTGCTGCTGCTCGGGCTGGGCCCGGAGGGGCACGTCGCGTCGATCTTCCCGGACTCGCCCGCCGTCCGTGACGAGCGGACCGTCGTCGCCGTGCGCGACTGCCCCAAGCCGCCGCCCACCCGCGTCAGCCTGGGCTTCTCCGCGATCAACACCGCGGAGGAGATCTGGCTGGTGGTGTCGGGCGAGGGCAAGGCCGGTGCCGTCGCGGCCGCTCTCGCCGAGGGGACCGACCCGGTCGAGCTGCCCGCGGCCGGCGTCCACGGCGTGCGGGGCACCAAGTGGTTGCTCGACGACGCCGCCGCGAGCAAGCTGCCGGCACTCCCCGGCTGACGCACCCGGCGGGCCGGCCGATCCAGGAACGGCCCATGACCGACACCACCCGCGACCCGATCCTCGCCGTCCGTCCCGGCGACGGCTGGCTGGTCACCGTCGCGCACCCGGACGACGAGACCTTCGGCTGCGGATCGGTCATCGCCCGGGCCGCCACCCTGGGCGCCGAGGTGACCGTGGTCTGCGCGACCCGCGGCGAGGCGGGCGAGACGGTGCCGGGCTCCGTCGGGGACGGCGACCTCGGCGCGGTGCGGGAGGGCGAGCTCCGCCGCGCCGCCGCCCGGCTGGGTGTCGCGCGGATCGAGCTGCTCGGCTACCGGGACTCCGGCTTCGACGGCGAGCCGCCCGCGGGGTCGCTGTGCGCGGCGCCGGTGGCGGAGGTGGCCGGCCACCTGGAGCGGCTGCTCCGCGACGCACGCCCCGCGGTGGTGCTCACCCTCGACGGCAGCGACGGCCACCGCGACCACCTGCACGTGGGCGCCGCGACGCGCGCGGCGCTGGCCCGCCTGGACGGACCACCCCCGGTGCTCGCCGAGCACTGCCTGCCCAACAGCCTGCTCCGCCGGTGGCTCGACGAGATGCGCGCGGTGCGGCCGGACACCGCGTACCACTCGCTCGACCCGGCGGCGCTCGGCCGCTCGGACGCCGAGATCACCGACGTCCTCGACACCTCCGCCGTCCTCGGGCTCCGGGAGGCGGCCATCGCCGAGCACCGGTCGCAGGTCTCTCCGTTCGAGGGGCTCAGCGACGCGCTCCGGCGCGCGTTCCTCACCACCGACCACCTCGCCCGCGTGCACCTCGTCGCGCACTCGCGGTAGCGACCGACCGGGGGCGGCGGCCGTCCCGGTATCCGCGCGTCGGCCGGTCGCCCTCCTCCGGGTGGCCCGCGGCAGGCTGCCGCACAGCCTGGACCCGTCCCCTCAGGAGCGCCCGATGTCCGCCGACCACGTGACAGTCCGCGAGCGGTCGACCGTGCCGGCACCGCGCACGGCAGCAGAGCAGGACCTGCCGTGGACGGAGCCGTCGTCCCCGAGGGGTCGGAGGCCGCGATCGGAGTACTGGGACGTGGCCACCGCCCGGTGGACCAGCCGGCCGGCCCCGACCGGCCCCCGGGCGACCTGAGGCGTCAGGCCCCGCGGCGCTGGTGCAGCCGGGTCAGGGCCTCCTCGAGGAGGGCATTGCCGTCGGCGTCGCTGCGCCGCTCGCGCACGTACGCCAGATGGGTCTTGTACGGCTCGGTCCGCGGTGCCGGCGGCGGGTTCTGCGCGTCCTGGCCGGCCGGCAGCCCGCAGCGCGGGCAGTCCCACAGCTCGGGGACGTCGGCGTCGGTGGCGAACGCCACCCGCGTCTCGTGCCGGTTCGCGCACCAGAACGCGATGCGATTGCGCGGCGCCGCCTCGCCGCGCTCGGCCTCACCCATCGGACCTGCTCCGACCCGGGTGCCCCGGATCGCGTTGCCACCAGCCACGAGCGCCCCCTGCGTCTTGGGTTCGTGCGGCAGATCACGCCGCGGACGCAGTCTAGGGCCCCGAGAGCCGATTCCCGGTCACGATTTCGCCCCGAAGGTGACGGACCGGAGCGGCTCCCTCGCAGGGACCCGCGCCGAGCGGAGCGAGGGGGTCCTTCTTCAGTTCACCTTGAGCAGGATGCCGAGCCCGACGATGCAGACCGTCCAGATGAGCGCCGTGAACACGGTCAGCCGGTTGAGGTTCTTCTCGACGACCGAGGAGCCGCTCAGCGACGACGAGACCGCGCCGCCGAACATGGAGGACAGACCGCCGCCCTTGCCGCGGTGCAGCAGGATGAGCACCACGAGGAGCGTGCTGGTGAGCACCAGCAGCACGTTGAGGACCAGCTCCATGACGACTTCTCCAAGGTGGGCGGCCGGCTGACGACACCGGGCTCTGACCTCCGAGCCTAACGGACGCCGGCGGTCGCCAGGTCGTAGCCGGCGTACGGGCGCATCACGAGGCCGTTGCGCAGCCGCTGACCGGCCAGCAGCTGGACACGGGATTCGACCAGCGGCACGTACACCGATGCCGCCTCCACCGCGCCCACGACCTCCCGCCAGGCCGCCGGCTCCCCCGCCGCGCGGGCCGCGTCGACGAGAGCGATCACCTCGGGGTCGTCGAGTCGGGCGTAGTTGGTGTTGCCCACCGAGCGGATCGCCCGGCCGTCCACCAGCGGCGCGAGGAACGAGCCCGCCGTCGGGAAGTCCGCCGTCCAGGTCGCGAGGATAATCCCGAAGCCGTTGGCGGCCACGCTGTCCGGGCTGCCGACGTCGGTGGCGTAGAAGTTGCCCGCGCTCAGCGGCCGGATCTCCGCCTGGATGCCGACCTCGGCCAGCTGTGCGGCGACCTCCTCGGCGACCGCGACGCTGGGCGGGGTGTCGGGGACGGCGAGGACCGTGCTGAAGCCGTCGGGGAACCCGCACGCCTCCAGCGAGGCCCGTGCCCGGTCGAGGTCGGGCCGTCGGTCGGCGTCCTCGGGGCCGCCGGCGAGCCCGCGGGGCCAGAGCACCGATCGGCGGACCGCGTTCACCGCGCCGAGCTCCTGCTGCACACCCGCTCGGTCGACCACCGCCGCGACCGCGGCCCGGCAGTCGGCGTTGTTCATGGGGGCGACATCCGTGGGCAGGGCCAGCAGCCGCAGGGAGCCGGTGGTCAGGTCGTCGAGCCGGTCGCGTACGGGGTGGTCCTCGTCCCCCGCCAGCCGGGCCGTCGTCGGCGACTGGATCCCGGTTCCGGTGATGTCGACGTCTGCCGAGCCGGCCAGCAGCGCCTGGTCGCGCTCCACGCCGTTGAGGTCGGTGCGGACGACGACCCGGTCGGGCAGCGCCGTGCGGACGGGGTCGGTGTCCGGGTTCCACTGGGGGTTGCGCTCGAGCAGGATCCCGGTCGCCGGGTCGACCGAGGTGATCGCGTAGGGCCCCGACGAGACCGGGTCGCGCCCGTAGTCGGCGCCGGTGTCGGCCTCGGCCGGCACCGGGCTGCTCGACGGGAGCGCCATCACGTACGGGAAGTCCGGCTGCGGGGCGCGGAGGCGGAAGATGATCGTCCGCTCGTCCGGTGTCTCGACCGAGGTGAGGTCGGGGTCGTCCTCCTCCCGCGAGAAGGGCCCCGGGTAGGGGTTCGCGGGATCGTCGAGCAGGTCGACGACGTAGGTGGGCCCGCCGACGACGACGTCCGAGGCGAACGACCGCTGGATGCCGTACTTCACGTCCTGGGCGGTGATCGGCCGGCCGTTCTCGAACGTCACGCCCTCGCGCAGGGTGAACGTCCAGCTCAGCCCGTCCTCCGACGGCGTCCCGAGGTCGGTCGCCAGGTCGGGCACCAGCTCGGTCGTGGCCCCCGGCTCCGAGTCGTAGGTGACCAGCGTGCGGGTGTAGAGCCGCATCAGGTTCCACACACCGGGCAGGTAGGAGCGCTGCGGATCGAGGCTGTCGATCTCGTCCGACACGACCCGCAGGGTGTCGCCGGTCGCCGTCGACGGGGCGCGGACGCCGTCGATCCCGGCGTCCGGCTCGCCCTCGACGACCGGGACGTCGGCCCGCCCGCCGGACCCGCCACCGCAGCTGACGGCGATGACGACGACGAGCAGCACGACCGCCGCCCCCGCGAGGAGGCGGCGGCGCGGCATGCCGCGGGCCCAGGCGGGGAGCCGGTCGCTCAACCGGTCGAGGGTGCTCGCCACTGGCTGCTGCCCGCCCCCACCCCGTGTCCGGCCGACGGCGGCAGCGGCCTCAGCTGCCGTCGGCGGCGATCCGACAGATCTGCGCGAACTCGTCGGCGTCCAGGCTGGCGCCGCCCACGAGTGCACCGTCGATGTCCGGCCCGGCCAGGATCCCGGCCGTGCTCGCGGCCTTCACCGACCCCCCGTAGAGGATACGGACGGATGCGGCCGTCTCCGGGCCGAACCGCTCGGCGAGCCGCGCGCGAAGTGCGCCGCACACCTCCTGGGCGTCCTCGGGGGTGGCCACCTCGCCGGTGCCGATCGCCCAGACCGGCTCGTAGGCGATCACCAGGCCGGCGACCTGCTCGGCGGTCAGCCCGTCGAGCGAGCCGTCGAGCTGGGTGGTGCAGAAGTCGACGTGCTCCCCGGCGCGGCGGACGTCGAGCCCCTCCCCCACGCAGACGATCGGCACGATCCCGTGCCGCAGCGCGGCCTGCGCCTTGGCGGCGACGACCGCGTCGTCCTCGGCGTGCATCGCCCGCCGCTCGGAGTGGCCGACGGTGACGTACTGGCAGGCCAGGGCCGACAGCATGGGGCCGCTCACCTCGCCGGTGTAGGCGCCCGAGTCGTGCACCGACACGTCCTGGGCGCCGAAGCCCACGGAGAGCTTGTCGCCGGTGACGAGGGTCTGCACGCTGCGCAGCGCGGTGAACGGCGGCAGGACGACGACCTCGACGGTGTCCAGGACCGGCCCGGGCACGGTGAAGGCGAGCTTCTGCACCAGGCCGATGGCCTCGAGGTGGGTCAGGTTCATCTTCCAGTTGCCGGCGATCAGCGTCCGCCGGTCCTCGCCCTGGAAGGCCCCCCGCCGGGGAGCGGACTCCTTGCGCGCCATCACTGCCCCGATCCGTCGGTGAGCACCGTCAGGCCCGGGAGCTCCCGGCCCTCCAGGTACTCCAGGGAGGCACCGCCGCCGGTGCTGATGTGCCCGTAGGAGGCCTCGTCGAGGCCGAGCTGCCGCACGGCGGCGGCGGAGTCGCCACCGCCGACGACGGACAGTCCCGCGACGGCGCCGACCGCCTGCGCGACCCCCCGGGTGCCGTCCTGGAACGGGGCCAGCTCGAACACGCCCATGGGGCCGTTCCAGAAGACCGTGCGGGCGTCGCCCAGCGTGGTGCCGAACAGCTCGACGGTCCGCGGGCCGACGTCGAGACCCATCTGGTCGTCGGGGATCCGGTCGACCGCCACCGTCGTGGTCGGGACGTCGGCGCTGAACTCCGGCGCGCAGACGACGTCGACCGGCAGCACGATGCGGTCGCCGGCCTCGGCCAGGAGCCGGCGGCAGGTGTCGACCTGGTCGGCCTCCAGCAGCGACTTCCCGACCCCGTGGCCCTGGGCGGCGAGGAAGGTGAAGCACATGCCGCCGCCGACGAGCAGGCGGTCGACCTTGGGCAGGAGCGCCTCGATGACGGCGAGCTTGTCACTGACCTTGGAGCCGCCGAGGACGACGACGTAGGGCCGCTCGGGGTCGGCGGTCAGCCGGGTGAGGACGTCGAGCTCGCGGGCGACCAGCCGGCCGGCGTAGTGCGGCAGCCGCTGCGCCACGTCGAAGACCGAGGCGTGCTTGCGGTGCACGGCGCCGAACGCGTCGTCGACGTAGACGTCGGCCAGGGCGGCGAACCGGTCGGCCAGCTCGCCGCGCTCGGCGTCGTCCTTCGACGTCTCGGCGGCCTCGAAGCGGACGTTCTCCAGCAGGAGGACGTCGCCGTCACCGAGGGCGCCGGCCCGGGCACGCGCGTCCTCGCCGGCGACGTCGCCGGCGAGCGGGACGTCGGTGCCGAGCAGCTCGCCCAGGCGCGCGGCGACCGGCGCGAGGGAGAACTGCGGGTCCGGGGCCCCCTTCGGCCGGCCCAGGTGGGCCGACACGATCACCCGGGCGCCGGCGTCGCGCAGCGCCTGCAGCGTGGGCAGGCTCGCGCGGATCCGGCCGTCGTCGGTGATCTCGCGGGTGGACTTGTCGAGCGGGACGTTCAGGTCGGCGCGCAGGAACACGCGCCGACCCGAGACGCCCTCGGCGAGGAGGTCGTCGAGTGAGCGCATCGTCAGAGGGACTTGCCCACCAGCGACACGAGGTCGACGAGCCGGTTCGAGTAGCCCCACTCGTTGTCGTACCAGCCCAGGACCTTGGCCATCGGGCCGAAGACCTTGGTCAGCTTCGCGTCGTAGATGCACGACGACGGGTCGGTGACGATGTCGGAGGAGACGATGGGCGCGTCGGTGTAGGTGAGGTACTTGCCGAGCGGGCCGGCGGCGGCCTCGCGGTACGCGGCGTCGATCTCGTCGGCCGAGGCCTCGCGGGTCAGCTGGACGGTGAGGTCGGTGGCCGAGCCGGTCGGGACCGGGACGCGGATGGCGTAGCCGTCGAGCTTGCCCTTGAGCTCGGGCAGGACCAGGCCGATCGCCTTCGCGGCGCCGGTCGAGGTCGGCACCATGTTCAGCGCGGCGGCGCGGGCGCGACGGAGGTCCTTGTGCGGGCCGTCCTGCAGGTTCTGGTCGGCGGTGTAGGCGTGGATCGTGGTCATCAGGCCGCGCTCGATGCCGAACGCGTCGTTGAGGACCTTCGCCAGCGGCGCCAGGCAGTTGGTGGTGCAGGACGCGTTGCTGATGATCGTCTGCGAGCCGTCGTACAGGTCGTCGTTGACGCCCATGACGATCGTGATGTCGTCGTCGGTCGCGGGCGCGGAGATGATGACCTTCTTCGCGCCGCCGGCGTCGACGTGCTTGCGGGCGTCGGCCGCCTTGGTGAAGAAGCCGGTGGACTCGACGACCACGTCGACGCCCAGGTCGCCCCACGGGAGGGCGGCGGGGTCGCGCTCGGAGAGGACCTTCATCTTCGTGCCGCCGATGGTGATGCCGTCGCCGTCGGCCTCGACGTCCTGCGGCAGCCGGCCGAGGATGCTGTCGTACTTCAGCAGGTGTGCCAGCGCCTCGTTGCTGGTCAGGTCGTTGACCGCGACGATCTCGATGTCCTGACCACTGGCGGCGGCGGCTCGCCAGAAGTTGCGGCCGATCCGGCCGAATCCGTTGATGCCTACCCGGACCGTCACTGCAGACCTCCCATGGAAACCGTCACGTCGCCGGCACGCGCGATGGCGCGGCCTGGCTCGGGGAGAACCCTATCGGGAAAAGGACAGCCCTTCCCCCCGCCCCTCGCAGGCTCGGCGACGGCCCCTGAAGGGCGCCTTACTGGGCGAGCATGTCGTCGGTGACCACGGACTCCGTGTCCGGGATCCCGAGGTCCTTCGCTCGCTTGTCGGCCATCGCCAGGAGGCGGCGGATGCGACCGGCGACGGCGTCCTTGGTCATCGGCGGGTCGGCACGCTGGCCGAGCTCCTCCAGCGACGCCTGGCCGTACTCCAGGCGCAGCCGGCCGGCGACCAGCAGGTGCTCGGGGGCGTCGTTGGCGAGGATCTCCAGCGCACGCTCCACCCGGGCGCTCGCGGCGACCGCGGCGCGGGCCGAGCGGCGCAGGTTGGCGTCGTCGAAGTTGGCCAGGCGGTTGGCCGTCGCCCGGACCTCGCGGCGCATCCGCCGCTCCTCCCAGGCCAGGACGGCGTCGTGCGCGCCCATGCGGGTCAGCAGTGCGCTGATGGCGTCGCCGTCCCGGATGACGACCCGGTCCGCGCCGCGCACCTCGCGCGCCTTGGCCGGGATGCCCAGCCGGCGGGCCGCACCCACCAGCGCCATCGCCGCCTCGGGACCGGGGCAGGTGACCTCCAGGGACGACGAACGCCCGGGCTCGGTCAGCGAGCCGTGCGCGAGGAACGCGCCGCGCCAGGCCGCCTCGGCGTCGTTGATGCCGCCGGAGACGACCGCCGGCGGCAGCCCCCGCACCGGACGCCCGCGCTGGTCGACCAGGCCGGTCTGGCGGGCCAGACCCTCGCCGTGCTTGGCGATCCGCACGAGGTACCGGACCCCCCGGCGGATGTTGCCGCCGGCCAGCACGCTCACGCCGCTGGTGTAGCCGTAGACCTCGCTGATGTCGCGGCGCAGCCGGCGAGCCACCGAGCCCGTGTCGAGCTCGGCCTCGATGACCACCCGGCCGCCCACGATGTGCAGACCACCCGAGAAGCGCAGCAGCGCCGTCACCTCCGCCTTGCGCTCGGAGGTCTTCGTGCACTCAACCCGTGAGAGCTCGTCCTTGACCATTGCGGTCATCGCCATGTGCGGCGTCCCCTTCCCCCTTGTACCGACCGCTCAGGATCGAGAGCTGTGATCGTCAGTTCCGATACCCGATCGGACACCCGTACCCCCTCACACCCCGCCGACCACGGAGGCCAGCGCGGCGGACAGGCGCACGGGATCGTGCCGTGGTGCGCCGTCGAGCTCGGCGACCGGAGCCAGGACGAGTTCGGCGCCGCACGCACGCACCGCAGACAGGAGACCACGGCGGTCAACCACCGAATCAGCATCAGCGATCACCGTGTGCAACGCCACTCCGCCCAGATGTGCCTGCAGGACGTTCAGGTGCTCCTCCGGAGAGAAGCCGTCCGTCTCGCCCGGCTGTGGAACCAGGTTCAGCACCACCACGACACGAGCCTGCGTGGCAGCCAGGGCTGCGCGCAATCTGGGGACGAGGAGGTGCGGCAGAACAGAGGTGTACCAGGATCCCGGACCGAGCGAGACCACGTCGGCCGCGGCGATCGCCGCCAGGACGTCCGGGTGCACCGGCGGGTCCGGCGGGGTCACGACGATGTCGCGCACGTGCCCGGGGGTCGCGGCGATCGCCGCCTGGCCGCGGATCCGGCGGAGGCGCTGCGGGTCGTCCGGGTCGACGCTCTCCACCTGGGCGACCAGGTCGAGCGGCACGTCGGCCATCGGCAGGACCCGCCCGCAGCAGCCCAGCAGCTCCCCCAGCTCCGCGAGCGCGCGGGCGGTGTCGCCGCCGTGCATCTCGGTGAGACCCGTGATCATCAGGTTGCCGACCGGGTGGCCCGCCAGCACGCCGCTCCCACCCAGCCGGTGCTGCAGGAGGGCGGCGAGGTCGGGGCCGCGGTCCTGGTCGCCGGCCAGGGCCGCCAGCGCCATGCGAAGGTCGCCCGGCGGCAGCACCGGCATCTCCTGCCGGATGCGCCCGGAGGACCCGCCGTCGTCCGCGACGGTGACGACGGCGGTCAGCTGGGCGGTGATCCGGCGCCAGGCGGACAGCGCCGCGGCCAGCCCGTGGCCACCGCCGAACGCGACGACCCGGGGCTCGGTGCGGCCCACTACTCGCGACCCAGGTCGCGGTGCCGGGCGGCCGCGGTGAGCCCCTCGGCAGTCAGCCGACGGGCGAACTCCTCGGCGATGGCGACGCTGCGGTGCTTGCCGCCGGTGCAGCCGACCGCGAGCGTGAGGTAGCGCTTGCCCTCGCGGCGGTACCCGGGGATGAGCAGGCGCAGCACGTCGGTGTAGCGGTCGAGGAACTCCCCCGCGTCGTCCTGGGCGAGCACGTAGGCGCTCACCTCCGGGTCCTGCCCGGTCTTGGGCCGCAGTTCCGGGATCCAGTGCGGGTTGGGCAGGAACCGTGCGTCGACGACGAGGTCGGCGTCGAGCGGCAGCCCGTACTTGAACCCGAAGCTCATGACCGTGGCGGTGAGCGGCTGGGTGCGGCCCTCGCGGGCGAACGCGTTCTCCAGCGTGGCCCGCAGCTGGTGGACGTTGAGATCGCTGGTGTCCACCCACAGGTCGGCGTCGCCGGCGATGCCGGTGAGCAGGTTGCGCTCGGTCGTGATGCCGTCGATGAGCGTGCCGGTGCCCTGCAGAGGGTGCTCGCGCCGGTTGGACTCGTACCGCCGCACCAGGACCTCGTCCCGGGCGTGGACGTAGATGACCCGCGGCCGGTTGCCGGCCTCGGCCAGGGTCTCGATGGCCTCCTGCAGGTCGCTGGAGAACGCGCGGCTGCGGACGTCGACCACCGCGGCGAACCGCCGGATGTCACCGCGCGCCCCGAGCTCCACCATCGGCTGGAGCAGCGCCGGCGGCAGGTTGTCGACGACGAACCAGCCGAGGTCCTCCAGGACCCGCCCGGCGCTCAGCTTCCCGGCACCGGAGAGCCCGGTGACGACGACGACCTCCAGCGGCTGGACCTCGGTCGTGCTGGGGTCCAGGGAGGGCGGGACGTCGCTCTGCGGTCCGGCCGGGGCACTCGACGCGGTCACGAGGCCACCCGCCCGACCTCGGCGGTCTCCCCCGCGCCGGCGCTGCGCGTCCCGCGCTCGGCGGGACCCTCCGGTGCCGTCGTCGACTCGGCGACGACGCCCGCCCCGGCCTCGTCGGCGGGCAGGGCGATGGCGGCCTGGACCGCCTCGGCCGTACGGCGGCCGATGCCCGGCACGGCCATCAGCTCCTCGACCGTGGCGGCCCGCAGCCGCTTGAGCGATCCGAACTGCTTCATCAGCGCCTTCCGCCGCGACTCCCCGAGCCCGGGGACGTCGTCCAACATCGAGACCAGCATGCTGGTGGACCGCTTCTGCCGGTGGTACGTGATCGCGAACCTGTGCGCCTCGTCACGGACGCGCTGCAGGAGGTACAGCGCCTCGGAGGTGCGCGGCAGGATCACCGGGTCGCTCTCCCCGGGAAGCCACACCTCCTCCATCCGCTTGGCGAGGCCGCAGACGGCGACGTCGACGATGCCGAGTTCCGTCAGTGACCGGCTGGCCGCCGCCACCTGAGGTGCGCCGCCATCCACCACCAGCAGATTCGGCGGGTAGGCGAACCGGCGGGGACGTCCCTCCTCGGCGGCGATGCCCTGCTCGTCCCGGCGGTCGGCCTCCTCCTTCAGGTGCCGGGCGAACCGCCGGCGGACGACCTCGGCCATCGCGGCGGTGTCGTCGGTGCCCTGAGCGACGCTGAACCGGCGGTAGTCGGACTTCTTCGCCAGCCCGTCCTCGAACACCACCATGCTCGCCACGACGTTCGTGCCCTGGACGTGCGAGATGTCGATGCACTCGATGCGCAACGGCGCGTCGGGAAGCTCCAGCGCCTCCTGGAGCTCCGACAGCGCCAACGAGCGGGCCGTCAGGTCGCTGGCCCGCTTGACGCGGTGCCGGGCGAACGCCTCCTTGGCGTTGCGCTCCACCGTCTCGAGCAGGCTGCGCTTGTCGCCGCGCTGAGGCACCCGGAGCGAGACCTTGCCGCCGCGCAGCTCCTCGAGCAGCTCGGTGTAGACGTCGGCGTCGTCCGGGAGCTCGGGCACCAGCACCTCGCGGGGCACCGCCTCCCCCGCCTCGCCGACCCCGGTCTGCTCGTCGACGCCGCCGTACACCTGGAGCAGGAACTGCTCGACCAGCTCGCCGGTGGTGACCGCCTCGACCTTGTCGACGATCCAGCCCCGCTGGCCGCGCACCCGGCCGCCGCGGACGTGGAAGACCTGGACGGCGGCCTCGAGCTCGTCCTGGGCGAAGGCGACGACGTCGGCGTCGGTGCCGTCGCCGAGCACGACCGCCTGCTTCTCCATGGCCCGCGTGAGGGCCCCGAGGTCGTCCCGGAGCCGGGCGGCCTTCTCGTACTCGAGGTTCTCCGCGGCCTCGGCCATCTCGCGCTGGAGCCGCTTGATCATCGACTCGGTCTTCCCGGCCATGAAGTCGCAGAAGTCGTCGACGATCTGCCGGTGCTCCTCGGCGCTGACCCGCCCCACGCAGGGGGCAGCGCACTTGCCGATGTAGCCCAGCAGGCAGGGGCGGCCGATCTGGCCGGCGCGCTTGAAGACGCCGTTCGAGCAGGTCCGCGCCGGGAAGACTCGGGTGAGGGTGTCGAGGGTCTCCCGGATCGCCCAGGCGTGCGCGTAGGGCCCGAAGTAGCGGACGCCCTTGCGCTTGGGGCCGCGCATCACCTGCAGCCGCGGGTACTCCTCGTTCAACGTCACGGCCAGCGACGGGTAGCTCTTGTCGTCGCGGTAGCGGACGTTGAAGCGAGGGTCGAACTCCTTGATCCAGTTGTACTCGAGCTGGAGCGCCTCCACCTCGGTCCCCACGACGGTCCACTCGACGCTGGACGCGGTGGTGACCATCTGCCGGGTGCGCGGGTGCAGGCCGGCGACATCGGCGAAGTAGCTGTTCAGCCGCTGCCGGAGGCTCTTGGCCTTGCCGACGTAGATGACGCGACCGTTGGGGTCGCGGAACTTGTAGACGCCCGGGGACTCGGGGATGGAGCCGACCGCCGGGCGGTACGTCGACGGGTCGGCCATGACTCCACATTAGGTCGCCCCGCCGACAGCTCGCCGGGGGCCGGACCCCTCCGGTCCCGCCCGTCACAGCGGCCGCGGGGCGACCGGGTCAGGACAGCCGCGGGACGCCCACGTGGCGCGGGCGGGACGCGGTCAGTGCCGCCAGCCCGGAACGGGCGAGCCGGACCCCGCGCCTGCCCAGTGCCACCGCGCTCAGCAGCGCGACACCCCCGGCGAGGACGCCGACCACGCCGGGCCCGCTGGAGGTGGCGAGGAGCACGGAGCCGACGAGCAGGGCGACGAGGACGATCGCCGAGGGCAGGCCGCCGCCCGTGTGGCGGGTCGGACTCCAGGGCGAGCCGCAGTTCGACAGGTCGGGATCGCAGTCGGGCGTGAGCGCGCTCATCGCTGTCCCTCTCGACGGACTCCGTCACCATCAGTGATGTCGGTCACACCGACCATACGGGCCGGATCGGCGAGGGGACAAGTCCATCACCCGGAGGGGCCGGACCCGTCGCACCCGGACCGTTCCGGGTGCGACGGGCTCCGCTCAGCTCGCCTTCTTGCGCGTCCGCTTCTTCGGGGCGCTCGCCGCGGCGACGGCGTCCGGGTCGAGCATCTTGGCCAGGTAGCGGCCGGTGTGGCTCTCCGGCACCCCGGCCACGAACTCGGGCGGACCCTCGGCGACGACCGTGCCGCCGCGGAAGCCGCCCTCGGGGCCCATGTCGATCAGCCAGTCGGCGCTCTTGATCACGTCGAGGTTGTGCTCGATGACGATCACCGAGTTGCCCTTGTCGACCAGGCCCTGCAGCACGAGCAGCAGCTTCCGGATGTCCTCGAAGTGCAGGCCGGTGGTCGGCTCGTCGAGGACGTAGATGCTGCGGCCGTTGGACCGCTTCTGCAGTTCGCTGGCGAGCTTGACGCGCTGGGCCTCACCGCCGGAGAGCGTGGTCGCCGGCTGGCCGAGCCGCACGTAGCCGAGGCCGACGTCGGTGAGGGTGCGCAGGTAGCGGGCGATCGCCGGGATGGCGGCGAAGAAGTCCGCGGCCTCCTCGATCGGCATGTCGAGGACCTCGGCGACCGTCTTGCCCTTGTAGTGGACCTCCAGGGTCTCCCGGTTGAACCGGGCGCCCTTGCACACCTCGCACGGGACGTAGACGTCCGGCAGGAAGTTCATCTCGATCTTCAGCGTGCCGTCGCCGGAGCACGCCTCGCAGCGCCCGCCCTTGACGTTGAAGGAGAACCGGCCGGGCAGGTAGCCGCGGACCTTCGCCTCCGAGGTGGAGGCGAACAGCTTGCGGACGTGGTCCCAGACCCCGGTGTACGTCGCGGGGTTGGACCGCGGGGTGCGGCCGATCGGCGACTGGTCGACGTGCACGACCTTGTCCAGGTGCTCGAGCCCGGTGACGGTGCGGTGCCGCCCGGCCACCTGGCGCGCGCGGTTCAGCTGGTTGGCCAGGGTCGTGTAGAGGATGTCGTTGACCAGCGTCGACTTGCCCGACCCGGAGACGCCGGTGACCGCGACGAGGCAGCCCAGGGGGAAGGTGACGTCGATGCCGCGCAGGTTGTTCTCGCGGGCGCCCTTCACCACCAGCTCCCGGCCGGGCGTCGGCTCCCGCCGCGCCTTGGGGATCTCGATCTCCTTGCGGCCGGACAGGTAGGCGCCGGTCATCGATCGCTCGCTGGCGAGCAGCTCCTCGACGGTGCCGCTGACCACCACCTCTCCACCGTGCTCGCCGGCGCCCGGGCCGATGTCGACCACCCAGTCGGCCACCTTGATCGTGTCCTCGTCGTGCTCGACGACGATCAGGGTGTTGCCCATGTCGCGGAGCCGGATGAGCGTCTCGATCAGCCGGGTGTTGTCCCGCTGGTGCAGTCCGATGGACGGCTCGTCGAGGACGTAGAGCACGCCGACCAGGCCGGAGCCGATCTGCGTCGCCAGCCGGATGCGCTGCGCCTCGCCGCCGGCGAGCGTGGCCGCCGGCCGGTCGAGGGACAGGTAGTCCAGACCGACGTCGACGAGGAAGGACAGCCGGGCCTGGATCTCGCGGAGGACGCGGTCGGCGATGGCCCGCTCCCGCTCCCCCAGCTCCAGGGCGTTGAGCCACTCGGACGCGTCGCCGATCGACAGGCTGGTGACCTCGGCGATGGACCGGTCGTTGAGCTTCACGGCCAGGATCTCGGGCTTGAGCCGGGTCCCGTGGCAGACGGGACACGGCACGTCCCGCATGTAGCCCTCGTACTTGTCCTTCATGTAGTCGCTGTCGGTGTCCTCGTGCCGACGCTCGAGGAAGGGCAGCACGCCCTCGAAGGCGGCGTAGTAGCTGCGCTCGCGGCCGTAGCGGTTCTTGTAGCGCACGTGCACCTGGTCCGGGGACCCGTGCAGGATCGCCTTCTGCACCTTCGCCGGCAGCCGCTCCCACGGGTCCTTCATCGAGAAGCCGAGCTGCTGCGAGAGGCCGGTGAGCAGGCGGGTGAAGTACTCGTTGCTCATCGAGCTCGACCACGGCGCGATGGCCCCCTGGTCGAGGCTCTTCCCGGGGTCGGGCACGACCAGCTCGGGGTCGACCTCCTTGCGGGTGCCGATGCCGGTGCACTCGGGGCACGCGCCGAACGGCGAGTTGAAGGAGAAGGAGCGCGGCTCGAGGGCCTCGAAGGAGAGCCCGTCGTCGACGCAGGCGAGGTGCTCCGAGAAGGTGCGCTCGCGCTGCGGGTCGTCCTCCGGCAGGTCGACGAAGTCGAGGACGACGAGCCCGCCGGCCAGACCGAGGGCGGTCTCGACCGAGTCGGTCAGGCGGCGCTTGGCGCTCTCCTTGACCGTGAGGCGGTCGACGATCACCTCGATGGTGTGCTTCTCCTGCTTCTTGAGCTTCGGCGGCTCGGTCAGCGAGTGGATGACGCCGTCGACGCGCACGCGGGAGAAGCCCTGGGTCTGCAGCGAGCTGAACAGGTCGACGTACTCGCCCTTGCGGGCCCGCACGACCGGGGCGAGCACCTGGAACCGGGTGCCCTCCTCCATGCCCAGCACCTGGTCGACGATCTGCTGCGGCGTCTGCCGGGAGATCGGCTTGCCGCAGTTGGGACAGTGCGGCTGGCCGGCGCGCGCGTACAGCAGCCGGAGGTAGTCGTAGACCTCGGTGATCGTGCCGACGGTCGACCGCGGGTTGCGGTTGGTGGACTTCTGGTCGATGGAGACCGCCGGGGACAGCCCCTCGATGAAGTCGACGTCGGGCTTGTCCATCTGGCCCAGGAACTGGCGGGCGTACGCCGAGAGCGACTCGACGTAGCGGCGCTGGCCCTCGGCGAAGATCGTGTCGAAGGCGAGGCTGGACTTGCCCGAGCCGGAGAGCCCCGTGAAGACGATCAGAGCGTCGCGGGGCAGGTCGAGGTGGACGTCCTTGAGGTTGTGCTCGCGGGCGCCGCGCACGACGAGGCGGTCCATGGAATCCCTGTCAGTCGCTGTGGCTGGAATGCGGTGGTGCGGGCCGCGGCGGTCGCCGGCGGCGGTGTCCTGCTGGAGTCAAGTCGCTGCTCGGGGTCACTGTTCCCCGCGCCGGCGCGCCGCCGTGTCGGCCGCGTCACCCGGCCGGCCGTCGGTCAGCCGGCCGCTGCGGCGCGCTCGGCGGTGGGGTCGAAGACGGGCGCGTAGCGCCGCCAGGGCCGCAACCGCTCCACCTCTCCGGCCAGCCAGAGTAGTCGCCCTTCGGCGCCCGGCGGCCCGACGAACTGGACGGCGACGGGCAGCCCGTCGGGCCGGGTGCCGGCCGGCAGCACGCTCGCCGGGAGGCCGGCCAGGTTCCACGCGGCCGTCCACGGCGCCCAGCGCGCGTTGGCCGTGATGTTCGCCAGGAAGCCCCGTTCGTGCCAGGGGCGAGCGGGCAGCGGCGGACCCGTCGTGACCGGGGTGAGGAGCAGATCGACGTCGTCGAAGAAGTCGACCATCCGCTGCCGGAAGCGCTCCGCGGTGGCGGGCCGGACCAGACCCGCGCGGCGGACCAGGCGGCCGATGCGGGCGTGCGTCCGGCTGCGGGGCTCGAGGGCCGCCCGGTCGAGGCCCAGGTGCTCCGCGTCGTCCTCGGCACCCGCCATCCACCGCGCCAGCGCGCCCACCGCGGCAGCCGGCGTGATGGGCGGCTCGCGGCGCACGACCGTGTGCCCGGCCGCCCGGAGGAGCTCGGCCACGGCGTCGACGGCGGCGCGGGTGGGGGCGTCGGCCCGGACCCCGGGCACCGGCGAGCGGGTGGACAGGCCGATGCGCAGCGGCCGGCCCGGGTCCGCCGGCGCCGCCGGCTCCTCCCCCGCCAGGACGGCGTGGGCGACGGCGAGGTCGGCGACGGTGGTGGCCAGCGCGCCGTTCACGGCCATCCCCGACCAGTCGTCGAAGCCGATCCCCCCGGGGACGACCCCCCGCCCCGGCTTGAGGGTGACCAGCCCGCAGGCGGCGGCCGGGAGCCGCAGCGAACCCATGCCGTCGTTGCCGTGGGCCAGCGGAACCGCCCCCGACGCCACGGCCGCGGCGCTGCCCCCGGAGCTGCCGGCCGGCGACCGGGCCGTGTCCCAGGGGTTCCGACTCACCGTGCCGGGGGCGTCGGTGGCGGCGTACAGGCACAGCTCCGGCGCGCGGGTGATGCCGACGACGATCGCGCCGGCCTTGCGCAGGCGGGCGACGACCGGGTGGTCGCGCCGCTCGGGCTCCGAGGTGCAGGCCGCCGACCCGTCGGTGCACACCTCACCGGCCACGGCCACGTTGTCCTTCACCGCGATCGGCACACCGGCAAGCGGCAGGGCGAACCGGGTCAGCGCGGTGTCGATCGCGTGCGCCTCGGCCAGTGCCGCCTCCCGGCGGACGACCCGGAACGCACCGATGCGGGCGTCGACGGCGTCGATGTGGTCCAGGTGCGCGCGGACGACCTCGACCGCCGTCACCTCGCCCGAGCGGACCAGGCGCGCGATCTCGGTCGCCGGCAGGCCGACGGTCGCCGCGGCGCTCTGGGCAGCGGGTGGGGCACCGTCGAGGGCTCCGCTAGCGTCCATGGTCAGGACCGTAACGGCGTCCGCTGACACTTTGCGATCGGAGTCCTCGATGACCTACACCGGTGACGTCGAGGTGGGCGGCCCGGCCGACGTGCGCGAGCTGCCCGGCCTCACCATCAGCAAGCTCGCGGTGAGCGAGATGGCGAACAACGCCTACCTGCTGCGCTGCACCGCGACCGGCGAGCAGCTGCTGATCGACGCGGCCGCCGAACCCGAGGCGCTGCTCGCGCTGATCGGCGACGCCGGGGTGCGCACCGTCGTCACGACCCACGGGCACTGGGACCACCACCGCGCGCTCCCGGAGGTCGTCGCCGCGACCGGGGCGACCACGGTCGCCGGTGCCGCCGACGCCGCCGATCTCCCGGTCCCCGTCCAGCGCGCCGTCGAGCACGGCGACACGGTCACCGTCGGCGAGCAGACGCTGGACGTCGTCCACCTGCGCGGGCACACCCCCGGCAGCATCGCGCTGGTCTGGCGCGGTCCGGACGACGCCGGCGTGCACGTCTTCACCGGCGACAGCCTCTTCCCGGGCGGCGTCGGCAACACCCAGCAGGACCCGGCGCGGTTCGGCAGCCTGATCGACGACGTCGAGCAGCGGCTCTTCGGCACCCTGCCCGACGACGCGTGGGTCTACCCGGGGCACGGCAAGGACACGACGATCGGTGCCGAGCGGCCGCACCTCGGCGAATGGCGTGCCCGCGGCTGGTGAGGCCGCTAGGCCACCCACCGGACGTCGTGCTCCCGGTCGGGCGCGAGGAAGGCGAGCAGCCGCCGGCCCTCCTCGACGACGTCGTCCCGCTCGGCGAGCGACAGCGGATCCGACGCCCGCAGGGACAGCACCGTGGCGTCCCCCTCCCGGCGGGCCGCCCAGGAGGCCCGCACGAGACCGTCGACGAGCACGGTGCCGGTCCAGCCCCCGGCGCCGCCCTGGAGCGGCACGATCTCCCCGTCACCGACCACCCGGGAGCGGTCGGCGTGCGACAGGGTCACGTTGTCGTACTCGGCGAGGAAGCGCACCGGGGCCGGCGTGTCCGGGTCCGGGAGCGGCCTCTCCGGAACGTCGAACAGCTCGGCACCGTCCTCGGCGCGGAAGCGCCGCAGCCGCGGGCCGAGCCGGTCCACGACCTCGCGCAGCCGGGTCGCCCGCACCACGCCTGGACGTCCCGCACCGTCGCGGGCCCGAAGGCCCCGAGGTAGCGGACGACCAGCTCGTCGGGGGTCGCCGGTTCCACCGCGATGCCGTCCAGCCAGGTCCGCACCGGGACCATCACGGCGGCGGCCGACCCGTCCCACAGCCCCCGCGGCGGGGGCTGGACCCACGGCACCCAGTAGGAGACCCCGAAGGCGACCGCCTCGGCGTCCAGGTCCGGGTGCCGCCGCAGCAGCTCCCGTTCCAGCGCAGCACGCCCCATGGGGCGCTCGGCCAGCAGCCCCGCCGCCTCGGCGACCACCCCGGAGACGTCCTGCCCGCGCAGCCGCTGCCCCCAGGCCGTGCCGGAGCACGTCCGGTCGAGCACCGGCTGGAGCAACGGCCGCAGCGCCAGCGCGTCCCGCGCGGTGACGGTGTGGATCGTGGTGCGCATCAGCTGGGTGCGGACGACCCGGCGGTCGGTCATGAGCGCGTCGAGCTCGGCCGGGTCGTAGCCCGCCAGCCGGTTCCACAGGGACAGGTGCGGCACCCGCGGGACCTGGGCCTGCAGGCCGACGAGGTGTCCGATCGCGGCCTCGGCCGGCAGGTCCACCCGGTGGAGCAGCAGCTGCCGGGCCAGAGTCGAGCGTCCGAGCGCCCGGCGGCCGAGGACCGGCGCGATCACGGGCCCGCTCGCGGGGTCGGCGACACGGCCACAGCCTAGGGACCACCGGAGGCCCTCCCCTGACGCAGGCGCCCCGGACACGCGACGGCGGGGCCGGTCCGCAGACCGACCCCGCCGCCCCTTCGGACCGGACCCGTCAGGCGCTCTCGCCGTCGTGGTCGTGGTCGTGCGCGAGGCCACCGCCGCCTCCGGCGAAGGTGCGCTCCGGGCCCGCCGGCGCGGGCAGCCCGAAGTCCGGGCCCGGCACCTTCTTGCCGGGCACCCCGTTCACGTCCTGCGTCGAGTAGCCGAAGTGCAGCATCGCGAAGGCGATGAGGTCGCTGTTGATCTCCAGCGCGTCCGGGTCGTAGTTCTCGATCGTGTCGCACTCCTCGTGGTAGCACGGGTCGAACTGCTCACCGGCCGCGCCGCCCCAGATCTCCTGCTGCTGCGGCGTCTTCCGCACCTCGGCACCGGTGAAGAGCCCACCGGACGGGATGCCGTTCGCGATGAACGCCTGGTAGTCGCTGCGCCCGGAGAACTCGCTGTCGTCGTAGGGCTGCCCCACCTTGGTGTAGTAGGACTCGTAGACGTCCTCGATCGCCGTCGAGCCCGGCGGCACGGGCACCGGGGCCGGGAACGTCGACTGGTCGGCGTCGTACACGCCGAGGAAATAGTTCGGCGACCCGACCATGTCGTAGTTCATGTAGAGCGCGATCCGCTCGCGCTCCTCCGGCGAGAGGCCGTTGACGTAGTCGGTGGAGCCGACCAGCCCCTCCTCCTCGGCCGCCCACCACGCGAAGCGGAGCGTGTTCGGAGTGTTGGACTTCGCCATCAGCAGCGCGGTCTCGAGCAGCGCGGCCGAGCCGGAGCCGTTGTCGTTGATGCCCGGTCCCGCAGCCACGCTGTCCAGGTGGGCCCCGGCCATGACGACGTTGTCCGGGTTCGCCCCGGGCCACTCGGCGATCACGTTCACGTCGGTGCGCGTCTCGGGCTCCTGCACGTCGATGCGGGCGGTGGAACCCGGCTGGGCCAGCGCCTGGCCCGCGGCGAAGCTCGTGCCCAGGACGGGTCCCCGGGCCTCGTAGGCGCCGAGCGTCGGGTTGACGACGCCCAGCCGGTCACCCGGTCCGGTCGTGTCGCCCTGGTTGAAGATCACGACTGCCTCGGCGCCGGCCGCCTCGGCGTTCTGCGCCTTGATCTCGAAGCTGCAGGTGCCGCGCTGGAGCAGCGCGATGTCGCTGGGGCCCTCGAAGTCGAGCCCGTCGAAGTCGGCCATCTCGCAGCCGCTGCTGTTGGCCCGGCCCGTGGTGGTGTCGAGGTTGATGTCCACGGGGATCACGGCCCCCTGGACGGTGCCGGAGCCCGAACCGGTGGCGATCGCGTTGGGGTGCTCGGCGGGCGCCGGCGTGAGCTGCTCGAGCTGCGAGGGGTAGAAGAAGGTGAAGGGCACCGGGTCGAGCGTGACCTGGTAGCCGGCCTCCCGCAGCAGTCCGGCGACGTACTCGACGCTGTCGGCGTACCCGTCGGTGCCGGCGGCCCGCGAGCCGGGGTAGACCTCGTCGGTGCTGTTGTCGGCGATCTTCTGGAACGCCTCCATGTGCTCGCGCACGCCTTCGAGCGTCACGCACTGCAGCAGCTTGTCGTAGGTGTTGTTGGCGCGGTTGTCGCACGCGTTGCCCGGTGCGGCGTTGGCCGCGGTGGCGGGCAGCGCCAAGGCCAGCAGAACTCCGCTGCTGGTCAGGGCGATGGCTCGGGACGCCGTCCGTCGTGCGGACCCGGTCCGTCGTTCGCTCACGCTCGGTCCCTTCGATCGATGGTCGGTGGCGGGGGGCCGCCGACGTCGACGCCGTTGTCGACTGTCTGGACCTCACCCCCTCCGACGGGCCGTTGCACAGCGCCAGCTGTCGGACACGCCGTGCGAGGGACCGCCGTGGTACGGGCCGTCGCGCGGTGTACGGCCCGCTGACCTGCCCGTTCACGTCCAAGGGCGTCGCGACACGCCGGAGGCAAAGGCTCACGAAGGGTGACGGCGACCTACACGGCAGTCATCAATTGAGCACTCAACGTGACGTCAGCCGACCCGGGCGGCGCGGACGACCAGCGGCTGGGCGGGCTCGTCGGGCGCCGGGTCAGGTCCCTCCGCCGGCACGCCGACGGCCGTGCCCCCCGACCCGGGCGCCGGGTTGCCAGCCGTCGGGAGCCAGCGAGCCCACCACCGCAGGACGTGCTCGAAGCGGGCCAGCCGATGCCGCGGCCGTCCCGAACGGGTGAGCTCGTGGCCCTCCCCGGGGAACAGGAGCAGCTCCGTGGGAACGCCGCGCCGCTTCAGCTCGACGTAGAGCCGTGCCCCCTGCTCGACCGGGCAGCGCCAGTCCTCCTCGGAGTGGATCACGAGGGTCGGCGTGCGGATGGCGGGCGCGGAGGCCATGGCGCTCTGCGCGGCGACCCGCTCCGGGTCGGTGCCGAGGTAGCGGTCCGGGAAGTACCAGCCGATGTCGGAGGACCCCACGAAGCTGACCGGATCGAGGAACGCCCGCTCGACCACCGCACCGGCGAATCGGTCGGTGCGGCCGAGCAGCAGGGCGGTGAGGTAGCCGCCGTAGGAGCCGCCCATGATGCCGACGCGGTCGGCGTCCAGCACCGGGTCGGCCAGCGCCGCGTCCAGGAAGGCCAGGACGTCGTCGGCGTCGAGCTCGCCCCAGGCGCCGGAGATCGCCCGCCCGTGCGCGGCGCCGTACCCGGAGGAACCGCGAGGGTTGCACTGCACGACGGCGTAACCGGCCGAGACGTACACCTGGGTCTCGTCGAACAGCGACCAGCCGTACTGGCTGAACGGGCCGCCGTGCACGGTGAGCAGCACGGGGTGCGGCCCGGGTCCGGGCGGTGTGGTCACCCAGCCGTGCACGGGACGGCCGTCGGGCGCCACGGCGGTGCGCTCCACCATCCGGTGCACGCGGCCCGTCTCCCCCAGCGGCCGGCCGAACGCCGTCAGCAGCTTCCGCCGTCCCGGCGTCAGGGCGAGCAGCTCACCCGCCGAGCGGTCGTGCGCGACGACCGCGACGACGACGCCGCCCGACGAGCCCACCCCCCGGACGGTGAACGGCCCGTCGACGAGCGCCTCGGGAGGGCCGCCGTCCAGGGGCACCCGCAGCAGCTGCACGCTGCCGCGTCGCTCGACGCCGACCAGCACCGCGCCGTCGGCCACCACGGTGGCGGGCGTCTCGTCGCCCCGCTGGTGCTCCTCGGGGTCGAGCAGCGGCACGAGCGCGCCGTCGGCGGCCACGCGGCAGGGCACCGCCTGACGGGCCACGAAGTCGAGCCCGTCGGGCCCGAGGTCCGGGACGGCGGTGACGAGCAGCTCTTCCCCCGCGTAGACCGGCAGCGCGCAGTCCCCCCGGGAGGCGGTCACGCGGCGCAGCCCCGAGCCGTCCGGGGCGATCGCGTAGACGTCCCGCACGAGGTCCCGGTCGGCGGTGGGGTGGCGCGCCGAGACGAACGCCAGCTCGGCGCCGTCGGGACGCCAGGTGACGTCCTCGCAGTCGGCGTCGCCACTGGTCACCTGCACCGGTTCCGGGAGGGGCGCGGTGTCGTCGGCGAAGTCGGCCGGGAGATCGAGCACGAAGACCTGGCTGCGGCGGTCGATCAGGAATCCCACGCCGTCGAGCCGGTACTGCAGCGTGGTGATCAGCCGCGGCGGCTCCGCCGCCGGCTCGACGCCGTCCACCGTGCCGTAGCGGCCGTGCTCCGGCACCCGGGCGACGTAGGCCAGCCGCCGGGAGTCCGGCGACCAGACCGGCGCACCGGCACCGAGAGGGTGCTCGGTGAGCCGGCGCGGTTCGCCGCCGGCGGTGGGGAGCAGCCAGACCTGCGGGCGACCGCCGGGCTCGGCGCTCAGGAAGGCGATCCAGCGCCCGTCCGGGGAGAACGCCGGCGCCGTGTCGCGGTGACCCGACGTGACCGGCCGGGCGTCGGCCGAGCCGTCGGTGGGCACCGCCCACAGCTGGCTGCGGTACTCGTCGGCCTCCAGCTCGAGGCGGGTGACCGCGACGACCGCCATGCGGCCGTCGGGTGAGACCGTCGGAACACCCGGCGTGCGCAGGAGCGCGAGGTCGGTCGGCCGCATGGCAGGCGACGCTAGCCGAGCGCGCGATCGCCGGACCGGGGCCCGGCGACCGTCGGCTCAGCGGCGGGCGCGCTCCTCGTCGGGCTCGTCGGCGATGCGGGCCTCCGCCGCGGCGGCGGCCTCGGGACCGCCGGTCGGCACGGTCTTCGCCGTCTCCGGGTCGACGTCGGCCGGCCCCGGGGTCGCGAGCTGCCCGCGAGTCTTGAGGAGGCTCGCCACGGTGGCGACGACGAGCACGCCCAGGATGATCGTGAGCGACAGCCAGATCGGGATGTGCGGCACCGCGTCGATGGGCTCGCGCTCCCCGGCGAACGGCAGCTGGTTCTCGTGCACCGCCTCCAGGATCAGCTTGACGCCGATGAAGGCCAGAATCACCGCCAGGCCCAGCGACAGGTAGACCAGCCGCTTCAGCAGACCACCCAGCAGGAAGTAGAGCTGGCGCAGACCCATCAGGGCGAAGACGTTGGCCGTGAAGACGATGAACGGCTCCCGGGTCAGCCCGAAGATCGCCGGGATGCTGTCCAGCGCGAAGATGAGGTCGGTGGTGCCGAGCGCCAGGATGACCACGATCATCGGCGTCCACATCTTCTTGCCGTTCTCGGTCACCCGGATCTTGGCGCCGTGGTACTCCTGCGAGATCGGGAGGACCTTGCGCATCCGCCGGATGAACGCGTTCTCCTCGTACTCGTCGTCCTCCCCGCGGTGCCGGACCAGGTTGATCGCGGTGTAGATGAGGAAGATGCCGAAGATGTAGAAGACCCAGACGAACCGCTCGATGACCACGGCGCCGAGCAGGATGAAGATCCCGCGCAGGACCAGCGCGATGATGATGCCGATCATCAGCGCTTCCTGCTGGAACTTCCGGGGCACCCCGAAGCGAGCCATGATGATCACGAAGACGAAGAGGTTGTCGACCGAGAGCGAGTACTCGGTCAGCCAGCCCGCGTAGAACTCCGTGGCGTACGTGCCGTTCGTGAACGCCAGCATCAGCAGGCCGAAGATGAGCGCCAGGCTGATGTAGAAGCTGACCCAGAGACTGGCCTCCTTGATGGAGGGCTCGTGGGGACGACGGGCGACGATGGCGAGGTCGGCGAGCAGCAGGACCGTGAGCCCCACGAACGTCGTTATCTCGAACCAGACGGGGAGCTCCACGGGGCCTCACTCTACGGGTCGGCAGCCCGCTCTTCGCGGCGGAGCTGTGGTGCGGCCGTCGACCGGCGGGACGTCTCCTCGACGCCCCGCCGGTCGCGGTTCAGTTCCTCGCCGCGGGCTCCGTGCGGGCGTCGTCCACGGGGACCGGCGCCTGCGCGTCACCGGTCGGGTCGGCCACGGCCGGCGTCCCGCCACGGTCGGCCCGCTCGCCGTGGTCGCGCCGGCTCTTGGCGAGGCTCGCCACGGTGGTCACCACCAGGGTCACCAGGATCACCGCCAGCGAGACCGCCGTCGGCACCTCGGGGATCACCGTCACGTGCTCGCCGCCGTTGATGAACGGCAGCTCGTTGGTGTGCAGCGCGTGCACCACGAGCTTGAACCCGATGAAGCCGAGGATCACGGCCAGGCCGTAGGCGAGGTACACCAGGCGGTCGAGCAGGCCGTCGATGAGGAAGAACAGCTGCCGCAGGCCCAGCAGCGAGAAGGCGTTGGCCGTGAAGACCAGGAAGGTCTCCTGGGTCAGCCCGAAGATCGCGGGGATCGAGTCGACGGCGAAGATGATGTCGGCCGTGCCGATGGCGATCAGCGCGATGGCCAGCGGGGTGATGTACCGCTTGCCGTCGAGGCGGACCGTCATGCGGTCGGAGTGGTAGTCCGTCGTCGTCGGCAGCAGGCGGCGGGTCAGCCGCAGGACGGCGTTCTCCTGGTAGTCCTCGTCATGGCTGTGCCCACCGCTGCGGGCCTGGATCCACGCCGTGTAGATGAGGATCGCGCCGAACAGGTAGAAGACCCAGCTGAAGTTCTCGATCGCGGCGGCGCCGACCAGGATGAACACGGTGCGCAGGGCCAGCGCGAAGGTGATCCCGAAGAGCAGGACCTTCTGCTGCAGCTCCCGTGGGACACCGAAGCTGGCCATGATCAGCACGAACACGAAGAGGTTGTCGACCGACAGGCTCTTCTCGGTGATGTAGCCGGCGAAGTACTGGCCGCCGTAGTCCGCGCCGTAGAACCACAGGATCAGCAGGCCGAAGACGACGGCGATGCCGACGTACACCGCCGACCAGATGGCGGACTCGCGGAGCGACGGCGCGTGCGGCGTGCGCACGTGGCCGACGAAGTCGAAGGCGAGCATCCCGACGATCGCGGTGACCGTCAGGGCCCACACCCAGAAGGGGACGTCCATAGAGCAGCTTCCTCCGGTAGCTGGCAGCAGTCAGTACCGGAGGTCTCTCCCACCGCCCCTGAGGGCGGCCGGCGGGCCGGGGATCACCGAGGATCCCGTACTGACGACCCGTCCGCGTCGGGATACTCCCCTCCACGAACCCGGACCGGCACGAGCGTCATCGCCCGCACGGTCCGTGTGGTTCGAAGGGTGCAACGCCCGCCGGCCCACGGGAGTTCCCGCCGGCGCGGCCCCGCTTCAGGGGCCGCCCCCTGCAGGGTCCCGCCGCGAGCGTGCGAGCGGTGGGGGGCAGGGGATGTTTTTCGAGGCGTGGGGGGAAGCGGGGGTCCTCTTTCAGGCGTGCGCGGCGTCGAGCTGGCGGAGCTCCTTCTTCAGCTCGCTGAGCTCGTCGCGCAGCCGGGCCGCCACCTCGAACTGCAGCTCGCGGGCGGCGGCCAGCATCTGCTCGTTCATCTGCGTGATGAGGTCGGCCAGCTCGTTGCGCGGCAGGCCCTGGACGTCGATCGCCCCGGCCTTCCCCGGCTTCTTCGACGACAGGCCGGGCACCGGCGCCTTGCCGCGCGACTGCTGCCGGCCGGACCCGCCGATCAGCTCCGCGGACTCGGAGTCCTCGGCCTCGCGGTAGATGCCGTCGAGGATGTCGACGATCTTCTTCCGCAGCGGCTGCGGGTCGACGCCGCGCTCGGTGTTGTAGGCGATCTGCTTCTCGCGGCGCCGGTTGGTCTCCTCGATCGCCTGCGCCATCGACGGGGTGATCGTGTCGGCGTACATGTGCACCTGGCCGGAGACGTTGCGTGCCGCGCGGCCGATGGTCTGGATCAGCGACTTGCCGGAACGGAGGAAGCCCTCCTTGTCGGCGTCGAGGATCGCCACCAGCGACACCTCGGGCAGGTCGAGGCCCTCACGCAGCAGGTTGATGCCGACCAGCACGTCGTACTCGCCCTGCCGCAGCTCGCGCAGCAGCTCGACGCGACGCAGCGTGTCGACCTCGGAGTGCAGGTACCGCACCTTGATGCCCAGCTCGAGCAGGTAGTCGGTGAGGTCCTCGGCCATCTTCTTGGTCAGCGTCGTGACCAGGATCCGCTCGTCCTTCTCGATGCGGACGCGGATCTCGTGCACCAGGTCGTCGATCTGGCCCTTCGTCGGCTTCACGACGACCTCGGGGTCGATCAGGCCGGTGGGCCGGATGACCTGCTCGACGACCTCCCCGCCGGTGCGGCCCAGCTCGTAGTCGCCCGGGGTGGCCGAGAGGTAGACCGTCTGGCCGATGCGGTCGGTGAACTCCTCCCACTTCAGCGGGCGGTTGTCCATCGCCGACGGCAGCCGGAAGCCGTGCTCGACCAGCGTCCGCTTGCGGCTCATGTCGCCCTCGTACATGCCGCCGATCTGCGGCACGGTCACGTGCGACTCGTCGATGACGAGCAGGAAGTCGGCGGGGAAGTAGTCGATGAGACAGGAGCCGGCGCTGCCCGGGGCCCGCCCGTCGATGTGCCGCGAGTAGTTCTCGATGCCGGAGCAGAAGCCGACCTGGCGCATCATCTCGATGTCGTAGGTCGTGCGCATGCGCAGCCGCTGCGCCTCGAGCAGCTTGCCCTGCCGCTCCAGCTCGGCCAGCCGCTGCTCGAGCTCCGCCTCGATCCCCCGGATGGCCCGCTCCATCCGCTCCGGCCCAGCGACGTAGTGGGTGGCCGGGAAGACGAAGAGCTCCTGGACCTCGCGCACGACCTCGCCGGTCAGCGGGTGCAGGTAGTACAGCCGCTCCACCTCGTCGCCGAACATCTCGATCCGGACGGCGAGCTCCTCGTACACCGGGAAGACCTCGATCGTGTCGCCCCGGACCCGGAACGTGCCGCGGGTGAAGGAGAGGTCGTTGCGGGTGTACTGCTCGGTGACCAGGGTGCGCAGCAGCTCGTCGCGGTCGCGCTCCTCCCCCACCGAGATCTTGAGCGCCCGGTCGACGTACTCCTGCGGCGTGCCGAGGCCGTAGATGCAGGACACGGTGGCCACCACGACGACGTCGCGCCGGGTGAGCAGCGCCTGCGTCGCCGAGTGCCGCAGCCGCTCGACCTCCTCGTTGATCGAGGAGTCCTTCTCGATGTAGGTGTCCGTCTGCGGGACGTAGGCCTCGGGCTGGTAGTAGTCGTAGTACGAGACGAAGTACTCGACCGCGTTGTCCGGCAGCAGCTCGCGGAACTCGTTGGCCAGCTGCGCGGCGAGGGTCTTGTTCGGCGCCATGACCAGCGTGGGGCGCTGCACCTGCTCGATCAGCCAGGCCGTGGTCGCCGACTTGCCGGTGCCGGTGGCACCCAGCAGGACGACGTCCTTCTCCCCCGCGTTGACCTTCTCGGCCAGCGCCTTGATCGCCGCCGGCTGGTCGCCCGCGGGCTCGAACTCGCTGACGACGCGGAAGCGCCCCTGGGTGGGCCGGATGTCGGTGGTCGCGCGCACGGGACGACGGTACGACGCTCCTGTGACAGAACGGGTCCGAGCGGTTCCCGGGGCCGACTGGGGAACGGGAGATGGACGGGACGCAACCGGTACTTGTCTCCTCCCGTCACACCCCCCTAGCGTCCCTGGTCGCAGGAGCGGTTCCAGACCGGGGACCAGCGCCACCCGTGCTCACGGGCGAGGTCGGACCCCGGATCGCGGTGTCCGGCCCCCGCGGGTCGCTCATCGCGCCGCGCCCCGGTGCGGTCGCCCGCCGCAGCCGGCCGGACCTGCGCACGACGCCCCCCGCGGCCCGGCCGCGGGGGGCGTCGTCGTCTCCCCGGACCGAGTGGTCGGTGACACGGAGATGCAGGTGTGCGGGCGGCCCCACCAGGGCACCCGTGCACGGTCGCCCCATCGGGCTTCCTCCGCGAAGATCGCCGGAGAGCAGTCCAGCCGTCGCGAGACGCCAGCGCAGGAGGAACACCCAGCATGACCCAGGTCTGGCCCGGCAGTGCCTACCCCCTCGGGGCCACGTACGACGGCACCGGCACCAACTTCGCGATCTTCAGCGAGGTCGCCGAGAAGGTCGAGCTGTGCCTGTTCGACGACGACGGCAACGAGGAGCGCATCCGGCTCCCCGAGATGGACGGCTACGTCTGGCACGCGTTCCTCCCCGGCATCCACCCCGGGCAGAAGTACGGGTTCCGCGTGCACGGGCCCTACGACCCCTCGCAGGGGCTCCGGTGCAACCCGAACAAGCTCCTGCTGGACCCCTACGCCAAGGCGATCGACGGCCAGATCGACTGGGACCCGTCGGTGTTCGGCTACGACTTCGAGACCAAGGAGCGCAACGACGAGGACTCGGCGGCGCACATGCCGAAGTCCGTCGTCGTCAACCCCTACTTCGACTGGGGCGTGGACCGCCCGCCGAAGACCCCCTACAACAGGACGGTCATCTACGAGGCCCACGTCAAGGGCCTGACGATGACCAACCCGCGGATCCCCGAGGAGCTGCGCGGCACGTACGCCGGCGTCGCCCACCCGGCCACCATCGAACACCTCCAGGAGCTCGGCATCACCGCCATCGAGCTGCTGCCGGTGCACCAGTTCGTGCAGGACGACACCCTCCAGCAGAAGGGCCTGCGCAACTACTGGGGCTACAACACGATCGGCTTCTTCGCGCCGCACAACGAGTACGCGTCGAACACGACGGCCGGCCAGCACGTGCAGGAGTTCAAGGGCATGGTCCGGGCCCTGCACGAGGCGGGCATCGAGGTCATCCTCGACGTCGTCTACAACCACACCGCCGAGGGCAACCACAACGGCCCGACGCTGTCCTTCCGCGGGATCGACAACCGCACGTACTACAAGCTCGTCGAGGGCGACGAGCGGTACTACATGGACTTCACCGGCACCGGCAACACGCTGAACGTCCGGACGCCGCAGGCGCTGCAGCTGATCATGGACTCGCTGCGCTACTGGGTCACCGAGATGCACGTCGACGGGTTCCGGTTCGACCTCGCCTCGGCGCTGGCCCGCGAGCTGCACGCCGTCGACCGGCTGGCCACCTTCTTCGACCTCGTGCACCAGGACCCGGTGGTCAGCCAGGTCAAGCTGATCGCCGAGCCGTGGGACGTCGGCGAGGGCGGCTACCAGGTCGGCAACTTCCCGGCGCTGTGGACCGAGTGGAACGGCAAGTACCGCGACACCGTCCGCGACTTCTGGCGCGGCGAGGACGCCACCGTGGGCGAGTTCGCCAGCCGGATCACCGGCTCGGCCGACCTCTACCAGCACTCCGGACGGCGGCCGGTCGCCAGCATCAACTTCGTGACGGCGCACGACGGCTTCACGCTCAACGACCTGGTCTCCTACAACGAGAAGCACAACGAGGCCAACGGCGAGGGCAACAACGACGGCGAGAGCCACAACCGCAGCTGGAACTGCGGCGTCGAGGGCCCCACGGACGACCCGGAGATCCTCCAGCTGCGCGCACAGCAGCGGCGCAACTTCATCGCCACGATGATGCTCAGCCAGGGCGTGCCGATGCTGCTGCACGGCGACGAGCTGGGCCGTTCCCAGGGCGGCAACAACAACGGCTACTGCCAGGACTCCGAGCTCACCTGGATCGACTGGGACAACGTCGACGAGGGGCTGCTCGAGTTCACCAAGCGGGTCACCCGCCTGCGCACCGAGCACCCGACGTTCCGCCGTCGGCGGTTCTTCCACGGCCGCCCGGTGCGCCGCGGCCTCGGCGACCCGGTGCCCGACATCGCCTGGCTCACGCCCGCGGGCGAGGAGATGGCCGACGAGGACTGGGGCGCCGCCTACGCCAAGTCCCTGGCCGTCTACCTCAACGGCGTCGGCATCCGCGAGATGGACGAGCGCGGCGAGTACGTCACCGACGACCACTTCTACCTGGCCTTCAACGCCTCGCACGAGCCCCTCGAGTTCACGCTGCCGGGCGAGGACTACTCCCAGGGCTGGACGACGGTGCTCGACACCGCCGAGATGCACGAGGTGGAGCCCGTCGAGATCAAGCCGGGCCAGACCGTGACCGTGCAGGGTCGCTCGATCGTCGTCCTCACCGGACCGTCCGCGTGACCGAGGGGGACGGCGACCGGCGGCGCGTGCCGTCGGCGACCTACCGCCTGCAGGTGCACGCCGGCTTCCGGCTCGACGACGCCGCCGAGGTCGCCGGCTACCTGGCCGACCTCGGGGTCAGCCACGCCTACTCCTCTCCCCTCCTGCGCTCGGCCGAGGGCAGCAACCACGGGTACGACACCGTCGACCACGCGCACATCGACGAGGCGCGTGGTGGCCGGGACGGTTTCGACCGGTTCGTCGCGGCCCTGCACCAGCACGGCCTCGGCCTGGTGCTCGACCTGGTGCCCAACCACATGGGCGTCGACGACCCGTCGGCCGCGCCCTGGTGGTGGGACGTGCTGCAGCACGGGCAGGACAGCCCGCACGCGGCGGCATTCGACATCGACTGGGATTTCGGGGGCGGCAAGGTCCGCATCCCGGTGCTCGGCTCCGCGGACGACGTCGAGAAGCTCGAGGTGACCGACGGCGAGCTGCGGTACTACGAGAACCGCTTCCCGATCGCCCCGGGGACCGGGGACGGCACCCCGCAGGAGGTGCACGCCCGCCAGCACTACGAGCTGGTCGACTGGCGCCGCGCCGACGACGAGCTGAACTACCGCCGGTTCTTCGCGATCAACACCCTCGCCGGCCTGCGCGTCGAGGACCCGGCGATCTTCGACGCCACGCACGAGCTGGTGCTCCGGCTGGTGCGCGACGGCGCCGTCGACGGCCTGCGGATCGACCACCCCGACGGGCTGGCCGACCCCAAGGGCTACCTGGACCGGCTGGCGGACGCGTCGGACGACCGCTGGACCGTCGTGGAGAAGATCCTGGAGCCCGGCGAGGACCTGCCGGAGAGCTGGCGGACGGCGGGGACCACCGGCTACGACGCCCTCGCCGAGGTGGACGACGTCCTGGTCGACCCGGCGGGCGAGCCCGCGCTGACGGCCCTCGACACGGAGCTCGCCGGGAGGCCCGTCGACTACGCGCAGCTGGTGCACGACTGCAAGCGCGAGGTCACCGACGGCATGCTCGGCTCGGAGGTCGCGCGGCTGGTCCGGGTGATCGGCGGGCTGCCGGGCATCGACCCCGCGCAGCAGACCGAGGCGCTGGCCGAGCTGCTGGCGAGCTTCCCCGTCTACCGCAGCTACCTGCCCGACGGCCGCGAGCACCTCGACAGCACCGTCGCCGCGGTGCGCGAACGGCGGCCCGACCTCGCACCGGCGCTGGACGCCCTGCACCCGGTGCTGTCGCAGGCCGGGTCGGAGGCCGCGACGCGGTTCGAGCAGACCAGCGGCCCGGTGATGGCCAAGGGCGTGGAGGACAGCGCCTACTACCGCTGGGCGCGCTTCGTGGCGCTCAACGAGGTGGGCGGCGACCCGGCCCGGTTCGGCAGCACCGTGGCGGAGTTCCACGCCGCCCAGCAGCGCCGCGCCGAGCGCTACCCCGTGTCGATGACGACGCTGTCGACGCACGACACCAAGCGCAGCGAGGACGTCCGGGCGCGGCTCGCCGTCCTCGCCGAGCTGCCCTCGGATTGGACGGGGCTGGTGCGCCGGCTGCTCGAGCGGCACCCGCTGGCCGACCGGTCGCTGGCGCACCTGGTGTGGCAGAACCTCGTCGGCGCGTGGCCGCTGTCGCGGGAGCGGGCGCACGCGTACGTGGAGAAGGCCGCGCGCGAGGCCGGCACCTCGACGACGTGGACCAACCCGGTGCAGGAGTTCGAGGAGCAGCTGCACGCGCTGGTCGACGCCGCCTACGACGACCCGGCCACCGCCGCCGACATCGAGGAGTTCGTCGCGCGCATCAGGCCGTTCGGGTACGGCAACTCGCTGTCGCAGAAGCTCCTGCAGCTGACGATGCCCGGCGTCCCGGACGTCTACCAGGGCACCGAGCTGTGGGACTTCTCGCTGGTCGACCCGGACAACCGCCGTCCGGTCGACTACGACCGCCGTCGGCAGCTGCTGGCCGCCCTCGACCGGGGCGAGATCCCGGCGGTGGACGACAGCGGCGCGGCGAAGCTGCTGGTGGTCTCGCGCACCCTCCGGGCACGGCGGGACCACCCCGAGTGGTTCGCCGGGTACGAGCCGGTCCAGGTGACCGGCTCGGCCGCCGACCACCTGGTCGCGTACGACCGCGGCGGCGTCGTGGTCGTCGCGACACGTCTCCCGGTCGGGCTGGCCGCGCGGGGGTGGGGCGACACGGCGCTCCAGCTGCCCAACGGCGCGTGGCGCGACCTGCTCACCGGTGAGCGGGTCGTCTCCGACATCGCCGGCGTCCCCGCCGAGGCCGTGCTGAGCGCGCTCCCGGTCGCCCTGCTCACCCGCGCCTGAGCGGCCACCGTCACATGCCGAGATCCCGTGATCTCGGCGGTTCAGCCTCGCTGAACTGCCGAGATCACGGGATCTCGGCAGCTCAGAAGCGGATGGCGTCGATGACCTTGGCGCGGACGGCGATGATCGCGGGCAGCAGGCCGGCCAGCGCGCCGACCGCGGTCGCGGCGACCATGCCCTCCACCGCCGCGGCCACCGGGAAGCCCGGCATGTCCGCGATGGGGATGCCGTTGTTGAGCAGCCGTTCCAGCGGCAGGTTGCGCACCAGCGCGATCGAGCCGCCGACGGCGATCAGCCCGGCCAGCGCGGTCGCGCAGACGCTCTCCAGCATCACCGCGGCGAAGATCCGGCCGGACGTGGCGCCGAAGCTGCGCCGGACGCCGATCTCGCGGATGCGCTGCCGCACCGTGACCAGGCCGATGTTCAGCACCCCCAGCCCGCCCAGCACTAGGACCACCGCACCCGCGCCGCGGATGGCCAGCCGGAGCAGCGCGATGGTCTCCTCGGCGCCCTGCGGGTCGCTCCGGTAGGCGTCCACCTGGACGCCGTCCAGCGCCAGCGCGAAGTCGTGCCGGACGGTCTCCATCACCTGGTCGGCCTGGTCCGCCGGGACCCACAGCTCGAGGGTGGTGGGTCCGGTGTACATGGCCGTCGCGGGATCCGCGGGCGCGCCCTCGCCCCAGGGGCCGGCGGACCGGTCGATGCGGTAGGCCAGCAGCTCCTCGCCGTACCCCTCCCGCACGACGCCGACGATCGTGGCGCGGACCGGGTCGTTGCCGCCGATGACCACCGTCGGCCGGGCGGAGAGGTCGGCGTGCCCGAGGGCGGTCAGGAACGCCTCGTTCACCACGACCGCCGGCGAGAGGCTCTCCCGGTCGCCGTCGCGGAGCCAGCGCCCCTCGACGGGCTCGATCCGGTGCAGGTCGCCGTAGCTCGGTGACACCGTCCGGGTCTGCACCGACTGCGTGCCCCCGGGCATCCGGAACCGGGTCTCGCCCCACGCGACGCCGGCGGCCGTGGCGATGTCGTAGCGCGCGACCAGGTCGCTGACCGCGCCGTCCCACTCCGCGGGGTCGGGCGGCATCCCGGTCCGCGGGTCCCAGGCGCTGACCGCCACGGTCGCCGCCCGACCCCCCTGGCGTTCGCCGACCTCCTGCTGCACCTGGGCGACCATCAGCCCGAGCGCGGTGACCGTGGTCATGGCGAACACGGCGAGGAAGACGCCGACCAGCGAGAGCAGCACCCGGCTCTTGTGGACCCGCACCTCGTCCCACGCCTCCGCGAGCGTGCCCAGGAAGCCGGTCATGCGGTCCCCCGGTCGGCGGTCACGGCACCGAGCGCGCTGTCGGCGACCAGGGGCGAGAGGACGCCGTGGTCGAGCCGGTAGCGCCGGCCGGCGAGCGCGGCCACCGAGAGGTCGTGGGTGATGGTGACCAGCGCGGCCCCGTTGTCCGCCGCCGCCTGGGCCAGCAGGCCCATCACCTGGGCGCCGGTCTCGACGTCGAGCGCGCCGGTGGGCTCGTCGGCGAGGACGACCCGCGGCGAGCGCACGAGCGCCCGTGCGATGGCCACCCGCTGCTGCTCACCTCCGGAGAGGCGCTCGGGCACCTGGTCCGCGCGGGCCCCGAGACCGACCCGCTCGAGCATCTCGCGCGCCGTCCGCCGCCGGCGCAGGTAGTCCCGCCCCCGCGCGTAGAGCAGCGGCGCGGCCACGTTCTCGACCGCGGTGCGCCGGGGCAGGAGGTTGAACTGCTGGAACACGAAACCGAACACCTCGCCCCGCAGGCGTGACCGGCGGCGGGCGGACAGCTGGTCGGTCGGCTCGCCGTCGAGCACGTAGCTGCCGGCGGTCGGGGTGTCCAGCAGCCCGAGGAGGTTGAGCAGGGTGGACTTGCCCGACCCCGAACGGCCGACGATCGAGACGTGCTCGCCGGGGGCGAGGTCCAGGTCGACGCCCGACAGGATGGTCAGGACGGTCTCGTCGGGGAGCAGCACCTCGCGGCTGATCCCGCGCAGCTCCAGGAGGGTCATCCGCCCCACCCGCCCATCGCCGGGTCGCCGGCGGGGGCGTCGGCCGGCACGGGCACGAACTGCAGGACCTGCTCCCCCTCGGTCAGGCCCTCCCGCACCTCGATCAGGTCGCCGTCGCTGAGCCCGAGGGTGACCGCGCGCTCCTGCTCCGCGCCGTCGTCGCCGACGACCCAGACGTTGCCCGTCTGCACCGACCCCTGGACGGCGGTGATCGGCACGACGAGGACGTTCTCCGCCGTCCCGGCCTGCACCCGGACGGTGGCGCCCATGCCCGCGAACACGGTCACGCCGGCGGGCACCGAGCAGCGCGCCGTGGTGCCGCCGCCCGCGGACGGGCCGCCCGGAGGCGGGGTGCCGCCGTCCTGGGCGCCGGTGTCGGGCATCGGTGCCGCGCCGAGGGTGAGCCCGGAGCAGGTGAACGGCGCGGGGCCGCCCTGCACCTCGACCTCCGCCGTCGACGGCGGGGCGAGCAACCGGAACTGCTGGGCCTGGGTGAGCGAGGCGGTCACCGAGAGCGTGCCCGGGGAGACCGCACCGACGCTGTCGCCGACCGCGACGATCTGGTCGACCAGGACGCCCAGCGTGGACAAGGTGCCGGCGACCGGGGCGGTCACCGTGGCGGTCCGCACCCGCGGGGGCCGCGGCGTCGACGTGGGGTTGCCCTCGGCGTCCCGGCCGACGACCGGGTCGAGCGCCTCCTCGTAGCGGATCTCGAGCAGGGCCTGGCCGGCGCTGACCGTGGCGCCCTGGTCGACGAGGACGCGGCGCACGGTGCCGGCGGCGGTGGCCTTCACCGGCACGGCCGGGTCGGCGACGACGGTGCCGTCCACGGTGACGGTGTTGGTGATCGTCCCGCGGGACACCGGGACCGGCGTCGACCCCAGGTCCAGGGTCGGCGCGCCCGGTCCCGCGGACCCGCCCGGGTCTCCCGAGCCACCCCGGAAGGCGAGCACGACGAGGGCGACGGCGATGACGGCCCAGACCAGCAGCCGGAGGGCCGGGAACACGATGGTGCGGACGGCGGACATGCACGCTCCCTGCGCGCTCGGGTACCCCGTGGTACCGGTACGCCGGAACGTAGCGGCGCCATCGCGCACTGTCGTCATCCCCCGGACGGACGCGCCGTACGACCGGGGGTTGAGCAGCAGGACGACGGGCATGATCGGTCCGTCCCGGAACCACCCGCTGGAGGCTGCCCGCATGACCGCACCCGTCGAGTTCGCCGTCTGGGCGCCGCTGCCCGAGCGGGTGCGGGTCCAGGTGGACGGCGCCGTCCACGACATGCGCCGGGACGACGGAGGCTGGTGGCGGGCGGAGGTCGAGGCGGGGCCGGAGGCGGACTACGGCTTCCTGCTCGACGACGACGACACCCCCCGGCCCGACCCGCGGTCCCGCCGGCAGCCGGAGGGCGTGCACGGCCTGTCCCGCCGGTTCGACCCCGAGGCCTACGAGTGGGGCGACTCCTCCTGGACCGGGCGCCCGCTGGCCGGTGGCGTCGTCTACGAGATGCACGTCGGCACCTTCACCCCCGAGGGCACGCTCGACGCGGCGATCGGCCGGCTCGGGCACCTGGTCCGGCTCGGCGTCGACTTCGTCGAGCTGCTGCCGGTCAACGCGTTCAACGGCACCCACAACTGGGGCTACGACGGCGTCCTCTGGTACGCCGTCCAGGAGACCTACGGCGGGCCCGAGGCCTACCAGCGGTTCGTCGACGCCTGCCACCAGCAGGGCCTGGGCGTCATCCAGGACGTCGTCTACAACCACCTCGGCCCGTCGGGGAACTACCTCCCGCAGTTCTTCCCGATCTTCGCCGAGGGCGGCGCCAACACCTGGGGCAACTCGATCAACCTGTCCGGCCCCGACTCCGACGAGGTGCGCCGCTACATCATCGACAACGCGCTGATGTGGCTGCGCGACATGCACGTCGACGGGCTGCGGCTCGACGCCGTGCACGCGCTGGTCGACGAGCGGGCGACCCACGTGCTGGAGGAGATGGCCCAGGAGGTCGACAAGCTGTCGGTCGCCGCCGGCCGGCCGCTCACGCTGATCGCCGAGAGCGACCTCAACGACCCGCGCATGGTCACCCCCCGCGTCGCCGGGGGGCTGGGGCTGACGGCGCAGTGGAGCGACGACTTCCACCACTCGTTGCACTCGGTGCTCACCGGCGAGGGCCAGGGCTACTACGCCGACTTCGCCGAGGGCGGGCTCGGCGGCCTGGCGAAGACGCTCACCGGCGCCTACTTCCACGACGGCGCCTGGTCGAGCTTCCGCCGCCGGCACCACGGCCGGCCGGTGGACACCGCCACGCTCCCGGGCTGGAAGTTCCTCGGCTACTTGCAGGACCACGACCAGATCGGCAACCGCGCCGTCGGCGACCGGATCTCCGCGTCCCTCTCCCCCGGCCTCCTGGCCGTGGGCGCGACAGTGGTGCTGACCAGCCCGTTCACCCCGATGCTGTTCATGGGCGAGGAGTGGGGCGCGAGCACCCCGTGGCAGTTCTTCACCAGCCACCCCGAGCCCGAGCTGGGCAAGGCCACGGCGGAGGGCCGGATCGGCGAGTTCGCCGAACACGGCTGGGACGCCGACGTCGTCCCCGACCCCCAGGACCCCGAGACCTTCACCCGCTCGAAGCTGGACTGGTCCGAACTGTCGAAGGAGCCGCACGACCGGCTGCTCGCCGTCCACCGGTCGCTGCTGGCGCTGCGGCGGGCGCACCCCGACCTGGTCGACCCCGACCTGTCCGCCGTCCAGGTGACCTGGGACGACGCCGACCGCTGGCTGGTCGTGCACCGTGGCACGCTGCGCGTCGTGGTGAACCTGGCCGACGAGCCGCGCGAGATCGACCTCGACCGCCGCGCCGACGACGTCCTGTTCGCCACCGGCGAGCTGCCCACCGTGGACGGCGCCACGGTGACCCTGCCCGCCGAGAGCGCGGCCGTGGTCAGCACCCGCTGACGTGCGCCGACTCCTGCCCGAGCCGGCCGAGCTCGACGACGACGCCCTGGTCGAGGCCTACCGGTTGCCCGCCGGCCGGTCGCTGCGGGTGAACTTCGTCGCCTCGCTGGACGGCGCGGTCACCGTGGGCGGGGTCAGCGAGGGGCTGGGCTCCCTCGGCGACAAGCGGGTGTTCCGGGTGCTGCGGGCGCTGGCCGACGCGGTGCTGGTCGGGCACGGGACGGCGGCCGCCGAGGGATACCGGCCGGTCACCGCCGACTCGGCGGTCGGCCGGCTGCGGGCCTCGATCGGCCGCCCCCCGGCCGCGCCCGTCGTGGTGGTCTCCCGCCGGGCATCGCTCGACCCGGCGAGCGGGCTGGTCACCGGCGCCGTCGAGCCGACGCTCTGCGTCACGTGCGAGGCGGCCGATCCGGATCGCCGGGCCGCGCTGGAGGCCGCCGGCGCGCACCTGCTCGTCTGCGGCGAGGACGACGTCGACCTGCCCACGGCGATCGAGCGACTGGCCGAGCGGGGGCTCGAGCAGCTCGTCTGCGAGGGCGGGCCGCAGCTGCTGCGCGGCGCGCTGACCGCCGGGCTGGTCGACGAGCTCGACCTCACGCTCTCCCCCGCCCTCGTCGGCGGCGAGGCCCGGCTGCTCGATGCGGCGCTCCCGGGGCCGCAGCGCCTCCGCCTGCGGCAGCTGCTCGAAGAGGACGGCGTCCTCTTCGCCCGCTACGCGCTCGACGACCCCGGGGCCCGGTAGCCGACGGACTGCGCGCGCTCCAGGGCGTCGAGCGTCTCCTCGACGGTCAGCAGGACGGTCGCGTCGATCGAGCCGAGCGCGCCGCCCCCGCCGATGGCCAGCGCGACGGCGGCCATCGAGACGTTGTCCGGCGCCTCCCACAGCGTGATCCCGTCGTGCGGGCCGAAGGCGTACCAGAAGCCGTGCAGCCGCCCGCCGACCGACTCGATGTACGCCGTCGCCGCCTTCCGGCGGTCCTCGGGCTGGGCGATCATCATCGCCCAGGTCTCCGGGGTGTAGCTGAACGTCGTCAGGTACATGGGCATCGTCGTGCCTCCCTGTCGGTCCCCCCGTCGACCGACGTTAGGGCGCGGGCCACGCACCGTCGAGGGGCCCGTGAGGGACTTTCTGCACCGAAAGTCCTGGGACTTTCGGTGCAGAAAGTCCCTGAGCGGCAGGGCTGCTTGGATACCGCGCATGGACCTGCCCGTGATGCCGCCGGTGAAGCCGATGCTGGCCAAGGCCGCGACCAAGGTGCCGACCGGCGACTACCTGTACGAACCGAAGTGGGACGGCTTCCGCTGCGTCGTCTTCCGGGACGGCGACGAGGTGGAGCTCGGCAGCCGCAACGAGCGCCCGCTCACCCGCTACTTCCCCGAGGTGGTGGAGGCGGTGAAGGCGCAGCTGCCCGAGCGGTGCGTCGTCGACGGCGAGATCGTCGTCCCGGCCGGTGACCGGCTGCACTTCGAGGCGCTGCTGCAGCGCATCCACCCGGCCGAGTCGCGGGTGCGCCTGCTGGCCGAGCAGACGCCGGCGTCCTTCGTCGCGTTCGACCTGCTGGCCCTCGGCGACGAGTCGCTGCTCGAGACGCCGTTCGCCGAGCGCCGGGCCCGGCTGGAGCAGGCGCTGGGCGGCGTCCGGCCGCCGGTGTACCTGACCAGCGTCACCCGCGACCCGGCCACGGCCGAGCGCTGGTTCGAGACGTTCGAGGGCGCGGGCCTCGACGGCGTCGTCGCCAAGGCCGCCGACCTCCCCTACGGGCCCGACCAGCGGCTGATGACCAAGGTCAAGCACGTCCGGACGGCGGACTGCGTCGTCGCGGGCTTCCGCTGGCACAAGAGCGGCCCGATCGTCGGCTCGCTGCTGCTCGGGCTCTACGACGACGGCGTCCTGCAGCACATCGGCGTCGCCGCGTCCTTCCCGATGAAGCGCCGCGCCGAGCTGGTCGAGGAGCTGGAGCCCTACCGCGCGGAGGCGCTGGACGGGCACCCGTGGCAGGACTGGGCCGACGCCCAGGTGCAGGAGAACGGGGAGAACCGGATGCCCGGAGCGGTCAGCCGGTGGAACGCGAAGAAGGACCTGTCGTGGGTCCCGCTGCGCCCCGAGCTGGTCGTGGAGATCAAGTACGACCAGCTCGAGGGCCGTCGACTTCGTCACACCGGTCAGTTCCTCCGCTGGCGACCCGACCGGGACCCGCTGAGCTGCACCTACGACCAGTTGGAGGTCCCGGTCCGGTACGACCTCGGGGAGGTCCTGAGCGGCGGATCGTCCTCCGATCGGGAGTGATCGCCTGCACGGGACCCGCGCGGCTCCTAGGCTCGTGATCATGCGTCTGTCCCGCGGCCGGCTGGCCGTTCCCTCGACCCTGCTCGCCCTGAGCCTGGTTCTGGCCGGCTGCACCTCGTTCGCCGACGACTCCGGCGAGGAGGCGGCGGCGACGTCCTCGGCGCCGGCCGAGCCCGAGGCCGCGCCGATCGAGTGGACCGACTGCAACGAGCAGATCCAGCAGCTGGTGGCGGGCCAGCCGGGCAGCGACCGCGACCTGTCGTTCGAGTGCGGCCGCACCGAGGTGCCGATCAGCTACGACGAGCCGCAGGGCGCCACGCTCCCGCTCTTCCTCGTCCGCGTGGTGAGCGGCACCCAGACCGACCGGATCGGCTCGCTCGTGGTCAACCCCGGCGGCCCCGGGGCCTCGGGCGCCGACGCGGCCATCGGCCTGGCGCTCACCCTGCCCGACCAGGTCCTCGGCCGGTTCGACATCGTCGGTTTCGACCCCCGCGGGGTGGGCCTGTCGACACCGGTCGAGTGCATCCCGGACGAGCGCAAGGAGGAGATGGTCGCGGCCGAGCCGCGACCGGTCACCGACGAGGACCTCGACGCCGTCTTCGCCCTGGCCCAGGAGGTCGCCGACGGCTGCGCCGAGGAGTACGGCGACGCGCTGGGCACCTTCAACACCGTGGCCACGGCCCGCGACATGGACCGCATCCGCGAGTCCCTCGGCGACGAGCAGCTGACGTACCTCGGCTACTCGTACGGGACGACGCTCGGCTCGACCTACGCCGAGCTGTTCCCCGACAAGGTGCGCGCGCTGGTGCTCGACGCCGCCGTCGACCCGGACGTCGCCGCCATCGAGGACGCCGAGCAGAGCGCCGCGGGGTTCGAGGCCGGCTTCGACGCGTTCGCCGCGAACTGCACGGGGCTGCTGGCCGGCTGCCCGCTCGGTGCCGAACCGCGCCAGTTCGTGGAGCAGGTGCTGGCCAAGGCCGACGCCGAGCCGATCCCGAGCAGCGAGCCCGACCCTGACGGGGCCACCCGGACGGCGACCCCGGGCGTCGTCGTCACGGCGATCCAGGCCGCCCTGTACGACACCGAGTCGTGGCCGCAGCTGGCCCAGGCGCTCGCCGCGGCGCAGAACGGCGACGCCAAGGGGCTGTTCTCCCTGGCCGACAACTTCTCCGGGCGGCTGGAGGACGGCACCTGGTCGAACCTGTTCGACGCGAACCTGGCGATCAACTGCGCCGACTCCGACGAGCGGTTCGAGGAGCAGGAGATCCGCGACCTGGCGGCCGAGTGGAACCAGAAGTACCCCCTGTTCGGCGCCGGGGCGGCGGTCAGCCTCTACACCTGCTCGGTGTGGGACGCCGAGCGCACGCCGCTGCCGGAGCGCGACGCCGAGGGGAGCGCACCGATCCTCGTCGTCGGCAACCAGGGCGACCCGGTGACCCCGCTGCCGGGGGCGGTCGACCTCGCCGAGGACCTCGAGTCGGGCGTCCTGCTCACCTGGCAGGGCCAGGGGCACACCGCCTACCCGAAGACCGAGTGCGTGAACGCCGCCGTCAACGCCTACCTCGTCGACGGCACGGCGCCGATGGACGGCCTCACCTGTCCGGCGTAGGAACGGGCGCACGCTGACCGGGCTGCGGTAGGAACTGAGCCATGGCCAGCAGCAAGGACGCCGTCGTCCTCGACGTCGACGGGCACGAGGTGCGCGTCTCCAACCCGGAGAAGCCGTACTTCGGCGACCGCGGCATCCGGAAGATCGACGTCGTCGAGTACTTCGTGTCCGTCGGCGAGGGCATCCTCTTCGCGCTGAAGGACCGGCCGACGACGCTGGAGCGATGGCCGGGTGGGGTGTTCGAGGGCGCCCGGATATCGACGCGGGCCGACAACACCGGCGACGCCTTCTACCAGAAGCGGGTGCCGAAGAACGCCCCGCCGTGGGTGCCGACGGCGCACATCACCTTCCCCAGCGGGCGGACGGCCGACGAGATCGCACCCGACTCGGTCGCGGTGGTCGCCTGGTGCGCGAACCTCGGCACGCTGACGTTCCACCCTTGGCCGGTGGACAAGACCGACGTCGAGTCGCCCAACCAGATCCGCATCGACCTCGACCCGCAGCCGGGCACGGACTTCTCCGACGCCGTGTGGGTGGCGCCGCACGTCCGCGAGCTGCTGCACGAGTTCGGCATGGAGGGCTGGCCCAAGACCTCCGGCGGCCGCGGGGTGCACATCTACGTGCCCATCCAGCCGCGCTGGACCTTCACCGAGGTGCGCCACGCCGTGATCGCCTTCGGCCGCGAGCTCGAACGGCGCCTCCCCGACCGCGTGACGATGTCGTGGTGGAAAGAGGAGCGCGGCGAGAAGATCTTCATCGACTACAACCAGATGGCCCGGGACCGCACCATCGCCTCGGCGTACTCGATCCGGCCCAAGCCGCACGCGCCGGTGTCCGCGCCGGTCGACTGGGACGAGCTGCCCGACGTCTCCCCGTTCGACTTCGACGTCCTGACGATGCCCGAGCGCTTCCGGCAGGTCGGCGACAAGCACGCCGGCCTGGCCGGCCACGCCTTCGGCATCGAGCCGCTACTGGAGCTGTTCGACAAGCAGGTGAGGGACGCCGGCCTGGGCGACCTGCCCTATCCGCCCGACTACCCGAAGATGCCGGGCGAGCCGATGCGGGTGCAGCCCAGCCGCGCCAGGAAGCCCGCCGAGAGCTGAGCACTCACCCGGACGGGTGACGGTCGGCCGCCGTCCCGCGGATCGCCTCCAGCACCCGACCGAACCGGTCGATCCGATCCGGGTGAGGGTCTCGTTCCTGGTGTACGGCGTGCTCTACGTCGTCCTCGAGATGGTCGGGTACCAGCTCGATCAGGTCGGCTGGGCCCACGTCTCGGCGCTCGACGTCGCGACCGCCGTCACCGACGCCCTCCTCACCGTCGCCATCGCGGCTGCCGTCGTCCTCGCGCTGCACCTGGGCCTGGAGCGCTGGCGACGGTCCATGGCCGACTGGCACGAGCGCGCCGCCGTCGACGGCGAGGTCTGGGACGGGACGCCGGACCCGTCGTCCTGGCGCCGGGCACCGATCACGGTCACCGCCGAGCGCGTGGAGGAGCCCCCGAAGCGGTCCTGGCGGGGGAATCCCTACGCGTACGGCGGGCACCGCTACCCGAAGGACGCGGGCACGCTGCTCTGAGGTCAGCCCTCCGCGAGCTGCCGGGCGCGATCGCCGAGCGCGTGCGCGGAGGTCGCGACGCCGTCCAGGATGTCGCCGAGGAGCCCGTCGAGGTCGCCGTCGTGCAGGTCCTCCACGTCGCGCAGCGCGAACGGGGCGTCCTCGACGCGGGGGCGGGCGGTGGCGGCGACGGCGGTCTCCATGACGGCATCTCCTGGCTCGGGCGGGCGCCGGGTCCTCCCGGCAGGGACGACTCTGGCGCCGCCTCCGCAGGGTCCCGCCGAGACTGCCGCACGAATTGCGCAAGACGACGGCCGCCGGCGGCGAGGAACTGCAGGTCACAAAGCGGCGTCCGGGTGTTCCCCTGGGGTGGTCTACGGCTAGGGTTGTCGCATCGGGAAGGCCCTGCGCTATGGCAGGACCCCGATGCACCACCACAGCTAGGAGCGAGCAATGCCCGAAGGAACAGTGAAGTGGTTCAACGCTGAGAAGGGGTTCGGCTTCGCCACCCCCGACGGTGGCGGACCGGACGTCTTCGTCCACTACTCGGCCATCCAGACCAGCGGGTACCGCTCGCTCGATGAGGGCCAGCGGATCGCGTTCGACATCGAGCAGGGCCAGAAGGGCCCGCAGGCTGCGAACGTCACGCCGCTCTGATCACCTGATCAGCACAGCGCCCCCACCCGGTTCTCCGGGCGGGGGCGCTGTCGTTCGTGGGCCGGTGGTCAGCGGGCCCGGGGCACGTACCCGCCGATCAGGGCCGACATCAGCAGGGCCCCGTCGTGCTCCCCCACCGCGGCAGCCGCGTCGGCGAACGCCTGCCAGCGCTGCCGCTCCACGTCGGTGGGCGCGTTGCGGGCGCGGGCCCGCAGCTGCTCGAGCAGCCGCTCCCACTCCCCCTGCGGCGTCGGCCAGAGCCCGGCCAGCCGCCGGGCCTCGCCGGAGATCGCGGTGATCCGCACGATGTCGCCGGCGTGGTTGGTGAGCGGCTCGATGTAGCCGGCGCTCGCCAGGGCCTTGGCCGCGGCGATCACCTCGGCCTTGGGCAGGCCGCTCGCCGGGACCACCGAGCCGAGCAGGTACGGCGCACCGCCGTGCTTCGGCTCGTCGACCAGTCGCGCGATCGCCCGCAGCACCGGGAGGTCGCGGGTGAACCAGACATCGGGCAGCAGGTCGCCGGGCGCGGTGGGATCGGGAGACGTCACCCCTCCAGTCTCCCCGCCCGCCCGGACGCGGCGAGGCCCCGCCCCGGCGACGGCCGGGACGGGGCGGCCGCGGCGTTCAGCGGCGGGCCACCGTGAGGTCGGGCCGGGTGGCCAGGATCAGGCCGAGGGTCGTGTAGCCGAGCAGCAGGTGGCCACCGCTGACGAATGACGTCGCCTCGTCGCTGACCAGTGCCATGGCGGGGAACATGACCAGCACCCAGGTCTCGGCGATCGCCGGCCAGACCCGCGCGGCGCCGCGCCACCGGCCGGCGATCGCGATGCGGATGCCGATCGCCGCCATGCCGAGCATCGACAGCGGCCAGAAGGCGTCCAGCAGCAGCCAGAACGTCTCCTCGGACACCTCCGGCGCCACCATCCACTGGATCGACGAGGCGATCGCGAGGCCGAGCATGACGTGCTCGGCGTGCAGGAACCCACGGGCCAGCCGGCCGGTCCCGGTCGCCTGGGTGCGCAGCTGCACGGCGACCAGCGCGACCAGGCCGAGCTGGAACAGCAGCGAGCTGGTCTTGTAGGCGAGCGGGTACTCCTCCCCCGTCCCCACGTCGTACGTGAGCATCGAGCCGACGGCCCACGAGGCCGCGCCGACGGCCATCGCCACACCGCCGAAGCGGACGAGCCGCGTCACCTCGCGGGCGGGAGCGGCCGGGGTGGGGCGTGCGTCGGTGCGGGCGGACGGCGGGCTGGTGTTGATCGACATGGGTCCTCCGAGGACGGGGGCGGTGCCGGGTGCACCGCGACGACCAGACGCTCGCGGTCCGGCGTCCCGGGCGGCCAGAGCACCGGCGGACGGGCTCGCCCGGGTGGTGTCCCGACCGATTCGGGACACCGTGCCTCTGTCGGCCGGGACGCCGGCCCGGGCATGATCCGCGCGTGGAGGTCGACGAGCGCCAGGCCGGAGCCCCGCCGGCGGTCGTCCCGCCGGCGGAGTCGCCCCGGCCGCGGGTGGTCCCGGCGCTCGGCTGGGTGGCCGCCGCGGCGACGGTGGCGGCGGTGGGGGCCAGTGCGGTCCTCGACGCGATCACGCCGGCGTCGGCGCGCGCGGCGGCCGAGGCCGGGCCGGGGTGGATGATCGGCCTGTCGGGGCTGCTGCTGGCCGTCCCCGGGGGCCTGCTCGTGCAGCGCGCCCCGCGCAACGCCGTCTCCTGGGTGGTGGCCGGGACCGGCCTGTTCTGGGCGGTCGACGCCCTGGCGTCGTCCTGGCTGACCTACGCGGTGCAGAGCGATCCGCCGCTGCCCGGCGCCTCGCTGTCCTTCTGGTTCGTGGGGCGCGTGGGCGCGTGGCTGCTCCTCGGCCTGCCGCTGCTCCTGCTCCTCTACCCCGACGGCCGGCTGCCCTCCGGCCGGTGGCGCACCGTGTCGCTGACGGCCCTCGCCTGCTCGGCCCTGCTGCCCGTCCTGCTGCTCATCACGCCGTCGAAGATCGCCGACCGGAGGGCCGGCACCGGCACCCCGGCCGCCTACGACCGGCTCGACCTGGACCTCACCAGCCTGCCGCTGCCGGAGGAGCTGCTGCTGCCGCTCCTGCAGGTGGCCTTCCCGCTGGTCGCGCTGGGTATCCTCCTGCCGCTCGCGGTCGTGGGGCACCGCCTGCGCGCGGCGTCCGGCGACGACCGGCGCCGGATGCGCTGGCTGCTCTGGGCCGGTGTGGTCGACGCGCTCGTCATGCTGGCCGCCCTGGTGTTCCCCAGCTCGACGGCCAGCCTCGACCTCGCCGTCGCCGTGGGGCTGACCGGCCTGGCCGTCACCATCGGCATCCTCCGGCCCCGCGCCTTCGACATCGACCGGCTCCTGGGCCGCACCCTCGTCTACGGCGGACTCGCGGCCGGCGTCGTCGTCGTCGACCTCGGGGTCCTGGCCGCCGCGGGTGCCCTGCTCGGCAACCGGTTCGGCGAGCAGAACGCCCTCGTCGTCACGCTGGTGGTCGTCGCGTGCGTCTACGTGCCGCTGCGCGCGGCGCTGTGGCGGATCGTCCGCCGCTGGGTGCTCGGCGAGCGCGAGGACCCGTACCGCGTCGTGGCGGGCCTGGCCGAGCGGCTCGAGCGCTCCGGGGGCGCGGAGGAGCAGCTGACCGCCGTCGCCGCGACCGTCGCGCAGGCCTTCCGCTCCCCCTACGTCGGCGTCGAGGTCGAGTTCGCGCGCGGCGACCGGCTCGTCGCCGAGCACGGACGGCGCCCCGCCGAGGTGCAGTCGCTGCCCATCGCCTACCGCGGCGAGGAGGTGGGCCGCCTGCTGCTGCCGACGCAGGGCGTGCGGGCCCAGCTGGTCGGCGGGGACGAGCGGCTGCTCGCCGACGTCGTCCGGCAGGCCGCCGCGGCCGCCCGGGCCGATTCCCTCGCCGCGCAGCTCCAGGCCAGCCGCGAGCAGCTGGTCGCCGCCCGCGAGGAGGAGCGCCGCAGACTGCGCCGTGACCTGCACGACGGCCTCGGCCCCAGCCTCGGCGCGGTCGTCCTGCGCATCGACACCGCCCGCAACCTCGCCGCGACCGATCCCGACGGCGCCGACCGGGTGCTGCGGCAGGCCCGGGACGACGTCGCCGCCGCGCTCGCCGACGTCCGGCGGCTGGTGCACGACCTGCGCCCGCCGGCGCTCGACGACCTCGGCCTGGCCGGGGCCGTCCGGCAGCAGGCCGAGCGGCTCCTGGCCCCGAGGACGGCGGTCACCGTGGCGGCGGGTCGCGGGGTCGACGACCTGCCGGCCGCCGTCGAGGTCGCCGGGTACCGGATCGCCTCCGAGGCACTGGTCAACGTGGCCCGGCACGCGGCCGCATCGGCCGTCGCCGTCGAGCTGGTCCGGGACGGCGACGGCGCCCTGGTGGTGACCGTCGCCGACGACGGCGTCGGCATCCCCGCCGAGGCGCCCGCGGGCGTCGGCCTGGTGTCGCTGCGGGAACGGGCCGCCGAGCTCGGCGGCCGGTGCACGGTGGAGTGCCCTCCGGACGGCGGGACGGTGGTGCGGGCGGTGCTGCCCGTGGACGGAGGGACTGCTCGTGGCTGAACCCGACGACGGGCCGCTGCGGATCGTGGTGGTCGACGACCACCCCGTCTACCGCGACGGCCTCGCGATGCTGCTGGGCTCGGTCTCCGGTATCGCCGTGGTGGGCACGGCGGCGGACGGGGAGGCGGCGGTCGCGCTCGCCCTCGAGCAGCAGCCGGACGTCGTCGTCATGGACGTGCAGATGCCCGGCATCGACGGCATCGAGGCCACCCGGCGGATCACCGTGGCCTCCCCCTCGGTCGGCGTCGTCGTCCTGACCATGAGCGAGGACGACGGCACGGTCTTCGCCGCCGTCCGCGCGGGCGCCCGCGGCTACCTGCTCAAGGGCGCCGACCAGGAGGAGGTGGTCCGCGCGATCACCACCGTCGCCGGCGGCGGCGCGGTGTTCGGCGCGGCACTGGCCCGGCGGATCGCCGAGTTCTTCTCCGCGGGGCCGACCGGCCCGGAGGCGGCGTTCCCGCAGTTGACCGCCCGCGAACGCGAGGTGCTCGACCTGGTCGCCGCCGGGCGCTCGAACGCGCAGGTCGCCGCGGCCCTCTACCTGTCGCCGAAGACGGTCCGCAACAACGTGTCGAACGTGCTGACCAAGCTCCAGGTCACCGACCGGTCGCAGGCGATCGTCCGCGCCCGGGAGGCGGGACTCGGCCGCTGACCGGTGGGAATGGTGCCGAGCCGTCGCTCGTTCGACGGGGCATGACCACCTCCGCATCGCAGCCCAAGGTCGTCAAGAGCGACGAGGAGTGGCGCGCGCAGCTCACCCCCGAGGAGTACGCGGTGCTCCGCCAGGCCGGCACCGAGCGTCCCTGGACGGGCGAGTACGTCGACACGAAGACGGTCGGCGTCTACGAGTGCCGCGCGTGCGGCGCCGAGCTGTTCCGCTCGGAGACGAAGTTCGACTCGCACTGCGGCTGGCCGTCGTTCTACGAGGCCTCGGCCGAGGACAACGTGGTGCTCCGCGAGGACCGGAGCCACGGCATGATCCGCACCGAGGTGCTGTGCGGCACCTGCCACAGCCACCTCGGGCACCTCTTCGACGACGCCCCGCAGACGCCCACCGGCGACCGCTACTGCATCAACAGCGTCTCCATCCGGCTCCAGCCGGCGGAGTGACCGCACCCGTACGCCCGAGGGCGGCTACCGATCGCTCGGTAGCCGCCCTCGGGCGTATCGGGGCTGCTACGCCAGGTCGGCCACGAGCTCCGCGATCGGCTTGCGGACGCCGGTGTAGAACGGCACCTCCTCGCGGACGTGCCGCCGGGCGCGGCTGGCCCGCAGGTCGCGCATGAGGTCGACGATCCGGTGCAGCTCGTCGGCCTCGAAGGCGAGCATCCACTCGTAGTCGCCCAGCGCGAACGCGGCCACCGTGTTGGCGCGGACGTCCGGGTAGGGGCGGGCCTGCATGCCGTGCTCCTTGAGCATGTCCCGCCGTTCCTCGTCGGGCAGCAGGTACCACTCGTAGGACCGCACGAACGGGTAGACGCAGACGTAGTGCCTGGGCTCCTCGTCGGCGAGGAACGCCGGGATGTGGCTGCGGTTGAACTCCGCCGGCCGGTGCAGCGCGAGCTGCGACCACACCGGCTCGAGGTGCCGGCCCAGCGCCGTGCGGCGCAGCCGGGTGTAGGCCTCCTGCAGGGCGTCGGCCGACGGGGCGTGCCACCAGACCATGAGGTCGGCGTCGGCACGGAACCCGGCGACGTCGTAGGTGCCGCGGACGACGACGTCCTTGCCGGCGAGCTCGTCGACGAGCCCGGTGAGCTCGTCGGCGATGGCGGTGCGCTGCTCGTCGGCGAGCGGGCGGGCGAGCTTGAAGACCGACCACATCGTGTAGCGGATGGTGGCGTTGAGCTCGTTGGCCCGCTTGCCGATGCTGCGTTCCTCGCTCTGCTGCTCGCTCATGACCTCATTGTCCTCCCCCGCCGGGCCACCCCCGTCAGGAGGTGGACCGCCGGGACTTCGAGGTGTGGGCGGCGCGGCAGTCGTCGCAGGCGGCCATCCAGACGTGGTGGCGGAGGCAGCGGTCGGGTCGGGAGGTGGCGACGTGGATCTGGGTGTTCGGGGTGGTGCGGGTGTTCACGCCTCCTCCAACAACGGGAGGCCCTCCGGGATGCCCGGTCTCAGAGCAGCGCGTCGACCGCGTGATGGGCGTCGCGGATGCAGGCCGGGACGCCGACACCGCGGAACGCCGCCCCGGCGATCGCCAGGCCCGGCACGGCGCTGACCGCCGCGCGGACGGCGTCGACCCGGTCCTGGTGGCCGACGAGGTACTGCGGCAGCCCCCCGCCCCAGCGCACCACCCGGGTCGCCACCGGCTCCGGGTGCTCCAGCCCGAGCAGCTCGGCCACGTCGGCGACGACGGCGGCCGCGAGGTCGTCGTCCGAGCGCTGCAGCTCCGACTCGTCGCGGAACCGGCCGACCGACGAGCGCACCAGCAGCGACTGCCCCGCGAGGTGCGGCCACTTGGCGGACGACACGGTCACGCCCTTCACCAGCCGGCCGGTCACCGGCGGGACCAGAAGGCCCGATCCCGCGTCGACGTGCTGGCCGGGGAAGGCCATGGCGACCACGGCCATCGAGGCGTACGGGATGCCCTGCAGCGGCTCGACGGCACCGGGGGCCACGTCGCCGAGCAGCCGGGCCGCCTTGGGGGCCGGGGCGGTGACCAGGACGGCGTCCGCGGTGAGCACCTCGGGCGCCGCGGCGGTGCCGACCGACAGCTCGAAGCCGGTCGCCGTCCGCCGCAGACCGTGCGCCGGGGTCCGCAGGCGGACGTCGGCGCGCGCCGCCGCCACCAGGGCCTCCGGCAGGGAGCCGATGCCGTCGGCCACCGTCGCGAACACCGGCCCGTCCGCGTCCCCGCGGCTGCGGGTGCCGGCGTCCCGGGCGGCTTCCGCCGCCCGCAGCACCGACCCGGCGGCCGGGAGGTGCGCCGCGAGCGCGGGCATGGTGGCCACCAGCGACAGCTCGTCGGCCCGGCCGGCGTAGACGCCGCCCAGCAGCGGCTCGACCAGCCGGTCGACGACCTCGTCGCCCAGCCGCTCCCGCAGCAGCGTGCCGACGGCGACGTCGCCGTCGAACTCCAGCGGCGGCAGCTCCGCCTCCGCGGCCACGCGGGCCACGCCCCCGGCGGAGAGGATCCCGTCGAGCCCGTCGGCGGACGCCGGGACGCCGAGCACGGTGCCGGCGGGCAGCCGGTGCCGGCCGTCGGGCAGCACGACCGACGCCTGGGTGGTGGCGGGAGCTACCAGCCGGTCGGCCAGGCCGAGGTCCTCGACCAGCCGTACGGCCTCGGGCACCCGGGCGAGCATCGCCTCGGGGCCGGTGTCGTACCAGTGCCCGGCCAGCTCGACCCGGTGCAGCTTCCCGCCGACCCGGTCGCCGGCCTCCAGGACGACGATCTCGTCGTCGGGACGGCGCCGTCGCCACGCGAAGGCGGCCGCCAGGCCGGTGATCCCCGCGCCGACGACGACGAGGCGGCTCATCGGGCCGAGAGCTCGTGGACCAGCTCGACGACGTGGGTGAGCACGCCGGGATCGGTCTCGGGCAGCACGCCGTGGCCGAGGTTGAAGATGTGCCCGCGGGCCGCGCGGCCCTGCTCGACCACGCGCCGGACCTCGCGGTCGACCGTGGCCCGGTCGGCGAGCAGGACGGCGGGGTCGAGGTTGCCCTGCAGCGAGCGCGCGGGGCCGACGCGGCGGGCGGCCTCGTCCAGCGGGATCCGCCAGTCGACGCCGACCACGTCGGCCCCGGCGTCCCCGATCAGCGGGAGCAGCTCGCCGGTGCCGACGCCGAAGTGGATCCGCGGCACGTCCCGGTCCCCGAGCCCGTCGAACACCGCGCGGGAGTGCGGCAGCACCCGCTCGGCGTAGTCGGCGGCCGACAGCACGCCGGCCCACGAGTCGAACAGCTGGACCGCGGAGGCGCCGGCGTCGACCTGCGCACGGAGGAAGGTCGCGGCCGAGACGGCCAGCCGGTCGAGCAGCCGCCCCCACGCCTCTGGCTCGGCGTACATGAACGCCTTGGTGCGGGCGTGCTCCTTGGAGGGGCCGCCCTCGATCAGGTAGGTGGCCAGGGTGAACGGCGCCCCGGCGAAGCCGATCAGCGGCGTCGGGCCGAGCTCGGCGACCAGCCGGCGCACCGCCGTCTGCAGGAACTCCAGGCGCTCGGGCTCCAGCGGCGGCAGCGCGTCGACGTCGGCGACCGAGCGGACCGGCGAGGCGACCACCGGGCCCACCCCCGGCTTGATGTCGATGTCGACCCCCGCGACGACGAGCGGCAGCACGATGTCGGAGAAGAGGATCGCGGCGTCCACCTGGTGCCTGCGGACCGGCTGCAGGGTGATCTCGGTGACCAGGTCGGGGTCATGGCAGGAGGCCAGCATCCCGGTGCCGGCCCGGATGGCCCGGTACTCCGGGAGGGACCGGCCCGCCTGGCGCATGAACCAGACCGGGGTGCGGCTCACCGGGAGCCCCCGCGCGGCGCGGACGAGGTCGGAGTCGGACGGATCGACCGGGCGGGCGGGGTCGGGGGCGGCACTCACGACTGCCGATCCTCCCAGACCGCGCGCCAAGGCCGGACCGGCGGCCGCGATCCACCCGCGCGGGACGGTTGCGGCGCGTCGGGCGCGGTGTGCTACTCCGCGGCCTACCCTGCCAGCGTGGAGCCGACCAGCCTGGCGAACGCCGGGAACCGAGGCAGGGACGAGGGCGGGGACGAGCCCCCTGCCGAGTTCCGTGCCGCCCTGGACGCGCTCGCGTCGGTCCGCGCCCGCCCGGAGATCGAGCTCGAGCAGATCCCCGCGCCGCAGCGCCTGGCCCCCTTCGCGCACGCGGTCGCCGCCCGGGTGGGCGAGCGCGACCCCGAGGGCGGCGACGACCTGGAGATCGCGACCGCCCGGTTCATCGTGCTGTTCGACCCCGAGGGGCACGACGCCTGGAAGGGCACGACGCGCTGCGTGGGCTACCTGTCCGCGGCCACCGACGAGGAACTCGTCGACGACACCATGTTCTCCGAGGTGGCCTGGAGCTGGCTCACCGATGCGCTGGCCGAGGCGGGCGCGCAGCACCACGCCGTGGGCGGCACCGTCACCCGCACCGCCTCGACCCGCTTCGGCGACCTGGCCGGCCCGGAGCACACCGTCGACGTCGAGATGCGTGCCTCCTGGACGGCGGAGGACGCCGCCCTGGACCGCCACCTGCAGGCCTGGCTCGACGTCCTCGGCAACGCGGCCGGCCTCCCCCCGCCCGGCGTGCGGCTCCTGGGTCCCTCCGACCGCACCGGCGGCGAGACTCTCTAACATCGATGGGGCGAGCGGGGCGTTCCGCCCCCTGCGCCGGCGCCCCTCTCCCCCGCCCCGTGCCCACCCGCGCGGGCGCGCCCGGGCCGGCGCACGACCGACGAGGACCGCAAGAAGGTGGACGGCAACTGAGCACCGAGCCCACTCCCGCCCCGGCGGCGGGCGACGCCGCCGCCGAGGAGACCCCTGCCGCGGTGCCGCTGCTCGCCCCCCGCGACGGCCTGCCTCCCGTCATCGAGACCTCGACCCAGCTGGTCGAGTACGCCGAGGCGCTCCGTGCGGGCACCGGCCCCGTCGCCGTCGACGCCGAGCGCGCCTCGGGCTACCGCTACGGGCAGAAGGCCTACCTCGTCCAGCTGCGCCGCAACGGCTCGGGCACCGGGCTGCTCGACCCCATCCCGCTGCCGGACCTCTCGGTCATCCAGGACGCCATCGCCGACGCCGAGTGGGTGCTCCACGCGGCCAACCAGGACCTGCCCTGCCTGGCCGAGATCGGCCTGGTCCCCGCGCGCATCTTCGACACCGAGCTCGCCGCGCGTCTCGCCGGGCTGCCCCGGGTGGGTCTCGGGGCGGTGGTGGAGTCCCTGCTCGGGTTCTCGCTCGTGAAGGGCCACTCCGCCGCGGACTGGAGCACCCGGCCACTGCCCGAGGAGTGGCTCGTCTACGCCGCCCTGGACGTGGAGGTGCTCGTCGACCTCCGGGACGCCCTCGCCGCCATCCTCGAGGAGCAGGGCAAGACCGAGTGGGCGCGGCAGGAGTTCGAGGCGATCCTCGCGGCCGGCCCACCGGCTCCCAGGACCGACCCGTGGCGGCGGACGTCGGGCGTGCACGGGCTGCGCAGCCGCCGCCAGCTCGGGATGCTGCGCTCGATCTGGCAGGCCCGCGACGACCTCGCCCGCCGCCGGGACGTCGCGCCCGGCCGCGTCCTGCCCGACTCGGCGATGGTCGCCGCCGTCCAGGCCGACCCGGCGAACGAGGGCGCGCTGCTGGAGCTGCCGGTCTTCCGCGGGCGCGCCAACCGCAAGCTGGTCGCCACCTGGTACGGCGCCATCGCCCGGGGCCGGGCGCTGCCGGAGTCGGAGCTCCCGCCGCACAGCAGGTCCGGCGACGGACCGCCTCCGGTCAACCGCTGGGCCGACCGCGACCCGGCGGCCGCCACCCGCCTGCAGGTCGCGCGCGCGGGACTGGCGGAGCTGTCGGAGAAGCACTCGGTCCCCGTCGAGAACATCCTGTCCCCGGATCTGGTCCGGCGGCTCATGTGGAGCCCGCCCGAGCCCCGGGACGCCGCCGGCGTCGCCGGGGCGCTGCGCGCCGGCGGTGCGCGGGAGTGGCAGATCGAGCTCACCCTGGACGTCCTCACCGACGCCGTCGCCCGCGCCTGACCCTCCCCTCCGCCGTTACGGATTCGTGACGGTCGCCCGTGGGGTCCACGCGGGACGCTGCTGCGTGGAGAGGGCAGCGGGCGGTGAGGAGACGGGCGTGGACGGCGAGGACGCGGGTGCGGGCCCCGAGCCCTTCCCCGACTTCGTCGCCCGGCGGCAGGAGCCGCTGCTGCGCCTGGCCTTCCTCCTCACCGGAGACCGCGGCCACGCGGAGGACCTCGTGCAGACGGCGCTGATGAAGACCTACCGGCACTGGGACCGGATCACCCGCAGGGGCGACCCCACGGCGTACGTGCGCCGCGCCCTGGTGACCACGCACACCAGCTGGCGCCGCCGCGCCTGGCACCGGGAGCAGCCCACCGACCGGCTGCCCGACGTCCCGGTCGCGGAGGCAGCCGACCGGGTCGACGCCGGCGAGGAGCTGCGCCGCGCCCTGGGCGGACTGCCGCCGCGGATGCGCGCCACCGTCGTCCTCCGCTACTACGAGGACCTCTCCGAGCTGCAGACCGCGCAGGCGATGGGCTGCTCGGAGAGCACCGTCAACACCCAGGCCGCCCGGGGGCTGGCCCGCCTGCGGGCGGCGCTCGCGCCGGACGTCGCCCGAGGCCCGGAGCTGACCCGGTGAGCGCGGAGGACGAGCTGCGTTCCCGGCTCGAGGCGCTCGCCGACCGCGCCGGCCGGCCGTCGTCGGACCCCCGCCGCCTGGCCGGGGACATCGCCACGGCCGCGGACGCCCGCCGCCGGGCCCGCCGGAACCTGGTGGCCGGGCTGGGCTGCCTGGTCCTGGTCGGTGTCGCGGTGCCGCAGGTCGTCGACGGCGAGCCGGGGGCGACACCGGGGTCCGGGGTCGCGTCCGCACCTGCCTCGATCCCCGTCCGCCCGACCCAGGCGAGCGCGGGCTCGGAGTTCTTCGACCACCCGACCCGGGGCTCGCTCGCCGGCGACCACGCCTTCGTGGAAGGGGTGCGGTCGCTCCCCTGGTCCGACGGCTCGCCGGTGCGGGCGGCCGACGGCACGGTCCTGTACCACCTGCCCGACCCCCCGGTCGACGCCCGCTCGGTGGTGTTCGCCGGCGACGTCCCCGGCGGTCGGTGGGCGCTGGTGATCGGGCGGATGACGTTCGCCGGGCCGGAGCTCACCGGCGTCCCGGAGGACGTCGTCCCGCACGACGAGCTCGCCGCCGCCTGGTTCGCCGGGCCGCCGGACGCGACCGTCGCGGAGATGGCCATGGTCCTCGAGCCGTCCACCGTGGCGACCGACTGGCCGCTGGCGCTCACCGACCCGCGCAACGGCGCCCTGGTGGTGGTCGCGGCGCCGGGCGACGTCGTCGAGGTGTCGCGGCGACCGCAGATCGGCGCGGACGGCGAGACGACCCGGGAGTGGCTGGAACTCGACACCGAGGACGGGATCGCCATCGCGCAGGTGTCGCCGTTCCCCCGGCCCTACGACGGCTCCACCTCCTACCGCGTCATGCGGCAGGGGCGGATCGAGGCGCGGGACATGCCGTGGTCGATCCCGCGCGATGACGCGGGGCAGGCGGCAACCGTCTCCTACCCGCGGGGGCGCCCGTCGGAGCTCGGTGAACGGGTGGCCGGCTACGCCGTCGAGCGCGTGCTCGCGGAACTCGGCCTGTCCGCCGCCGAGGTGCGGGTGTCCGCGCCCTGGGTGGGCCCGGTGCCGGCCGGCGGGCCCGGACAGGCCGCGATCGTCACGGTCACGCTGCCGAGCGGGGCGGTCGTGGTGGAGGCGCAGTGGCTCTTGCCGGAGGGGCCGGACGGCTCGGTGATGGGCGCCGTCTGCGGCGAGGCCGTGTACCCGGCCGGCCCGCCGGTGGAGCGGCGGGTGCTGGCGGCCGCGTGCGAGGTGGTCGACCGGACCACCGGGGCGTCGATGAGCACCAGCCTCGTCGTCGTCGGCCCGCCGCAGGTGACCCTCGTGCGCACCTACGACGGCGACCGGAACTTCCTGGCGGAGATCCCGGCGCACGACGGCGTCGCCGTCGTCCCCATGCCCCTCGGCACCGACACGGTGGAGGCGGTGACCTCCGGCGGGGTCACCCTGGGCCGGGTCGACCTGCTCGGCCACGCCGTCGACTTCGGCGACTGAGAGAGGACCCCGCTGCCCCCCTGCAGCAGGGCCTCCTTCAGTGCCCGGTCGCCGCCGCCCGGCGGCGGGCCAGCGCGTCGACGCTGGCCGCGAGCAGCAGCACCCCGCCGGTGATGATGAAGTTCAGGTAGGCCTCCGTGCCGAGCAGGCCCAGCCCGTTGGCGATGATCGCGACGACCAGCCCGCCGAGGACGGCGTCGCGGACGCGGCCCCGGCCACCGAACAGGCTGGTGCCGCCGATCACCGCCGCACCGACGGCGTACAGCAGCGTGTTGCCGCCCCCGGAGCCCGGCGCGACCGAGCCGAGCCGCGCGGCCGCGACGATGCCGCTGATCGCGGCCAGCGTGGAGCCGATGACGAAGACGGCGACCCGGATGCGCGTGACGTCGATGCCGGCCCGGCGGGCGGCCTCGGCGTTGCCACCGACCGCGTACACGTGCCGGCCGAAGGCGGTGCGGCCGAGCACGAAGGTCAGCAGCAGGAGGAGCAGGACCACCAGGGGGATGGCGTACGGGATGCCGGCCAGGACGACGCCCACGGCCGGGGCCCGGTCGACGCTGAGCACCGCCGTGACGAGGACGACCACGAGGGCGATCACGCCCACCCGCAGCAGCACCGCGGCCAGCGGCTGGTGCGCCAGCCCCTTGGCCCGCTGGACGCGCCAGCGGTTGAGCTGCAGCCCGGCGTAGAGCGCCGCGACCAGCAGCGCCAGGACCCAGCCGAGCGTCACGGGCAGGTTCTTGTCGCTGATGGCGGTGATGACGTCGTCGCGCACCGGGACGGTGCCGCCCTGCCCGATCAGCCGCAGGGTGAAGCCCTGCCAGCCGAGGAACAGGGCGAGCGTGACGACGAACGACGGGATGCCGATCAGCCCCACCAGGCTTCCGGTGAACAACCCGATCACGACGCCGGTGAGCATCGCCGCGGCCACCGCGACGTACCAGGGCGCCCCCGCGTCGGCGAGCAGCTTGGCCATCACGGCCGCGCAGACCCCGCTCACCACGCCGGCCGACAGGTCGATCTCGCCGAGCAGCAGGACGAAGACCAGCCCCATCGCGAGGATGATGATCGGCGCGGCCTGGTCGGCCAGGTTGGCCATGTTCCGCGGGGTCAGGAAGGTCTCCGGCCGCAGCGCGAAGAACAGCAGGCCCAGGACCAGGATCCCGAGGATGGCTGGCAGCGCACCGAGGTCGCCGCCCCGCACGCGGTCGACGTAGGCCCGGACGGTGCCGCCCAGCGAGTCCGCCGTCCGGTCGGCCTCGAAGCCGGACGGCGCGCCACCGGGCTCCTGCTCGCCGGTGGCCGCGGAGAGGGTGCTCGACATGGTCCTAGACCTCCACCGCGGCGGCCTCGGTCGGCGCGATGCCGATGTCGCCGGACCGGCCCGCCGTGATGAGCTCGACCACCTGGCCGCGGTTCACCTGGGCGAGGGGGATGTCGGCCGCCATGCGGCCGAGGTAGAGCGCCGCGACCCGGTCGGCGACCTCGAAGACGTCGACCATGTTGTGGGAGATGAAGACGACGGCGTGGCCGGTGTCGGCCAGGCGCCGGACCAGGTCGAGCACCTGGCGGGTCTGGGCGACGCCGAGCGCCGCGGTCGGCTCGTCGAGGACGACCAGCTTGGACTCCCAGAGCACCGCCTTGGCGATGGCCACCGTCTGCCGCTGCCCGCCGGAGAGGCTGGACACGAGCTGGCGCACCGACTTCAGCGTGCGGACGGACAGCTTGCTGAGGGTCTCGCGCGCGGCCTGCTCCATCGAGACCTCGTCGAGCAGCAGGCCGTTCCTCCGCTCGCGGCCGAGGAACATGTTCTGGACGACGTCGAGGTTGTCCGCGAGCGCGAGGTCCTGGTAGACGACCTCGATGCCGAGGGCTGCGGCATCCCGCGGCCCGGAGATCGACACCGGCCGGCCCTCGAAGAGGATCTCGCCGGCGTCGATCCCGTGGATGCCGGCGATGGCCTTGATGAGCGTGCTCTTGCCCGCCCCGTTGTCACCCACGAGCGCGGTGACCTGGCCGGGGTAGACCTTCATGCTGACGCCGTGCAGGACCTGGACGGCGCCGAAGCTCTTGTCGACCTCGCGCAGTTCCAGGGTGGGGGTGCCGTCCTGGGGACGGCCGGTCGGTGCGGACACTCCGGGCCTCTCGGTCGCAGTCGTGGCGGTGCGGCAGCGGCCGCCGGGGCACCCGTCGCGGGCACCCCGGCGGCCGGGGAGCGCTAGCCGATGCCGAGCTCCTCGCAGGCGGCGGCGAACTCGCCGGTGCACAGCTCCTCGGCGGTCACGAACTCGTCCTCGACGACGTCGTTGACGTTGTCGCGGAAGATGGCGACCGGCGTCAGCAGGACCGAGGGCACCTCACGCCCGCCCTCGGGGTCCTCGACGGTGTCCGTGGTCTCGCCCTCCTCGCCGTTGATCAGCGCGACGGCCAGCTCGGCGAGCGCGTTGGCCTCCTCGCGGATCGACTTGTAGACCGTCATGCACTGGTCGCCGGCGAGGATGTTCTGCAGGCCCTCCACCGTGGCGTCCTGACCGGTCACGTTGTTCGCGCCGGCGGCGTTGTTGCGGCCCAGGATCTGGATCACCGAGTTGGCCAGGCCGTCGTTCGCGGCCAGCACGCCCTGGATGTTGCCGCCGTTCTGCGTGTACATCTGCTCGAAGATCGTGGCGGCCTGCTGGTTGTCCCAGTCGGGCACGGCCTGCTCCGCGACCTGGGTGTACTGGGTCATCTCGTCGAGCACCTCGTGGGCGCCCTGCGAGAACAGGGTGGCGTTGTTGTCGTCGGGCGAGCCGTTGAGGAAGGCGATGTTGCCCTGCGTCACGCCGTTGGCCTCGAGGCACTGCGCGAGCCCCTGGCCCTGCAGCCGCCCGACCTCGGTGTTGTCGAAGGAGACGTAGTACTCGGCCTGACCGCCCAGCGTGAGCCGGTCGTAGTCGATCGTCTGCACGCCCTCCGCGGCCGCCTGCTCCTGGATCTGCGCACCCGACGCCGAGTCGAGGTTGACGATCGCGAGGACGGTGGCGCCCTCGGTGATCATCTGCTCGGCGATGGTGGCCTGCCGCTGGGCGTCGCCCTCGGCGTTCTGGATGTCGTACTCGACGCCGGCCTCCTCGAACGCCTCCTCGAGGTAGGGCCGGTCGAAGTTCTCCCAGCGGACCGAGGACTCGGTGTCGGGCAGGATCACGCCGACCTTGCCCTCGGCCTCGCCGCCGCCCCCACCTCCTCCTCCGCCGCCGCCCCCGCCGCTGTCCTCGCCGCACGCCGCCAGGCCGAGGACGAGGGACGCCGCCAGTGCCGTCATCAGGGTGCTCGGTCGCGCCATGGTGGGAGACCTACCTATTCGTTGGGGATGCATCGGAATTCCGGCGGCACATCCTGGCGGGTCCGGAGGTGTGACCGCAACCACACTTTCCGCCCGGTTTCCCGACCGTGACCTGGACACCGCCCCCCGACGTGGGGTGGCGGCTTGGCCGCTTGGTTACCGGCGGGTAACTTGACCGGTGCCGCGCCCCCTCCCGGGCCGGCCCCGAACTGCTGCGGAGGTCACATGTCCCGCTCGCTGCGTGAGGTCGTCTTCGTCGACGGCGTGCGCACCCCCTTCGGCAAGGCCGGCCCGAAGGGCATCTACGCCGAGACCCGCGCCGACGACCTCGTCGTCCGGGTCATCCGCGAGCTGCTGCGCCGCAACCCGGCGCTGCCGGCCGACCGCGTCGACGAGGTGGCGATCGCCGCCACCACCCAGACCGGCGACCAGGGCCTCACGCTCGGCCGCACCGCCGCGCTGCTGGCCGGCCTGCCGAAGTCCGTGCCCGGCTACTCGATCGACCGCATGTGCGCCGGCGCCATGACCGCGGTGACCACCACGGCCAGCGGCATCGCCTTCGGCGCCTACGACGTCGCCATCGCCGGCGGTGTCGAGCACATGGGCCGCCACCCGATGGGCGAGGGCGTCGACCCCAACCCGCGGATCGTCAGCGAGAAGCTGGTCGACCCCTCGGCACTGGTCATGGGCTCGACCGCGGAGAACCTGCACGACCGCTTCCCGCACCTGACCAAGGAGCGCGCCGACGCGTTCGCGCTGGCCAGCCAGCAGAAGTACGCCAAGGCCGTCGCCAACGGGCAGATCGGTCCGGAGCTGGTGACCATGGCGACGCGCTCGGCCGAGAACGGCTGGGGCGTCGCGACCGTCGACGAGCCGCCGCGGCCCGGGACGACGCTGGAGCAGCTCGCCACGCTGAAGACCCCGTTCCGCCCGCACGGACACGTGACCGCCGGCAACGCCGCCGGTCTCAACGACGGCGCCACCGGCTGCCTGCTGGCCGCCGAGGACGTGGCGGTCGAGCTCGGGCTGAACGTCGGCATGCGGCTGGTGGGCTACGGCTTCGTCGGCGTGGAGCCCGAGGTGATGGGCATCGGCCCGGTGCCCTCGACGGAGCGGGCCCTGCAGCGCACCGGCCTGACCATCGACGACATCGGCCTCTTCGAGCTCAACGAGGCCTTCGCCATCCAGGTGCTGGCCTTCCTCGACCACTTCGGCATCGCCGACGACGACGAGCGGGTCAACCCGTGGGGCGGCGCCATCGCCGTCGGCCACCCGCTGGCGTCCTCCGGCGTCCGCCTCATGACCCAGCTGTCGCGGCAGTTCGCCGAGCGACCCGACGTCCGCTACGGCCTCACCGCCATGTGCGTCGGCCTCGGCATGGGCGCCACCGTGATCTGGGAGAACCCCAACTGGGAGGGCGACAAGTGACCAGCACCCAGAGCAAGCCCGTGTTCGAGAACGAGGTCGTCACCGAGGCCAAGGTCCGGTTCCTCAACCTGCCCGGCCTCTCCGGCGAGTTCGCGCTGATCACGATCGACAACGGGCACGACCACACCCGCCCGTCGACGTTCGGCCCCGGCGGGCTGGCGTCGCTGGACGCGGCCCTGGACGAGATCGCCGCCCACTCCCCCGCCCCCGTGGCGATCGGTGTGACCGGCAAGCCGTTCATCTTCGCCGTGGGTGCGGACCTCTCCGGCGTCCCGTCGGTCACCGACGCGACCGCGGCGCGGGAGATCGCCGAGACCGGGCACCGGGTGTTCCGCCGGCTGAAGGACTCGCCGGTGCCGACGTTCGCCTTCGTCAACGGCGTGGCGCTGGGCGGCGGCCTGGAGCTGGCGCTGCACTGCCACTACCGGACGATGGCGTCGACGGCGATGGTCGCCTTCCCCGAGGCGTTCCTCGGGCTGGTGCCCGGCTGGGGCGGCACGCAGCTGCTGCCGAACCTGATCGGCATCGACGCCGCCGTCACGGTGATCGTCGAGAACGCCCTGGCGCAGAACAAGATGACCCCGGCGCCGAAGGCGGCGAAGCTCGGCATCGCCGACACCGTCCTGGAGCCCGCGGACTTCCTCGAGCGGTCGCTCGAGTGGGCGGTCGGCGTGCTCGGCGGCTCGGTGTCCGTGGAGCGTCCCGAGGTCGACCGGTCGGCCTGGGACGGCGCCATCGAGCGCGCCCGCGGGATCGTCGCCGCGCGCACCCGGAACGCCTCCCCGGGCGCCGTCCGCTCGGTCGACCTGCTCGACCTGGCGCGCAACGGCGTCGAGGGCGAGGCCTTCACCGCCGGCACCAGGGCCGAGGACGACGCGCTCACCGAGCTGCTGATGAGCGACCCGCTGCGGGCCTCGCTGTACTCCTTCGACCTGGTCAACAAGCGGGCGAAGCGGCCGGCCGGTGCGCCGGACAAGTCGCTGGCCCGCAAGGTCACCAAGGTCGGCGTCGTGGGCGCGGGCCTCATGGCCTCCCAGCTGGCGATGCTGTTCGTCCGCCAGCTGAAGGTGCCGGTCGTGCTGACCGACATCGACCAGGCGCGCGTGGACAAGGGCGTGGCCTACGTGCACGGCGAGCTGGACAAGCTGGCCCTGCGCGGCCGGCTCAACCAGGACAAGCTCAACCAGCTCAAGGGCCTGGTCACCGGCTCGCTGTCCAAGGACGTCTTCGCCGACGCCGACCTCGTCATCGAGGCCGTCTTCGAGGAGATGTCGGTCAAGCAGCAGGTGTTCCGTGAAGTCGAAGCGGTCGTGTCCGAGACGTGCGTGCTGGCGACCAACACCTCGGCGCTGTCGGTGACCGAGATGGCCTCCAAGCTCGAGCACCCCGAGCGCGTGGTCGGCCTGCACTTCTTCAACCCGGTCGCCGTCCTCCCACTGCTGGAGGTCGTGCGGGCCGAGCAGACCGACGACGCCACGCTGGCCACCGCCTTCGCCGTCGGCAAGTCGCTGAAGAAGTCGTGCGTGCTGGTCGCGGACGCCCCGGCGTTCGTGGTCAACCGGCTGCTCACCCGCTTCCTCGGCGAGGTGACCGCGTCGGTGGAGCAGGGCACGCCCGTGGCGGTCGCCGACCGCGCGCTGGACCCGCTGGGCCTGCCGATGACGCCGTTCGAGCTGCTCACGCTCGTCGGCCCGCCGGTGGCGCTGCACGTGGCCGAGCGCATGCACGAGGCCTTCCCCGACCGGTTCTCCGTCGGTGAGGGGCTCAAGAAGATGGTCGAGCTCGGCAAGTCGTCGGTGTACAGCGAGCCGGGCGTCGTCGACCCCGACCTCGCGGGCATCGACGCCGGCGACTCCCCGCTCACCGAGGACCAGGTGCGCGAGCGGGCCGTCGAGGCGCTGGCGCAGGAGATCCGGCTGATGCTGGACGAGGGCGTCGTGCAGGCCGTGCAGGACATCGACCTCTGCATGCTCCTCGGCGCGGGCTGGCCGTTCTGGCTGGGCGGCATCTCCGCCTACCTGGACCGGACCGGCGTCTCGGAGAAGGTCACCGGATCGCGGTTCCTGCCGCGGGGCGTGGCCTCGCTGCCCGCGTAGCCCCCACCTGACGCGACGGCCCGGCCCCTCAACGGCGAGGGAGCCGGGCCGTCGTCGTTCGCGCGGGACGGCTTCGAGTTCGCGGTGTCGTAGGCAGGTTCGCGGTCGACGGCGCACCCGGCCGCCACCCAGTGAACTCGGGCCTGCCCCGCGCGGCCGAGGGGTCAGCGGAACTTGTGGGTGAGGCTCTCGATCGTGCGGTCGACCGACGCGACCTTGATGTGCGAGATGCCGGTGTCGGCGCCGGCGGCGAGCATCGCCTCGTGCGCCGCCCGCAGGGTCGCCCATACCGTGTCGGCCTCGCCCTCGAGCGTGGTGCCGAGCGCCCCGACCTCGTAGCGGAGTCCGGACGCCTGGATCACCGCGATGGCGGCCTCCACGTGCGCGTGCCGGTCACCGGGCGTACCAGGAGGCGACGGCGCCACCTGGATCTCGGCGATCACGCGTTGTCGATGGGCTCGACGACGTGGTTGTCGGCGCGCTCCCCCAGCTTGGCCGCCCACTCGACGACGCGGCGGGCGATGTCCTGCTCGGTCAGGCCGGCGTCGGCCCGCACCTGGCCGACGGTCCCGTGGTCGAAGAACTCCTGGGGAAGCCCGACGGCACGCACCGGGACGTCGCACTCCCGGTCCTGCAGCGCCTGCGAGAGGGTCGTCCCGACTCCCCCGGCGCGGCCGCCGTCCTCGACGGTGACGACGAGCCGGTGCCCGGCGGCGAGCTCCACGAGCTCCGGGGCGACCGGCAGGACCCAGCGCGGGTCGACGACGGTCACCTCGATGCCGTGGTCGGCGGCCCGCTCGGCGACCGCGAGGCAGGTCGGCACCATCGAGCCGACGGCGACCAGCAGGACGTCGCCACGGGCCGCGCGCCGCAGCACGTCGACCGGGCCACGACGCTCCAGGGCCGGGATCTCGACCGGCGGGGCGCCCTTCGGGAAGCGCACGACCGTGGGCCCGTCGGTCACCGCGACCGCCTCGCGCAGCGCCTCGCGCAGCGTCGACTCGTCGCGCGGCGCGGCCAGCCGCAGCCCGGGGACGACCGACAGGATCGACATGTCCCACATGCCGTTGTGCGAGGCGCCGTCGGTACCGGTGACGCCGGCCCGGTCGAGGACGACGGTGACCGGCTGCCGGTGCAGGGCGACGTCCATGAGGAGCTGGTCGAAGGCCCGGTTGAGGAACGTCGAGTAGACGGCGACCACCGGGTGCAGCCCACCCATCGCCAGGCCCGCGGCCGAGGTGAGGGCGTGCTGCTCGGCGATGCCGACGTCGAAGGTCCGCTCGGGGAACCGCTCGGCGAAGGCGGCCAGGCCGGTGGGGTGCAGCATCGCCGCGGTGATGGCGACGACGTCGGAGCGCTCGGCACCGATGCGCACCAGCTCGTCGGAGAACGCCGTCGTCCAGTCCCGCGCCGCGACGGTCGACGTGCCGCTGTCCGGGTCGAACGTACCGGTGGCGTGCCAGGCGTCGATCTGGTCGGTCTCGGCCGGCGCGTACCCGAAGCCCTTGGTGGTGACGGCGTGCACGATGACCGGCCCGCCGAACGACCGGGCGCGGCGCAGCGCCGACTCCAGCATCTCGATGTCGTGCCCGTCGACGGGGCCGACGTACTTCAGCCCGAGGTCCTCGAACATGCCCTGGGGCGAGAGGACGTCCTTGAGGCCCTTCTTGATCGCGTGCAGCGCGTCGTACAGCGCCGACCCGACGACCGGAGCGCGGTGCAGCGCCTGACGGACGGCGTCGAGCGCCTGCTCGTAGCCGGGCCGCAGCCGCAGGGTGGCCAGCGCGTCGGCGACCCCGCCGATCGTCGGCGAGTACGAGCGGCCGTTGTCGTTGACCACGATGACGACCGGGCGGTCCTGCGAGGCGGCGATGTTGTTCAGCGCCTCCCACGCCATGCCGCCGGTGAGCGCGCCGTCGCCGACGACGGCGACCACCGGCCGCAGGTCACCCCGCACGGCGAAGGCCTTGGCGAGCCCGTCGGCGTAGGACAGCGAGGTGGAGGCGTGGCTGTTCTCGACCCAGTCGTGCTCGCTCTCGGCACGGCAGGGGTAGCCCGACAGCCCGCCGCGCTGGCGCAGCCGTGCGAAGCCGTCGACGCGTCCGGTGAGCATCTTGTGCACGTAGGCCTGGTGGCCGGTGTCGAACACGATCGGCTCGCGCGGCGACTCGAACACCCGGTGCAGGGCGATGGTCAGCTCGACGACACCGAGGTTGGGCCCCAGGTGGCCACCGGTCTTCGCGACGCTGGTCACCAGGGCGTCGCGGATCTCCGCGGCCAGGGCGGGCAGGTCTTCGGGCCTCAGGGCTCTGACGTCCTCGGGGCCCCGCAGCGATCGCAGCAGCGGCACGGCTCGACGGTGTCCTCTCGGTCGGCAGCAGCTGCCGGGCAGCCGCCGATCAACTGTAACTGCGCTTTCCCGCTCTTCGGGCCGCGGGCGAGGACCGGATGCAGGTCACACCCGATCAGAGCCGGGGGACCCAGCGCTCGCCCCGCAGCGCGGCGGCGACCACCTCGACCCCGCGCGCGGCCGCCGCGAGCCGCGCGCCCTCGCGCTCGTAGGCCACCATCGCCGCGTCGATCGCGTCGGCCGGCAGCTGGTCGGCCAACTCCACGCGGACCGTGCGCCACCCCGCGCGCGCGGCCTCGAGCCCGGCGGCCACGTGGTCGCCGGCGAAGCGGGCCAGCAGCACGGGGTAGCGGCGCAGCACCTCGTGGGCCCGGTAGTCGGGCGGCACGAGGTCGAACAACCAGGCGACGGCCGTGCGCTCCCAGTCGGGCGCACCCGGCGGGCGCACCTCCTCCGGCCAGCCCGGCGGGACGGTGGCGGTCACCGGGCCAGTCTCCCCGGCGGTGCCGACGGCCGGGGTCAGCCGTCCTTCTGCCGCTTGAGCCAGAACTGCTCGAAGCCCCAGGTGCCGGCGCCGCTGGAGTGGTAGCTCACCAGCTCCCAGCCCTCGGCGCCCAGCCGGTTGAGCACCGAGCTGGTGTCCCCCTGTTGGCGTTCGGACTGTCCGCCGGGGAGCTTGACGCTGACCCCGGCTCGCTGCGACTCGGCGTCGTTGGCGGTGATGACGGAGGCGTATTCCCACGTGGGCACACCCAGACGTTAGCCGGTCGGCTCTCCGGCCCCCGTGCCGCCGTCCACGACGCTCCCCAGGCAGGTGGGCAGCTCCAGCACGCAGTCGACGAGGCCACCCACCGCGTCGACGAGCCCGGTGAGCAGGCCGGTCACCGGATCCAGGACGCCGCCGGGTGGCACCGAGTCGTCCCCCGCCGTCGACCCGGGCTGGTAGCCGAGGGAGGTGTCGCCGGCCGGGGCGGGCACGCGCTCCCCCGGACCCGCCGGTGTACCGCTGGGGGCCTCGGGGATCACCGGCGAGGGCCCCTGGACCGGGGGCGGCGGGCCACCGGCCGCCGGTCCGGGGTCGGAGCGCGGCGCCGGTGGCCGCTCGGGCTCCGGCTGCTGCAGGGCCGACGGCATGTCGCCGATGTACCGGGGTTCTTCGTCGGGCAGCGCGGCGTAGCCGCCGAGCGCGAGGATGGCGGCAGCGCCGACGAACGCGGCAGTCCGGGCCATGGCGGGCAGGCTACCCGGGGATGACGCAGGTCACACGCCGGGCGTCAGCAGGGCCACGCACTCCACGTGCGCGGTCATCGGGAAGGCGTCGAAGGCCCGGACGGCGGCCAGCTGCCACCCCGCGTCGGCCAGGACGGCGACGTCCCGGGCCAGGGCGGCCGGGTCGCACGCCACGTACACCACGGCCCGCGCGCCGCTCGCGGCGAGCAGCCGGCTCACCTCCCGGCCGGCGCCGGCCCGCGGCGGGTCCAGGACGACGACGTCCGGGGTCCCGAGCTCCGCCAGGAGGTCGCCGAGCCCGGCGGCGTCCACGGCGCCCTCCCAGACCTCGGCCTGCGGGAACCCCGACAGGTTGGCGTCGGCGGCGGCGCAGGCGCCCGGGTCGGCCTCCACGCAGACCACCCGCCCCTCCGCGCCGGCAGCGGGCGCGAGCGCCCCGCCGAACAGCCCGGCACCGGCGTAGAGGTCGAGCACCGTCTCGCCGGGGCGGACGCCGGCGAACGCGGTGACGGCCCCGACGAGGGCGTCGGCCGCGGCGGGGTGCACCTGCCAGAAGCCGGTCCCCTCGACCTCCCAGTCGCGGCCGCCCGCGCGACGCTCCGCGCGGCCGACCGGCTCCTCGGGCAGGTCACCACCGGGCCGCACCACCCGGCTCGACGTCGGCCGGCCCTGCCGGTCCAGCCGGCTGGTGGTCACGGCGCCGGTCGAGTCGACCGACACGTCGACGGCGCCCGCGCCCGGCCAGCGCCGGCCGAGGACGGCGGCCGCCGCCGGCTCCACGGTGATCGGGCAGTCGTCGAGGACGACGACGTCGTGCGAGCGGTGCCGGCGCAGCCCGGGCGCGCCCGAGCGGTCGACGGCGAACCGGGCCCGCGACCGCCAGCGCAGCGGCCCGCCGGGCAGCTCCTCGACCCTCACGTCGACGTCGATGCCGGCCAGGCGCGCGAACTGCTCGGCGACCACGGCCGCCTTGAGCCGTCGCTGCGCCGCGGGGTCGACGTGCTGCCAGTCGCAGCCGCCGCACTTCCCCGGACCGGAGTACGGGCAGGGCCGCTCGACCCGGTCGGGCGAGGCCTCCACCACCTCGATGGCGTCGGCGCGGCAGAAGCCGGGATGCCGGTCCTCGGTCACCCGCACCCGGACCCGCTCACCGGGCAGGGTGTGCCGCACGAAGACCACCCGACCCTCGTGCCGCGCGACGCAGTGCCCCCCGTGCGCGACAGCGCCCACGGTGACCTCGAACTCGCGGCCGAGCCACCCGAGCCCCTTGGCCCCCTGCAGGGGCCCGCGCCGAGCTCGCGAGGCGTGGGGGGCAGGGGGTCCTTCAGCCATAAGGAGTCGGCTCGACCTCGTCGTCGGTGACCCCGCGGCGCAGGTCGCCGGGCGCCGGGCCACCGCGCGACCCGTCGTCGTCCCGGCCGATGGAGCTCTCCAGCTGCCACGGCACCGTGGTGATCATCACGCCGGGCTGGAACTGCAGCCGGGCGCGCAGCCGCAGCGCGCTCTGGTTGTGCAGCGCGTTCTCCCACCAGTGCCCGACCACGTACTGCGGCACGAAGACCACGACCAGCTCACGGGGGCTGTCGCGGCGGATGCCCTTGACGAAGTCGACGACCGGGCGGGTGATCTCCCGGTACGGCGACTCGACGACGGTCAGCGGCACCGGGATGTCGAAGCGCTCCCAGTCGGCCTGCAGCTGCCGGGTGTCGGCGTCGTCCACGTTGACCGTCAGCGCAGTGAGCGCGTCGGGGCGGGTGGCCTTGGCGAACGCCAGAGCCCGCAGCGTCGGCTTGTGCACCTTGGACACCAGGACGACGGCGTGCACCTTGCTCGGCAGGAGCCGGGACGCCGAGTCGGGCACCAGCTGGTCGGAGACGTTCGAGTAGTGCCGGTTGATCGCCCGCATCAGGCCGAACAGGATCGGCATCGCCACGACGACCAGCCACGCGCCGTGGGTGAACTTCGTGACCACGATGATCACCAGGACGACGGTGGTGAGGCTGCCGCCGACGGCGTTGATGACCTGCGACCGGCGCATCCGGCGGCGGGCGGACGCGTCCTGCTCGGCGCGCATCTCCCGGTTCCAGTGCCGGACCATGCCCCACTGGCCGATGGTGAAGCTGGTGAAGACACCGATGATGTAGAGCTGGATCAGCCGGGTGACGTCGGCGTCGAAGGCGACGATGAGCAGCGCGGCGAACCCGGCGAGCAGCAGGATGCCGTTGCTGAACACCAGCTTGTCGCCGCGGGTGTGCAGCTGGCGGGGCATGAACCGGTCCTGGGCGAGCACCGACCCGAGCAGCGGGAAGCCGTTGAAGGCGGTGTTGGCCGCCAGGATCAGCACCAGCGCCGTCGCGGCCTGGATGACGTAGAAGCCGATCGAGCCGTCGCCGCCGAACGTGGCGGCGGCGATCTGCGCGATGACGGTCCGCTGGGGCTCGGTCTCGCAGTTCGCGAAACCCTCGAGGTCGCAGGGGTGCTCGACGTACTTGACGTCGGCCATCAGGGCGAGCGCCGTGACACCGGCGAACATCGTCGCGGCGATGCCGCCCATCAGGGCCAGCGTCGTCGCCGCGTTCCGGCTCTTCGGCGGGCGGAACGCCGGGACGCCGTTGGCGATCGCCTCGACGCCGGTCAGCGCGGTGCAGCCGGACGCGAAGGCGCGCAGCGCGAACAGCACCAGGGCCACCCCGGCGAGCTGGTCGTAGTCCGGCTCCGGCGTGACCGTGTACTGCGCCGTCTCCGACACCAGCCCGCCACCGAAGTACCACCGGACGAGCCCGGTCACGATCATCACGCCGATGCTGGCGATGAACAGGTACGTCGGCAGGGCGAAGGCCTTGCCCGACTCCCGGAGCCCACGCAGGTTGGCCGCGGCGAGCACGGCGACGAGGCCGACGGCGATCAGCACGCGGTGCTGGTGGAGCGACGGGAACGCCGAGATGATGTTGTCCGTGCCCGCCGACACCGACACCGCCACGGTGAGGACGTAGTCGACCAGCAGCGCGCTGGCGACGACGAGCCCGGCGAACTGCCCGTGGTTCTTCATCGCGACCTCGTAGTCGCCGCCACCCGAGGGGTAGGCGCGCACCACCTGCCGGTAGCTGAGGACGACGGTGATCAGGAGCAGCACGACGGCCATCGCCAGCCATGGCGCCAGGTAGAGGAATGCCGTCCCCGCCAGGGTCAGGACGATCAGGATCTCCTGCGTGGCGTAGGCCACGGAGGACAGCGGGTCGCTGGCGAAGATGGGTAGCGCGTAGCGCTTCGGCAGCAGCGACTCGCCCAGGCGGTCGCTGCGGACGGCGCGTCCGAGGACGAGCCGTTTCGGGAGTTGTCCGAGCTCGGACAGGCGTGGCACGGCGGCGATGGTACGGAGCGAATGGCACCGGATGCCGCCGCCCGGGCCGCGCGCCCCGCCCGACGGAGGGAGATCACCCTCCGCGGCCGCAACGGCGCCCGCGCCGGGTGTAGCTTCGCGCCCGGTACGCGCGGCGGTCGGCGCTCGCGCGACGAGGCTTGCGGGAGTTCGACGTGCACGTGGTCGTGATGGGCTGCGGACGCGTCGGCTCCGCCATCGCCCGGCGGCTCGAGGACGCGGGGCACAGCGTCGCCGTGATCGACCAGGACCCGGCCGCGTTCCGCCGCCTGGGCCCCGAGTTCGCCGGCCGGCAGGTCACCGGCCTCGGTTTCGACCGGCAGACGCTCCTCGACGCGGGGATCGACTCCGCCGGCGCCTTCGCCGCCGTGAGCAGCGGCGACAACTCGAACATCATCAGCGCACGGGTGGCCCGGGAGACCTTCGGCGTCCAGCACGTCGTCGCCCGGATCTACGACTCCAAGCGGGCCGAGGTCTACGAGCGCATGGGGATCCCCAGCGTGGCCACTGTCCCGTGGACGGTGAACCGCCTGCTGCGCGAGCTGCTCTCGGTGAAGGTCAGCGAGCTGTGGCGGGAGCCGACCGGCAAGGTGCTGCTGATGCGGGTCACCGTCACCGAGGGCTGGGTGGGCCGCAAGCTGGCCGACCTGGAGGCCGCCTCGGGCGCGCGGGCCGCCTGGGTCGTCCGCTTCGGCGAGGCCCAGCTGCCCACGCCGACCACGGTGCTGCAGGACGGCGACCAGCTCGTCGTCGCCACCACCGACGACATCACCGGCCGCGTCCACGAGGTCGTCGAGCAGGGACCCCAGGGAGGCGGGCACTGATGCGGGTCGCCATCGTCGGCGCCGGCGCCGTCGGCCGCTCCATCGCCGGTGAGCTGCTGGGCAACGGCCACCAGGTCATGCTCATCGAGAAGGACGGCCGCAAGGTCCGCACCCGCTCGGTGCCCGGCGCGGAGTGGGTGCAGGCCGACGCCTGCGAGGTCTCCTCGCTCGAGGAGGCGCAGCTGGCCACCTGCGACGTGGTCGTCGCCGCGACCGGCGACGACAAGGCCAACCTCGTCGTCTCGCTGCTGGCCAAGACCGAGTTCGCGGTCAACCGCGTCGTCGCCCGGGTCAAGGACCCACGCAACGAGTGGCTCTACACCGAGGCGTGGGGCGTCGACGTCGCGGTGTCCACGCCGCGCGTGCTCGCGGCGCTGGTCGAGGAGGCGGTGACCGTGGGCGACGTCGTCCGGCTCATGAGCTTCCGCAAGGGCGCGGCCAACCTGGTCGAGATCACCCTGGCCGAGGACACTCCGTGGGTCGGCAAGCCGCTGCGCGAGGTGCCCCTCCCCCGCGAGACGGTGCTCACCGCCATCCTGCGCGGCGAGCGCGTCATCACGCCCTCGCCGGACGAGCCGCTCGAGGCCGGCGACGAGCTGCTGTTCGTCACCCACGCCGAGGTCGAGGACCAGCTGAAGACCGTGCTCGCCCCCGGGAACGGGGCCGGCCCCGTCTAAGCGGCGGGACCCGCCGTCGCGCGGTGGCGGTGCAGCCGGGACACCACCCAGAGGGTGACCACGATCTCGATCGCCGTCACCGGCAGGCCCAGCACGAGGGACACGGTGCCCAGGGCCGTGACGTCGTCCTCCGACTGCAGGTACAGCAGCCACTGGACGCCGCCGCGCAGCAGGAATACCCCGCCCCACAGGACGGTCAGCCAGGCGTAGGCGCGGAGCATGCGCGGGTCGTCGCGCCAGTGCCGCTCGGGTTCGGGGTCCTTCTCGCCACGGGGTACCTCGGGTACCGGCACCGCGCGGTGGAGGGTGGCGCGGGCGCTGTCCAGGCGCCGGCGCAGGCCGGGCACGGAGTGCGACGCCATCGCCCCCAGGTGGCTCGGCGCCAGGAACTCCGCGATCACGCCGACGAGCGGCCAGCGGAAGGCGATCGAGCCGAGCAGGACCGCGCCCAGCGCGACGTTGCGCAGGATGCCGAGCACGAAGTAGTCGCGAGCCTGCCCGGAGGCGGCGGCGATGGCCACCGCGATGCCGACGGCGAACAGCCCGCTGACCGCCTGCTGCACGCTCTCCCGCCGGACCAGCCGCAGCACGAAGACCAGCAGCGCGGCGCCGAGGGCCGACCAGATGCCGGTGCGCAGGCCGCCGACGGAGTTGGCCACGATGAACGCGACGGTGGGCAGGGTGGCGTCGACCATGCCGCGCCAGCCGCCCAGCTGCTCGAGCACGAGGTGCCGGTCGAACACCACGGGCGGCTCGCCGGCCTCGTCCCGCGGAGCGCCCGTCCCCGGCTCCCCCGACGCGTCGGTCGCCGGCTTCTCCCCCTGGGTGCCGTCCACGTCGCCGGTGCTCAGCAGGAACCCAGTTCGTACCAGGGGTTGTAGATGACGCGCTTGCCGTCGAAGGCGGCGAACCGGCCGCGGGCGGTGAGCGTGCGGCCGGGCTCGATGCCGGGGATCCGCCGGCGCCCGAGCCAGACCAGCGTGACCGAGCCGGAGCCGTCGAAGAGCTCCGCCTCGAGCGTGGGGACGGTCTCCCGCGGGGTGTACACGACCGACTTCAGCCGGCCGGTCACGGTGACCACCTCCCCCTTGCGGCAGGACCCCACGGGCTCGCAGCCGGCACTGGCCGATTCGGCGCGCAGCTCCTGCGCGTCGATCGCCTGGTCGTCCGCCGTGAGCCGCTGCAGGGTGCGCGACAGCCAGCTCGGCGATCGGGTCTCGGTCACGGATCCAGCGTACGGCGCGCAGGGGCCGGGAGGGCCGACGTCCCTCCGGGGAGTCAGCCGGCGGGCGGGGCGGCCGGCGGCCCGCCCGCCGCCTCCTGCTGCTTGGCCAGCTGCGCGGCGGCCTGGGCCGGCAGGGTCAGGGGCAGCTGCTCGCGCACCGGCATGGGCGCGCTGCCGCGGACGACGACGATGCCGCGGAAGACCGACTCGAGGGTCGCGGCCGCCTCGGCGCTCTCGGCCGCGGGCCCGGTGATCAGCCCGCGGAGGAACCACCGGGGGCCGTCGACACCGAGGAACCGGGCGGCCCGGCGCACCGGCTGCCCCGCGGGCTGGCCGGCCGGGGCGGGCGCGGGGGCCACGATCGTGCCGGCCAGCTCGGGCCCGAAGGGACCGTCGACCTCGCGCAGCGAGCCGCCCTGGCCGGAGGCGCTCGTCACCAGGTCCTGCCGCACGGAGTCCCAGATGCCGTCGGCCCGGGGCGCGGCGAACGCCGACACCTGGAGCATCGAGTCACCCGCCCGCAGGGTCGCGCCGATCACCTTCTGCTGCTTGTTCAGCTCGACCCGCAGGTCGGTGCCGGGCAGTGCGGGCAGCCGGATCGAGCCGAGGTCGATCCGGGCCACGCCGTCCTGCGGGGCGTCCGCGACGTCCCAGGGGCCGCTGGTCTCGGCCACCTCCCGCTCGCGGAGCTGCGGCTCCGGTGGCACGCCCCGCTCCCGCAGGCTGCGGTCGATCCGGTTCCGCCGGCGTCCGAACGGCATCTCAGCCCTGTCCTTCCCGAGCCGCTGCGGCCCCCTGACTGGCTCCGTGGCCCCCGGTCGAACCGTGCCCGCCGCTGCCCCGCTCGCTGTCCGGCAGCTCGTCCACCGGGAGGAACCGGGCCCGGACCACCGGCTGGACGACCAGCTGCGCGATGCGGTCCCCCCGTCGGAGGGTGATCGGCGTGGTCGGGTCCAGGTTGACCAGGTTGACCTTGATCTCGCCGCGGTAGCCGGCGTCGATGGTGCCCGGCGCGTTCACCAGGCTCAGGCCGAGGCGGTGCGCCAGTCCCGAGCGCGGGTGCACGAAGCCGGCGTAGCCCTCCGGGATCGCCACGGCCACCCCGGTACCCACCAGCGCGCGCTCGAAGGGGGCCAGCTCGACGTCCTCCGCCAGCGACAGGTCCGCGCCCGCGTCACCGGGCAGGGCGTAGCTCGGCGCGACGTCCGCCGGCGAGGACAGCCGGACCGGGACGTCGAGCGTCGGCGGGGTCGAGTCGGGCACGTTCCCGACCCTATAAGGCGTCAGGCCAGCGGCCGGGCCGCACGCAGGTCGGCCAGGACCTCGTCGGCCAGCTTCTCCGTGGCGCGGCGGTTGGCCCGCCCGGCGACCGCCGCCCCGATCAGCAGCGGCGCGGCCGCGGGAACCGCGCCGGCCAGCCGCCGGGTGAGCCGCCGCTGCAGGGCCCGGAGGCCGGCCGTGCCCAGCAGCGAGCCCAGGCCCGTCGCGCCCGCGCCCTCGACGGACCGCTGCGCCGACCAGGCGGCGACGTAGGCGCCGGCCCGTGTCCGGGCGTCACCGGCGGGGGCGCGGCCGTGCAGCTCGTGCAGCTCGCCGATCAGCACCACCTCGACGCCGGCGACCAGGAGGGTCTCGGCGCCGAGCTCCAGCGGCAGCGCGAGCAGCGACGGCGGGGCGAGCCAGTGCGCCGCCGACAACCCGCCGGTGGCGGCGCCGATCGTCGAGGTCGCCCGCGCCGCGCGCGCCACCAGCGCGTCGGCGATCTCGCGGTCGGACGCGCCTGGGTGCGCCTGCCGGAGCCGCGCCGCGTCGCGGATCGGCAGGCGCGGCGCGGCCGCCGACAGGAGGTCGCCGAGCAGGGCGCCCGGCGAGCGTTCCGGCGTTCCGGACGGCCCCGCGGGCTGCTCGGGACCAGGGGTGAAGGCGGCCCCCACCGCCGAGGCGACGGCGCCGACCACGTCCCGCAGCCCCCCGGACGCCGGACGGCGCGGGGATGCCGCCGGGTCGTCCGGCCGGGAGCCGTTCCCGCCGAGCAGGCCGGCGACCGCGTC
>SPQJ01000065.1 GCA_004570425.1 Bacillus sp. AZ43
GATCTGGCCGGCACGCGGGGGAGGACGACGGCGCGCCCGGCCGCCGCGAGCGCGGCGCGCTGCTCGACGAGCTCGGGGAGGCCCTGGCCGGCGCGGCGGGCGTGCCGGCCGTGACCGCCGCCGTCGAGCGCTCGACGGTGCGCTCCGGTGTCGCGCGGACCGGCTGGCCGCTGGTCCGCTGGGCGCGCAGGCTCCGGCCCGACCCGCTCGAGCGCCTGCACCTCGGCGACGAGCGGGCCCGGACGTCGCTGGCGCCGGCCGCCCCGGTGGAGCTGGCCCGGGTGTCGACCGCGGTGCGCCGCGCGCGGGACGCCGTCGGCGAGGGCCTGCCGCAGGCCTGGCGGGACGACCTCCGCCGGACGGTGGAGGTCTCCGAGCAGCGGCTGGCCGACCGGCTGGACGGCGCCGTCGCGGGCACCGACCTCGGGTCGGACCGGGTGCCGCTGTGGCAGCGCGCCGTCGGCGGCCTGCACTGGCTGCTGGCCGCGGCCGCGCTGGTCGGGGCGCTCTGGCTGCTGGCGCTCGTGGTCCTGGGCTTCTTCGCCCTCGACGACGTGGTCCCGCTGCCGCGCGTGGAGGGACTGCCGGTGCCGACCCTGCTCGTCGTCGGAGGCTTGCTGGCGGGGGCGTTGCTCGCCCTGCTGGCCCGGCCGCTGGTGCGGGCGCGCGCGCGGCGGCGGGCGCGGGCCGCCGAGCGCCGGCTGCGGGCGGCGGTGGAGGCCGTGGCCCAGGAGGAGCTGCTCGCCCCCATGACCGCCGTCCGCGAGGACGCCGCCCGGTTCAGGGACGCGGTGCGGAAGGCCCAGAGATGAGGAGGACGGGGTCCTTCGTCAGTCGCGGTGGATCTCGGGGGAGCGGGGTGCGGGCAGCTGGCCGCGCCGGCCGTCGGCCACGGTGTCGTTCAGCCCGGAGGGCAGCCGGGACCAGACATGCTTGCGCCCGGGGCGGCGCTCCCAGCCGAACGCCGTGGACAGCTGGGCGACCAGGTGCAGCCCCATGCCGCCGAGGGCGGGATCGCGGTCGACGGCGGGCACCGGCGGGCGGTCGGGCGCCTCGTCGCTGAGGTCGAGCAGCCAGCCGCCGGGGCCGGCGACCACCAGGGCCCGCACGTCGCCGCCGCCGTGGCGCAGGGCGTTGGAGGCCAGCTCCTCGAAGACGAGCAGCAGCCCGTCGCGGGCGTCCTCGGTGGAGGCGGACGAGACCGACGGGTGCGCGATGCGGGCGCGGAGATCGCTGCGCACGCGGGAGACGGTGTGCATCGCCTCCAGCTGCCAGTGCCAGACGTCCCCGGGAACCGACGGGACCGGGGCGCACGGCCATGCGTCGTGCACGGCGTCGCGGCTCGGCTCCTCGGCCATGTCGCCGGACATCGCCTCCCCCTCGCGGTCGGTTCGCAGGCAGGGGCCGGGCCCGTGCCTGGCCGGGGTCCATCCTGACCGATGGTGATCCGTCGCGCACCGGGGGGCGGGTAATCCGGCACCCACCAGGCACACTGTCGGTGTGGAATCGATGCTGCGCGAGCTCAGCAAGGTCGTGCTCGTCGACCGGAGCCTGACCGAGGTCCTGACCGAGATCACCCGCATCGCCGCCCAGGGGATCCCCGGCGCGGAGTCGACTTCCATCACCCTGCTCCGCGGCGACAAGGCGTTCACCGCCGCGCACTTCGGCGAGATGGCGCTGGCCGCCGACGAGCTGCAGTACGAGAAGGGCTACGGCCCGTGCATGGACGCCGGTCGTGGCGGGGTCCTGCTCCGGGTCGACGACATGCGCACCGAGCAGCGGTGGCCCGAGTACGTCGCCAACGTGCAGGCGACCGGCGTCCTCAGCTCGCTGTCGGTCCCGCTGCCCTACCAGGGCAGCTCGATCGGCGCGCTGAACGTCTACTCGTCGGAGCCGGCGGCGTTCGCCTCGCCGGAGAGCCTCGAGGCGGGGCTGCAGGTCGCCGAGGTGGTCGCGGTCGCGGTGGCCAACGCCGACGCGCACGCCCAGCTGGGCGAGCAGGCCCGGAACATGCGGCTGGCGATGGATTCGCGCGCGGTCATCGAGCAGGCCAAGGGTGTGCTCATGGCGCAGCGCCACGTCGACGCCGACCAGGCGTTCGAGATCCTCCGCGAGGCCTCCCAGCGCTACAACCGCAAGCTGCGCGACATCGCGCTCGGCATCGTCGAGGGCACCCGGAACGGCTAGAGCGGCGAGTCCAGCGACGCCAGCCGGGCGACCAGGAACTCGACCGCGGCGGCGCTGTCCACCGTCTCGGCGACGTCGACCGCCGTCGCGGCGGTGGACACGGTGCGCCGGTCGACCAGTGTCTGGCCGCGGCCGAAACCCAGGCCCGTGTCGACGACGACGTCGCGGCGCACCGTGCCCAGCGTCCCGGGGGCGACCGCCTCGGTGACGGCCAGCGCGTCGTGGACGACGACCCCGCTGGTGCCGTAGGCGCCGCGGGCGTGGTCCAGGTACTGCTGCAGGATCGCGGCGGCCTGCGCGCCGACGGGGCCCGCGGCGGCGAACCTCGCGATGCCCTCCTCGTCGAGCACCGTGGGCAGGGTGACGTCCAGGCCGACCAGCAGGGTCGGCAGCGTCGAGGTCAGGACCGCCTGGGCCGCCTCGGCGTCGGCCCAGACGTTGAACTCGGCCGCGGCGGTCACGTTGCCGCCGCGGGTGGCCGAGCCGCCCATGACCACCAGCCGGCCGATCCGCTCCGCGGCCTCCGGGAAGACCCGGAGCAGCAGCGCGATGTTGGTGAGCGGGCCGACCGCCGCCACGGTGACCGGCTCGGGTGAGGCGGTGAGGAGCTCGGCCAGCGCGACGACCGCGTGCCGGGGATCGACGCCGGCGGGCGACGGCGGCAGCTCCACCCCGCCCAGCCCCGCGGTCCCGTGCACGTGCCCGGCCCGCTCGGGCTGCGGGTGCACCAGCGACTCGGCGGCACCCGCGGCCACCGGCACGTCGCTGCGGCCGGCGAGGTGCAGGACCCGCAGCGCGTTCTCGGTGGTCTGCGCCAGCTCGACGTTGCCGTGCACCGTCGTCACCAGGCGCAGGTCGACCTCGGGGCTGGCCAGGGCCAGCAGGATGGCCAGCGCGTCGTCGATGCCGGGGTCGGTGTCGATCACCAGGGGAGTGGGCACTCGGCGATCCTGCCAGCGCGCTCAGCCGGCGTGCCCGCTCACCACCCGCTCCGGCTCGGCCACCGGGCCGTGCCACCACGAGGCCCGGGGGCCGGCGATTCGATGTCCACCCGGTCGGACGAAACCCCCGACACGCGGGCGCGCCGCACAGCCGGGCGGGATGACCAATCACCATTTCCGGCCATTTCCTGGGCGGGAACCCGGGATTGTCGACATGTGACCGCTGCGAGGAATGGGTCATCCCCCGATTTCGAATGGCCGCGCAACGGTTCGGTCACGCGCGTTCCAGGAGGTGTCGGGAAAAGCCGAGAAAGGACGCCCGTCTCCCTATCTTTCTCCTTGTCCGCGGCACCTTCCCCGGCTGCGGACATGAACTCGAGGAGGCGACATGAGCAGCGAGCGAGCGACCGCGACGCGCCCGTCCGCCGACCTCTCCGTCCGGGAGCCGGGCCGCGGCCTGGCGGGCCTGATCGACGTGCTCGACCGCGCCGAGGGAGCCCTCCCGGCCCGGCGTGCGGCGCACCGTCGCGCGTCGGCCCACCGCCCGTCCACCGCCCGCTCCGGTGCGGTCCGCACGGTTCCGCTGCGCTCCGTGCGCCCCGCCCCCATGGCCCGCACCGCGACCGGCGAGCGGCCCGTCCCGCGCGTCGTCGTCGTCCCCGAGCGGCCGCCGGTCACCGGCCTGGCCGACCTGGTGCGCCGGGCCGCGATGTGGGGCGCCGGCGACCAGGGCGAGTACCTCGCCTGGCGGGTCTCCTCCCCGACGGCGGCGCGGCGCGCCCGCGGATCGCGCCTGCGCGCCCTCGTCCGTCGGGCCGCCCTCTGGGGCGCGGGTCCCCGCGGCGAGCACCTGGCCTGGGGCGGTCCCGCTCCTTCCCCGGTGCGGGACGTCGACCCGCCCGTGGTGCTGCGCGAACTGCCCAGCACCCCCACGATCCAGCCCGTGGCGCCTTCCCCCGCCGCGGCGCTCCTTCCTCGCGGTCCGGCGTCGTCGGCCGGCCCGCGACGGATGCCGCCGGTCCCCCGTGGAGCAGTGGCCGTCCCCGGCGTAAGACCGTGCGGACCGCCTGAACCCTCCCGGGCCACCGGCTGGCCGGTCCCCGCCGCCGCGTCGACGGCGGCATCCGGATCGGCCCGGGCGCGGGGAGACCCGCCACCCGGCTCCGCGCGGGGTTCTCCCCCGCCGGCGCGCCGCTCCCGGTCCCCGGGCTCCACCTGGAACTCGTTCCCCTGACGGACCGGAGCGCCGCCTCCGCAGCAGTGAACGCGACCACGGCAGCCGGCCGCCGGACGCGTCCTCCGCACGACCCGAGCACGCCGAGACCGGTCGCCCCCTTCCCCGGGTGACCGCGACCGACGACCCGGTCCCCGAGCCCCTCCGACCCCTGCCGGCCGACTCGGCCGCCCTGGCTCACCCCCGACGGTGCACTCCCGGCCGCCGACCGACTTCGACGCACGACCGTTCTCGCCTCGACCCACCGCCGACTGCAACCTCCGAGTGCAGCGCGCGGACCCTCCAGGGAGGCGCAGACGTGTGCGGCGACGCCGGCCCGGCACCGGGTCCGCGCGGGGAGTGACCACAGGTCCGCACCGGTACCCAGGACCCGCGTCCAGGGTCTCTGACCGGTCCGGCCCTGGCCAGCGGCGCCCGGCCCGCGGCAGGCGCGGCGGCGGGCTCGCGGTGACCGGTCCGCGGTCCGGCCGCTCCGGCGCGCGACGCTGGACGCCTCGCCCGGCCCGTGACCCGCGTACCGGTGGACGCCGGATCGTCGTCCACCACCCTCCCGCCGACGGGCGGGCGCCGCCCGGGACCGGGGGCGCCCGCCCCGGCCAGAGCCCGGCGGGGCACCCGGTGCCGACCGGGAGAACCGGGGACGGGATGCTGGGACGTCCGTGTGTGTCCCCGCAGCCCCGGTGGAAGGAACGATCCCGTGACCGCCCCCGAGCCCCCCGTCGGCTCCGCGGAGGGGCGGCTGGCCGCGGTGCGGCGCCTGGAGGGCACCGCCCTCGGCTCCCCCGCCCTCCAGCGGCTGACCGGCCTGGCCGCCCGACTCCTCGGCGTCGACGCGGCCAGCGTGTCGCTCCTGGGTGACGTCGAGACGGTGGTCGGCGGCGAGGGGCTCCCCACGGGTGGCCTGGGCCGCCAGGTGCCCCTCGGCGAGTCCCTGGCCGCCGTGGTCCTCGACGCCGGACCCGGTCCGCTCGTCGTCCGCGACGCCCCGCGGGACCCGCGGCTCTCCGCCCTGCCGCCGGTGGCCGCCGGCGACGTCGGCGCGTACCTCGGCGTCCCGCTGGTGGTCTTCGACGGCTCGCCCGTCGGCGTCCTCGCCGTCCAGGACCACCGGCCCCGTGCCTGGGCCGACAGCGAGGAGGCGCTGCTGCGCCAGCTGGCCGACTCGGTCGCCACCGAGCTGGAGCTCTCCGCCCTGGGCCGGGAGTTCGAGGCGCACCGGCTCCGGTTCGAGCTGGCCATCGACGCCGCCGAGATCGGCAGCTTCGACTGGGACCTGGTGACCGGCCGGCTGGTCTGGGACGACCGGCTCGTGCAGATCTTCGGCTACGACCGCACCACCTTCGACGAGACGATCGACGCCGCGTACACCCGCTGCCACCCGGACGACCGCGACCGGCTGCGGGAGGCGCTGGAGACCGCCGTCGAGACCTGCGGCGAGTACGACGCGGAGTTCCGCATCGTGCTGCCGACCGGGGAGACCCGGTGGATCCAGGGACGCGGGCGGGCGCTGGCCGACGACCGCGGGGTCGCCGTCCGGCTGCTCGGTGCCGGCTTCGACACGACCGCGCAGCGGCACGCGGAGGCCCGCGTCGCCCGGGTCCTGGAGGTCATGAAGTCGGCCTTCTTCTCCCTCGACCGGTCGTGGCGCTTCTCCTACGTCAACGCGGAGGCCGAGCGCGTCCTCGCCCGCACGCGGGAGGAGCTGATCGGCGGCTCGATCTGGGAGCTGTTCCCCGCCGCGGTCGGCAGCGAGTTCGAGGTGCACTACCGGGGCGCCGTGGAGACCGGCGAGGAACGTGTGTTCGAGGCGCACTACCCGGCACCGCTGGACGCCTGGTACGAGGTGCGCGCCTGGCCCGGTCCCGACGGCCTGTCGGTGTACTTCCTCGACGTCACCGAACGCCGGCGAGCCGAGGAGCGGGCGCAGCTGAGCACTGCCCGCCTGTCGGTCGTCGCGGAGCTCACCTCGGCGCTGTCGGACATCCTCAGCAGCGGCGGCGGCGAGGAGCTGGCCCTCCAGCGGGCGGCCGAGGCGGTCGTGCCGGTGCTCGGGGACTGGGTGATCGCGAGCCTCGTCGACGAGGACGGCCGGATGCGTGACGTCGGCAGCTGGCACCGCGAACCGGCGCTGCGCGAGACCGCCCGCCGGTACGCGCGGCTGCGGCTCGCGCCCCTGACGCCGGACGCGCCGGTCATCCGCGCCCTCGCCTCGGGCCAGACGATCCGGGTGCCGGACGTGCAGGCCGTCGTCGGCCCGATGCTGCCCCCCGGTGAGGTGCGCGACGCGTTCCTCGAGCTGGCCCCGGGGTCCGCGGTCACCCTGCCGATGACCGCGCGCGGCCGCACCCTCGGCGCCCTGAGCATCTACCGCTCGGCCGAGCGGGCGGAGGCCGACGACGAGGACGTCGCCGCGGCCCGCGACCTGGCCGACCGGGTGGCCATGGCGCTGGACAACTCGCGGCTCTACGAGCAGCAGCGCCGGCTGGCCGAGGGGCTGCAGCGCAGCCTGCTCACCGCACCACCCGAGCCCGACCACGCCGAGATCGTGGTGCGCTACCGGCCGGCCGTGGAGGTCGCCGAGGTGGGCGGGGACTGGTACGACGCGTTCCTCCAGCCCTCCGGCGCCACGATGCTGGTCATCGGCGACGTCGTGGGGCACGACACCGAGGCCGCCGCCGCCATGGGACAGCTGCGCGGGATGCTGCGCGGGATGGCCTACCGCGACGGGCCGGGCCCGGCCGAGGTGCTCGGCGAGCTGGACGCCGCCATCCAGGGCCTCGGCATGGGGACCATGGCCACGGCGGCCATCGCCCGGGTGGAGCAGACGCCGGAGGAGCGCGCGGCGGGGGTCACCCGGCTGCGCTGGTCGAACGCCGGTCACCCGCCGCCGCTGCTCCTGCGCCCCGACGGCACCGTCGAGACGCTCGCCGGCGCCCGGGCGCAGCTGATGCTGGGCGTCGACCCGACCGCGGTGCGCACCGACGCGGTGGTCACCGTCGCGCGCGGCTCCACGCTGCTGCTCTACACCGACGGCCTCGTCGAGGGCCGGGACCTGCCGCTGGACGAGGGCATCGAGCGGTTGCGGTCGGCGTTCGCCGAACTGGCCGACCTCCCGCTCGACGAGCTCTGCGACGAGGTCATCGAGCGGCTGCGGCCGGAGGGACTGCAGGACGACGTAGCGCTGGTGGCCATCCGGCTGCACCCGGAGGACCGCCCCCGCCCGCCCGAGGCCGGGCCGGAGCGGATCCCGGAGCCGCTCGCCCGGCGCTGAGCGTCAGCCGCGGGGGAGCAGCGCCCAGACGTGCTTGCTGTCGTCGCGGACGTACCAGCCGTGGGCGGTCGCCATCTCGGCGATCAGGTACAGCCCGAGGCCGCCCTCGCTGGGGTCGCGGCCCACCGCCGGGGCGGGCGGGGTCGAGGCGGCCTGGTCGGAGACCTCGATGAGGTAGGCCGCCCGGGTGAGCCGGACCTCGGCCCGGACGCGACCACCGCCGTGCCGCAGCGCGTTGGAGGCCATCTCGTCCAGCGCCAGGATCAACTGGTCGTGCAGGTCCCTGTCGCTCCCCGGAGCGCGGCGGCGCAGTTCCGCGCGCACCTGCGGCAGTTCGGCGACGTCGTGGAGGTCCCAGGCGAGCGCGGCGTCGGCAGGTGGCGGTGACGCCGCCGGCCAGACCGGCCCGGCCGCCTGCCCTGTCACGCGATGGTCCCCTTGCGTCCGTGCGACCCGGATCCGCGCGGGCCAACAACTCCGTATCGGCCGCCGCGGTGATCGCCAAACCTAGTGCGACACGAGTCACTCCCGCGGGTGAGGGTGGGACGCACGTCCGGTAGAGGCGCGAGCCTCCCGCCGGATACGGGGATCAGCCGCCGAACACCGGCGACCAGGTGCCGGTGAGAGCGCTCAGGGTCACCGAACCGGCGCACACCAGGACCGCCCCGGCCACGAACACCGCGTCCCGCAGGCGCAGCCGCGAGCCGCGGGCGTTGCTGCGCGGCACGCCGGAGTCGAACCCGCGGGCGTCCATCGCGGTGGCCAGGCGGGTGCCCCGCCGGACGGCGGCGACCAGCAGCGCGAACGCCGTCCCGGCGAACAGCCGCACGTGCGCGGCCGGGTTGCGGCCCGGCTCGATCCCCCGGGCCCGCCGGGCCAGCCGGATGGTCTGCCACTCGGTGGCCAGCAGCGGGACCAGGCGCAGCGCGGCCAGCGCGCCGTAGGCGAACCGGGTGGACACCCGCCAGTGGACGGTGAGCGCGTCGGCCAGCCGCACCGGGTCGGTCGAGGCGACGAGCAGGACGCCGGGCAGGGCGAGCGCGAGCACGCGGACGGCCAGCCCGGCCGCCGAGCCCCACCCCTGCGCGTCGCCGAAGGCGACGTTGACCCACGCGACGCCCCCCGCGCCCAGCAGCAGCGGCCAGGTGCGGGCGAGCAGCGCCCGGGGTGCCGCGAGACCGGCCGCCGGGAGCAGGCACACCTCGGCGGCCAGCACGAGCAGCGGGGTCAGCAGGTCGCCGCTGACCAGCAGCACCGGCAGCAGCACGGCGATCGCCCCAAGCTGGGCCACGGGGTTGATCGACGACAGCGGCACCGGCCGGGCGGGGCCGAGCGTCAGCGGGACCGTCATGCCGGCACCGGGGCGGGCGACGCCCGGAGCTCGAGCACGTCGTCGGCGAGGGCGGCGACCACCGCCGGGTCGTGGGTGACCAGCACGAGGGCCCGGTCGCCGTCCTGCTGCTCGGCGAGCAGCGCGACCAGCTCTCCCCAGGTGTCGCGGTCCTGCCCGAACGTCGGCTCGTCGAGGACCAGGACCGACGGGCGGGTGGCCAGCGCGGTGGCCACCGACAGCCGCCGCTGCTGCCCGCCGGAGAGGGTGAACGGGTTCGCGTCGGCGAGCCCGGCCAGGCCGAGGCGGTCCATCAGCTCCTCGGCCCGCCGGTGCGCGTCGGCGCCGGCCGCACCGGCCCGCAGCGGGCCCAGCGCCAGCTCGTCGCGCACCCGGCCGGTGAGGAACTGGTGCTCGGGGTGCTGGAACACCGTGCCGATCCGGTCGACCAGCTCGTCGGCCCGCCACCGGTGCGGCGGGCGGTCGGGACGGCGCAGCCCCGCGGCGAGGGGGGTGCCCGCCACCACGCGGCCGGTCGTCGGCCCGCGCAGCCCGGCCAGCAGCAGCGCGAGCGTGGACTTCCCCGACCCGTTCGGCCCGGTGACGGCCAGCGTGCGGCCCGCGGGGACGGCGACGTCCGTGGGCGCCAGCGCCGGCGCCGGCGCCCCGCGGTGGGCGAAGCCCGCTGCCTCCGCGCGCAGGCACCGTAAGGCACCACGGCGAGCCCGCGCCTCCGCGGAGCCGTTCATCGCCCGGACGTCGCACGGACGGTGGACACGACCACCGCTCCACCCGGTGACAAGGGTTGCCCTCCGTGGTCGCT
>SPQJ01000012.1 GCA_004570425.1 Bacillus sp. AZ43
CGGCACCGGAACCGGCACCCGCCCCCGAGCCGGCCCCCGCGCCCGCCGCGGCGCCGGCCAGCGGCGTCGAGGGCCAGATCATCGCGCTGGTCAACGCCGAGCGGGCCACGGCCGGCTGCGCGCCGGTCTCCGCCGACGAGGGGCTGGCCGGGGTCGCGCGGGCGCACAGCGCCGACATGCGCGACCGCGGCTTCTTCGACCACGTCAACCCCGACGGCCTCGACCCGTTCGACCGGGCCGACCGGTCCGGCGTCAGCGCGCGGGCCGAGAACATCGCCTGGGGCCAGCGGGACGCCGCCGAGGTCATGGACGCCTGGATGAACAGCGCCGGGCACCGCGCGAACATCCTCGACTGCGGCCTGACCCGCCTCGGCGTCGGCGTCGTCGAGGGCAGCGGCGGCCCCTGGTGGACCCAGCTCTTCGGCTGACGCCCCCTCCCGCCTCGTGCGGGGAACGAGGGCTCTGACGCTCGATCCAGCGCCCTACTGCGCCGCACGAGGTCGCTCCACCGCCGCGCGCACGCGGGCCACGACCCCGTCGGGATCGCGCATGTCCGCCGCGGTCACGTGGATCACCGTCCATCCCGCGGCGACCAGGCGGTTGAGCCGCCGCCGGTCCCGTGCGAACTGGCCCGGCTCGGCATGCCACGCACCGTCGTACTCGATCGCCACCTTCTGATCGGGGAAGGCCAGGTCGACCCGCGCCACGACGTCGCCCCGGCCGTCCCGGACCGTGAACTGGGGAACCGGGGGCAGGCCGGCCAGCGTCAGGAGCACCCGCAGCCTGCTCTCCGGTGGCGACTCGGCGAACGGCGAGGCCAGCGCCACCGCGCGCTCGGCGCGACGCCCACCGTGGACGCTGCCCAGCTCGGCAGCGGCGTCCCGGAGCTCGCCGCGTCCCACGACGGCGCGCCGCAGGAGCACGTCCAGCGCCACGACGGCGTCCTCGAGCACCTCGGCGCGCGCGATGTCGAGGGCGGTCCGGAGCCCGCCGGTCAGCCTGCGGCCGCGCAACAGCAGCACGTCACGGGTGGGCAGCGGCATGCGCCGGACGCGGAGACCTGCCACCGGTCCGAAACGGACCTCCGGTGGCACGGTCACCTCCACGGGCAGGGCGTCGTCGACCAGCTCGGTCGCCCCGTGCAGGTACGCGGCGGTCCGACCGCTGAAGACTGCTGCCCCGGGCACGAGCAGCGACGCGCCACGCACCCGCAGCGCGAAACCGGGCTCGAGCGACGCGTCCGCGTAGACGTCCCGGTACAGGCGCTGCCACGCGGACGACCGCAGCGCGTCCCTCGTGAGCAATCCGGCGGAGACGGCGTCGGACCCGCGGAAGACGCGGTCCACGAGCCGTTCCGGGCGTCGAGGTGGCGGCACCCGGACAGCCTCTCCCGCGACTCCCGCCTCGCGCTGGCGTCGTCCACAGACCCGACAACACGTCAGGGGCCCCCTCGAACGGGTCGAGGGGGCCCCTGACGTGTAGATGCGCGCCTACGTCAGGCCATGGCCTTCTGGAGGTTGGTGTCGATGGCCGCCAGGAAGTCCTGGGTGTTCAGCCACGGCTGGTCCTTGCTGATCAGCAGCGCGAGGTCCTTGGTCATCTGGCCGCTCTCGACGGTCTCGATGCAGACGCGCTCGAGGGTCTCGGCGAACCGGGTGACCTCGGGGGTGTTGTCGAGCTTGCCGCGGTGGGCCAGACCCCGGGTCCAGGCGAAGATCGACGCGATCGGGTTGGTCGACGTCTCCTTGCCCTGCTGGTGCTGCCGGTAGTGGCGGGTCACCGTGCCGTGGGCGGCCTCGGCCTCGACGGTGCGGCCGTCGGGGCTCATGAGCACCGAGGTCATGAGGCCGAGCGAGCCGAAGCCCTGCGCGACGGTGTCGGACTGGACGTCGCCGTCGTAGTTCTTGCACGCCCAGACGTAGCCGCCCTCCCACTTGAGGTTGGCGGCGACCATGTCGTCGATGAGGCGGTGCTCGTAGGTGATGCCGGCGGCGTCGAACTGGTCCTTGAACTCGGTCTCGAAGACCTCCTGGAACAGGTCCTTGAAGCGGCCGTCGTAGGCCTTGAGGATCGTGTTCTTGGTCGACAGGTACACCGGGTACTGCCGGTTGAGGCCGTAGTTCAGCGAGGCCCGGGCGAAGTCGCGGATCGAGTCGTCCAGGTTGTACATCGCCATGGCGACACCGCCGCCGGGCGACTGGAAGACCTCGTGCTGGATCGGCTCGGAGCCGTCGGCCGGCTGGAAGGTGATGGTGAGCGTGCCCTCGCCGGGGAACTTGAAGTCGGTGGCGCGGTACTGGTCGCCGAACGCGTGACGGCCGACCACGATCGGCTTGGTCCAGCCCGGCACCAGCCGCGGCACGTTCTGCATGATGATCGGCTCGCGGAAGATCACGCCGCCGAGGATGTTGCGGATCGTCCCGTTCGGGGAGCGCCACATCTTCTTCAGGCCGAACTCCTCGACCCGCGCCTCGTCGGGCGTGATGGTCGCGCACTTGACGCCGACGCCGTGCTTCTTGATGGCGTTGGCGGAGTCGATGGTGATCTGGTCGTCGGTCGCGTCGCGCGACTCGATGCCCAGGTCGTAGTACTCCAGGTTCACGTCGAGGTACGGGAGGATCAGCTGGTCCTTGATGAACTGCCAGATGATCCGGGTCATCTCGTCGCCGTCGAGCTCGACGACCGTGCCCTCGACCTTGATCTTGCTCACGTGTAAACGTCCCTCTCTGCAGCTCTGACCGAGGTGATCAGAGGTCGGCCACGTCGGCCTGCTTGGCGCGCACGGCCTCGGCCGCTTCACGCAGCCCGGCCAGCTCGCTGTCGGACAGGTCGCCCTCGACGACCTTCCGCACTCCTTCCCGCCCGATCTCGGCCTCGACGCCGAGGTAGACGCCGTTGATGCCGTACTCGCCGTCGACCCAGGCGCACACCGGCATGACCGCGCCGGAGTCCTCCATCACGGCGCGCGCCATGCGGGCGGCCGCGGCGGACGGCGCGTAGTACGCCGACCCCGTCTTGAGCAGCGCGACGACCTCTGCCCCGCCGTTGCGGGTGCGGTCGACGAGGTGGTCGATGCGGTCCTGCGCCAGCACGTCGGACAGCGGCTTGCCGTCGACGGTGCAGCGCGACGGCACCGGCACCATCGTGTCGCCGTGCGAGCCGAGGGTCAGCGTCCGCACCGACGAGACGGGGACGCCGAGCTCCTCGGCCACGTTGTTGCTGAAGCGCGCGGTGTCGAGCATGCCGGCCTGCCCCATGACCCTGTTCTTCGGGAACTGGGTGGCCAGCTGCGCCAGGGCCGTCATCTCGTCGAGCGGGTTGGAGACGACGATGACCACCGCGTCGGGCGAGGTCGAGGCGATGTTCTCCGCGACCTGCCGCACGATCTTCGCGTTGGTCTCGATCAGGTCCATCCGGCTCATGCCCGGCTTGCGCGGGAGGCCCGCGGTGATGACGACGACGTCCGAGCCCTCTGTGCCCTCGTAGGAGCCGCCGCCGACGCCCACCACCTTCGTCTCGAAGCCCTCGATCGGGCGGGACTGGTTCATGTCGAGGGCGATGCCCTCGGGCTTGCCCTCGACGATGTCGGTGAGGACGACGGTCTCGAAGATGTCGTACTCGGCGAGACGGAGGGCGGTGGTCGAGCCGTAGAAACCGGCACCGACGACGGTGACCTTGCCGTTCCTGGACGTGGCTGCCATGGCTGGCAACCTATCGCTGAGTCGGCCGTACCGCCCGCGGGGGTGCGCCCTCAGGGCGCGGAGTACGGGATCATCAGGACCAGCACGGTGAGCAGGACGCCGGCGGTCGCCATGACGACGACGTCGGTCAGGCGGCTGCGCACGGCGAGGAACCCGACCCGGCGCACCGGCAGCAGCAGCCGCAGCAGCGCCGCGGCCACCAGCACCACGCCGATCATCACCAGGCCCTGCCGCCAGTGGCCGACGGTCACCACCGCGAGCGCGACCGCCACCGTGACCAGCACGACCAGCAGCGGCAGCTGCCGGATCAGGCCGGCCAGGAAGGGGCGGCGGACGTAGAGCGGCGGGCGGGTCATGTCAGGCCGTGAGCGCCTCGAGGGCGGCGGCCCGCTCGGCGGCGAGGACGACGTTCTGCAGGAGCATCGCCCGCGTCATCGGCCCCACGCCGCCGGGGTTGGGGGCCACGTGCCCGGCCACCTCGACGACGTCCAGGGCGACGTCGCCGGCGATCTTGCCGTCGACCCGGCTGACCCCGACGTCGAGGACGGCGGCGCCCGGCTTGACCATGTCGGCGGTGACGATGCCGGGCACGCCGGCCGCGGCGACCACGACGTCGGCGGCGCGGACGTGCGCCGCGAGGTCGCGCGTGCCGGTGTGGCACAGGGTCACGGTGGCGTTCTCGGTGCGGCGGGTGAGCAGCAGGCCCAGCGGCCGGCCCACCGTGATGCCGCGGCCGATGACGACGACCTCGGCACCGGCGACCGGGACGTCGTAGCGGCGGAGCAGCTCGACGATGCCCACCGGCGTGCAGGGCAGCGGGCCGGGCACGTTGAGGACCAGCCGGCCGAGGTTGACCGGGTGCAGGCCGTCGGCGTCCTTCGCCGGGTCCATCGCCTCGAGGATCCGGCTCTCCTCGATCCCCTTCGGCAGCGGCAGCTGGACGATGTAGCCGGTGCACCCGGGGTCGGCGTTGAGCTCCTCGACGACGGCCAGCACGTCGGCCTCGGTCGCCGTGGCGGGCAGCTCGCGCTGGATGCTGGCGATGCCGACCTGCGCGCAGTCGGAGTGCTTGGCGTTGACGTACCAGCGGCTCCCCGGGTCGTCGCCCACCAGCAGGGTGCCGAGGCCGGGGCGGTGGCCCGCCGCGGCGAGCGCGGCCACGCGCTCGGTCAGTTCGCCGCGGATCGCCGCCGCCGTCGCCTTGCCGTCCAGGATCGTCGCGGGCACGTGCCCCATCCTGCCCGACCGCCCCGCGGGGCGGTGCGCCGTCCTAGGCTGCCGGGAGCGGGCGCGGCCCGCGCCTGCCTGTCCGCAGGAGGTACGCACATGACCGACAGCGAGCCCGGACGGCCGGTGGGGGCGACCGCCTCCTCCTCCACGCAGGAGTTCCCCGACGCCACGGCGCCGGACTACTCCCCGCGGCCGGTGGCCGTGCGCGGCCCGGAGAGCCTCGGTGGTCTGCTGCTGATCCTCGCGGGGATCGCGGCGGCGATCAGCCTGCCGCTGCACTGGCTGGCCGACGAGGCGTCGGGCTGGAGCCTGGTCCGGGAGGGCTTCGACGACCTGGGCGGCATCGTCGGCAACGGGATGTGGCAGCCACTGGCCGTGGTGCTGGGCGGCGGCGTCCTGCTCCTGCTGGGCATCGCGCTGTGGCTGCCGATGCGCAGCCACCGCTTCCTCGGCCTGCTCGCGCTGCTGGTCACGGGAGCGGTGGTCGCGGGTGTGCTGGTGCCGCTGGTGCAGGACGGCTGGGACCTCGGCGTGTTCGGCCCCGGCTTCTGGTGCGCGATCGCCGTCGCCGTCCTGGGGCTGCTCGGCAGCCTGAAAGCCCTGCTCAGCCGCAGGAGGTACGCGAGTTAGCCGTCGACGACGGCGCCGTGGGCGCGGGCGACCTGCACGGCCTGCGCGAGGTCGAGGCGCACGCCGGTCAGCTCGAACGACCGCCAGTTCACCCCGTCGGTGGAGGCACCGCGCAGGTCGGCGCCGCGCAGCTTCGCCGACTGCAGGCGGGCCCGGTCGAGGTCGGCGCCGGCGAGCGCGGTGCCGCGCAGGTCGGCGTCGGTCAGGTCGGCCTCGCGGAAGCGCTGGCCGGACAGGTCCAGCTCCGCGAGGTCGGCGCCGCGCAGGCTGGTCCAGCTCCAGTCGCAGTCGGTCGCCGTCATCGGCCGAAGCTGGGCACCCGGGAACTGCGAGCCGGTCAGCTTGCAGCCCTCCCAGGTGACGTCGAAGAGCTTGGCGCGGTCGAAGCGGCAGGACAGGAACGCCGACCCCAGGTGCCGCGCCCCGCCCATCCGCACGCCGGTGAGCACGCACTGCTCGAACACGCAGCGGCGGGTGACCAGCTCCTCCAGCCCCGCGTCGTCGAACCGGCACCGGGTGAAGGTGACGCCGTCGAGCTCGGCACCCCACCAGTCGACCCGCGCGAAGTCCTCGCCCTCGACCTCGGCGCCGGCCTCCGGCGGCCGCAGGTGGGGCCGCGGCCCCGTGTGGGGACCCGCGCCGAGCTTGCGAGGTGTGGGGGGCACGGGGTCCTGTCTCAGTGCGCGAAGTGGCGGGTGCCGGTCAGGTACAGCGGCACGCCGGCGGCGGCCGCGGCGGCGATGACCTCCTCGTCGCGCACCGACCCACCCGGCTGGACGACGGCGCGCACCCCGGCGTCGAGCAGGACCTGCAGCCCGTCGGCGAACGGGAAGAAGGCGTCGGAGGCGGCGACCGAGCCGGTGGCCCGCTCCCCCGCGCGGGCCACGGCCAGGCGCGCGGAGTCGACCCGGTTGACCTGTCCCATGCCGACGCCGACGGTCGCCTTGTCGTGGGCGAGCAGGATCGCGTTGCTCTTCACGGCACGGACCGCGCGCCAGGCGAACACGAGGTCGTCGAGGCCGGCGGCGTCGAGCGGCTCGCCGGTGGCCAGCGTCCAGGTCGTCGGGTCGTCGCCGGGGGCGTCGAGCCGGTCCCTGGTCTGCAGCAGGAGCCCGCCGCTGACCGGCCGCAGCTCGGCACCGCCGCCGGGCAGGTGCGGCAGGCGGAGCAGCCGGATGTTCTTCTTGCCGGTCAGCACCCGGACGGCGTCGTCGGTGAACGACGGCGCGACGACGACCTCGGTGAACACCTCGGCGACCTGCTCGGCCATGGTCAGGTCGACCTCGCGGTTGGCCGCGATCACGCCGCCGAACGCGGAGACCGGGTCGCAGGCGTGCGCCTTGCGGTGGGCGGCGGCGATGTCGGTGCCGACGGCGATGCCGCACGGGTTGGCGTGCTTGATGATCGCGACGCACGGGTCCTCGTGGTCGTGCGCGGCCCGCCAGGCGGCGTCGGTGTCGACGTAGTTGTTGTAGGACATCTGCTTGCCGTGCAGCTGCTCGGCGTGCGCCAGCCCCGGCACCGCTCCCTTGTACAGCGCGGCGCCCTGGTGCGGGTTCTCGCCGTAGCGCAGCACGTCGGCGCGCTCCCAGCTGGCGGCGACCCAGGCGGGGAACTCCGTGTCGGCTTCCGGCGCCAGGACGCTGCCCATCCACGAGGCGACCGCGATGTCGTAGGTGGCGGTGTGGCGGAACGCGGCGACGGCGAGGCGCTGCCGCTCGGCCAGGGTGAACCCGCCGGCGGACACGGCGGCGAGGACGTCGCCGTAGCGGGCGGGGTCGACGACGACGGCGACCGACGGGTGGTTCTTCGCGGCGGCGCGCACCATCGCGGGCCCGCCGATGTCGATCTGCTCGACGCACTCGTCGGTGGTCGCCCCGGAGGCCACCGTCTCGCTGAACGGGTAGAGGTTCACGACGACGAGGTCGAAGGCGGCGATCCCGAGCTCGTCGAGCTGGGCGACGTGCTCGGGCCTGCGCCGGTCGGCCAGGATGCCGGCGTGCACCGCCGGGTGCAGCGTCTTCACGCGGCCGTCCAGGCACTCGGGGAAGCCGGTGACCTGCTCGACGGGGGTGACCGGGATGCCGGCGTCGGCGATCCGCCGCGCGGTCGCGCCGGTGCTCACCAGCTCCACGCCCGCGGCGGCCAGACCCGCGGCCAGCTCCTCCACGCCGCTCTTGTCGTAGACGCCCAGCAGGGCGCGGCGGATCGGGGTGCGGTCGCTCATCGGTCGCTCTTCCTCGTCACGTCGGCGGTGACCAGCGCGGCCACCGTCTCCACCAGGAGCTCGCGCTCCACTGCCTTGATCCGCTCGTGCAGGCCCGCCTCGTCGTCCCCGCGCAGGACGGCGACCTCCCGCTGCGCGATGACCGGGCCGGTGTCCAGCCCGGCGTCGACGTGGTGCACCGTCGCGCCGGTGACCGTCGCCCCGGCGGCCAGGGCGTCGCGGACGGCGTGCGCGCCCGGGAAGGCCGGCAGCAGCGCCGGGTGCGTGTTGATCAGCCGTCCGCCGAACGCGGCCAGAACGGCGGGCCCGACGAGCTTCATGAAGCCGGCGGAGACCACCAGGTCCGGCTCGTACCGCGCCAGCGCGTCGGCCAGCGCGCGGTCCCACGCGGCCCGGTCGGGGTGGTCGCCGAGGGCGCAGGTGAACGTGGCGATGCCCCGGCGGCGGGCGTGCTCGAGCCCCTCGGCGTCCCGGTCGCTGCCGACGACGACGACCTCCGCCGGGTAGGCGGGGTCCTCGGTCGCGGCGAGCAGCGCGGCGCACAGCGAGCCGGTGCCCGACAGGAGCACGGCGACGCGGGCCCGTGCGGCGGGCTCGGGATCGGGCACGCCCAGACCCTACTGGCCCCCTCGCAGGGGCCCACGGCGAGCGTGCGAGCCGTGGGGGGCGAGGGGTCCTTCTGTCAGCCGCGTGCGCGCCAGCGGCTCACGGCCGCGCCGAGGGCGGCGGTGATCCCGCACTGGGCGGCCATCGAGATGCCGGTCGCCAGCGGCGGTGCGCCGACCTGGGCCAGCGCGCCGTCGCCGAGCGAGCCCCCGGCGATCCAGGCGAGCACGCCGCCGGCGACGCCGAGCAGCACGCCGGCGAGGATCCCGTGCAGGCCGGCGACGACCGATCCGGCGTCGTGGCCGGGGAACCAGCGGCCCACCGTCGTCCCGGCGACCAGGCCGGCGACGGCGGGGACCAGCTGGGAGGCGAAGGCGATCAGCGGGACGGCCTGGGTGTCGGGCAGGGCGGCCAGCATCGGCAGGGCCGGGACGGCGTCGAGGGTCACGCCGTGCACCGACACCAGCGTGCCCGAGCCGACGAAGAAGCCGGGACCGGCCGAGAGCCCCAGGACGGCGGCCGCCGCGTTGGGCAGCAGGAGCAGCCCCAGCCCGGTGAGGCCCACCGCCCCGGCGCCCGCGCCGCCGAGCGAGCGGGACAGGGCCGCGTAGCCGGCCGCGTCGGAGACCACCGCGACGGCGACGACGAGGGTGCACAGCGCCAGCGCGGTCAGCAGCCCGGCGAGCACCCCCCGCAGCACGGCGCGACTGGGCCCGCGGTCCAGGACGTCGTCGAGGACCCCGGACTCACGGAGCACGCCCCAGCCCGTGGCGACGACGGCCAGCACCGCACCCCCGGCCGCCGTCCGCAGCAGCCCCACGCGGGCGTCCGGCGCGTCCAGCAGCAGCGCCAGGAGCAGGGTCAGCGCGAGGTGCACGCCGGCCACCACCGCGACGGTCCGGGCGGCGTCCCCCGGGTCCATCGGGGCGCGGAGCCGGGCGACGCCCCGCCCCGCCTGCGCGAGCCCCCAGGCCACGCCGAGGGTCAGCAGCAGGGGCGCCAGGACCAGCGGGCCGGAGCCGATCCGCAGCTCCCCGCCCTGCGCGAGCAGCCACAGCCGCCCGGCCAGCACCACGGAGTCGCCGACGGACCGGCCGCCGGCCGGGTCCAGCGTCTGGACGACGACGAGCGCGAGGGAGAGCCCGGTCAGAGCGGCGACGGCGACGGCGAGGGACGCCGCCCCCGCGACGCCGACCAGCGGCAGCGTGCCGGTGCGGGTCCCCCGGGGCAGGCGGGCGAGCACGGAGACCACGTCCCCACTCTCGCAAGACGGGCGGGACGACGCGGCCGCACGCGCCGGGGCCGCCCCCGATATCGGGCGGCCCGGTCAGGCCCTGGGCGGCTTGCCAGAACCCGGAGTGCCCGGTCCCTCACCCGACGCGGTCGAACCACCCTCGGCGGGCGGTGACGACGGAGCGGACGGCGACGAGGGGGCCGGCGGCGGCGGTGGCGGCGCGGAGTACGGCTGCGGCTGCTGCTGGTGGTAGGCCTGCTGCTGCCCCTGCGGGGCACCGAAGCCGGGTGCCGGCTGGCTCGCCCACTGCGCGGCACCGGCGACCCCGGCGGGCACGGCGGGCCGGTTGCGCAGCTCGGAGACCAGCGACAGCGCGGCGAACACCAGCACCGTGGTGGCCGCCAGGAAGCCCAGCAGCGCCCAGATGGAGAACTCGCCGTCGAAGCTGTCGATCCACGCGAAGAGCGTGAGCAGCCAGGCCAGCGCCGCCAGCCCGACGGTCAGCCAGGACCGGGGGAACCCGAGCCGCAGCTCCACGAACGCAGGCAGCAGCGCCCACGCCGTCGCCAGGAGCAGCAGCACGAACGCCGACGTCACGTTGCCCGAGTCGAAGCCGCTGAGGCTGAAGCCGAAGAAGTCGTCCCCGAACGTGAACCAGGGGAAGAACGCCAGCACGAAGAACACCAGCGTCGCCCCGGCGACCACGTAGTCGGCCAGCCGGAGCCGCTTCAGGTCGAAGGAGAAGCTGCTGCCACCGCCGGGCCGCCCGTACGGCTGCTGGCCGTGACCGGGCGGACCGTAGGGCGGGTAGCCCTGCGGCGGGCCGTACCCCTGCGGTGGCCCGTAGCCGGGCGGCGGGCCGTAGCCGGGCGGCGGCTGGTGCCCGTAGCCGGGCGGTGGGCCGTACCCCGGGGGCGGCTGCTGTCCGTAACCCGGGCCGTAGCCGGGCCGCGGGGGCTGGTGCCCGTAACCGGGCGGCGGGCCGTACCCGGGCGGCGGCTGCTGGCCGTACCCGGGCGGGGGGCCGTACCCGGGCGGGGGCTGCTGGCCGTACCCGGGCGGCGGACCGTAGCCGGGGGGCGGGCTGTGCTGGCCCTCGCGCGGTCCCTGCTCCGCCTGCCCGCCCTCGGGCGGCTCGGGAGGCTGGCTGGCGGTCATCGGTCTCCTCGCGGGGCGTCGGCTGCTTCGTGGCGCATCGTCACTATCGCGTCGGTCGGGACGCAACCGCGGCACGCGGTCGTCGCCCGTCCGTGATCATCGTCCTCTCCCCCGGAACGCCACTGCCCGGCGACCTCCTGAGGAGGTCACCGGGCAACGTGACGTGCTGGTACGGCCCCCTTGCAGGGGCCCGCCCCGAGCCTGCGAGGGGTGGGGAGGAAGGGGGTCCTTAAGCGACGATCTCCCGCATGAGCTTGGCCGTCTCGGACGGGGTCTTGCCCACCCGGACGCCGGCGGCCTCGAGGGCCTCCTTCTTCGCCTGGGCGGTGCCGGCCGAGCCGGAGACGATGGCGCCGGCGTGACCCATGGTCTTGCCCTCGGGCGCGGTGAAGCCCGCCACGTAACCGACGACCGGCTTGGTCACGTTGGCCTTCACGAAGTCGGCCGCGCGCTCCTCGGCGTCGCCGCCGATCTCGCCGATCATCACGATGGCCTCGGTCTCCGGGTCGTCCTGGAAGGCCTGGAGGCAGTCGATGTGGGTGGTGCCGATGACCGGGTCGCCACCGATGCCGACGGCGGTCGAGAAACCGATGTCCCGGAGCTCGTACATCATCTGGTAGGTCAGCGTGCCCGACTTGCTGACCAGCCCGATTTTGCCCTGCTTGGTGATGTTGGCCGGGATGATGCCGGCGTTCGAGCGGCCGGGGCTGATCAGACCCGGGCAGTTGGGCCCGATGATCCGGGTGGAGCTGCCCTGGGCGTGCGCCCAGAAGTAGGTCGAGTCGTGCACCGGGATGCCCTCGGTGATGACGACGGCGAGCCCGATGCCCGCGTCCACGGCCTCGATGACGGCGGCCTTGGCGAACGGCGGCGGCACGAAGATGACGCTGACGTCGGCGCCGGTCTCCTTCATGGCCTCGGCCACGCCGCCGAACACGGGGACGCTGGCGCCGTCGAAGTCGACGCTGGTGCCCGCCTTGCGGGGGTTCACGCCGCCGACGATCGCGGTGCCGGAGGCGAGCATGCGCTGGGTGTGCTTGCTGCCCTCGGAGCCGGTCATGCCCTGGACGATGACCTTGCTGTTCTCGTTGAGGAAGATCGACATCTCTCTGGATTCCTGTTCGGTCGCGGCGGACTAGGCGGCGAGCTCGGCGGCCCGGCGCGCGGCGCCGTCCATCGTGTCGACCACGGTGACCAGCGGGTGGTTGGCCTCGGCGAGGATCCGGCGGCCCTCGTCGACGTTGTTGCCGTCCAGGCGGACGACGAGCGGCTTGGTCGCCTCGTCGCCGAGGATGCCCAGGGCGCTGACGATGCCGTTCGCGACGGCGTCGCAGGCGGTGATCCCGCCGAAGACGTTGACGAAGACGCTCTTCACGGCCGGGTCGGAGAGGATGATCTCCAGGCCGTTGGCCATGACCTCGGCCGAGGCGCCGCCACCGATGTCGAGGAAGTTGGCCGGCTTGACGCCACCGAACTCCTCACCCGCGTACGCGACGACGTCCAGGGTGCTCATGACCAGGCCGGCGCCGTTGCCGATGATCCCGACCTCGCCCTCGAGCTTGACGTAGTTGAGGTCCTTCTCCTTGGCGCGCGCCTCGAGGGGGTCGGCCGCGGCCTTGTCCTCGAGCGCCGCGTGGGCCTCCTGCCGGAAGGAGGCGTTCTCGTCGAGGGTCACCTTCGCGTCGAGCGCGAGGACGGTGCCGTCGGGCGCCTTGGCCAGCGGGTTGACCTCGACCAGGGTCGCGTCCTCCTTGGAGAACACGTCCCAGAGCTGCACGGCGATCGCGATGACCTGGTCGCGCACCTCGGCGGGGAAGTTCGCGGCGTCGACGATCTCGGCGGCCTTGGCCTCGTCGACGCCCTTGGTCGCGTCGACGGGGATGCGGGCCAGCGCCTCGGGCCGCTCGACGGCGAGCTGCTCGATCTCCATGCCGCCCTCCTTCGAGGCCATCGCCAGGAAGGTGCGGTTGGACCGGTCGAGCAGGTACGAGAAGTAGTACTCCTCGGCGATGTCGCTGGCCTGGGCCACCATCACGCGGTGCGTGATGTGCCCCTTGATGTCCAGCCCGAGGATGTCCTGGGCACGCGCCTTGGCGTCCTCGGGGTTGTCGGCGAGCTTCACGCCGCCGGCCTTGCCGCGGCCGCCGGTCTTCACCTGCGCCTTGACGACGACGGTCTGCCCGATCTCGCGGGCGATCGCCTCCGCCTGCTCGGGCGTCTCGGCGACACCGCCGGGGAGCACGGGGACACCGTGCGAGGCCAACAGGTCACGGGCCTGGTACTCGAAGAGATCCACGAACAGGCACCGTAGCCCGCCCGTAACCAGGCCGCCCCCTCGGGCGTTGAAGGAGGCGGGAAGGCGTGGGACGCATCACAGGATGCGTCACCCTTTCGCAGCAGGCCCGGCCCCGCCGCGGCCGGCTCGGACGCCGGCCCGCCGCACCACGACGTTCCCCACCGACGAGGAGCCGCTTCCGTGCGCCGAGCCGCGACAGTCCTGACCACCGCCGTGCTGACCGCCGGCACCACGGCCGCGCTGGCGCCCGGCGCGGCCGCCGCCGAGATCGCCCCGCGGGACCTCACGATCACCGTCACCGGGCTCGGCCCCGAGCAGCGGACCTGCCGGATCGACGCCGACCTCTACCTGCCGCCGGGCGCCACGGCGGACAGCCCCGTGCCCGCGCTGCTGGCCACCAACGGCTTCGGCGGGACGAAGGAGGACCAGGCCGACCTCGCCCAGGGCTTCGGCGAGCAGGGCTACGCGACGCTGTCCTACACCGGGCTCGGCTTCGTCGACGGCGACCTGTGCCCGATCACCCTCGACGACCGCGAGCACGACGGCGCGGCGGCCGCCCAGCTGCTGCGCTTCCTGGGCGGCGACCCCTCCGTCGTGGCGGTCGACGACGCCACCGGCGAGCGGGTGGTCGTCGACCAGGTGCTCCGCGAGGACGAGGAGAGCGGCACGCCGCACGACCCGGCCGTGGGCATGCTCGGCGGCTCCTACGGCGGGCAGATCCAGTTCGCCACCGCCGCCGTCGAGCACGCGGCCGGGACCGACCGGCTGGACGCGATCGTCCCGATGATCACCTGGAACGACCTCTCCTACTCGCTCAACCCGGACAACAGCGGCCTCCCGGGCGGCACCGCGCGGAGCGGCTCGGTGGCGTCGGCGAACACCGGCGTCTTCAAGTACCAGTGGTCGCTGCTGTTCACCGCGCTCGGCCTGGCGAGCGGGCTGCAGGACCTGCCGGCGCTGTCCGACCCCGCCCAGGTGCGGGACCTGGCGCGCGAGAACTGCCTCAACTTCGACGCGCCGGTCTGCACCGCCCTGCTCGAGGTGGCCGCCGTCGGCCACGCCAGCGAGGCGTCGGTCGCCTTCCTGCGGTCGAACTCGGTGGGCAGCTACACCGCCGACGTCCGGGTGCCCACGCTGATCGCGCAGGGGCAGGCCGACACGCTGTTCAACCTGCAGGAGTCGGTGGCGACCTACGCCGCGCTGCGCGAGCAGGGCACCCCGGTCTCGCTGGTCTGGCACTCGTGGGGGCACAGCGGCTCCGCGCCGCAGCCCGGCGAGTACGACGCCCGGCAGCCCGCCGACTCCTACCAGGGCCGCCAGGTGCTGGCCTGGCTCGACCACTACGTCCGCGGCGAGGGCGAGGCGCCGGAGCCGACCTTCGAGTACTACCGCGACTGGGTGATGGAGGAGACCGGCGACGTCGCCCAGGCCTACGCGTCCGCGCCCTCCTACCCCGTGGGCGAGGAGCGGACGCTGCACCTCTCCGGCGGCGGTCCGCACGGGGGCGCGCTCGTCGACGACCCCGGGCAGGTGCGGCCCGGCGTGAGCGCCTACGGCAGCGTCGCGCCGATCGGGCCCAACTACACCGAGACGGCGTTCCTCGACCAGTCCGGCCCCGTCACCGACCCGCCCGGGACGGCGATCCGGTTCAGCACCCCACCGCTGGCCGAGCCGCTCGACGTCGTCGGCTCGCCGCGGCTCACGGTGCAGCTGGACGCGCCGGCCGTGGCCGCGACGCAGGCAGCCGGACCGGGCGGCCAGCTCGTGGTCTACGCGAAGGTCTACGACATCGGCCCCGACGGCGCGGTCGAGCTGCCGCACCGGCTGATCTCCCCCGCGCGCGTCGCCGACGTCACGAAGCCGGTGACGATCGAGCTGCCGGGGATCGTGCACCGGTTCGAGGCCGGCCACCGGCTGGCCGTCGTCCTGGCGGGTGGCGACCTGGCCTACCGCGGGTCCACGCTGCCGCAGCAGGTGACCCTGGCGACCGGCCCGGGCCGCACGCAGCAGCTCACCGTGCCGGTCGTGGGCTGACGCCTCAGGCGGGCGCCCCCACGTGCTCGCGCACCCAGTCGACGATCTCGGTCGTCGTCGCGCCGGGCGTGAAGATCCGGCCGACGCCCAGGCGCTGCAGCTCCGGGATGTCCTCGTCCGGGATGATCCCGCCGCCGAAGACGACGACGTCGTCGATGCCGCGCTCGTCGAGCAGCTCGCGCAGGCGGGCGAACAGCGTCATGTGCGCGCCGGAGAGCACCGACAGGCCCACCGCGTCGGCGTCCTCCTGGACGACGGTCTCGACGATCTGCTCGGGCGTCTGGTGCAGGCCGGTGTAGACCACCTCCATGCCGGCGTCCCGGAGGGCGCGGGCCACGATCTTCGCGCCGCGGTCGTGCCCGTCGAGGCCCGGCTTGGCGATGACCACCCGGATGCGTTCGTCCACGTCGCCCAGCCTAGAAGAAGGACTCCGCTGCTCCAGCACGTCAGCGGGCGCGGCGCAGTCGCCACGCGAGCCCGGTGAGGGCCGCGTAGGCCAGACCGGCGAGCAGCAGCCCGGCGCCCGGGACGGTCCACTCCAGCTGGTCGGACGCCGCCGCGTCCCGCAGCCCGGTGAGGGCGGCGGAGAGGACGACGACGGCGACGGCGAGCAGCCCGCCGACCACCGCGAGCCGCGGACGCAGCGAGGGCGCGATCACCGAGCAGAGGACGACGGCCCCGGCGAGCAGCAGGCCGCCCATCAGCGCGAGACCGGGCCGCTCGAGCAGCGCCTGCGGCCCCTCCTGGGTGACGACGGTCTCCAGCCCGGTCGCCGGGTCGCGCACCAGCCGGTCGGGCACGTCGGCGGCCGGCAGCGCCAGGCACAGCACGCTGGCCACGCCCAGCAGCACCGCGGCGCCGGCCAGGCCCGACCGGACGGCGTCCAGCGCCCCGCTGTCGTCCATGACCACGCGGCCCCAGGTCGCGATCGCGACCACCCCGGCGAGGACGGTGAGGGCCAGGGCGACGACCCCGAGCACCCAGCCGGGGCCGGTGTCGATGCCGCTGGTGAGCACCCGCTCGCCGGCGAGCACCTCGATGCCCGGCCGCGCGGTGGAGCCGCGGCCGCGGTAGAGCTCGATCAGCAGCAGCCCGAGCGCGAGCGCCCCGCCGATGCCCGCGTACGCCAGACCGAACTTCGGGACGGCGCCCCGGAGCAGCGTCGCCGCGACCGCCAGGTGCGCGGCCGGGGTGAGCAGTGCGACCAGCGCACTGCCGAACCCGTGGACGAGCGAGAGCTCCTCGCCGCCGACGACGAGGTAGGTCGGGAAGGCGGCGACGGCCCCCACGAGGGCGGCCACGGCCAGCAGCGCGCCGGCGACGCGCACGCCACTCGGGACGGCGCCGATCACGAGCCCGTCGGCCGCCCCTGCCGGCGCGGCGGCCGAGCGAGCGCTCGGGGCGGGGGTGGTGCGGCGCGCGGTCGGCGCCGTCCGCCGGCTGGTGGCCCTGGAACGGGCGTCGCGGGACACGGTTCCCCCTTCGGTCGCCTCGTCGTCGGTCACAGTCTGCGGCCGGGGACGCCGGTCGCAGGGTCACGGTCGGCTGCGGTCCGGTCACGAACCGGACTCGATCGGCCGCTGCCGCGGAGCGGTATGTGTGACGCCGACCACACATGCGCATTACCGTCGGGTGAACGGTCACGTAACCGTCCACCGGCGGAGCCGAAACCCGCGCCGCAGCCGGTGAGCACGTCGGGGAAGGAGTGGCCATGCGCCCGACGAGTGGTCCCGGCTCCCGCCCACCCTCGCACACCCCCGAGCCACCCACGGGGCTGCGCGCGCTGTGCACGCCGGCCACGCTGACCGGTGGGCTGACCGAGCTCGCCTGGGTGGGTGCCCACGTCCTCATGTACCCGTTCGGCACCCGGACGCCGGCGTTGCGCCCCGACGGACGCCGCCGACCGGGGGTGCAACCGCCCGCCGTCCGTGCGCTGTTCGCCGACGACCCGCTGGCCGCGCGCATCCCGGTGCTGCTGGTCCACGGACTCGTCGACAACCGCTCGGTCTTCTCGGTGATGCAGCGCAGCCTCCGCCGCCGCGGCTTCGCCCACGTGTGCACCTGGAACTACAGCCCGCTGCTCACCGACGTGGCCCGGGGGGCCGCCGACCTCGGCGCCCACATCGAGCGCATCTGCCAGCGGACCGGGCACGACCGCGTGCACGTCGTCGGCCACAGCCTGGGCGGGCTGATCGCGCGCTTCCACGTGCAGCGGCAGGGCGGCGACGCCCGCGTCGAGTCGCTGGTCACGCTCGGCACCCCGCACGAGGGCTCGGTGCTCGCCCACGTGGTGCCCACGCCGCTCATCCGGCAGCTCCGGCCGGGATCCGCGGTGCTGGCCGAGCTCGCCGAGCCGGCGCCGCACTGCCGCACGCGGGTCACCGCCGTCTACAGCGACCTCGACCAGCTGGTCCTGCCCACCCGCTCGGGCCGCTGCGACCACCCCGACCTGCGGGCGCGCAACGTGCAGGTCCGCGGCGTCGGTCACATGAGCCTGCCCCGCAACCGGAGAGTGGTCGACGAGGTCGCCGCGACCCTGGCCGGGCACCGCTCCGGGGCCCGGAACGTCCGGGACGCCAGCGCCGCCTGAGAAACGACCGGATCGCGACACGTGCGGTCGGGTCCTTGGTCCAGCCATGACGCATCGTTACGGTTCGATCACGGCACCGGTGACCACCGGCGGACTCCCACGGGGTCCTCGCCGCCGTCGCTCCCCCGACGGGACCGCCTCGGGCGGTGTCCGGGGATGCGCTCGTCCGGGAAGGGTGTGTCGTGGCTCGCAGCAGTGCGCCGCAGGTCCTCGAGCGGCCCGGCGCCGAGCGCGACACGGCCTCCCTCGGCGCCCCGATCGTCGACATCCCCGTCCAGCGCACCGGCTCCGTACCGGTCGTCGCCGCGGAACCGGCCACCGAGACCACGCCGTCCCCGCGCCCCAGGACCGGACGACGGCTCCCGCAGCCGCCCGGCCGCCGCGCGCACCTCTGGTTCGCCGCGCTGGTGGCCGGCGCCCTCGTCGCCATGGTCCCGGGGCTCAGCAACGAGCCCCAGGAGCTGACCGGCACCGCGTCGGACTACGGACTGGGCATCGCGGCCGACCTGTCGCTCAGCGACGACGCCGACGTGCGCCGGAGCATCACCGAGGCCGAGGCGCAGGCCCGGCTGGGCGAGCTGGCCGCCTCGCGCGCCGCCCGCGCCCCCAAGACGGTGCTGCCGACCGAGGGCCGGCTCACCACCTGCTACTGCATGCGCTGGGGCCAGATGCACTACGGCCTGGACCTCGCCGCGCCGCTGGGCACCCCGATCTACTCGGCCGCGGACGGCGTCGTGCTCCGCGCCGGGCGCGCGTCCGGGTTCGGCAACGCCGTCTACATCCAGGACGCCGACGGTAACGTGCACATCTACGGGCACATGCGCTACTACGACGTCGCGGCCGGCGACATCGTGCACGCCGGCGACCAGATCGCGAAGGTCGGCAACGAGGGTTTCTCGACCGGACCGCACCTGCACTACGAGATCCACCGCGGCGGCGAGGACGGCCGCCCGCTCGACCCCGAGGAGTGGCTCGCCGAGCGCGGCGTCCACATCTGAGCGACCCGGGCTGCCATGTCCGGAACCCGCCAGCGTGCGGGCGACCGCTCGCCCAGGCTCGGTGCATGACCGCCACCGATGCCCCTGCCGTCCCCTTGCTGTGCGTGCCGCTCCCGGCGGCGCTCGCCGACGGCGCCACCGGGACGTTCGTCGACGAGGACGGCGGCCTGCCGCTCCGGTGCTGCCTGCGGGACAGTCGCCCCGGCGAGACCGTCGCGCTCGTCTCCGTCACGCCTCCCGGTCCCGAGGGCGCCTACCGCGAGACGGGCCCGGTGTTCCTCCACACGGACGCCTGCACCGGCCCGGCCGGTCCGGGCTACCCCGCCGACTGGCGGCGCCGGGCGCAGGTCTTCCGCGCGTACGACCACGAGGGACGCATCGTCGGCGGCGAGGTGGTCCCACCCGGAACCCGGCAGGAGGAGATCGCCGGCCGGTTGCTGGCAGACCCCGGGGTCGCCTTCCTGCAGACGCGCAACGTCGTCCACGGCTGCTACATGCTCACGATCCGACGCGAGCCGCCCGCTACAGCTTGACGAGGGGGGCGTAGCGGAGGACGAGGCGCTTGGTGCCGCCGGAGCCGAAGTCGACCGTCGCCTGGGCCTTGTCGCCGACGCCGTTGAGCTCGACCACCGTGCCGAGACCGAACGCGTCGTGGCTGACCCGGTCGCCGACCTCCACGGAGATGACCGCCCGGTTGCCGACGCCGCCGCGCAGCCCACCGGTCGACAGCCCCGTGGCCGCCACGCGGGTCTGCGCCGACGAGTAGGTGCTCGGCGAGGCCACCGGCTCCTTGCCCTCCCAGTGCACCGTGTCCTCGGGGAGCTCGTCGAGGAACCGGGACGGCGGGTTGTACGACGGCTGGCCCCAGCTCGTCCGCACGGTCGCCCGCGAGATGAACAGCCGCTGCTGGGCGCGGGTGATCCCCACGTACGCCAGGCGCCGCTCCTCCTCGAGCTCGCGCGGGTCGCCGAGAGCGCGCAGGTGCGGGAAGACGCCGTCCTCGAGCCCGGTCAGGAAGACGACCGGGAACTCCAGGCCCTTGGCGGTGTGCAGCGTCATCATCGTGACCACGCCGGCGTCGTCACCGGTGACCGGGATCTGGTCGGCGTCGGCCACCAGCGAGACCTGCTCGAGGAAGTCGGTGACCGTCCCGTTCGGGGTGGCCGCCTCGAACTCCGCGGCCACCGAGATGAGCTCGTTGAGGTTGTCGACGCGCCCCTCGTCCTGCGGGTCGGTGCTGGCCTGCAGCTCGGCGAGGTAGCCGGTGCGGTCGAGGATGCTCTCCAGCAGCGCCGCCGGGCCCGAGCCGGTCTCGACCAGCCGCTCGAACTCCTCCAGCAGCGCCACGAACTCCTGGATCGCCTTGAGCGAGCGCGTGGCGAGCTCGCCGACCTCCGAGCAGCGGCGCAGCGCGGAGGCGAAGGGGATCCGCTCGCGGTCCGCGAAGTTCTCGATGCACGTCTCGGCGCGGTCGCCGATGCCACGCTTCGGGGTGTTGATGACCCGCCGCAGGCTGACGACGTCGGCCGGGTTGGCGACCACCTTCAGGTAGGCCAGCGCGTCGCGGACCTCCTTGCGCTCGTAGAAGCGCACCCCGCCGACGACCTTGTACGGCATGCCGACCCGGATGAAGACCTCTTCGAACACACGTGAGGCGTTGTTGGTCCGGTAGAAGACCGCGATGTCCTTGGGCTGCGCGACGCCGTCGTCCACGAGCCTGTCGATCTGCTCGGCGACCCAGGCGGCCTCGTCGTGCTCGTTGTCCGCGACGTAGCCCTCGATCAGCTCGCCGTCACCGGAGTCGGTCCACAGGTTCTTCGGACGGCGGCCGGTGTTGCGCGAGATGACCTGGTTGGCCGCCTTGAGGATCCGCTGCGTGGAGCGGTAGTTCTGCTCCAGCAGGATCGTGGTGGCCTGCGGGTAGTCGCGCTCGAACTCGTCGATGTTGCGGATCGTCGCGCCGCGGAAGGCGTAGATCGACTGGTCGGCGTCGCCGACCACGCACAGCTCGGCGGGCGGCACCGGGCCGCCCTCGGGGCCGACCAGTTCGCGCACCAGCACGTACTGCGCGTGGTTGGTGTCCTGGTACTCGTCCACCAGCACGTGCCGGAACCGCCGCCGGTAGTGCTCGGCCACGTCGGGGAACGCCTGCAGCAGGTGGACGGTGTTCATGATCAGGTCGTCGAAGTCCATGGCGTGCGCCTGGCGCAGCCGCTGCTGGTAGAGCTTGTAGGCCTCCGCCAGCACCTTCTCCGGCGCCGTCTGCGGGACGTAGCTCTCCTCGTCGACCAGCTCGTTCTTCAGGTTGGACACCTGCGCGGCCAGGCTGCGGCCCGGGTAGCGCTTCGCGTCGAGATCGAGGTCACGGGCGACCATCGTCATGAGCCGGACGGAGTCGCCCTGGTCGTAGATGGTGAACGACGACTTCAGGCCGAGCTTGGCGGCCTCGGCGCGCAGGATGCGCACGCACATCGAGTGGAACGTCGACACCCACATGGCGCGGGCACGCGGCCCCACGAGGTGGGCCACCCGCTCCTTCATCTCGCCGGCGGCCTTGTTGGTGAACGTGATCGCGAGGATCTCGCCGGGCTGGGTGTTGCGGGCACCCAGCAGGTAGGCGATCCGGTGCGCCAGCACGCGGGTCTTGCCCGACCCCGCGCCCGCGACGATGAGCAGCGGGCCGCCCTCGTGGACGACCGCCTGCCGCTGCGGGCCGTTGAGGCCGGCGAGCATGCGCTCGAGCTCGCGGCCCACCGAGCCCTTGGCGGTGCGCTGGAGCGCGGCGGTACCGGGGAGGGCTTCCTGGACGCTGCTCATGACCACATCACTGTAAGCCGGACGGGGGACACAGCAGGTCGCTGTCCACGAGCGTCACACCCGTCCCACGGAGGCCCTGGCGCCACCCGCCGGGGCATGGCAGACTCGCCGGCGTGCTCGCCACGGTCAGCTTTTTCTACGGTCACCGGGATCCGGTGTCCGTCACCGCTGGCTGAGCAACCGCCGCAACCGACGCCCCGGGCCCGAAGAGCCCCGGGGCGTTCGTCGTCTCCGGGGGTCTGAGGGCCACCAGCCCCGGAGGACATCCATGAGCACCACCCCCGTCGCCGTCACCGGCTCCGCCGTCGACCGCATCGCCGAGCTGCGCCAGGAGATCGACGCCTGCGACGCCGAGATCATCGAGCTGGTCCGGCGCCGGCTGGCCGTCTCCGCGGAGATCGGCACGCTCCGCCGGGCCACCGGCGGCACGCGGCTCAACCTCGCCCGCGAGCAGCAGGTGCTCGCCCGCTTCCGCGAGGCCCTGGGCGACGACGGCGCCGCCCTCGGGATGCTCCTGCTGCGCCAGGGTCGCGGCCGGCTCTGAACCGGACGACGGCCGCTGCGGCCGTGGCTCAGGGCACGGCGCGCCAGACCAGCGAGTCCTCGTCGCCCAGGGCGGACACCTCCAGCAGCGTGCCCGGGCACGCGGCGAGAAGCTCCTCGCCCAGGTCGTGGGCGAGGCCCAGCGCCGCGTCGAGGTCGACCGCCGTCGCCTCGGTGGAGACGCGGACCAGGCCGCGCCCCTCCTCGCGCCAGATCCGCAGGCCGTCGTCGTCCGGGCGCAGGGCCGTGCCGAGGGCGTCGACGGCGCCGTCGTCCAGCGGGTCCTCCGGACGGTGGGCGAGGAAGAGGGTGAAGGTCTCCACGGCGGAAGTCTCCCCTGCCCGGTGTATCCGGGGCGGCGTCCCCCGGCTCCTCCCAGGTACAGCAGCCGACCACGGGAAGGACCGATGTCCCAGCCGCCCGTCCCGCCGTACCGGTACCGCCTGCCCGCTCCGGTCGCCGCGCGCATCCGCGCGACCGCGCCGCCGGCGACCGGCTCGCGGACGGACCGGCGGGAGGCCGGCCGCTGATCGTCGTCCGGCTCGACCGGCCGGCCCGCCCTGACCCGCGGGCCGTCCGGACCTGCCGGAGGCCGGGGCATCGCTCCGGTCGCCGGGGCCGGTGGGGTCGCCAGGGGGATAACCCGGCCGGCCCCGGCCCCGAGATGTCACATCCCTCCGTGCTGTCCCGTCTCCATGGGTGAACGCCACCCGACGGAGAGGACCTGACATGACCGGCACCGCCCGCATCCCCCTCGACCCGCCCCGCGGCCTCGTCGTCCGCGTGGCCGAGTGGTGGACGCGCCGCACCTACGGAGCGGTCCTCGACCCGGTTCGCGCGAAGGGCCACCACCCGCGCCTGCTGATGACCTGGGCACGGAACGAGCAGTCGCTCGCCCGGTGGAACCGGCTCGACCCGACGCTCAAGGCCCTGGCCGTGATGTCGTCGGCCGCCGTCATCGGCTGCTCCTGGTGCATGGACTTCGGCCACTGGGAGAGCACCGACCGGGGCATCGATCCGGCCAAGCTGCGCGACGTCCCCCGCTGGCGCGAGAGCGAGCGCTTCACCGACCTCGAGCGGCAGGTGATGGCGTACGCCGAGGCCGTGACGCGGACCCCGCTGGAGGTCACCGACGAGATGGTCGCCGGCCTCCGGGAGCACCTGGACGACGCCGCTCTGGTGGAGCTCACCATGATGATCTCCGTGGAGAACGAGCGGTCACGGTTCAACAGCGCCCTGGGGCTGACCAGCCAGGGGTTCGTCGACCGCTGCGAGATCCCGCTCCGGTGAGCGCGGACGTCTTCGCGGCGCACAGCCGGCTGCTGTTCTCGGTGGCCTACCAGATGCTGGGCAGCGTCGCCGACGCCGAGGACGTCGTCCAGGACACCTGGCTGCGCTGGTCGGCGGCCGACCGCGAGGCCGTCGCCGACGCCCGCGCCTACCTGGTGCGGATCGCCTCCCGGCTGGCGCTCGACCGGCTGGGCTCGGCGCGGGCGAGGCGGGAGAGCTACGTCGGCCCGTGGCTCCCCGAGCCGCTGCTGACCGGCGCCGACCCGGTCGCGTCGGCGCCGGGACCCGCCGACCCGGCGGACGAGGCCGAGGTCGGTGAGCAGGTGTCGCTGGCCGTGCTCGTCGTCCTGGAGACCCTCTCGCCCGCGGAGCGCGCGGTGTTCGTGCTCCGCGAGGTGTTCGGCATGCCGACCGCGGAGGTGGCCGCGACGCTGGGCCGTACCGAGTCCGCCGTCCGGCAGATGGCCCACCGGGCGCGCGAGCACGTGCAGGCCCGCCGACCGCGCTTCGACGCCGACCGGCAGACCCAGCGCGAGATCACCGAGCGGCTCCTGGCCGCCTGCGCCGGCGGGGACCTCGACGCCCTGCTGGCCGCGCTCGCGCCCGGCGTCGTGCTCGTCAGCGACGGCGGCGGCAAGGTGTCGGCGGCCTTGCGACCCATCGTGGGCGCGGAGAAGGTTGCCCGCTTCGCACTCGGCGTGGCCGGTCAGGGGCTCGCGCTGCCCGGGCTGCGCATCGAGATCGCCGACGTCAACGGCGGACCGGCCATCGTCGCGTGGGCGGCCGGGGAGCCGCTGTTCTCGTTGTCGCCGGTCGTCGTCGACGGCCTGGTCGAGCAGCTCCTGCTCGTCCGAAACCCTGAGAAGCTGCGGGGCCTAGGCTCGCCCGGGTGACCTTCCCCCTCCCCCGGACGCCGGCCGAGCACGTCGAGCGCGTCCTCTGCGTGCTCGCCCACCCCGACGACGTCGACTTCGGCTCGGCGGGCACCGTCGCGACCTGGACGGCGGCCGGCACCGAGGTCACCTACTGCATCGTCACCGACGGCGACGCCGGCGGGTTCGACGAGACGCCGCGCGAGCAGATGCCGGTGCTGCGGCGGGCCGAGCAGACCGCGGCCGCCGCCGAGGTCGGCGTCACCGACGTCCGGTTCCTGGGCCATCCCGACGGGCGGCTGGAGCTGACCCTCGACCTGCGCCGCGACATCAGCCGGGTCATCCGGCAGGTCCGCCCGCAGCGGGTGCTCACCAGCTCGCCGGAGCGGTTCTGGGAGCGGATCGGCGCCAGCCACCCCGACCACATGACGGTCGGCGAGTCGACGCTGCGCGCGGTCTACCCCGACGCCCGCAACCCGTTCGCCTTCCCGGAGCTGCTGGCCGACGAGGGGCTGGAGGCGTGGACGGTGTCGGAGGTGTGGCTGGGCGCCAGCCCGCGCGCCGACCACGCCGTCGACGTCACCGACGTCGTCGACCGCAAGCTCGCCGCGCTCCGCTCCCACGTCACCCAGGTCAGCCACATGCCCGACCTCGACGGCTTCGTCACCGGCTGGATGAGCCAGACCGCGCAGCGCTTCGGGCTGCCCGAGGGCCGGCTCGCGGAGGCCTTCCACGTCGTCCACACGGCGTGATCTGCTCGGCCCCATGACCGAGGAGCAGTGGGAGGTTCTCGTCGAGCGGTTCGCCCACGGCGACGTGTCCCGCGGCCACATGTTCGGCTCGCAGGGGCTGCGGACCGGGCGGAAGTTCTTCGCGATCCGCTGGGAGGAGCAGCTGGTGCTCAAGCTCCCGCCGGCCCGGCTGACCGAGCTGGTCCAGGCCGGCGAGGCGACGCCGTTCGAGCCCATGGAGGGCCGACGGATGAACGGCTGGATCGTGCTGACCGGCGCCGCCGACCCGGCCCCGCTGGTGGAGGAGGCGCGGGCCTTCGTGGCCGCGCAGGCCTGAGTCACAGGAGGCGGTTGGTCGCCGCCCAGCGGGTGAGCTCGTTGCGGTTGGACAGCTGCAGCTTGCGCAGCACGTTGGAGGCGTGCGACTCCACGGTCTTCACCGAGATGAACAGCCGGGAGCCGATCTCGCGGTACGTGTAGCCGCGGGCCAGCAGCTGCATGACCTCGCGCTCCCGCGAGCTGAGCAGGTCCAGCCCGGGATCGGTGGCCTCCTCCTCCGGCTCGGGGGCCGCCGCGCCGCCGGCGGCGAACGCGTCGAGCACGAAGCCGGCCAGCCGGGGGCTGAAGACGACGTCCCCCTCGGCCACCCGGCGGACGGCGTCGAGCAGGTCGGTCCCGGAGATGGTCTTGGTGACGTAGCCGCGGGCGCCCGCCCGGATGACGGCGATGACGTCCTCGGCGGCGTCGGACACCGACAGCGCCAGCCACTTCACGTCCGGCAGCTCGGCGCGCAGCGTCTCGAGCACCGCGCGCCCGCCCCCGCCGGGCATGTGCACGTCCAGCAGGACGACGTCCGGGCGGGTGGCCCGGATGCCCTCGACGGCGGAGGTCACGTCGGCGCCCTCGCCGACGAACGTCACCGAGTCGCCCAGCTCGGCGCGTACGCCGGCGCGGACCATGGCGTGGTCGTCGACCACGAAGACGCGCGGGGTGGTCACGTGCTCGCTCCTCTCGGGAGCACCAGCTCCACCTCCGTCCCCTCACCGGGCGCCGACCGGACGACGGCGGTGCCGCCGAGCCGGGTCAGCCGGCCGGTGACCGAGTCGCGCAGCCCGCGCCGGTCGTCGGGGACCTCTGCCGGATCGAACCCCTTGCCGCGGTCGCGGACGTAGACCGACACCCGGTCCGGGGTCACCTCGGTGTACAGGTCGGCCGCGGTGGCGCCGGAGTGCTTGGCCGCGTTGACCAGCGCCTCCCGGGTGGCCGCACCCAGGGCGGCGAGCGCCTCGTCGACCGGGGCGTCCCCGACGACGACGGGGTCGACGAGCAGCGCGTGGTCGGCCTCCACGTCGGAGACCATCCCCGCGACCAGGCCGGCCCAGGTGCCGCCCTCCCGGACGACCTGCGGGTCGTAGAGCCAGGCGCGCAGCTCGCGCTCCTGGCTGCGGGCCAGCCGGCTCACCGCCTGCTGGTCCTCCGCGTGCCGCTGGATGAGCGCCAGGGTCTGCAGGACCGAGTCGTGCAGGTGCGCGGCCACCGCGGCCCGCTCCTCCGACCGGACGCGGGCGGCGCGCTCGTCGGCGCGGGAGGCGAGCAGCCGCCGCCAGATGGGCGCCGTCGCGACCACCAGCCCGGTGAGGATGACCAGCGTGGCGGCGAACCCGTTGCGCGCGTTGGCCAGCTGTCCCGTCGTGGCCAGCAGCAGGATCACCCCGGCCGCGGCCAGGGCGGCCCCGCCGGCCAGCGCCCAGCGCACGCCGGGGACGGCGAGGGTGCGGTCGGTGTCGAGCTGGCGCCAGATGACCGCCATGCCGACCGCGACCAGGATCAGCGGCACCACGAGGTCGCCGTTGCTCAGGCGGGCCAGCTGTCCGAGCACCACGACGGCGGCGACGCCGAGCGCGACCAGCGTGAGCAGCTGACGGCGCCCGGTGGGCCGTTCCAGCCGCACCGCGGCCGGGGTGGGCTCCTCCCCCGGCGCGGCGACCGGCATGGTGAGCCAGAGCAGCGCGTACATGACGACGCCGATGCCGAAGCTGGCGAGGACGACGAACGCCACCCGCACGATGAGCGGGTCCTGGCGCAGGTGCGCCGCGGTACCGGCGGCCACGCCGGCGAGCAGGCGACCCGACCGCGGGCGCACCAGCGGCGGCCGGGAGCCGGCCGGCACGGGGGGCGCCCCGGTCGCAGTGGTGGTCACGTACTCGATCGTCGCACCGCGCACCTCGCCTGCGACACGGGTGATCACCCTGGAAGAGCAGTCCCGGACGATCCAGGGTCGGATGGGGGCGTTCCCTGATGGATTCCGGCGTCCCGGCTCGGCACGCTTGCTGCCATGACCTCCGCACCGCCTCCCGCGGCACCGCCGCCCGTCCCGCCCATGGAACCCGCGTCCTGGCCCCCGCCGCCGCCCGAGCCGGCGCCGGTCCGCCCGCAGCTGCGCCGCAGCCGGACCGACAAGATCCTCGGTGGCGTCAACGGCGGTCTCGCCGAGTACACCGGCATCGATGCCCTCCTCTGGCGCGTCGGCTTCGTGGCCCTGACCCTCGCCGCGGGCACCGGCGTCCTCGTCTACCTGCTCCTGTGGGTGCTCATGCCGGCCGGCCCGAGTGGCCCCGCGGCGGCGCAGCAGGCACCGAAGGCGCCACCGCTCCCCCGCTCGCCGGTCCCGCGGATCACGATCGCGGCGCTGCTCATCGTGCTCGGTGTCCTGGCGCTGCTGAACGGCGTCGCGGATGTCGACCTGGGCCCGCGGGCATTCCTCGGCTCCGCCCTGCTCGTCGTCGGCGCCGGCCTCGTCGTCGCCGGACTCACCGGCGGGCGGACCGCCCGGGGTGGGCTCATCGCCCTCGGCATCGTCCTGTCCCTGGCGCTCGCCGCATCCTCGACGAACTGGGGAGAGAGCAGCGGCATCGGCGATCGGAGCTACCGGCCGGCCACCGCGGCCGACGTGCGCGACGAGTACCACCTCGGCGTCGGTGACACGACGATCGACCTGAGCCGCATCGACCGGCCGATCAGCGGCGGCCCCGTGCGGACCAGCATCCACCACGGAGTCGGCGACCTCGATGTCATCGTGCCCCGGGGGGCCGACGTCCGGCTCGAGGTGCACCAGGGGCTGGGCGACGTCGAGGTGTTCGACGGCGAGTGGGAGGACGAGGGCTTCTACCCCGGTGAGGGCAACCGCTCCTGGACCGACGACGGCGAGCCCGAGTTCGTCCTGACGATCAACTCCGGTGTGGGAGACGTGGAGGTGTCCCGTGGCTGACTACAGCGAGTTCCCGACCACGCCGACCGCATGGCAGGAGGCGCAACTGAAGGACTGGCAGACGATCACCCCGCTGTCGACGGAGGACACCCCCGAGCCGACGCGGAAGGGACCGGACCTCACGGCCCTCGTCCCGGGCGTGCTGTTCATCGCCCTCGCCATCGTGCTGATGACCGGCGCCGACCTGGACTTCGGCTTCTGGGGGGACGGCGGCATCGTCTGGATCCTGCTCATCGGCGGCGGCGTCATGCTGCTGGTCTCGGAACTGAAGAAGTCGCGGCGCAGGAAGTCCTGACCGCACGGCGCGGACGTCTGGAAGGGCCCGGGGAGCTGTCACTCCCCGGGCCCTTGCGCGGCTGCATGATGTCGGGATGCGTCGCGTCGCGATCCTGCTGCTGGCCTCCGGGCTGCTCGCCGCCTGCGGCGCCGTCGGCGGGGGCCCCGACATCGACGGGGAGTGGGAGTTCGCCGAGGGGACGGCGGACGGCGCGGACCTCCCGCGGCCGCAGGGAGCCGGCGCAACCCTCCGGCTCGACGGCGGGGAGGTGGACGGCGTCGCCTTCTGCAACTCCTACTTCTCGTCGTACCGGGTGTCCGGGTCGTCGTTCTCCGTCGACGGGATCGGGCAGACCGAGATGGGCTGCGAACCGGCGGTCATGGCCGCCGAGGCCGCCTACCTCGCGGCCCTGGCCGCCGTGTCGTCCGCGGCGACGACCGAGGACGGCCTGGTGCTCACCGGCGACGGCGTCGAGCTGCGCTTCACGCCGGTGGCGCCGGTGCCCGACAGCGAGCTCGCCGGCACCCGCTGGGTGCTGGAGAGCCTCGTCGACGGGGAGACCATGAGCTCCACGTCCGGGCTGACGGGCACGCTCCAGCTCGACCGCGACTCCACCGCCGAGGCGACCACGGGCTGCCGCACGATCACCGGCACCTGGCTGGAGGAGGACGACCGGCTGGTCATCGACGACCTCCTGGCCTCCGGCGAGTGCACCCCTGACGCGGAGCGGCAGGACGCCCACGTGACCGCGGTGCTGGCGAGCGGCCCGACCCTCGCGATCGAGGAGGACCGGCTCACCCTCACCGCCGACGACGGCCGCGGGCTGGTCTACCGCGCGGCGGCGTGAACGCCCGTCCGGGCGCAGAAGTCGAGCGTCCGCGACCACAGCAGCTCCGCTGCCGCCGCGTCGAACTCCGCGGGCAGGCTCGCGTCGGTGAACAGGTGGCCCGCGACGGGGTACTCGAACACCTCGGCCGGCGCCCCGGCGGCGCGGACGTCGGCGAGGAACACCTCGTCCCACTCCGGCTTGCGCATCGGGTCGCCCTCGGCGACGTGCAGCTGCACCGGCACGTCGGCCGGCCACGCCTCGGCGCCCAGCATCGCCAGCGGCAGCGCACCGGAGAAGAGCACCAGCCCGGCGCAGCGCCGCTGGGTCGCCACGAACTCCGCCATGCCGGCCCCGTTGGAGAAGCCGGCGGCGACGAACCCGTCGTCGAGGTCCGCGACGCCGGCGACGGCCGCGGCCATGAGCGCCGGGAAGCCGATCCGCTCGACGTGCGCGCCGGCCTGGGCGTAGTCGTCGAAGACCAGCCCGTCGTACTGGTCGACGACGCGCACCTCGTGGCCGGCGGTGCGCAGCCGGTCGGCGGCGTCGTGGATGCCGGCACGGACGCCGAGGACGGAGTGGAAGAGCGCGATCTGTGTCATGGGACGACCTTCCCGCCCCCTCGGTGACACCGTCCTGTCACCGTTTCTGTCACTATTTCTCGCGTGAACCGCACCGACCGGATGCACGCCGTCTCCGAGGAGCTCCGCCGGGCCGGGCCGCGTGGCCGGACCGCTCGGCGGCTGGCGGACTGGCTCGAGGTGTCACCGCGCACGATCAAGCGCGACGTCGCGGCGCTGCAGCAGGCCGGCGTGCCGATCTGGGCCTCCGCCGGCCCGGGGGGCGGCTACGTGCTGGACGCGACGGCCACGCTGCCCCCGGTGAACCTGACGCCGTCCCAGGCGGTCGCGATGGCGGTCGCCCTCGCCGGCAGCCCGGACGCGCCGTTCGCCGTCGACGCGCGCGCGGCGCTGGAGAAGATCCTCGACGTCCTCGGGCCCGGCGTGCGGGCCGATGCGGAGCGGCTCGGCGGGCGGGTGTGGGTGCGCGGTCCGGAGCACGAGCGGCTGCCTGCGGCGGCCGTCGTGGAGCAGGCGGTGCTGCGGCGCCGGGTGGTGGCCATCCGCTACCGGAGCGGCTCCGGCGAGGTCTCGCGGCGCCGGGTGGAGCCGGTCTTCCTGGCCCGCACGGGGGGTCGCTGGTACCTGGCCGCCTGGTGCCAGGAGCGGCAGGCCCCGCGCTGGTTCCGCTGGGACCGCATCGAGGCCGCCGACCTCACCACCGAGCCCGCCCCCGAGCACGACCCCGCCGTCTTCGGCACCCCACCCCAGGATGCCCGACCAGTCAGGTGATGCCGACCGGAGCGAAGCGAAGGTCGGCAACGCGACGTGCTGGAGCGGCCTCCCTGCAGGGTCCCGGCCCGAGCGGAGCGAGGGTTGGGGGGCAGGGACGTCCTTCTACTCCCACTCGATGGTGCCGGGCGGCTTGCTGGTCACGTCGAGGGTGACGCGGTTGACCTCGCGCACCTCGTTGGTGATGCGCGTGGAGATCCTCGCGAGGACGTCGTAGGGCAGCCGGGTCCAGTCGGCGGTCATGGCGTCCTCGCTGGACACCGGCCGCAGCACGATCGGGTGGCCGTAGGTGCGACCGTCGCCCTGCACGCCGACCGACCGGACGTCGGCCAGCAGCACGACCGGGCACTGCCAGATCTCGCGGTCCAGCTTCGCGGCCGTGAGCTCGGCGCGGACGATCGCGTCGGCCTGCCGCAGGATGTCCAGCCGCTCCTGGGTCACCTCGCCGACGATGCGGATGCCCAGCCCCGGGCCGGGGAACGGCTGGCGCCACACCATGGCCTCGGGCAGCCCGAGCTGCAGGCCCACCTCGCGGACCTCGTCCTTGAACAGCGTGCGCAGCGGCTCGACCAGCGTGAACTGCAGGTCCTCGGGCAGCCCGCCGACGTTGTGGTGGCTCTTGATGTTCGCCGTCCCGGTGCCGCCGCCCGACTCGACGACGTCGGGGTAGAGCGTGCCCTGGACGAGGAAGTCGACGGTGTCGCCGTGCTCCTTGGCGTCGCCGACGACGTCGAGGGCCGCCTGCTCGAAGACCCGGATGAACTCGCGGCCGATGATCTTGCGCTTCTCCTCGGGGTCGCTGACCCCGGCCAGCGCGCCCAGGAACTGGTCACGGGCGTCGACCACGCGGAGGTCCACCCCGGTGACGGCCACGAAGTCGCGCTCGATCTGCTCGGTCTCGCCCTCGCGCATCAGCCCGTGGTCGACGTAGACGCAGGTGAGGCGGTCGCCGACGGCCCGCTGCACCAGCGCTGCGGCGACGGCGGAGTCGACACCGCCGGAGAGCGCGCACAGCGCCCGGCCGTCGCCGATCTGGGCGCGGATCCGCTCGACCTGCTCCTCGACGACGTTGGCCATCGTCCAGGTGGGCTCGAGCCCGGCGATGTCGAACAGGAAGTGCTCGAGCACCGTCTGCCCGTGCGCGGTGTGCCGCACCTCGGGGTGGAACTGGACGCCGGCGAGCTTGCGGTCGACGTCCTCGAAGGCCGCCACCGGAGCGCCGGTCGACGTCGCCGTCACGGTGAAGCCGGGCGGGGCCTCGCTGACGGCGTCGCCGTGGCTCATCCAGACGTTCTGCTCGACCGGCAGCGCACCGAACAGCTTGCCGCCGGTGGTGACGGTCAGCGGGGTGCCGCCGTACTCCCGGTCCCCGGTGTGCGCCACCGAGCCGCCCAGGCTCTGCGCCATGGCCTGGAAGCCGTAGCAGATGCCGAACGCGGGGACGCCCGACTCGAACAGCGCGGGGTCGACCTGCGGGGCGCCGGGCGCGTAGACGCTCGACGGGCCACCGGAGAGGACGATCGCGGCGGGCTTGCGGGCCACGATCTCCTCGGCGGGGACGTCGCTCGGCACGATCTCCGAGTAGACGCCCGCCTCGCGGATCCGGCGGGCGATGAGCTGGGCGTACTGGGCGCCGAAGTCGACGACGAGGACGGTCGGGAAGTCCATCAGTCCCCGTGCCCGCGGCTCGCCAGGCCCCCGAGGACCAGGTCGACCTTCTGGAACTCCTTGAGGTCGCGGTACCCGGTCTTGGCCATCGTCCGGGCGAGCGCGCCGAACAGGTTGGTCCGCCCGTCGGAGGTCTCGGCCGGCCCGAGCAGCACCTGCTCCAGCGAGGCGACCGGCGCCAGAGGTGCCGAGGTGCCGCCGCGCGGCAGTCGCGGGTGGGCGGCGACGGAGTCCCACCAGATGCCGCCGGCCGGCGCCTCCGCCGCGATCCGCAGCGGCTCGCCCAGCTGGACGGCGTCGGCGCCGCAGGCCAGCGCGCGTGCGATGGCGCCGCTGGTCTCGATGCGGCCGTTGGCGATGACGTGCACGTACCGCCCGCCGGTCTCGTCGAGGTAGTCGCGGCGGGCGGCGGCCGCGTCGGCGATCGCGCTGGCCAGCGGCACGCGGATGCCCATGACGTCGTCGCTGGTGGAGAAGCTGTCGGCCCCCACGCCGACGATGACGCCGGCAGCCCCGGTGCGCATGAGGTGCAGGGCGGTCGTGTAGTTCGCCGCCCCGCCGACGATCACCGGGACGTCGAGGTCGGCGATGAACTGCTTGAGGTTGAGCGCGTCGCCCTGCGTCGTCACGTGCTCGGCGGAGACGATCGTGCCCTGGATGACCAGCAGGTCCACCCCGGCGCCGAGCGCCGCGGGGGCGAGCTGCTCGGTGTGCTGCGGGGAGATGCGGACCGCCGTCGTCGCGCCGGCGTCGCGCATCTCGCGGATCCGCTGAGCGATGAGCTCCGGCTTCACCGGCTCGCAGTAGACGTCCTGCAGCAGGGCCACCGGCGGCGCCCCCTCGCCCGCGGCGTCGCGGAGCTTGCGGTAGACCGGCTCGGGGTCCTCGTAGCGCGTCCAGAGGCCCTCGGCGTTGAGCACGCCGAGGCCGCCGGCCCGGCCGACGGCGATCGCCGTCGCCGGGCTGACCACGGCGTCCGATGGGCTGGTGACCAGCGGGATGCCGAAGCGGAAGGCGTCGATCTGCCAGGCGGTCGAGACGTCGTCGACGTCCCGGGTGCGCCGGGACGGGACGATCGAGACCTCGTCGAGGTCGTACCCGCGGCGGGCGAACCGGTTGAGGCCGATCTCGACGGTGTCGCGTGCGCTCATGTCAGCGGCCCCGGTAGTTCGGTGCTTCGACGGTCATCTGGATGTCGTGCGGGTGGCTCTCGACCAGCCCGGCCGACGTGATGCGGGTCAGCTGTCCGCGCTCCTTGAGATCGGCGACCGTGGCCGCGCCGGCGTAGCCCATCGACGCCCGCAGCCCACCGACGAGCTGGTGGGCGACGCCGGCGAGCAGACCGCGGTAGGGCACCTGGCCCTCGATGCCCTCCGGGACGAGCTTGTCGTCGGAGAGGACGTCGTCGGCGAAGTAGCGGTCGCGGCTGAACGACTGGTTGCCGCGCTTCTGCATCGCGCCCAGCGACCCCATGCCGCGGTAGGTCTTGTACTGCTTGCCGTTCATGAAGACCAGCTCGCCCGGAGCCTCCTCGACCCCGGCGAACAGCCCGCCGATCATCACGGTGTCGGCGCCGGCGACCAGCGCCTTGGCGATGTCGCCGGAGTACTGCAGACCGCCGTCGGCGATGACCGGCACGCCCGCCGGGCCGGCCGCCAGCCACGCCTCGTAGATGGCGCTGATCTGCGGGACGCCGACGCCGGCGACGACGCGGGTGGTGCAGATGGAGCCCGGCCCGACACCCACCTTGACCGCGTCGGCGCCGGCGTCGATCAGCGCCTGGGCACCGGCGCGCGTGGCGATGTTGCCGCCGACGACCTCGACGCCGGCGTCCCCGCCGAAGTCCTTCTTCACCCGCGCGACCATCTCCAGGACGGCGCGCTGGTGGCCGTGGGCGGTGTCGACGACGAGCACGTCCACCCCGGCGTCGACGAGCAGGCCGGCACGCTTGTAGGCGTCGTCACCGACGCCGAGCGCGGCACCGACGACCAGGCGGCCGTCGGCGTCCTTGGTCGACAGCGGGTACTGGTCGCGCTTGACGAAGTCCTTGACGGTGATCAGCCCGCGCAGGCGGCCGGCGTCGTCGACGATCGGCAGCTTCTCGACCTTGTGCTTGCTCAGCAGCGCGAGCGCCGTGTCCGGGTCCACGCCCACGGGCGCGGTGACCAGCGGCATCGGCGTCATGACGTCGCGGGCGAGCCGGTTCTGGTCGGTCTCGAAGCGCATGTCGCGGTTGGTCACGATGCCGAGCAGGACGCCGTCGGCGTCGACCACGGGGGCGCCGGAGATGCGGTAGCGGGCCGACAGCGCGTCGACCTCGGCCAGGGTGTTCTCCGGGGAGCAGGTGACCGGGTTGGTGATCTGCCCGGACTCCGACCGCTTCACCAGGTCGACCTGACCGGCCTGGTCCTCGGCGGCGAGGTTGCGGTGCAGCACGCCCATGCCGCCGACGCGGGCCATGGCGATCGCCATCCGGGCCTCGGTGACGGTGTCCATCGCGCTGGACAGCAGCGGCACGGCCAGCCGGATCCGGCGGGTCACCTGGCTGCTGGTGTCGACCTCGGTCGGGACGATGTCGGACGCCCCCGGGATCAGCAGGACGTCGTCGTAGGTCAGCCCGAGCGGGGCGAACTTCGCCGGCAGCTCGGGCACGGAGTCGGGCTGCATGTGCGCGGCCACCCTTCGGCGGATCGGGTCGGATTCCCTCGCCGGACGCGCGAGGTTCCACCACGATCGTAGGCGGCGGCAGGAAGAGGCGGTCTTTCGCCTGGTCGGCGACTACCGTGGGGCCCGTGACTCCGTTCGACGATGCCTCCGGTCCCGACTTCGGGCCCCTCGACCCGGCGGGCCACCCTCCGCTGACCATGGAGGAGCGCGCCGGTGTCCTCGACGACCTGGCCGAGCTCGAGGTGTTCCGCACGCTGCTCGAGCCGACCGGCATCAAGGGCATCGTGGTCGACTGCCCCGACTGCGACGAGGAGCACCACGTCGACTGGGCGCTGATGGCGTCCAACCTCCGCCAGCTGCTCGACGAGGGCCAGACCGGCCGGCACGAGCCGCCGTTCGACCCGAACCCCGACGACTACGTCAGCTGGGACTACGCCAGCGGGTACGCCGACGGCGTCGCGGCGCGGGCCGAGGCCGACGAGCCCAGTGGCCGGCACAGCGGCGGGAAGCACGCCCGGGGCGACTAGCCCCGGAAAGCACTGATCGCGCCCAGTGGGCCCCGGAGGGGTCCACTCAGGCGCGATGCAGCGGCTCCGCGTTCAGGGGCACGGACCCTGGACGCGGTGCGATCCGGAGGATCGCGGTGTCATGGCGTCAGGTCATGATGCCGCGGCGGAAGCCCGTCGCGACGGCCTCGGCCCGGTCCTTGGCACCCAGCTTGCGGAACAGCCGCCGAGCGTGGGTCTTGATGGTGTCCTCGGACAGGTAGAGCTCGCGGCCGATCTGGGCGTTGCTCTTGCCCTGGCTCATGCCGGTGAGCACCTGCATCTCGCGCATCGACAGCGCGGCCTGCGGCGCGGGCTCCCGGACCGTCGAGCGGACCGTGGTCGGCGCGGAGCCGCTCAGCGGGGCCGCACCGCTCCAGGCGGGCGTGCCGCTCGTCTGGGCGGCGACCGGCTGCGGCGGGATGCGGCCGCCGTCGGCGCGCAGCCCCACGCGGGACAGGCCCAGGCCCATCTCGATCGGGCTGGCGTCCCAGCGCAGGTACCCGCGGGCGCCGAAGGCGACGGCGGCGCGGACGCTGTCGGCGTCGTCGGGCGCGCCGAGCACCAGCACCGGCAGACCGGGGAAGGCCCGCAGCGCCTGCGTCGCGGCGCTCAGGCCGGTGTCGACGGCGCGCTGGGTGCCCACGATGAGCACGTCGGGCGAGCGCGTGGCCAGCCGCGACATCAGCGAGGCGGCGTCAGCGACGACCTCGACCCGGCCGACGAAGGGCAGCGCCACCAGCCGGGAGGCGACGTCGTCCCGGACCCGCCGGCGCTCGTCGTACACCCAGACAGTGGCGCCGTTGACCGGCGCCCGCATCCTGTCCTCGATCACGGCTCGCTCCTCGCTCCCCCGGCCGGCTGGCGCCCGGGTCCCCACCGCCCGGGGACACCCGGGCGGCTCCTTCTGCGCTGGTCGCGGGCCGGTTCCGGCTCCGGAACCGACGCGTCCACAACCCACCCTGAGCGACACGAACGGGTTACAACAGCCGCCCTCACCCCCGGGGGTGAGGGCCGGTGACGGAGCACATCTCGCGAAAAGTTGCGAGTTCGACGTGTTTGACCATGGGGGGGCACGGGCACCGGCCCCCTTGCAGCCGGACCGCCCCCTCCGGCTCACCGAGCCCTGGAGGAGACATGGCCGACATTCGCAGGCTCCCGACGCCGGTCGCCGAGGTCTGGGACTGGCAGCTCCACGGCGCGTGCCGTGGCGAGAACACCTCGCTGTTCTTCCACCCCGACGGCGAGCGCGGCCCGGCACGGGCGCGACGCCAGACCGCGGCCAAGGCCGTGTGCGCACGCTGCCCGGTCATCGACGCGTGCCTGAAGCACGCCCTGGCCGTCCGCGAGCCCTACGGCGTGTGGGGCGGCATGAGCGAGGAGGAGCGGGCCCGGCTGATCGCCGCGGAGCCCGCCGCGGTCGCCGCGGGCGTGTAACTCCCCCACAGACGCCGAGAGGGCCGGTCCAGCATCGCTGGACCGGCCCTCTCGTCGTGGTCAGTGGCTGTGGCCGTGCCCGCCGTGCGAGTGCCCGTGGGTGTGGTGCCCGCCGGCGTGCTCGTGCTCCTCCTCCTCGGGCTTCTCCACGACCGCGGAGTCGGTGGTCAGCACCATCGCCGCGATGGAGGCGGCGTTGCCGAGGGCGGCCTTGGTGACCTTGACCGGGTCGATGACGCCCTGCTCCGCGAGGTCCCCGTACTCACCGGTGGCGGCGTTGAAGCCCTGACCGGCGCCGAGCTCGCGCACCTTGCTGACGACGACGCGACCCTCGAAGCCGGCGTTCTCCGCGATCCGGGCCAGCGGGGCGTCCAGCGCCGCGCGGACGGCGCGCGCACCGGTGAGCTCGTCACCGGACAGGTCGAGGGCGTCGATGGCCGCGGCGGTGTGCACCAGCGCCGAGCCGCCGCCGGGGATGACCCCTTCCTCGACCGCGGCGCGGGTGGCCGCGATGGCGTCCTCGATGCGGTGCTTGCGCTCCTTCAGCTCGACCTCGGTGGCCGCGCCGACGCGGATGACGCCGATGCCGCCGGCGAGCTTCGCCAGCCGCTCCTGCAGCTTCTCGCGGTCCCAGTCGGACTCGGTGGCGTCGATCTCGCGGCGGATCTGCGCGACCCGGTCGCCGATGGCCTCCGACGTGCCGCCGCCGTCGACGATCGTCGTCGTCTCCTTGTCGACGGTGACGCGACGGGCGGTGCCGAGCACCTCGAGGCCGACGGACTCCAGGGACAGGCCGACGTCCTCGCTGACCACCTGGCCGCCGGTGACGACGGCGAGGTCGGTCATGAACGCCTTGCGCCGGTCACCGAAGAACGGCGACTTCACCGCGACGACCTTGATCGTCTTGCGGATGGAGTTCACGACGAGGGTGGACAGCGCCTCGCCCTCGACGTCCTCGGCCACGATGAGCAGCGGGCGGCCGCCGGTCGAGAGGACCTTCTCCAGCAGCGGGAGCAGGTCGGCCAGAGCGCTGATCTTGCCGCTGACCAGCAGCACGAGGGCGTCCTCGAGGACGGCCTCCATCGACTCCTGGTCGGTGACGAAGTACGGCGACAGGTAGCCCTTGTCGAACTGGACACCCTCGGTGACGTCCAGGTCGGTGGACATGGTGTTGCTCTCCTCGACGGTGATCACACCGTCCTTGCCGACCCGCTCGAAGGCCTCGCCGATCAGCTCGCCGACGGTGGCGTCCTGGGCGGAGATGGTGGCGACGCCGGCGATGGCGGCGCGCTCGTCCACCGGGGTGGCGGCCTTGTCCAGCTCGGCGTGCACGGCGTCGACGGCGGCGCGCATTCCGCGACCCAGCGCCATCGGGTTGGCGCCCGCGGCGACGTTGCGCATGCCCTCGTGGACCAGCGCCTGGGCCAGGACCGTGGCGGTGGTGGTGCCGTCACCGGCGACGTCGTTGGTCTTGGTGGCGACGTTCTTCGCCAGCTGCGCGCCGAGGTTCTCGTACGGGTCGTCGAGGTCGACCTCGCGGGCGATGGTGACGCCGTCGTTGGTGATGGTCGGGGCGCCGAACTTCTTGTCGATGACGACGTTGCGGCCGCGCGGGCCGAGCGTCACCTTGACCGCGTCGGCGAGCTTGTCGACACCGCGCTCCAGGGCGCGCCGGGCGTCCTCGTTGAACTTGATGATCTTGGCCATGCCGGACCTCTCGTAGAGGGAGTGCTGGGAAAGACGACCGCCCCGGGGCCCGAGGGAATCGGGTCGCCCGGGGCGGTCGGTCGGTGCTGGTGGAGAGGTCTACTTCTCGACGACGGCGAGCAGGTCGCGCGCCGAGAGCACGAGGTAGTCCTCGCCGGCGTACTTGACCTCGGTGCCGCCGTACTTCGAGTAGATGACCACGTCGCCGACGTTCACGTCGAGCGGGACGCGGTTGCCCTTGTCGTCGATGCGGCCGGGGCCGACGGCGACGACGGTGCCCTCCTGGGGCTTCTCCTTGGCGGTGTCCGGGATGACCAGACCGGAGGCGGTGGTGGTCTCGGCCTCGTTGGCCTGGACCACGACCCGGTCCTCCAGCGGCTTGATGCTGACCTTGGTAGCGGTCGTCACGTCGGTGACGCCCCCTTCGGTGTCGGACGGCTGGTGGATGTGTTGCTGATGCTGTGGCACGGGATCCGGGCACCCGCCGTCGCGGGGGTCGGGCGCCAGCCCGTGTCGATTGGCACTCTACCCACGAGAGTGCCAACCACTCAACCGGGTCCCCGACGTGGGTGACCGCGGGACGGACCGGCCCGTACGCCACGCTGTACCGGTGGAACGCGACGCCGGGGAGCAGGCCGCCGAGACGGTGCGCCAGCTGCGGGCCCTGTCCACGACGGCGGGTGTCGCGGCGCTCTCCCGGGCGGCGGAGCTGCTCGCGGCCAGGGTCGACGCGGTCACCGCGCTGAGCCGGCTGCGCGCCGAGGTCGGCCCGGACCTCGCCGGACCGGCGTGGGGCATCGCGCGGCAGCGGGACAAGGCGCGGGCATCGTTCGGTTCGGACGCCGACCGCCTGCTGTTCACCGGCGACACCCTCGAGCAGGCGGGCCGCCCCGAGCTCGCCGACCGCCGCGCCGCACGCCTGCTGGCCGCCGGCGCGGACACGGTCGCCGACCTCGGGTGCGCCGCCGGCACCGACACCATGGCCCTGGCCCGGGCCGGTGCGCGGGTGGTCGCCGTCGACCGCGACCCGGTCGCCCGGGAGCTCACCCGGCTCAACGCGACCGCCCTCGGCCTGACCCGGGTGGAGGTGCTCGACGCCGACGTGGTCGAGCTGGTGGCCGCGGCGGCCGACGGCCGGGTGGCCGGCTGCGACGCCGCCGTCCTGGACCCGGCGCGGCGGGCGGGCGGACGCCGGCAGCTCGACCCCGACCGGTGGTCTCCCCCGTGGTCGACGGTCACCGCGCTGCTCGACCGCGTGCCGCGGTCGGTGGTGAAGGTGGCCCCGGGGCTCGACCACGAACGGGTGCCCGACGGCGTCGAGGCCGAGTGGGTGTCCACCGGCGGCTCGATCGTCGAGGCGCTGCTGTGGGGCCGCTCCGTGGCGACGTCGTGGCGGCGGGCCACCCTCGTCCACGACGGCGCCGTCACCGAGCTGTCGGCCGCCGACGATCCGGGTCCGGCACCGGTGGCGCCGGTGCGGGCCTGGCTGCACGAGCCCGACCCGGCGCTCATCCGCTCCGGTCTGCTGTCGCTGGTGGCCGCCGACCACGGCGCCACGCTGATCGACCCGACGATCGCCTACCTGAGCGCCGACGAGCCGGCCGAGACCCCCTGGCTGCGCCCCTACCGGGTCGCCGACGTGCTGCCGTTCAACCTGAAGAAGCTCAAGGCCCACCTGCGCACGCAGGGCGTCGGCCGGGTGGTGGTCAAGAAGCGCGGCTCCCCCATCGAGCCCGAGGCCCTCGCGCGGCAGCTGAGAGGCCCAGGCAGCGGCTCTGCGGTGGTCGTGGTCACCCGCGTGGCCGGTGCGCCCTCGGTGCTGGTCTGCGAGGCCCCTAGCCCCGGATGACGTCGATGGGCAGGGAGCTGTCGGCGCCGAGGTCCGGCGACGACGGCGCGACCCCGGAGGCCACCAGCCGCGAGCCGAGCGCCGCCACCATCGCGCCGTTGTCGGTGCACAGCCGGGGGCTCGGCACCCGCAGCACGATGCCCGCGGCCGCACAGCGCTCCTCCGCGAGCGCCCGCAGCCGGGAGTTCGCGGCGACCCCGCCACCGAGCACCAGGTGGTCGACGCCGTGGTCGCGGCAGGCCCGCACGGCCTTGGCGGTGAGCACGTCGGCCACCGCCTCCTGGAAGGACGCCGCGACGTCGGCCACGGGCACGGGCTCCCCCGCCCGCTGGCGGGCCTCCACCCAGCGGGCGACGGCGGTCTTCAGCCCGGAGAACGAGAAGTCGTAGGGCGCGTCCCGGGGCCCGGTGAGCCCGCGCGGGAACCCGATGGCGGCCGGGTCGCCGTCCCGCGCCGCCTTGTCGATCGGCGGGCCGCCGGGGAACGGCAGGCCGAGCACGCGGGCGACCTTGTCGAAGGCCTCCCCCGCGGCGTCGTCCACCGTGCGCCCCAGGGACTGCACCTCCTGCGCGAGGTCGGGCACGAGCAGCAGCGAGCTGTGCCCGCCGGAGACCAGCAGGGCGATCGACGGCTCGGCCAGCGGCCCGTGCTGCAGCTCGTCGACGGCCACGTGCGCGGCGAGGTGGTTGACGCCGTACAGCGGCTTGCCGAGCGCCAGCGCGTAGGCCTTGGCGGCGGCGACGCCGACCAGCAGCGCGCCGGTGAGCCCCGGCCCCGAGGTGACCGCGATCGCGTCGACGTCGTCGATGGTCGCGCCGGCGTCGGTCAGCGCCTTGTGGACGGTCGGCACCATGGCCTCGAGGTGCGCCCGCGAGGCGATCTCGGGGACCACGCCGCCGAACCGCTCGTGCTCGGCCATCGAGGTGGCGAGGGCGTCGGCGAGCAGCGTGTGCCCGCGGACCAGGCCCACGCCGGTCTCGTCGCAGGACGTCTCGAACCCCAGGACCAGGGCTCCCCCACCCGACCCATGCTCAGCCACGCCCCACCCCCGCTGCCCGGCTCAGTGCCCGCACCCGCTTGCGCTTCATGACGACGGCGTCGGCGCCGCTGGGCTGGTAGTAGCCCCTCCGGCGGCCGATCTCCACGAACCCGCGCCGCTGGTACAGGTGCCGGGCCACCGCGTTGTCCGCGCGGACCTCCAGCAGCACGACGGGGCTGCGCTTGTCGGCCTCCGCGAGCAGCGCGTCGAGCAGGAGCGACCCGATGCCCTCGCCCTGCAGCGCGCCGGTGACACCGAGGGTCGCGATGTGCGCCTCGTCGTCGTAGGCGATCAGCCCGCCGTAGCCGACCATGACCGGTGGCCCGTCGACCGGCTCGTCCTCGTCGCCGCTCACGTCGAACTCGGCGACCAGGTAGTAGCGGGTGTCGGCCCGGGAGAGCTCGTCGCGGTACATCGCCTCGGTCCAGGTGTCCGGGGCGAAGAGCTCCTCCTCCAGCCGCATCACCGCGGGCAGGTCGGCCGGCGTCATCGGCCGCAGGGTCACGGTCACGGCTGCGACACCGCCTTGATGGCCGTCGGCGGGACGGCGTCCGGGCGGCGCAGGTACATCGGCAGCAGCGGGCCGGCCGAGGCCGGATCGGCGAGCTGAGGCGCCGCGGCGCGGATCAGCCCCGCCGTCGTCACCTCGGCGGGCTCCACCGGCCGGCCCAGCCGGACCGCGGCGAACTCCGGGTCGCCGACCACCGGCTCGGGCAGGTCGACGTCGGCCGGCTTGTCGACCGACGGCCCGCTGAGCCGCTCGCCGTCGGGGCCGTACGTCGCCCAGTAGATCTCCTTGCGCCGGGCGTCGGTGATCACCGTGCGCGCTCCGCTGCCGACGGCGTCCAGCGAGCACACCCCGATCACGGGGAGCCCGCGGGCGTCGGCCAGCGCCGCCGCGGTCACGATCCCCACCCGCAGCCCCGTGAAGGGACCCGGCCCCAGCCCGGTGACGACGGCGTCGAGGTCGGCCATGCCCACCCCGGCGTCGCCCAGGACCGCCTGGATCGCAGGGGTCAGCAGCTCCGCGTGCCGGTTGCCCGACGGGATCGCCTGCTCGCCGAGCACCTCGGTGCCCTCCGCCGACCAGCGCGCGAGGCCGGCCACGAGGGTCGGCGTCGCGGTGTCGAGAGCGAGGACGAGCACGTCCACCCACGTTACTGTGCGTCAGAAGCCCGGGGGACGAGTACGTCGGCTCGATCAGCAGACCCTTGCGGGAACGTCTCGCAACTGCAGCTGCCCGGGGCCCCTCCACCAGGATTGCCCCCAGCTGTCGGTGAAGAGGATGGACCCCAGAGCCGTGATCTCGGCGAACGCAGGGGCGCCTCTGAGGCGCACCGCTGCCTCGTCTTCGATGACCTGCTTCTGATACATCGTCCCCACGACGAGTTCTAGTGCACAGCCTCGTTGCTCTTGAGGAACGCAATCCGCGACGAGGTCGGCCACCACGAGGACGACGTTGTCGATCGGATAGTCGCCACCATTGACCAAGGTGTACTTGATGAAGAAGACCCCGTCCCGTTCCTCGACGAGGCTGCTCACACTCACCGACCGGCGAACGCCGTGCGGCGTTCCACCTCGGCCTGGACCAATCGCTGATCCTCCTTCAGCCGCTGACGCCGGGCGTCGCGAATCTGCACGCCCGCGAAGACCAGACCCCCACTCGTCGCCAGTCCACTGACCCAGGTGGCGATGTCACCCCACACGGGGGCGGCCGGGCGCAGTTCGAAGCTCCAACCGACCGCGCAAACGACCGCGATCACGGCGAGCACGGGCTTCGTGAGACTCGACGCCCAGGCACTCGCGGCGATGCGACTCAGCCGCCGACCTGTCTGGTTCAACCGTCACGTCCCATCGGTTCGGGACAGCCGCCGCTCCCAGCCCGGGCCGTGCGGCACCAGGAGGGCGGTCCGGACGTCGTCCTCCCGGCGGTCCAGCCGGACCTCCAGGTGCTCGTCGGCGAGCCGCTCGACCAGCCCCTGCCCCCACTCGACGACGGTCACCGACTCCTCGGTCGACGCGTCGAGGTCGAGGTCGTCGACGTCGGCGACGCCGCCGAGACGGTAGGCGTCGACGTGCACCAGCGGGACGCGGCCGCCGCGGTGCACCCGGGAGATGACGAACGTCGGCGACGTGACCGGCTCGCGCACGCCGAGGCCGGCGCCGATGCCCTGGGTCAGCGCGGTCTTGCCGGCGCCCAGCGGGCCGACGAGGACGACGAGGTCGCCCGGCTGCACGATCCCCGCCAGCTCGCGCCCGAGCGCGGCGGTGTCCTCGGGCGTGGGCAGGACGTGCTCGCGATTCATGCCAGGCTCCCGGCGACGGCGGTCAGGTCGGCGAGCAGCCCCGCTCGCGGCGCCCCGTTCGGGCCGAACCGGATCGCCGCCGAAGGGTGGTAGGTCGCCCACACCGCGCGGCCGCCGACCTCGTGCGGCCGGGCGCGCACCTGCGCGAGGACCGTCCGCGGACCGAGGAACCACTTCGCGGCCGACAGACCGAGGGCGACGACGACCGGTGGGTCGAGCAGCTCGAGCTGGCGGCGCAGCCAGCCGCTGCACCGGGCCACCTCGGCGGACTTCGGCGTGCGGTTGCCCGGCGGCCGGCACTTCACGACGTTGAGCACCGCGGCGTCGGCCCGCGAGAGCCCCGCCTGGCCGAGCAGCTCGTCGAGGAGTGCGCCGGACTTCCCGACGAACGGCCGGCCGGTCTCGTCCTCGGTCGCCCCGGGCGCCTCCCCGACGAGGGCGAAGCGGGGCCGGCCGACCGGGACGTCGCCGACCACGACGTGCTGGCGGGCGGCGGCCAGCTCCGGGCAGGCGACGCAGGGCCGGTTGGCCGCGGCCAGCGCGGCCCAGTCGGGTGCCGCGGCGGCGGTGCGGGCCACCTCGTCGGCTCCGGCGTCGAACCGGGGCGGTCGGGGCGCGGGCACGTTCGCACCCTAACGAGCCGCCCTCAGCCGGCGGCGACTCGCGCGCCGACCCGGCGGATCAGCTCCCCCAGCGCGGCGGTGACCTCCGCCGGCTTCTCCAGCTGGACCATGTGCCCGGCCGCCGGGACGACGACGAACTCCGAGTCGGGCAGCCGCTCGACGATCAGCTCGCTGTGCTCCTTGGGAATGAGCTTGTCCTCCTCCCCGGTCAGCACCAGGGTCGGGATGGAGCGGAGCGGCTCGAGGGATCCGGTCTCGTCCAGGCCGGCCAGCGCAGGGTAGAACTCGCCGATCACGTCGACGGGGGTGCCGGCGATCATGGAGTCGACGTACTCGACCAGCGCGGGGTCGACGTCCGCGGAGGCGAACGACAGCGACCGTGTGGCCGCGGAGACCACCCGCGCCGCGACCCGCCGGGTGCGCTCGGCGAGGGCCGGCCGGTGCTTCATGGTGAACGCGGCGATGGGCAGGACCGTCGCCCGCACCCGGGTGAGCAGCTCGGGCAGACCGAAGTTCAGGTCGGCGAGGTTGCCGCTGGAGGTCGAGACGAGGGCGACGGCCGCGATCCGCTCGCCGAACAGCTCCGGGCGCAGCGCGGCCAGCCCCATGATCGTCATGCCGCCCATCGAGTGGCCGATGAGCACGACCGGCCCGCGTGGGACCCGCGTCTCCAGCACCGTGGCGAGGTCGCGGGCCAGCTGCTCGATCGTCGAGCGCTCCGGTTCGCCCCGGCCGGAGGCGCCGTGGCCGCGCTGGTCGTAGAACACCAGCCGCGCCCGGGGGCGGTGACCGTTCGCCGTGGCCAGCTCCGCGGCGAGGCTCCGCCGCTGGAAGGTCCAGGACGCCATCGACAGCGTGTAGCCGTGGACGAAGACGACGGTCAGCGGCGCGTCGCGGGGGCCGATCTCCTCCACCGCGAGCAGCACGCCGTCGTCGGCCTGCACCAGTGCCGTCCGGTCGGCGGCCCGGGCGTCGGCACCGAGCGGGTCGTCCTCGCGCAGCTCCGCCGCGGTCGGCTCGCCCGCGCGGACCTCCTCGGCGCGCACCCGGCGTCCGGCGATGCGGCTGACGGCGACACCGACCGCCGTGCCGGCGGCGGCCAGGCCGACGACGGCCCCGACGATGCCGGCGGTGTGCCCGCGGCCGTGCGGCGGCGTGGGAGGACGGGCCATCAGACGGCCCCCGCGGAGCCGACGTAGCGCCGCGTGAAGCGCCCGCCGATCCGGGTCACCAGCTCGTAGTGGATGGTGCCGAGCGCGTCGGCCCACTGCTGCGCGGTCGGCTCGCCCCGGTCACCGGGGCCCCACAGCACGACCTCGTCACCGGCCTCGACGACGTCGTCCCCGACGTCGAGCACGAACTGGTCCATGCAGACCCGGCCGGCGATGCGCCGCTGCGCGCCCGCGGCCAGCACCGGCGCGGTGTTGCCCGCGGCGCGGGGCACGCCGTCGGCGTAGCCGACGGGCACCAGGGCCAGAGTGGTCTCGCGGTCGGTCGAGTAGGTGTGCCCGTAGGAGACGCCGACCCCCGCGGCCACCCGCTTGGCGAGCATCACCCGCGCCCGCACGGTCATCGCCGGGCGCAGGCCGTGCGCGGCGGGGTCGGGACCGCACAGCGGGTCGAGCCCGTAGAGCGCGATCCCCGGCCGGACCATGTCGTACCAGGTCTCGGGCAGCGCGACGGTGGCCGCCGAGTTGGCGAGGTGCAGCCGGGCGTCGGTGAGCCCGGCGCGGCGGGCGATCGCCACGGCCTCCTCGAAGACCCGCACCTGCGCCCCGATGGTCGGGTGGGTCGGGGCGTCGGCGTACGCCATGTGGCTCCACAGGCCGACGACGTGGACGTGCCCGTCGGCCTGTGCGCGGGCCGCGGCCTCGACCAGGGCCGGCCAGTCGGCCATCGTGGCGCCCTCGCGGGAGAGCCCGGTGTCGACGAACAGGTGCAGCTCGGCCGTGCGGCCGGTGGCCCGCGCGGCCGCGACGACCTCGGCCAGGCCCCAGACGGCGTTCACCGACACCTGCACGTCCTGCTCGAGCGCCGGCACGAAGTCGGTGCCGGGGTTGTGCAGCCAGGAGAGGACGGGCGCGGTCACACCGACCGCGCGGAGGGCCAGCGCCTCGTCGAGGACGGTGACGCCGAGGGCGTCGGCGCCGCCGGCGAGGATGGCGCGGGCGGCCGGCACCAGGCCGTGGCCGTAGCCGTCGGCCTTGACCACGGCCATGAGCGGACGGGCGACGTGGTCGCGGAGCAGCGCGGTGTTGGCCGCGATCGCGTCCAGGTCGACCACGACCTCGGCGCGGGCGGCGTGCTTCGTCACGGTTCCGAGTGTCCCAGGCCGGGGGCGTGCGACCCGCGCACCCGGCCGATGGCCTCGGGCAGAAGGCGCACCAGGTCGCCGGCGAGCAGCGGACCACGCGCGCCGGCCAGCTGGCCGGTCCGCCCGTGCAGGTGCGCCGCGACGGCGGCCGCCTCGCCGGCGTCGAGCCCGGTGGCCAGGACGGCGCCGAGGATCCCGGCGAGGACGTCGCCGGTGCCCGCGGTGGCCAGCTCCGCCGTGCCGGTGCCGTTCACGTAGGCGGTGCCGCCGGGATCGGCGACGACGGTCGCGTCGCCCTTGAGCAGGACGACGGCGCCGAGCTCGGCGGCCAGCCGGCGGGTCGCGCCGATCCGGTCCGGCCCCACCTCGGTACCGAAGCGGGCGAACTCGCGGTCGTGCGGGGTGAGGACCGTCGGGGCGCTCCGCCGCCGGACCAGCTCCCGTTCCCGGGCCAGCATCGTGAGGCCGTCGGCGTCCACCACGACCGGGAGGTCGGTGGCCAGCACCTCGGCGAGGACGTCGCGCGCGTCGTCGTCGGTGCCCATGCCCGGACCCACCACCCACGCCTGCACGCGACCGGCGTCGGACGGGCGGCCCTCGGTGACGATCGCCTCGGGCCAGGCCGCGCGCACGCCGTCGGCAGCGGTCCCGGCGTACCGCACCAGGCCGGGCCGGGTGCGCAGCGCCGCCCCGGTGCACAGCACCCCCGCCCCTGGGTAGGTCGCCGAGCCCGCGACCACGCCGACGACGCCCTGCGAGTACTTGTCGTCGTCCGGGGAGGGCGACGGGAGCCGGGCGGCGACGTCGGCGTCGGTGAACTGGAAGGCGCGGGCGGCGGGCAGCTCGAGCCCGATGTCCACCAGGTGGACGACGCCGGCGTAGCCGCGCCCCTCGCCCACCACCAGGCCGGGCTTCACGGCGCCGAACGTCACCGTGTGCATGGCCGGGAAGGCGGCGCCCTCGACAGCCCCGGTGTCGGCGTCGACCCCGCTGGGGACGTCGACGGCGACGGTCAGCGCGGCGCTGGACCCCGCGCGCTCGGCCAGCGCGGCGGCGTCGGGGCGGAGCCCACCCCGCCCGCCGATGCCGAGCACGCCGTCGAGGACCAGGTCCGCCCGGTCGAGAGCGGGCCCGGCGGTGTCCGGCAGGCAGGTGGTGCCGCCGGCGCGGCGCAGGGCGGCGAGCCCCGCCGGGTGGGCACGGTCGGGTCGCAGCAGCACGGCGGTGACGCGGGCGCCCCGCCCGGCGAGCAGCGCGCCGGCGAACAGCGCGTCACCGCCGTTGTTGCCGCCGCCGACCAGCAGCGCCACCCGGCGCCCGTAGACCCCGCCGAGCAGGCGGGCGCAGACGGTGGCCAGACCGGTCGCGGCGCGCTGCATGAGCGCACCCTCCGGGGTGGCCGCGAGCACCGGCGCCTCCGCGGCGCGGACCTCGTCGGCGGTCAGCAGCGGGATCACGCGTCACCGCGCGGGAAGCCCTCGGCGACCACGACGGCCGAGGCGATGCCGCCGTCGTGGCTCAGGGACACGTGCCAGGAGGAGACGCCGAGCTGGGCGGCGCGTCCCGCCACCGAGCCGCGGACCTCCAGGTGCGGGCGGCCGTGCTCCCCGACCATCACCTCGGCGTCGTGCCAGTGCAGATCGCCCGGGGCGCCGAGGGCCTTGGCGAGCGCCTCCTTGGCGGCGAACCGGGCGGCCAGCGACTCCCCCGTGCGCGGGTTCCCGGACGGCGTCAGCTGCTCGGCGGCGGTGAACAGCCGGTCCCGCAGCCCGGGTGTCCGCGTGAGCGACTCGGCGAACCGCTCGACCGGCACCACGTCGATCCCGACCCCGATGATCACCGGGTCAGTCTGCCGGTGAGGTGCGGGAGCGGCCACCTTCCAGGGGCCCGCGCCGAGCTTGCGAGGCGCGGGGAGGAGGGTGGTCCTCTATTCCACGGTGACGGACTTCGCGAGGTTGCGGGGCTGGTCGACGTCGAAGCCGCGGGTGTCGGCGATCTCGCACGCGAGCACCTGCAGCGGCACCGTCGTCACGACCGGGGCGAGCAGGGTCGGCGTCCGGGGCACGCGGATCAGGTGGTCGGCGAACGGGACGACGTCGTCGTCGCCCTCCTCGGCGATCACGATGGTGCGCGCCCCGCGGGCCCGGACCTCCTGGATGTTGGAGACGACCTTGCCGTGCACCGACTCGCGGCTGCGGGGCGAGGGCACCACGACGACGACCGGCGTGCCCTGGTCGATCACCGCGATCGGGCCGTGCTTCAGCTCGCCGGCGGCGAAGCCCTCGGCGTGGATGTAGGCCAGCTCCTTGAGCTTCAGCGCGCCTTCGAGGGCTACCGGGTACCCCACGTGCCGGCCGAGGAAGAGGATCGTGTTCGCGTCGGCCAGCGACCGGCCCAGCGCGCGCACGTCCTCCATGTGCTCGAGCACGCGGGCCACCTTCTCGGGCAGCGCGCGGAGGTCGTCGACGATCGCGGCGATCTCGTCCTCGTACTTGATGCCGCGGACCTGGGCGAGGAACAGTCCGACGAGGTAGCAGGCGACGATCTGGGCGAGGAACGCCTTGGTCGAGGCGACGGCGATCTCGGGCCCGGCGTGGGTGTAGAGCACCGCGTCGGACTCGCGCGGGATGGTCGACCCGTTGGCGTTGCAGATGGCCAGCACGCGGGCCTTCTGCTCCTTGGCGTGGCGCAGGGCCATGAGGGTGTCCATCGTCTCGCCGGACTGGCTGATGACGACGACCAGGGTCGAGCGGTCGAGCACCGGGTCGCGGTAGCGGAACTCGCTGGCCACCTCGACCTCGACCGGGATCCGCGTCCAGTGCTCGATGGCGTACTTGGCGATCAGGCCGGCGTGGAAGGAGGTGCCGCAGGAGACGACGAAGATCTTGTCGATGTCGCGCAGCTCCTGGTCGGAGAGGCGGACCTCGTCGAGCAGCAGCTCGCCGGTCTCCCCCAGGCGGCCGAGCAGGGTGTCGGCGACCGCCTGGGGCTGCTCGGCGATCTCCTTGAGCATGAACCAGTCGTAGCCGCCCTTCTCGGCGGCCGCGGCGTCCCAGTCGACGGTGTAGGCCGTGGGCTCGACCGGGGCGCCGAGGAAGTCGGTGACGGTCAGGCCGCGGGTCCGGTCGATCTCGACGACCTGGTCCTGCCCGAGCTCGCGCGCCTCGCGGGTGTGCCCGATGAACGCGGCGACGTCCGACCCGAGGAAGTACTCGGCGGTCCCGTCCGCCGTCTCGCCGAGGCCCACCACGAGCGGGCTGCTGCGCCGCGCCGCGACCAGGGTGTCGGGCTCGGCCACGTGGGTGACGACCAGGGTGAACGCGCCCTCCAGACGCCGGACGACCGTGCGCATCGCCTCGGCCAGCCGGCCCGGGCCCTCCGGCGTGGCGGTGTAGGCGGCGGCCACCAGGTGGGCGACGACCTCGGTGTCGGTCTCGGAGGCGAACTCGATGCCCTCGTTCTCGAGCTGGCCGCGGAGGACGGCGAAGTTCTCGATGATCCCGTTGTGGATGACCGCGACCGACCCGTCGGCGGACAGGTGCGGGTGGGCGTTGCGGTCGGTCGGGCCGCCGTGGGTCGCCCAGCGGGTGTGCCCGATGCCGACGGTCGCGGCGGGCAGCGGCTGCTCGGCGAGCACCTTCTCCAGGTTGGCGAGCTTGCCCGCCTTCTTCGCCGAGGTCAGCTCACCGCCGGCGACCACCGCGATGCCCGCGGAGTCGTACCCGCGGTACTCCAGCCGGCGCAGGCCCTCGAGGACGACGTCCCGGGCGTCCTGCGGACCGACGTATCCCACAATTCCGCACATTTCACCGAGGGTACCGGCGTCGGCGCCGGTACCCCGCGAACCGAGGGGGAGCACCACCCCCCGGGGCGGGGCGGAGGGGGTCAGCCGACGGCGGCGACGACCTCGGCGAGGCGCGCGGCGACCGCGTCGGCCTGGTCCTGGCTGGGGGCCTCCACCATGACCCGGACCAGCTGCTCGGTGCCCGACGGGCGCAGCAGCACCCGTCCGGTCTCCCCGAGCTCCTCCTCCACGGCGTTGACCGCCTCGGCGACCGCGTCGCTCTCGGCGACCGCGAGCCGATCGGTGACCGGGACGTTGATCAGGGTCTGGGGCAGCCTCCGCACGACCGACGCCAGCTCGGCCAGGGAGGAGCCCGTGGCCCGCATCCGGGCGAGCAGCGCCAGCCCGGTCAGGACGCCGTCGCCGGTCGTGGCGTGGTCGAGGAACACCAGGTGGCCGCTCTGCTCGCCACCGAGGCTCAGCCCGTTCGCGCGGAGCGCCTCGAGCACGTAGCGGTCGCCGACCGCGGTGGTCCGCACGGCGATGCCGGCGTCGCGCATCGTGTGGTGGAAGCCGAGGTTGCTCATGACGGTGGCGACGACGGTGTCGTCCTTGAGCGCGCCGCGCTCGTGCAGGGCGATCGCGCAGATCGCGAGGATCGCGTCGCCGTCGACGACGTCGCCCGCGGCGGTGACGGCCAGGCACCGGTCCGCGTCGCCGTCGTGGGCGATGCCGAGGTCGGCGCCCTGCTCGCGGACGGCCTCCACCAGCGGGCCCAGGTGGGTGGAGCCGACGCCGTCGTTGATGTTCCAGCCGTCGGGCTCGCAGCCGATGGCGTGCACCGTGGCGCCGGCCCGGCGGTAGACGTCGGGGGCGGTCACCGCCGCGGCGCCGTGGGCGGCGTCGACGACCACCCGGAGGCCGTCGAGGGGCTGCTCGACGGTCGACAGGAGGTGCTGCGCGTAGCGCTCGGCGGCGTCGGGCAGCGGCCGCACGCGACCGATGCCGGCGCCGGTCGGCCGGTGCGCGTCGGGGACGCCGGAGAGCACGGTCTGCTCGATCGCGGCCTCCAGGGCGTCGGGCAGCTTGTGCCCGCCGCGGCTGAACAGCTTGATGCCGTTGTCGGGCATCGGGTTGTGGCTGGCCGAGATCATGACGCCGAGGTCGGCGCCGGTCTCGGCGGTGAGGTGGGCGAGCGCGGGGGTGGGCACCACGCCGGCCAGGAGCACCTCGGCGCCGGCACTGGTCAGGCCGGCGACGACCGCGGCCTCCAGCATCTCCCCGCTCGCGCGGGGGTCACGCCCGACGACCGCGACGGGACGCGAGGTCCCGTCGCGGTCGGCGAGCACTCCGGCGGCAGCACGTGCCACCGAGAGGGACAGCTCCGGCGTGAGGTCGGCGTTGGCCAGACCCCGGACGCCGTCGGTCCCGAAGAGGCGACCCAAGGTCGTGCGGGTCAGCGCTTGGAGTACTGAGGCGCCTTGCGCGCCTTCTTCAAGCCGTACTTCTTGCGCTCGGTCACGCGGGCGTCACGGGTGAGGAAGCCGGCCTTCTTGAGGGCCGGACGGTCCTCGGCCTCGACCTCGATGAGGGCGCGCGCGATGGCCAGGCGCAGCGCGCCGGCCTGACCGGTGACGCCGCCACCCTTGAGGATGCCGACGACGTCGTACTGCTCGGCCTTCTCGAGGATCACGAACGGCTCACGGATGAGCTGCTGGTGCACCTTGTTCGGGAAGTACTCCTCGAGGGTGCGGCCGTTGAGCCGGAACTGGCCGGTGCCGGGGAGGAGCCGCACGCGGACGACGGCCTCCTTGCGGCGACCGACGGTCTGGATCGGACGCCCGTCGGCGTCGGTGAGGGTCGCGGCGCTGGTCACTGGGCCACCTGCTTGATCTCGAAGGGCTGGGGCTGCTGCGCAGCGTGGGGGTGCTCGGGGCCGGCGTACACCTTGAGCTTCGACAGCATCTGACGGCCGAGGCTGTTGTGCGGCAGCATGCCCTTGATCGCGCGCTCGATGACGCGGTCGGGGTGGGTGCGCAGCTGGTCGCCCACGTTGATGGTCTTGAGACCACCGGGGTGACCGGAGTGCCGGTAGGCGCGCTTGTCGTCCCGCTTCGACCCGGTGAGGGCCACCTTGCCGGCGTTGACGATGACGACGAAGTCGCCGACGTCCACGTGCGGGGCGTACTGGGGCTTGTGCTTGCCGCGCAGGAGCTGCGCGGTCTGGCTGGCGAGTCGACCGAGCACCACGTCGGTGGCGTCGATGACGTGCCAGGCCCGGGTGATGTCTCCGGGCTTGGGTGAGTACGTGCGCACGGCGCTCGTGTCCTCCGTCGTCGTCGGGAAGGCTGGTGGGATCGCCTCACCGAGCACGGGAGACGTTGCTGCACGCGCGGCACCAGCCGGCACACGCGCCAACCGAGAACAGTACCAGCCGACGGCCGGCCCCGGGACGGCGCCCGGGGGTCAGACGACCTCGCGGATCCGGCCGGTGTCGACGTCGTAGACGGTGCCCCGCACCTCGCGGGAGAGCAGGTAGGGGCTCTCCTTGATCAGCCGGATCGACTCGCGGACGTCGTCGTCGACGTCGGTGAACGCCCGGGCCGCCCACGGCGGGCGCCGCCCGGTCGCCTGCTCGACCACGTCGGCGAAGGACACGTCGTCGGTCGACTGCAACCCGCACTGGGTGTGGTGGACCAGGACGATCTCGCGGGTGCCCAGCAGGTGCTGGGAGATGGTCAGCGAGCGGATGACGTCCTCGGTGATGACGCCGCCGGCGTTGCGGATGACGTGCGCGTCGCCGACGTCGAGGCCCAGCACGCCGAACAGCGGGATGCGGGAGTCCATGCAGGCCACGACGGCGACCTTGCGTGCGGGAGCCACCGGCTTGCTGCCGGGGAACCGCTGCGCCCAGTCCTCGTTCGCCTCGAGCATCCGGTCGATCTCTGCCACGTGCACCCTCCATCCAGGCTCGGTCGCACGGACCCTAACCGGAGCACCCGGCGGGCCGCCGCGCCGATCGGCCAGGATGGGCGGGTGCGCACCGTCGAGGAACACCGGGCCGTCGTCGCCGCGCTGCTGCCGACCCTCCCCGAGGAGGAGGTGCCGCTGGCCGCGGCGCACGGCCGCGTCCTGGCCCGCGACGTGGCCGCCGCGGTGGCGCTGCCCGGCTTCGACAACTCCGCGATGGACGGCTACGCCGCCCGCTGGGCGGAGGTGTCGCGGCCCCCGGTGAGGCTGCCGGTCGCCGAGGACATCCCCGCCGGGCGCACCGACGTCGTCCCCCTGGCGCCGGGCACCGTGCACCGGATCATGACCGGCGCGCCGCTGCCGGCCGGCGCCGACGTCGTCGTCCCGGTGGAGCTCACCGACGGCGGGACCGACGTCGTGGAGATCCGGGACTCCCCCGCGGCCGGCACCCACCTGCGCGCCGCCGGCGAGGACATCGCCGCGGGCGCCGTCGCCCTGCGGGCGGGCAGCCCGCTCGGGGCCGCCCAGCTCGGCCTGGCGGCCGCGGTCGGCGTCACCACGCTCCCGGTCCGCCGGAAGCCGCGCGTGCTGGTGCTCTCCACCGGCAGCGAGCTGGTCGCCCCGGGGCAGCCGCTGCTCCCCGGCCAGATCTACGAGTCGAACTCCGCGCTGCTCGTCGCCGCGGTCGAGGACGCCGGCGGGGAGGCGCGCCGGCTGCACTTCGTGCCCGACGACGTCGACCAGTTCCTCGCCACCGTGCGCGCCGAACTGGCCACCGCGGACCTGCTGATCACCAGCGGCGGGGTCAGCGCCGGGGCGTACGAGGTGGTCAAGGACGCGTTCCGGACGCTGGGCACGGTGGAGTTCGTGAAGGTGTCGATGCAGCCGGGTGGGCCGCAGGGGGCGGGCACCGTCGACGGCGTCCCGGTGGTCACCCTGCCGGGCAACCCGGTCAGCGCGTTCGTCTCCTTCGAGGTGTTCGTGCGCCCCGCACTGCGGCGCGCGCTCGGCCACGAGAATCCCGACCGGCTGCACGTGCCGGCCCGGCTGACCGGTCCGCTGCGCTCGCCGGCGGGGAAGCGCCAGTTCCTCCGGGGGCGCTACGACGGCGGGCAGGTGTCCCAGGTGGGTGGGCCCGGCTCGCACCTGGTCGCGCACCTCGCCCGCGCCAACTGCCTGGTGGTCGTCCCCGAGGACGTCACCGAACTGCCCGCCGGCGCCGAGGTCGACGTCGTGCTGATCGAAGGAGCCCTCCAGTGACAGAGCCGCGGTTGACCCACGTGGACGAGGCCGGGGCGGCGCGCATGGTCGACGTGAGCGCCAAGCCGGTCACCGCCCGGGAGGCCACGGCGGCCGGCCGGGTGCTGGTCAGCCCCGAGGTGATCGCCCTGCTGCGCGGCGAGGGGGTGCCCAAGGGCGACGCCGTCGCGGTGGCGCGGATCGCCGGCATCGCGGGAGCCAAGCGGACGCCGGACCTGGTGCCCCTGTGCCACCCGATCGCGCTGCACGGCGTCACGGTCGACGTCGAGGTGGCCGACGACGGTGTGGAGATCACCGCCACCGCCCGCACGGCCGACCGCACCGGCGTGGAGATGGAGGCGCTCACCTCCGTCACCGTCGCCGGGCTGACGATGATCGACATGGTCAAGGCCGTCGACCCGCGGGCGTCGATCACCGACGTCCGGCTGCTGCGCAAGTCCGGCGGGAAGAGCGGAGAGTGGACCCGGTGACCGCCCAGCTGCCGCCCGACGCCCGCGCGATGGTGCTCACCGCCTCCAACCGCGCCTACGCCGGCGTCTACGAGGACCGCGGCGGCAAGGCGCTCGCCGACGGTCTCACCGCGCTCGGGTTCGACGTGGAGGGGCCGCACGTGCGCCCGGACGACGCGACCGAGCTGGAGAACGTGCTGCGCAACGCGGTCGATGCCGAGTTCGACGTCGTCCTCACCACCGGTGGCACGGGGCTCTCCCCCACCGACGTCACGCCCGAGGCGACCCGCGCGGTCCTCGAGCGGGAGGCGCCCGGGATCGCCGAGGCGGTCCGCCGCTACGGGGCAGAGAACGGGGTGCCGACGGCGGTCCTCTCCCGCGGTCTGGCCGGCACCGCCGGACGCACGCTGATCGTCAACCTGCCCGGCTCGACCGGCGGGGTGAAGGACGCCCTCGCGGTCCTCGGCCCGCTGCTGCCGCACGTCGTCACCCAACTGCGCGGAGGTGACCATTGATCGGCCGGCTCGAGAAGACGGTGCTCGACTGCCCCGACCCACGGGCCCTGGCGGGCTTCTACGCCGAGGTCCTCGGCATGCGGGTGAACGAGGACACCGACGGCGCGTGGGTGGTCATCGGGCGCGAGCCCGGCATGCGGGAGCTCGCGTTCCAGCGCGACCCGGACTACGTGCCGCCGACGTGGCCCGACCCCGCGCGGCCGCAGCACGAGCACCTCGACATCCGGGTGGACGACGTCGACGTGGCCCAGGAGGCCGTGCTCCGCCTGGGTGCCCGCCTGCTGCAGGGCGAGCAGGGCACCGGCTTCCGGGTGTTCGCCGACCCGGCCGGACACCCGTTCTGCCTCGTGTACTGAGGTCAGTCCGGGAGGACGATCCGCTCCTGGTGGGTGTAGACGTTGCAGCCGTCGCCACGCAGGAAACCCACCAGCGTGATGCCCACCTCGCGCGCCAGCTCCACGGCCAGCGACGACGGCGCCGACACCGCGGCGAGCACCGGGATGCCGGCCATGGCCGCCTTCTGGGTCAGCTCGAAGCTCGCCCGCCCGCTCACCATCAGCACGTGCCCGGACAGCGGCAGCGCGCCCTCCCGCACGGCGTCCCCGACGACCTTGTCGACGGCGTTGTGCCGGCCGACGTCCTCCCGCAGGGCGCGCAGCTCGCCGTCGGTGGTGAACAGGCCCGCCGCGTGCAGGCCGCCGGTCTTCTCGAACACCTGCTGCTCGGCGCGCAGCCGGTCGGGCAGGGCCAGCAGCACCTCGAGCGGGACCCGGACGGGATCGGCGGCGACGTCGAACGACGTCTTGGTCCGGATCGCGTCGATGCTCGCCTTGCCGCAGACCCCGCACGAGCTCGACGTGTAGAAGTTCCGCTCCAGGCCGGTGTCGGGGATCGGCACACCCGGGGCGAGGTCGACGTCCACCACGTTGTAGGTGTTGCGGCCGTCGGCGTCCACGGAGTCGCAGTAGCGCAGGCCGGCGACGTCGTCGTGACCGCCGATCACGCCCTCGGTGGCGAGGAAGCCGTGCACGAGGTCGAAGTCGTCACCGGGCGTGCGCATGGTGACCGCGAGCGCCGTCCCGCCGAGCCGGATCTCCAGCGGCTCCTCGGCGGCCACCGTGTCCGGGCGGGTGCTGTGCTGCGGCCCGCGGATGCGCAGTACCGGCGTCCGGCTGGTCACTCGTCCCACGGGGAGGACGGTACCCACGTCGCGCCCGTACGGTGACGGCGTGGACCCCCTGCCCCCGTACACCGCGGTGGTCCTCGCGGGGGGCCGGGCGGCGCGGCTCGGTGGGCGGGCCAAGCCCCAGCTGCTCGTCGGCGGGCGCCCCATCCTCGCCTCCGTCCTGGACGCCGTGGCCGACGCCGAGCGGCGGGTCGTCGTCGGGCCCCCGCAGCCGGTCCCGGACGACGTCCTGCTGGTCCGGGAGCAGCCGCCCGGCGGTGGCCCGGTGTCCGCGATCCGCGCGGGCCTGGACGCGGTGGGGACCGAGGTCGTCGTCGTCCTCGCCGGGGACCTGCCGTTCGCCGGCCCGGCGGTGGTGCGCGGGCTGCTGGAACGGCTCACCGGTGACGGCGTCATGGCCGTCGACGACGCCGGGCGCGACCAGTACCTGCTCGGTGCCTGGCGGACGGCGGCGCTGCGGGCGGCCGTGACGGCGGCCCGCGGGCCGGCCCCGCTGCGGCGGGTGCTCGCCCCGCTGGACGCCCGGCGGTGGCACCCGGAGGTGCGGCCGGGCGAGGCCCCACCGTGGCTGGACTGCGACACCCCCGCCGACCTCGCCCGGGCGCGCGCCATCGCCGACGGCCACCTGGACCCGCCCCGTCCCCCGCGGCCGTCGCTCGTCCCGCGCTTCCAGGAGCCCCACGACCCGCGATGAGCGGTTAGCGTCGGCCACCCCGTGGGAGGTGAGGACCCGATGCGTGCCCGCCGAGCCGCCGTCCTGGCGTCGACAGTCCTGCTGCTGGCCGCCTGCACCCAGCAGGTGAGCGGCGTGGCGAGCCCCGACCCGGCCGCGGCACCGCCCCCCAGCAGCCCCGCCGCGCCGCCCCCGCCGACCGAGGAGCCTCCTGGCGGGACGTCGGGCGGCGAGGGCACCGAGGACAAGGCGGGGCCGGCGCAGCCCGGGTCGTCCGGGGACAGCGGGTCGATGCGCGTGACCGGCATCCGGTACACCAGCGACGACTCCGTCACCCGCCTCGTGGTCACCCTCAGCGGGGACGGCGTGCCGGAGTGGAGCGTCGGCTACTCCGAGGCCACCGGTCCCGACGGCAGCCCCGTCGACATCGCCGGTGACGCGTTCCTCCGCGTCCGGGTGCGCACCGGCGGCGGGGACGGCGGCCAGTCCCGCTCCCGGTTCGCGATCTCGCCGGGCCCGGTCGCCGAGGCGCTGACCACCGGCGCGGCCGACGGGTACGAGGAGCTGCTCATCGGGGTGCGCGGCGGCGAGGTGCCCTTCGCCGCGTTCGCCGAGACCGACCCCGGGCAGATCGTCGTCGAGGTGGGCTGAGGGGCGCCCTCGGGCTGCCCCTGGTGTGCGGCGGCCGCCGGCGCGGGTAGGGCGCTCGCATGCGCATCGTCATCGCCGGGGCCCACGGGCAGGTCGCCCGCCGTCTCGCCCGTCTGCTGTCCGACCGCGGCCACACCGTCGTCGGCATCGTCCGCAGTCCCGGTCACGAGGCGGACCTGCGCGCCGACGGGAGCGAGCCCGCGGTGCTCGACCTGGAGACCGCCTCGGTCGACGAGGTCGCCGAGGTCGTGACCGGAGCCGACGCCGTCGTCTTCGCGGCGGGTGCGGGTCCGGGCAGCGGGGCCGCCCGCAAGGACACCGTCGACCGCGGCGCCGCGGTCCTCCTTGCCGACGCCGCCGAGCGCGCCGGTGTCCCGCGGTACCTGCTGGTCTCCTCGATGGGCGTGGAGTCGGTGGCCGACGGCGCCCGCCCGGAGGGGCTCGACGACGTCTTCCTGGCCTACCTGCGCGCCAAGCGTGCCGCGGAGCTGGACCTGCTGGCCCGGGCCGGCCTGCGGACCACCGTGCTGCGGCCGGGTGCCCTGACCGACGATCCGGGCACCGGCCTGGTGACGCTCCGCCGCTCCGTGGACAGGGGCAGCGTCCCGCGCGACGACGTCGCCGCGGTGCTGGCCGCGCTGCTCGACGTCGAGGCCGACGGCGTGGTCGCCGAGCTCGTGGCCGGATCGACCCCGATCGCCGAGGCGGTCGAGGGGCTGGCGTGAGCGCTCAGCCGCGCCGGGCGCGGGTGATCTGTGCCCGGGCGGCCAGTTCCTCGTCCACCGGGTAGTCGACCCGCACCAGCGTGAGCCCGCCCGCCGGGGCCACGGGCACCTCGCTGGAGCGCTCCGTGCGCGCGAACAACGCGGCCGGCCACTCCGGGACCCGGCGCCCCTCCCCCACCGCGGTCAGCGCCCCGACCAGGCTGCGCACCATCGAGTGGCAGAACGCGTCGGCCGACGCGCGGATCTCGATCAGCTCGCCGTGCCGCTCGACGTCGAGGGCGAGCAGGGTGCGGATCGTCGTCGCGCCCTCGCGGCGGCGGCAGAAGGCGGCGAAGTCGTGCTCGCCGAGCAGCAGCCCGGCGGCCCGCGCCATCGCATCCGCGTCCAGGGTGCGCGGCCACGCGGCCGTGTCGGCCCGGCGCAGCGGCGGCGGGCCCCAGGGCGCGTCGGTCAGCCGGTAGACGTAGTGCCGGCCCAGGGCGCTGAAGCGGGCGTCGAAGTCCGGGTGCGCCTCGACCACCGACCGGACGGCGATGTCGTGCGGGAGGACGCCGCGCAGCCGGCGGACCAGCCGCTGCCGCTGCTCGTCCCATACCTCCCCGGGCACGTCGCAGTGGGCGACCTGCCCGGTGGCGTGCACGCCGGCATCGGTGCGGCCGGCGACGGTGAGGTCGACGGGGACCCGCAGCACCATCGCCAGGGCCTGCTCCAGCTCCCCCTGCACGGTCCGCTGGCCCGGCTGCCGGGCCCAGCCGTGCAACGCGGTGCCGTCGTAGGAGACGTCGAGACGACAACGGACGAGCCCGCTCCCCCGAGGGGGAACGGGCTCGTCCGGGTGCGACGGGTGCGTCAGCGGACTACTTGGGGTCCGGCGCGGACTCCCCGCCGGGAGCCTGCAGGCTCTCGGTGGCGGCGTCCTGCGTCTCCGCGGCGTTGATCTCGGCGGCGGCGGCGTCGGCGACCTCGGGCGAGACGTTGTCGCCCTCGACGACCGCGCCGTGCTCACCGGAGGGCTCCGGGTTCACGTCGGCGTCGTCCTGGCGCTCGCCGTCCGGCACGAAGACGTCGGTGACGACCTCCTCGGCGGTGGCCGAGTCGTCGGCGCTCTCGACCGCGTCGGCGGTGACCTCGCCGGACGCGGCGGCCGCGCCGGCGCCGGAGGCGAACCGGGTGCCGCGGGCGCGCTCGGCCTCGCCGACGGCCTCCTGGGCCACGGTCAGGGCCTCGACCAGCTCGATGACCGCCATGGGGGCGTTGTCGCCCTTGCGGGGGCCGACCTTGGTGATCCGGGTGTAGCCACCGGGACGGTTCGCGTAGCGCGGCCCGATCTCGGCGAAGAGGGTGTGGACGACGTCCTTGTCGCGGATGGTCGTCATGACCTGACGACGGGCGTGCAGGTCACCGCGCTTGGCGAAGGTGACGAGCTTCTCGGCCAGGGGACGCAGGCGCTTCGCCTTCGTCTCGGTCGTGGTGATCCGCCCGTGCTCGAACAGCGAGGTGGCCAGGTTGGCCAGCATCAGCCGCTCGTGCGAGGGGGACCCGCCGAGACGGGGGCCCTTGGTGGGGGTGGGCATGTCGGTCCTTCCTCAAGCGGCCGGGCGATCGGTGCTCGGCTGCATCCGTGGTGGTGCGTCGTCCTGGTCGTGCGGTGGTGCTCGCGGTCAGTCTGGCTGCCCGCGGAGGCGGCGCCGGACGGCGGGGTGACCCGCCGCCCGGCGCTCGGCCTCAGAGCTGCTCGGTCTCCTGGTAGGAGCCCTCGGTGTAGTCGGCGTCGGCGTACTCGCCCGTGCCCTGGTAGGCGTCGGTCTCGTAGCCCTCGTCGTAGCTCTCGATCGAGGTGGGGATGAACCCGGGCGGGCTGTCCTTGAGCGCGAGGCCCATGGCGGCCAGCTTCATCTTGACCTCGTCGATCGACTTGGCCCCGAAGTTCCGGATGTCGAGCAGGTCGGCCTCGGAGCGGGTGACGAGCTCACCGACGGTGTGCACGCCCTCGCGCTTGAGGCAGTTGTAGGACCGGACGGTGAGGTCCATGTCCTCGATCGGCATCGAGAAGTTCGCGATGTCGGCGGCCTCGGCCGGGCTGGGCCCGACCTCGATGCCCTCGGCCTCGACGTTCAGCTCGCGCAGCAGCCCGAACAGCTCGACGAGGGTGGAGCCGGCGCTGGCGATCGCGTCACGCGGGGCGATCGACGGCTTGGTCTCGACGTCGACGACCAGGCGGTCGAAGTCGGTCCGCTGCTCGACACGGGTGGCCTCGACGGCGTAGGTCACCTTGAGGACCGGCGAGTAGATCGAGTCGACCGGGATGCGGCCGATCTCCTGGCCGGGCTGCTTGTTCTGCGGGGCCGGCACGTAGCCGCGGCCGCGCTCGACGACCAGCTCGATCTCCAGGCGGCCCTTGCCGTTGAGGGTGGCGATGTGGAGGTCGGGGTTGTGCACCTCGACACCGGCCGGCGGCGCGATGTCCGCGGCGGTGACCTCGCCCGGCCCCTGCTTGCGCAGGTACATGGTCACCGGCTCGTCGGAGTCGGAGCTGACGACCAGGCCCTTGAGGTTGAGGATGATCTCGGTGACGTCCTCCTTGACCCCCGGCACGGTGGTGAACTCGTGCAGGGTGCCCTCGATGCGGATGCTGGTGACAGCAGCGCCGGGGATCGAGGACAGCAGGGTGCGGCGCAGGGAGTTGCCGAGGGTGTAGCCGAAGCCCGGCTCGAGCGGCTCGATGACGAACCGCGAGCGCTGCTCCGAGATGGTCTCCTCGGTCAGCGTGGGGCGCTGTGCGATGAGCATTGCGTTTCTCCTTGAGGTCCTCCGGCACCCGCCATATGACGCCGTGAGGGTGGTGCTGGCTCCGGCGGGCATCTGTCCGCCCGCCGGAGCCGGTGGTGCACTCGGGCTGCTACTTGGAGTAGAGCTCGACGATCAGCTGCTCCTGGACCGGCGTGTCGATGACCTGCCGGGCCGGGATGCTGTGGACCAGGACGCGCAGCTGGCTGCTGATGACCTCGAGCCACGGGGGCACGGGGCGCTCGCCGGCGCGGGCCTGGGCGATCTCGAACGGCAGCATCGTGCGCGACTTCTCGGCGACCTCGATGATGTCGTTCTCGGTGACCCGGTAGGACGGGATGTCGACCTTGCGGCCGTTCACCCGGATGTGGCCGTGGCGCACCAGCTGGCGGGCCATGTCGCGGGACTCGGCGAAGCCGGCCCGGTAGACCACGTTGTCCAGCCGCGACTCCAGGATCTGGAGGAGGACCTCACCGGTCTTGCCGGTCTTGCGGTTGGCCTCTTCGTAGTACCCGCGGAACTGCTTCTCGAGCACGCCGTAGATGCGGCGGGCCTTCTGCTTCTCGCGGAGCTGGAGCAGGTACTCGCTGTCCTTGGTGCGGCCGCGGCCGTGCTCACCCGGCGGGTAGGGCCGGATCTCGATCGGGCACTTCGGGGACTCGCACTTGCTGCCCTTGAGGAACAGCTTCATCTTCTCGCGCCGGCACATGCGGCAGTCGGCTCCGGTGTAACGGGCCACGTCTATCTACCTCGTTCGATCTCGTCGGTGGCCGGTCAGACCCGGCGGCGCTTCTTGGGGCGGCAGCCGTTGTGCGGCTGCGGCGTCACGTCCTGGATCTGACCCACCTCGAGGCCGGTGGCCTGGAGCGAGCGGATCGCGGTCTCACGGCCGGAGCCGGGGCCCTTCACGAAGACGTCGACCTTGCGCATGCCGTGCTCCTGCGCCTTGCGCGCGGCGTTCTCGGCAGCCATCTGCGCCGCGAACGGCGTCGACTTGCGGGAACCCTTGAAGCCGACGTGGCCGGCGGACGCCCAGCTGATCACGTTGCCGTTGGGGTCGGTGATCGACACGATCGTGTTGTTGAACGTGCTCTTGATGTGCGCGGCGCCGTGGGCGACGTTCTTCTTCTCCTTGCGGCGGACCTTCTTGGCACCAGCCGCAGTGCGAGCCCTGGGAGGCATGAGTCTCTTTCGATCCTTTGTTCGTGGCCAGATGCAGCGCGCGGTGCACGGTCGCTCCCGCCCTCACGGGTCGCTGCGACGTGCACCAGCGGCTTACTTCTTGCCGGCCTTCTTCTTGCCGGCGATGGTCTTGCGCGGGCCCTTGCTCGAGCGCGCGTTGGTCTTGGTGCGCTGACCGTGGACCGGGAGGCCACGGCGGTGACGCAGGCCCTGGTAGCAGCCGATCTCCACCTTGCGGCGGATGTCCGACGCGACCTCGCGGCGCAGGTCACCCTCGACGCGGAAGTGCTCGTCGATGTAGTCGCGCAGCTTCAGCAGGTCCTCGTCACCGAGGTCCTTGACGCGCAGGTCGGGGCTGACGCCCGTCGCGGCCAGGGTCTCCTTGGCGTGGGTCTTGCCGATGCCGTAGATGTAGGTGAGCGCGACCTCCATCCGCTTCTCGCGGGGAAGGTCGACGCCTGCCAGTCGTGCCATGTTCCGGTACTCCCTCAGCCCTGGCGCTGCTTGTGCCGGGCGTTGTCGCAGATGACCATGACCCGGCCGTGCCGGCGGATCACCTTGCACTTGTCGCAGATCTTCTTCACCGACGGCTGGACCTTCACCGGTGCCGCCCCTCATTCCTCAGATCGTGTGCCGGTCGCGTCCCGCGAGGGATCGCGCCGAGCAGTTACTTGTAGCGGTAGACGATGCGACCGCGGGTCAGGTCGTAGGGCGAGAGCTCCACGACCACGCGGTCCTCGGGCAGGATGCGGATGTAGTGCTGACGCATCTTGCCGCTGATGTGGGCGAGCACCCGGTGCCCGTTCTGCAGCTCGACCCGGAACATCGCATTGGGCAGCGGCTCGACGACGCGACCCTCGACCTCGATGGCCCCGTCCTTCTTCGCCATTCCCTACACGCGCTCCTCGACTCGATGGTCCTCGTCCTCGCGCGGCCACGGGGGAACCCCACGGGACGCGCTCGGTGGTTGCAGATCAGGTGGTGCAGACGCTCTCGCGAGGGCGCCCCGGGTCATGCGGCCACAGCACGACGACGAGACGGCGCGAACGCCAACGGGAATCGTACCCCGCTGCCCCACCGGTCACCAACCCGCCCCCGGGTGACCGCGGTCATGGGCGGCGGTCCCGCTAGGTGCGGGGCGTGACGCCGAACGGGGCCAGGCCGGCGACGCCGCCGTCCTCGGCCGTGAGCACCCACGGCCCCTCGGGCGTGATGGCGACGGTGTGCTCGAAGTGCGCCGCCCGCGAGCCGTCCTTCGTCACCACGGTCCAGCCGTCGTCCAGCTCGAGCGTGGCGGGGTCCCCCACCGTGACCATGGGCTCGATCGCGAGCACCAGGCCCGGGACCAGCTTGGGGCCGCGGCCCGGTCGGCCGTAGTTCAGCACGTGCGGGTCCTGGTGCATCTCGGTGCCGATGCCGTGACCGCCGTAGTGGTCGACGATCCCGTACTCGTGCTCGTGCGAGCGGATGGACTCCTCGACGGCGTGGCTGATGTCGGTGAGCCGGCCACCGGCGATCGCCCGCGCCAGGCCCGCCCACATCGACCGTTCCGTCACCTCGAGAAGTGCGGCGTCCTCGGCGGAGGGCTCCCCCACGGTCACCGTCACCGCGGAGTCGCTGTGCCATCCCTCGAGGATGGCGCCGCAGTCGATGGAGATGTTGTCCCCCGCCGCGAGCCGCCGGTCCGGGTTCGGGATGCCGTGCACGATCTCCTCGTTGATCGAGGCGCAGATCGTCCCGGTGAAGCCGTGGTAGCCGAGGAAGTTCGGCACCCCGCCGTGCGAGCGGATGTAGTCCTCCGCCACGGCGTCCAGCTCGCCGGTGCTCACACCCGGCGCGACGGCGGCCTTGACGGCCGCGAGCGCGCCCGCGGTGATCAGCCCGGAGGCGCGCATGAGCTCGATCTCGTGCGGGGTCTTGATCTGGATCATGCGTCCACTCCACTTCGCGAGCAGCGGGAGGCGGGCCAGCACGGAGGCACGGAGCCCGGAGGTCATCCCTGTCGCGCCGTCCTCAGTCCGCGCCCGGCCGGTCGCCGTCGGCCACGCCCAGCGCCTTCATGGCCCGGGCGGTGACCTCGTCGATCTCCCCGATCGCGTCGATGCGCGCCAGGAGGCCCTCGGTCTCGTAGAAGCCGGACAGCGGCGCCGTCTGCTCCCGGTAGACCTGGAGGCGGTGACGGACGGTCTCGGGCTTGTCGTCGTCGCGCTGGACCATCTGGCCGTCGACGAGCATGCGCCGGCCGGAGAGCCGGCGGACCAGCTCCTCCTCGTCGACCACCAGCTCGAGGACGCGGTCCAGCGCGTGCCCGAGCTCGGCGAGGGACTCGCGCAGCTGCTCGGCCTGGGCGATCGAGCGCGGGAAGCCGTCCAGCAGGAAGCCTGCCTTGGCGTCGGGCTCGGCCAGGCGGTCCTTGACCATGGCCACGGTGATCTCGTCGGGCACCAGGTCGCCGGCGTCGAGGTAGGCCTTCACCTGGACCCCGAGCTCGGTCTGCCCGCTCACGTTGGCCCGGAAGATGTCACCGGTGGAGATGGCGGGGACGCCGAGCCGGCCGGCGATGATCTGCGCCTGGGTGCCCTTGCCCGCTCCGGGGGGGCCCAGCAGGACGACGCGCACTACTTCAGGAACCCTTCGTAGTTGCGCTGGTTGAGCTGCGTCTCGATCTGCTTCACCGTCTCCAACCCCACTCCGACCATGATCAGCACGGCGGTCCCGCCGAACGGGAAGTTCTGGTTCTGCCCCTCCTGCGTGATCGACAGGAAGAGGTTGGGCAGCACGGCCACCACGCCCAGGTAGATCGAGCCCGGCAGCGTGATCCGCGAGAGCACGTACTGCAGGTACTCGGCGGTGGGGCGGCCCGGCCGGATGCCGGGGATGAAGCCGCCGTAGCGCTTCATGTCGTCCGCGCGCTCCTCCGGGTTGAACGTGATCGACACGTAGAAGTACGTGAAGAAGACGATCAGGCCGAAGTAGAACGCCACGTGGACCGGGCTGCTCTGGTCGATGATGTAGTTCTCGAAGAACTGCCGGACCGGGCCCGTCTCGTCGCCCTGGAGCTGGGTGATCAGCTGCGGCAGGTAGAGCAGCGACGACGCGAAGATCACCGGGATGACGCCGGCCTGGTTGACCTTGAGCGGTAGGTAGGTGGACGTGCCGCCGTACATGCGGCGGCCGACCATCCGCTTGGCGTACTGCACCGGGATGCGGCGCTGCGCCTGTTCGACGTAGACCACCGCGCCGATGATCAGCAGCGCGAAGGCGCAGACGACGGCGAACACGACGCCGCCGCGGGTCTGCAGGATCGAGCCGCCCTCGGCGGGGATGCGCGCCGCGATCGAGGTGAAGATCAGCACGGACATGCCGTTGCCGATGCCCTTCTCGGTCAGCAGCTCGCCGAGCCACATGATGAGGGCGGTGCCGGCGGTCAGGGCGATGACCAGGACGACCGTCGACCAGACGGAGTCCTCGGAGATGATGTTCTCGGGGCAGCCCGGGAAGAGCTGGCCGCTGCGCGCCAGGGCGATGATGCCGGTGCTCTGCAGGACCGCCAGCGCGATCGTGAGGTAGCGGGTGTACTGGGTCAGCTTGGCCTGACCCGACTGCCCTTCCTTCTTCAGCTGCTCGAAGCGCGGGATCACGACCACCAGCAGCTGCACGATGATGCTCGCCGTGATGTACGGCATGATCCCGAGCGCGAAGACGCTCAGCCGCAGCAGCGCGCCGCCGGAGAACAGGTTGACCAGCGAGTAGATGTCGCGCTGGTCGGACGCCTGCGCGAGTTCGAGGCAGTTGTTGATGGCCTCGACCGACACCCCCGGACCGGGCACGGCGGCGCCCAGCCGGTAGACGGCGATGATCGCCAGGGAGAACAGCAGCTTGCGCCGGAGGTCTGGCGTCCGGAACGCCGCGGCGAACGCCTGCAGCACGTGCCCTCCCCTAGTCGGTCGGTGTGAGGTTAGCAATGCAGCCGACGACCCCCGGGACGCCTGGCGTCCCGGGGGTCGAGCGTGCTTCAGAGAACGGTGGTGCTGCCCCCGGCCGCGCCGATCTTCTCGGCAGCGGACGCGGAGAAGGCGTGCGCCTGGACGTCGACCGAGACGCCGCCGAGCTCGCCGGTGCCGAGGACCTTGACCGGCTGGCCGCGACGGACGGCGCCGGCCTCGGCGAGCGTGTCCGGGTTGACCGTCCCGCCCTGCGGGAACAGCGCCGCGATCCGGTCGAGGTTGACGACCTGGAAGACGACCTTGTTGGGGCTCTTGAAGCCCGAGAGCTTGGGCAGCCGCATGTGCAGCGGGGTCTGCCCACCCTCGAACCGCGCGTGGGTGTTGCCCCGCGCGCCGGTGCCCTTGGTGCCGCGACCGGCCGTCTTGCCCTTGGAGCCCTCACCGCGGCCGACGCGCGTCTTGGCGGTGTGGGCGCCCGGGGCCGGACGCAGGTGGTGGACCTTGAGAGTCATGAGATGTCCCTACTCAGCTTCAGCTGATCTCTTCGACGGTGACCAGGTGCGGCACCGTCGCGACCATCCCGCGGATCTCGGGACGGTCCTCCTGCACGACCGAGTCGTGGATCCGCTTGAGCCCGAGCGAGCGCAGCGTCTCCCGCTGGTTCTGCTTGCGGCCGATCCCCGACTTGACCTGGGTGATCTTGAGCTGTGCCATCTCAGACTCCCTGACCCGCACGGGCACGGAGCATGGCGGCCGGGGCGACGTCCTCGAGCGGCAGACCACGGCGGGCCGCGATCTCCTCGGGGCGGACGAGGTCCTTCAGCGCCTGCATCGTGGCGTGCACGATGTTGATCGGGTTCGAGGAACCCAGGCTCTTGGAGAGCACGTCGTGGATGCCGGCGCACTCGAGCACGGCACGCACCGGACCACCGGCGATGACACCGGTACCGGGGCTGGCCGGCTTGAGCAGCACGACACCGGCCGCCGCCTCACCCTGCACCGGGTGCGGGATGGTGCTGGCGATGCGCGGCACGGTGTAGAAGTGCTTCTTGGCCTCCTCGACGCCCTTGGCGATGGCCGCGGGCACCTCCTTGGCCTTGCCGTAGCCCACGCCGACCTTGCCGTCGCCGTCGCCCACGATCACCAGGGCGGTGAAGCTGAAGCGCCGACCACCCTTGACGACCTTGGACACGCGGTTGATGGCGACCACGCGCTCGATGTAGTTGCTCTTCTCGGCGGGAGCGCCTCCGGGGCCCCGCCCGCCGTCACGACGGTCGCGGCGGTCGTTACCGCCGCCGGCGCCGCCGCCGCGTCGCTGTGGTCCTGGCATCAGACGTCCCTCTCGATCTGCTTCTGCACGGTGTTCGTGGTGGTGGTCATCAGAAGTCCAGCCCACCCTCACGGGCGCCGTCGGCGAGCGCCGCGATGCGACCGGCGTACCGGTTGCCACCACGGTCGAACACGACGGCGGAGATTCCGGCGGCCTTGGCGCGCTCGGCGATCTGGGCGCCGACCTGGCGGGCCAGGGCGGACTTGTCGCCCTCGGCGCCACGCAGGCCCATGGTCGAGGCGCTGGCCAGCGTGCGGCCGACGGTGTCGTCGACGAGCTGCACGTGGATGTGGCGCGACGAGCGCTTGACCACCAGACGCGGACGCTCCGGCGTGCCGACGACGCGCTTGCGCAGCCGGTTGTGCCGGCGCAGCCGCGAGACGCGGCGGGCCGTGCTGATGTCGGTGCCGACCGGCTTGTGCACCCGGGCGGCCTTCTCGGTGTTCGCTGCCTGAGCCATCACTTACCCGTCTTCCCGACCTTGCGCTTGACGACCTCGCCCTGGTACCGCACGCCCTTGCCCTTGTACGGGTCGGGCTTGCGGATCTTGCGGATCTTGGCCGCGACCTCGCCGACCAGCTGCTTGTCGATGCCGCTGACCCGCAGGCGGGTGGGCGACTCGACGGCGAAGGAGATCCCCTCGGGGGCCTTCACCGGCACCGGGTGGCTGAAGCCCAGGGCGAACTCGAGGTCCGAGCCGCGGGCCTGGACGCGGTAACCGACACCGACGATCTCGAGGGTCTTGGTGTAGCCCTCGGTGACACCGGTGATCATGTTCGCGATGAGCGTCCGCGACAGGCCGTGGAGGGCCCGGTTCTGGCGCTCGTCGTTGGGACGCTGCACGCGCAGCGTGCCGTCCTCGTCGCGCTCGACCGTGATGGGCGCCGCGACGGTGTGGCTCAGCGAGCCCTTGGGGCCCGTGACGCTGACCGTCTGACCGTCGATGGCGACGTCCACACCGCTGGGCACGGCGATCGGGAGTCGTCCGATCCGTGACATTGTCGTTCGCTCCCTTACCAGACGTAGGCGAGGACTTCCCCACCCACGCCCTTCTTGTTCGCCTGCTTGTCGGTCAGCAGCCCGGTCGAGGTCGAGATGATCGCCACGCCGAGACCGCCCAGGACCTTGGGCAGCGAGTTGGACTTCGCGTACACCCGCAGACCGGGCTTGGAGACGCGCCGGACGCCGGCGATGCTCCGCTCGCGGTTGGGGCCGTACTTCAGGTCGATCTGCAGCTGCTTGAAGGTGGAGCCGTCCTTCTCGACGTCCTTCACCTGCCAGCCGGCGATGTAGCCCTCCTGCTGGAGGATCTCCGCGATGTGCGTCTTCAGCTTCGAGGACGGCATGACCGTGGAGTCGTGGTACGCCTGGTTGGCGTTCCGCAGCCGCGTCAGCATGTCCGCGATCGGGTCGGTCATCGTCATGTCGGGTGTTGCCTCTCTCGCCGCGGTTCCTCGTGCGCTGGGTCTCGGAGACTTGGCGCCGGGCCTCTCGGCGATCAGTGGTGCTGTGGTGACCGGGGCTGGTGCCCCGGCCGGTGTGGTGCTGTTACCAGGACGCCTTGCGGACGCCGGGGAGCTCCCCCGCGTGCGCCATCTCCCGCAGGCAGATCCGGCACAGGCCGAACTTGCGGAAGACCGAGTGCGGACGGCCGCACCGCTGGCAGCGGGTGTAGCCGCGGACCGCGAACTTCGGCTTGCGGGCCGCCTTGTTGATCAGAGCCTTCTTGGCCATTGGTTTCTCCTACCGGCTCAGCGGATGGTGGTCACGACGGGCTGACCGGCGAAGGGGAAACCGAGCTGGCGGAGCAGCTCGCGACCCTCCTCGTCGTTGGTCGCGGTGGTGACCAGCGTGATGTCCATGCCGCGGGGCCGGTCGATCTTGTCGACGTCGATCTCGCGGAACATCGACTGCTCGTTGAGGCCGAAGGTGTAGTTCCCGTGGCCGTCGAACTGCTTGGGGTTCAGCCCGCGGAAGTCGCGGATGCGGGGCAGGGCCAGCGACAGCAGCCGGTCCAGGAACTCCCACATCCGGTCGCCGCGCAGGGTGACCTTGGCGCCGATCGGCATGCCCTCGCGCAGCTTGAACTGCGCGATGGACTTGCGGGCCCGGACGACGGCCGGCTTCTGACCGGTGATCGCGGTCAGGTCGCGGACGGCGCCGTCCATCAGCTTCGCGTCGCGGGTGGCCTCGCCGACGCCCATGTTGACGACGATCTTCGTCAGGCGCGGGATCTGCATGACGTTGTCGAAGTTGAACTCCGACTGCAGCGCCGGGGCGATGGTCTCGCGGTAGTGGGCGAGCATGCGGGGCAGCTCGCGGGTGGGTGCGCTCATGGCGTTCAGAGGTCCTTACCGGTTCGCCGCGAGACGCGGACGCTGCGGCCGTTGTCGTCCTTGCGGTAGCCGACGCGGGTGGGCTTGTCCTCGGAGTCGATCACCATCACGTTGCTCACGTGGATGGGAGCCTCCTGCGTGACGATCCCGCCCTGCTGGGCGCCGCGCTGGGTCGAGCTGATGCGGGTGTGCTTCTTCACGCGCCCGACGCCCTCGACCAGCACGCGCTGGTCCTTGGGGTAGGCGGCGATGACGCGACCCTTCGCACCCTTGTCCTTGCCGGACAGGACGACGACGGTGTCACCCTTCTTGACCTTCATGGACGGCGTCTTCTTGTTGTCAGCCATCTTCACAGCACCTCCGGAGCGAGCGAGATGATCCGCATGAAGCGCTTGTCGCGGAGCTCGCGGCCGACGGGGCCGAAGATGCGCGTACCGCGCGGGTCGCCGCTGTCGCGGATGATGACCGCGGCGTTCTCGTCGAAGCGGATGTAGGAACCGTCGGGACGACGGCGCTCCTTCACCGTGCGGACGACGACGGCCTTGACGACATCGCCCTTCTTGACGCCGGCACCGGGCAGCGCGTCCTTGACGGTGCCGACGATGACGTCACCGATGCCCGCGTAGCGTCGCCCGGAGCCGCCGAGCACGCGGATGCAGAGGATCTCCTTCGCACCGGTGTTGTCGGCGACTCGCAGCCGCGACTCCTGCTGGATCACGTCCTACTCCCAAAACTTGTGGTGACAGCCGGGCCGGAACGGTGAACCGGCTGTCCGGTATCCGCGTGCCGACGCACCGGCGGCGCGAGCCGCCGGTGCGTCCGAAGCGCGGGTACCGGGATGCGGCGCGCACGCGCGCCGGTGTTCCAGGGTACTCGTACCCGTCACGGCCCCGGAGGGCCGCCTCCTGCCAGCACTTCTGACTACTTGGCCTTCTCGAGGATCTCGACCAGCCGCCACCGCTTGGTGGCCGACGTCGGCCGGGTCTCCATGATCTGCACGCGGTCGCCGATGCCGGCGACGTTCTGCTCGTCGTGGACCTTGAGCTTGCTGGTCCGGCGGATGACCTTGCCGTAGAGGGCGTGCTTCACACGGTCCTCGACCTCGACGACGATGGTCTTCTGCATCTTGTCGCTGACCACGAGGCCCTCACGGACCTTGCGGTACCCACGCCCGGCCAGGCCGGGGCCCGTGGACTCCTGGGTCTCGCTCATGCCACACCCTCGTTCGGGGCGACCGAGAGACCCAGCTCGCGCTCGCGCATGATCGTGTAGATCCGGGCGATGTCGCGGCGGACGGTCTGCAGTCGCCGGTTGTTGTCCAGCTGGCCGGTGGCCACCTGGAACCGCAGGTTGAACAGTTCTTCCTTGGACTCACGCAGCCGCGAGGCGAGCTCGTCGGCCGAGAGCTCGCGCAGCTCCGGAGCGGTCAGACCGGCGGCCATCACACTTCTCCTTCACGCGTGATGAAGCGGCACTTCATGGGGAGCTTGTGGATCGCGCGGCGCATGGCCTCGCGGGCCACGGGCTCGGCGACACCGGAGAGCTCGAACATGATGCGCCCGGGCTTGACGTTGGCGACCCACCACTCCGGCGAACCCTTACCGGAACCCATACGGGTCTCGGCCGGCTTCTTGGTCAGCGGACGGTCCGGGTAGATCGAGATCCACACCTTTCCACCACGCTTGATGTGCCGGGTCATGGCGATACGGGCGGACTCGATCTGCCGGTTGGTCACGTAGGCGGGCTCGAGGGCCTGGATCGCGTACTCACCGAAGTTGATCGCGGTGCCGCCCTTGGCGCGGCCGCCACGGTCGGGGTGGTGCTGCTTGCGGTGCTTGACGCGCCGTGGGATGAGCATGGCTCAGCTCTCCGTGTTCTCGGTCGTCTCGGTCGCGGTGGCCTCGGCGGCCGCGGTGGCCTCCGGACCGGCGACCTCGGCGACGGTCGTCTCGGGAGCGACGTCGCCGGAGGTGACGGCGACGGTGCTCTCGGCGGTGTCGACGGTGCCTTCGCCCGCCCGCCCCGTCGTGGTCTCGGCAGCGGCGCGGCCGGCCTCGGTGCCACCGGCAGTGGTGCCGGAGGAGCCGGAACGGCGCTGCGGGCGCTGGGCCCGCTCGCGGCGCTGCTGGCGGGCGGCGAGGGCCTCGAGGGCCTCGCGCTCGGCACGCGAGCCGCTGACGTCACCCTTGTAGATCCAGACCTTCACGCCGATGCGGCCGAAGGTCGTGCGGGCCTCGTAGATGCCGTAGTCGATGTTCGCGCGCAGCGTGTGCAGCGGGACGCGACCCTCGCGGTAGAACTCCGAGCGGCTCATCTCGGTGCCGCCGAGGCGGCCCGAGCACTGCACCCGGATGCCCTTGACCTGCGGGCTGCGCTGGGCCGACTGCATGGCCTTGCGCATCGCGCGACGGAAGCTCACGCGGCTGGAGAGCTGCTCGGCGACGCCCTGGGCGACCAGCTGCGCGTCGGACTCGGGGTTCTTGACCTCGAGGATGTTCAGCTGCACCTGCTTGCCGGTGAGCTTCTCGAGCTCGCCGCGGATGCGGTCGGCCTCCGCGCCGCGACGGCCGATGACGATGCCCGGCCGGGCGGTGTGGATGTCGACGCGGACCCGGTCACGGGTGCGCTCGATCTCGACCTTGGAGATGCCGGCCCGCTCCATGCCCTTGGACATGAGCTTGCGGATCGCGACGTCTTCCTTGACGTAGTCCTTGTACAGCTTGTCCGCGTACCACCGGGACTTGTAGTCGGTGGTGATCCCGAGTCGGAACCCGTGCGGGTTGACCTTCTGACCCACTAGCGGGTCCCTCCCCTCGTGTTGCCCTTGGACTGCTGGGTCGCCGGGCCGGACTGGCCGGTGTCCCGGCGAGCCTTGCGCGACTTCTGCGCGAGGACGTCGCTGGTGGCGACCTCGCTCACCTCGACGGTGATGTGGCTGGTCCGCTTGTTGATGCGGAACGCCCGGCCCTGCGCACGCGGACGGATCCGCTTGAGCGTGGGGCCCTCGTCGACGTAGGCGGCGCTGACGACCAGGGCGGCCGGGTCCAGCTGCAGGTTGTGCTCTGCGTTGGCCACCGCGCTGGCGACCACCTTGGCCACCGGCTCGCTGGCGCTCTGCGGCGCGAAGCGCAGCAGGGCCAGGGCCTCGTCGGTCGGCAGGTAGCGGATCAGGTCCACCACCCGGCGGGCCTTCATGGGGGTCACGCGGACGAACCGGGCCGTAGCCCGGGCGACCGGCGCCTCCTGTCCCAACTGGGAAGTCATCTGAATCTCTCTCTACCTGGTCAGCCCCGCCGCGAGCGGCGGTCGTCCTTGATGTGCCCACGGAACGTGCGCGTGGGGGCGAACTCGCCGAGCTTGTGCCCGACCATCGCCTCGGTCACGAACACCGGGACGTGCTTGCGGCCGTCGTGCACCGCGAGGGTGTGGCCCAGCATGTCCGGGATGATCGTCGAGCGACGCGACCAGGTGCGGATCACGTTCTTGGTGCCCTTGGCGTTCTGTGCGTCCACCTTGGCGAGCAGGTGGTCGTCGACGAACGGGCCCTTCTTCAGGCTGCGTGGCATGTCTGTCGGACTCCTCTACCCGCTCAGCGCTTCTTGTTGGTGCGCCGGCGGCGCACGATCAGGGCGTCACTGGCCTTCCGCTTGCGCGTCCGGCCCTCCGGCTTGCCCTTCGGGTTCACCGGGTGGCGACCACCGGAGGTCTTGCCCTCACCACCACCGTGCGGGTGGTCGACCGGGTTCATCGCGACACCACGGACGGTCGGGCGCTTGCCCTTCCACCGCATGCGGCCGGCCTTCCCCCAGTTGATGTTGGACTGCTCGGCGTTGCCCACCTCGCCGACGGTCGCGCGGCAGCGCACGTCGACGTTGCGGATCTCCCCCGACGGCATGCGCAGCTGCGCGAAGCGGCCCTCACGGGCGACCAGCTGGACGCTGGTACCCGCCGAGCGCGCGATCTTCGCGCCGCCACCGGGACGGAGCTCGATGGCGTGAACCACGGTGCCGACCGGGATGTTCCGCAGCGGCAGGTTGTTGCCGGGCTTGATGTCGGCCGAGGGGCCGCACTCCACCGTGTCGCCCTGCTTGAGGCGGGCCGGCGCGATGATGTAGCGCTTCTCGCCGTCCGCGTAGTGCAGCAGCGCGATGCGCGAGGTGCGGTTCGGGTCGTACTCGATGTGCGCGACCTTCGCCGGCACGCCGTCCTTGTCCGCCCGGCGGAAATCGATCAGGCGGTAGGCACGCTTGTGACCGCCACCCTGGTGGCGAGCGGTCACCTTGCCGTGGACGTTGCGTCCACCGCGGCCGTGCAGCGGCCGGACCAGCGACTTCTCGGGATGGTCGCGGGTGACCTCGGCGAAGTCGGCGACGCTGGAGCCGCGGCGGCCCGGCGTCGTCGGCTTGTACTTGCGGATAGCCATTGCTGACTCAGTCCTCTATCTCTGGTCCGTGGAGTCCGGGCGCGTCAGGCGCCCGGTCCCCCGAAGATCTCGATGCGGTCACCAGGGGCCAGCGAGACGATGGCGCGCTTGGTGTCCTTGCGCTTGCCCATCTGCGTGCCCCGGCTGCGCTTGCGCTTGCCCTGGCGGTTGATCGTGTTCACGCCGGTGACCTTCACGTTGAAGATCTGCTCGACCGCGATCTTGATCTGGGTCTTGTTCGCCTCGGGCAGCACGATGAAGGTGTACTGGTTGCCGTCGAGCAGCCCGTAGCTCTTCTCGGAGATGACCGGGGCGAGCAGGACGTCCCGGGGGTCGCGGACGCTCATGCCTTCTCCTCGGAGTTCTCGGTGGTGCCGTCCTCGGTGGGCGCCTGGGCGTCCGGACCGGCGTTGGCGGCGGCGGCCTGCTCGACCGGGGCCTTGGCGGCCTCGCTCGCGGTGGCCGGAGCCGACTTCTTGGCCGGCGCCTTCTTCGCGGCGGCCTTCTTGGCCGGAGCCTCGGCCTCGGCGGACGCCGCCTTCTTGGCCGGGGCCTTCTTGGCCGGGGCCTTCTTGGCCGGAGCCTCGGAGGCGGTCTCGACGGTGCCCTCGCCCTCGGCGGGAGCGATCGAGGGGACGCCGCCCGGCGTCTCGCGGGTGGCCAGGTCGGGCTTCGCGGCACCGCCGCTGCGGCCCTCGACGTACTCGGCCAGCGCGGCCTCGGTGAAGACGACCTCGTCGGCCACCAGCACGTCGTAGGTGTTGAGCTGGCCGGCCTCGATGAGGTGCACCTGCGGCGCGTTGCGCAGGCTCACCCAGTTGAGGACGTCGTCCCGGTCGAGCACGACCAGGACGCGCTTGGCCTGGGTCACCGCGTTGAGGGTGGCCAGGGCCGCCTTCGTCTTGGGGGCGTCGCCGTCCACGAAGGCGGAGACCACGTGCACCCGGCCCTCGCGGGCCCGGTCGGAGAGGGCACCGCGCAGGGCGGCGGCCTTCATCTTCTTCGGGGTCTTCTTCGTGTAGTCGCGCGGCGTGGGGCCGTGGACGATGCCACCGCCGGCGAACTGCGGCGCGCGGGTCGAGCCCTGACGGGCGCGGCCGGTGCCCTTCTGCCGGTACGGCTTGGCGCCACCGCCGCTGACCTGACCACGGGTCTTGGTCGAGTGCGTGCCCTGACGGGCCGCGGCGAGCTGCGCCACGACGACCTGGTGCATCAGGGAGACGTTCGCGGTGGCGTCGAAGAGCTCACCGGGCAGCGTCACGCTGCCGGAGGTCTCCCCCGCCGGGGTCCGGACGTCGACCTGGCGGTCGGTGCGGGTCTCGGTGCTGGTCACTTCTTGTCACTCCCCACGGGGCCACCCTTGACCGCGGAGCGGACGAGGAGGAGGCCACCCTTCGGACCGGGGACGGCACCCTTGATCAGGATGAGCCCGCGCTCCGCGTCGACCTTGTGGACGACCAGCGACAGCGTCGTGGTCTTCACGGCGCCCATGCGGCCGGCCATCTTCAGGCCCTTGAACACGCGGCCAGGGGTGGACGCGCCACCGATGGAGCCGGGCGAACGGTGCTTGCGCTGGGTGCCGTGCGCCGCGCCGAGGCCCTTGAAGCCGTGACGCTTCATGACACCGGCGGTGCCCTTGCCCTTGCTGGTGCCGATGACGTCGACCTTGGCCACGCCGTCGAAGACCTCGGCGGTCAGCTCCTGGCCGACCGTGTACTCGCCGGCGTCCTCGGTGCGCAGTTCGACCAGGTGCCGCCGCGGCGTCACGCCCGCCTTGGTGAAGTGCCCACCCTCGGGCTTGTTCACCTTGCGCGGGTCGATGTCGCCGAACCCGAGCTGGACGGCGGAGTAGCCGTCGACCTCGGGGGTGCGCACCTGGGTCACCACACACGGGCCCGCCTTGACGACGGTCACCGGCACGAGACGGTTGTTCTCGTCGAAGACCTGGGTCATCCCCAGCTTCTCGCCGAGAAGACCGCGAAATGTGCTCGCCATGTCTGCTGACTGCCCTTACTGGATGTTGACGTCGACCGAGGCCGGCAGGTCGATGCGCATGAGCGCGTCGACCGTCTTCGGCGTCGGGTCGAGGATGTCGATGAGCCGCTTGTGCGTGCGCATCTCGAAGTGCTCGAACGAGTCCTTGTACTTGTGCGGCGAACGGATCACCGCGTACACGTTCTTCTCCGTCGGCAGAGGCACCGGGCCGACCACACGCGCTCCGGTCTTGGTGACCGTCTCCACGATGCGCCGCGCCGAGGCGTCGATCGCCTCGTGGTCATAGGCCTTCAGCCGGATGCGGATCTTCTGTCCCGCCATCGCTGTCTTCTGCTCCTGCCGATCGGTTGTGAAAGTTCGAGTGGGTCTGCTGACCCGGGGCGGGTCCGAGGACCCGGGGGTGGGCGGCGGCCGCCTGCGGCCGCCGCCCACCGGGGTGTTACTTGAGGATCTTGGTGACGCGCCCGGCGCCGACCGTCCGGCCACCCTCACGGATGGCGAACTTCAGGCCCTCCTCCATGGCGATGGGCTGGATCAGCTCCACCGTCATCTCGGTGTTGTCGCCCGGCATGACCATCTCGGTGCCGGCGGGCAGGGTCACCACGCCGGTCACGTCCGTGGTCCGGAAGTAGAACTGCGGGCGGTAGTTGTTGAAGAACGGCGTGTGACGGCCACCCTCGTCCTTCGAGAGGATGTAGACCGAACCCTCGAAGTTGGTGTGCGGGGTGATCGAGCCGGGCTTCACGACGACCTGGCCGCGCTCCACGTCCTCGCGCTTGATGCCGCGGAGGAGCAGACCGACGTTGTCACCGGCCTGGCCCTGGTCGAGCAGCTTGCGGAACATCTCCACGCCGGTGACGGTGGTCTTGGTCGAGGCCTCCTTGATGCCCACGATCTCGACCTCCTCGTTCACCTTGACGATGCCGCGCTCCACGCGGCCGGTCACGACGGTGCCGCGGCCGGTGATGGTGAAGACGTCCTCGACGGGCATGAGGAACGGCTTGTCGATGTCGCGCTCCGGCTCGGGGATCGCGGTGTCGACGGCGTTCATCAGCTCCATGAGCTTGTCGCCCCACTCGGCGTCGCCCTCGAGGGCCTTGAGCGCCGAGACGCGGACCACGGGGACGTCGTCGCCCGGGAACTCGTACTCGCTGAGCAGCTCGCGGACCTCCAGCTCGACGAGCTCGAGGATCTCCTCGTCGTCGACCATGTCGGCCTTGTTGAGCGCCACGACGATGTAGGGGACGCCGACCTGGCGGGCCAGGAGGACGTGCTCCTTGGTCTGCGGCATCGGGCCGTCGGTCGCGGCGACCACCAGGATGGCGCCGTCCATCTGCGCCGCACCGGTGATCATGTTCTTGATGTAGTCGGCGTGACCCGGGCAGTCCACGTGCGCGTAGTGACGGTTCTCCGTCTGGTACTCGACGTGCGCGATCGAGATCGTGATGCCGCGGGCCTTCTCCTCGGGCGCCTTGTCGATCTGGTCGAAGGCGGACGCCTCGTTGAGGTCCGGGTACTTGTCGTGCAGGACCTTGGTGATCGCCGCGGTCAGCGTCGTCTTCCCGTGGTCGATGTGCCCGATGGTGCCGATGTTGACGTGCGGCTTGGTCCGCTCGAACTTGGCCTTGGCCACTGGGTTCCTCTCCTCGTGGTTACGCAGGTGGTGCGTGCTCTGGGGTGGGGCGTGCTGGGTGACGGCGGGGTGGTCCTGGGACCGGCCCCGCCGCCGGCGTTACTCGCCGGTCGCCTTGGCGATGATCTCCTTGGCGACGTTGGCCGGGACCTCGGCGTACGAGTCGAACACCATGGTGTAGCTCGCCCGCCCCTGGGTGCGGCTGCGCAGGTCGCCCACGTAGCCGAACATCTCCGACAGCGGCACCAGGGCCCGGACGACGCGGGCGCCGGAGCGCTCCTCCATCGCCTGGATGGTCCCGCGGCGGGAGTTCAGGTCGCCGATGACGTCGCCCATGTAGTCCTCGGGCGTGACGACCTCGACGGCCATCATCGGCTCGAGCAGGGCCGGGTTGGCCTTGCGCGCGGCCTCCTTGAAGACCATCGAGCCGGCGATCTTGAAGGCCATCTCCGAGGAGTCGACCTCGTGGTACTGGCCGTCGATGAGCGTCGCCTTCACGCCGACCATCGGGTAGCCGGCGAGGATGCCGTACTGCATGGCGTCCTGCATGCCCGCGTCGACCGAGGGGATGTACTCCTTCGGGATGCGGCCACCGGTGACGGCGTTGACGAACTCGTAGGTCGGGCCGTCGGCCGTGACCTCGAGGGGCTCGATCGTGACCTGCACCTTGGCGAACTGGCCGGACCCACCCGTCTGCTTCTTGTGGGTGTAGTCGACCTTCTCCGCCGCCTTGCGGATGGTCTCGCGGTAGGCGACCTGCGGCTTGCCGACGTTGGCCTCGACCTTGAACTCGCGACGCATGCGGTCGACGAGGATCTCCAGGTGGAGCTCGCCCATGCCGGAGATGACGGTCTGGCCGGTCTCCTCGTCGAGCTTGACCTGGAAGGTCGGGTCCTCCTCGGCGAGCTTCTGGATCGCCGTGCCCAGCTTCTCCTGGTCGCCCTTGGTCTTGGGCTCGATGGCCACCGAGATGACCGGCGCGGGGAACGTCATCGACTCGAGGATCACCGGCTTCTGCGGGTCGCAGAGGGTGTCACCGGTCGTGGTCTGCTTCAGGCCGTTGACGGCGACGATCTCGCCGGCGCCGACGCCCTGGCGCTCCTCACGCTTGTTCGCGTGCATCTGGTAGATCTTGCCGACCCGCTCCTTGCGGTCCTTGGTGCTGTTCAGCACCGGGGAGCCGGCGTCGAGCTTGCCCGAGTAGACGCGGACGTAGGTCAGCTTGCCCAGGTGCTGGTCGGTCTGGATCTTGAAGGCCAGCGCGGAGAACGGCTCGTCCTCGTCGGCGTGCCGCAGGACCTCGGTCTCGCCGTCGAGCGCGGTGCCGACGATGGCCTCGATGTCCAGCGGGCTGGGCAGGTAGTCGGTGACGGCGTCGAGCAGGGGCTGGATGCCCTTGTTCTTGAACGCGGTGCCGGTGAGGACCGGGTTGACCTGCGCGCCGATCGTCGCCTTGCGGATCGCGGCCTTGAGACGGTCGACCGAGATCTCCTCGCCACCGAGGTAGGACTCCATGAGCTCGTCGTCGAAGTCGGCGATGCCCTCGAGGAGCTTCTCGCGGTACTCGGCGGCCTGGTCGGCGAGCTCGGCCGGGATCTCCTCGACCGCGTAGTCCTCACCCATCTTGGTCTCGCCGCGCCAGGTGAGGGCGCGCATCTGGACCAGGTCCACGACGCCGATGAAGTCGGCCTCGGCACCGATGGGCAGCTGGAGGACCAGCGGGTTGGCACCCAGGCGCTCGACCATCATGTCGACGCAGCGGAAGAAGTCCGCGCCGGTGCGGTCCAGCTTGTTGACGAAGCACATGCGCGGGACGCCGTACTTCTCGGCCTGCCGCCACACCTGCTCGGTCTGCGGCTCCACGCCGGCGACACCGTCGTAGACCGCGACGGCACCGTCGAGCACCCGCAGCGACCGCTCCACCTCGACGGTGAAGTCGACGTGCCCGGGGGTGTCGATGATGTTGATGTCGTGGCCGTTCCAGGTGCACTTCGTCGCGGCCGACGTGATGGTGATGCCGCGCTCCTGCTCCTGCTCCATCCAGTCCATCGTGGCCGCGCCGTCGTGGACCTCACCGATCTTGTACGTGATACCGGTGTAGAAGAGGATGCGCTCCGTCGTCGTGGTCTTGCCGGCGTCGATGTGCGCCATGATCCCGATGTTGCGGGTCTTGGCGAGCTCGGCCTTCTTGGCCATGTCCTACTCCTCTTCGTTGCGGTCCGCGTGCGGGTTCCGGGGGTCTCCCGGTGCTCCCGCCGTCAGCGGGCGCCGGTGGACGGATGTCACCAGCGGTAGTGCGCGAAGGCCTTGTTCGACTCGGCCATCTTGTGCGTGTCCTCGCGCCGCTTGACGGCGGCACCGAGGCCGTTGCTCGCGTCGAGCAGCTCGTTCATCAGGCGCTCGGTCATCGTCTTCTCGCGACGGGCCCGGCTGTACTGGATCAGCCAGCGCAGGCCGAGCGTGGTGCTCCGCGAGGGACGGACCTCGACCGGGACCTGGTAGGTCGCGCCACCGACACGGCGGCTGCGGACCTCGAGGGCCGGCTTCACGTTGTCCAGGGCGCGCTTGAGCGTGACGACCGGGTCGGTGTCGCTCTTGGCGCGGCAGCCCTCGAGGGCGCCGTAGACGATCGCCTCGGCGACGGAACGCTTGCCGTCGACGAGCACCTTGTTCACCAGCTGGGTCACCAGCGGCGACTGGTACACCGGGTCGGCGACGAGCGGACGCTTCGGGGCGGGGCCCTTGCGCGGCATTAGCTCTTCTCCTTCTTCGCGCCGTAGCGGCTGCGGGCCTGCTTGCGGTTGCGGACACCCTGGGTGTCCAGCGAGCCGCGGATGATCTTGTAACGCACGCCGGGCAGGTCCTTCACACGGCCGCCGCGCACGAGCACCATCGAGTGCTCCTGCAGGTTGTGGCCGACGCCCGGGATGTAGGCGGTCACCTCGATGCCACTGGTGAGGCGGACGCGAGCGACCTTGCGCAGCGCCGAGTTCGGCTTCTTCGGCGTCGTCGTGTAGACGCGCGTGCAGACTCCGCGACGCTGGGGCGAACCCTTCAGCGCCGGAGTCTTGGTCTTCTCGACCTTGTCCTCGCGGCCCTTGCGGACCAGCTGGTTGATCGTGGGCATGGGTGGCCTTGATCTCCTACCTGCGCTGGGGTGGTGCTCTCTGGTTCCTGCTGGCTGTCTGTGCTGTGGTGCTCGGTGCCGGCCCTGCTCGGACTCTGCCCATTCTGGCCACCCGGCACCGTCCGGCCCACGCGGTCGGGCGTGTCGCCCTTCCCGGGACCGGGCCGATGTTCGTCGGACCGGAATCGGTCGCCCCTCGCGACTCGGCGCCGCCGCCTTCCGGCTCTGGGCCAGGAGGCGGTCCCCGGCGACCCGGAGAAATCTTCCTCGGGCCACCCAGGCGCACCGCGAACGGGAGCAGGCCCAGGGCACCCTGGGCACAGCAGACCACGATACCCGTGCCTCAGAACCCGGTCAAAGCCGGGTCCCTCACACCCGCGGCCAGGTGGCCGCCGCCGCCCACCGGAGCGGGTGACGTGGACAGGAACGGGACTCGGACCGGATCTCTTCCCGGCCCCGCGGTCCTCGTCGAGACCGTACCGCTCCCCCGCCCCGCCGGGCAGCAGGTCGGGCGGCACGGCGCAGCCGATAGCGTGCGCGGTGGCGCCGACGAGGGCGCCGGGCGACCCGAGGGAGTGCACGTGCGCATCGGCATCCAGGCGAGTTACAGCGGCGGGTTCCAGGAGACCGCCGCCGAGATCCGGGACCTGGAGGCGGCGGGGCTCGACGTCGCCGCCGTGGCGGAGGTCTACACGTTCGACGCGGTCAGCCAGCTCGGCTACCTGGCCGCCGTCACCGAGCGGGTGGAGCTGCTCAGCGCCATCTTCCCGATCTACAGCCGCACGCCTGCCCTGACGGCCATGACGGCGGCCGGCCTGGACTTCGTGTCCGGTGGGCGGTTCACGCTCGGCCTCGGGGCCTCCGGCCCGCAGGTCATCGAGGGCTGGCACGGCGTGCCCTACGACGCGCCGCTGCAGCGCACCCGCGAGGTCGTGGAGATCTGCCGCCAGGTGTGGCGTCGCGAGCGCCTGGACCACCAGGGCAAGAAGTACACGGTGCCGCTGCCGGCCGACCAGGGCACCGGGCTCGGCAAGCCGCTCAAGCTGATCAACACCCCGGTCCGGGAGCGCATCCCGGTGATGCTGGCCGCGCTGGGCCCGAAGAACGTCGAGCTCGCCGCCGAGATCGCCGAGGCGTGGGAGCCGATCTTCTTCGTCCCGGAGAAGGCCGCATCGGTCTGGGGCGAGTCCCTGGCGGCGGGCAAGGCCAAGCGCGACGCCGCGCTCGGTGACCTCCAGGTGATCACCGGTGTCCCGGTGGCCATCGGGGACGACGTCGAGCCGCTCCTGGAGTTCGTGCGGCCGGCGCTGGCCCTCTACATCGGCGGCATGGGCGCCCGTGGCAAGAACTTCTACAACGACCTCGCCGTCCGGTACGGCTACGAGGCGGAGGCGAGGACCATCCAGGACCTCTACCTGGACGGGAAGAAGGAGGAGGCCGCGGCCGCGGTGCCCCTCGAGCTGGTCAAGGCGTCGTCCCTGATCGGGCCGGAGTCCTACGTGGCCGAGCGGATCGCCGCCTTCGCGGAGGCCGGGGTCACCACGCTGATGCTGCAGCCGCTCGACGGCAGCCGCGAGGCCCGCCTGAAGACGGTCGAGACCATGAAGCGCCTCGCCGGCTAGCCGCCCCCGCCTGGCTCACCGACGCGAAAGGGCCCCCAGATCCGGTCTCGGATCTGGGGGCCCTTTCGTCACTGCCTAGGGCTCAGCCCCGCCAGTCGTACTCCTCGAGGCGCACGGCCTCGCCGGAGCCCTGACCGAAGACGTCCGGGCTGTAGTACTGCCCGTCGTCGTAGCCGGCCATGGTGTAGACGGCGGCACGCGCCTCCTCGGTCGGCTCGACCGTGATGTTCCGGTAGCGGCTGATGCCCGTACCCGCCGGGATCAGCTTTCCGATGATCACGTTCTCCTTGAGGCCGAGCAGGCTGTCGCTCTTGCCCTGGATCGCGGCGTCGGTGAGCACCTTGGTCGTCTCCTGGAAGGAGGCGGCCGACAGCCACGACTCGGTCGCGAGCGAGGCCTTGGTGATGCCCATGAGCACCGGACGGGCCGAGGCGGGCTCGCCGCCCTCGGCGACGACGCGGCGGTTCTCGGTCTCGAACAGCGTCCGCTCCACCAGCGCACCGGGCAGGAACTCCGTCGCGCCCGAGTCGATGATGGTCACCCGCTTCAGCATCTGGCGGATGATCACCTCGATGTGCTTGTCGTGGATCGACACACCCTGCGACCGGTAGACCTCCTGGACCTCGCGGACCAGGTGCAGCTGCACCTCGCGGGGGCCCATGATCCGCAGGACCTCGTGCGGGTCCACCGCACCCTCGGTCAGCTGCTCGCCGACCTCGACGTGGGCGCCGTCCTCGACCCGCAGCCGCGAGCGACGCGACAGCTTGTCGTAGACGACCTCGTCGGAGCCGTCGTCCGGGGTGATGGTCAGCTTGCGGAACTGCTCGCCGTCCTCGATCCGGATGGTGCCGGCCAGCTCGGCGATCGGGGCCTTGCCCTTGGGGACGCGAGCCTCGAAGAGCTCCACCACACGCGGCAGACCGTGGGTGATGTCCTCACCCGCGACACCACCGGTGTGGAAGGTGCGCATCGTCAGCTGGGTGCCGGGCTCACCGATCGACTGGGCGGCGATGATGCCGACCGCCTCGCCGACGTCCACCAGCTTGCCGGTCGCCAGCGAGCGGCCGTAGCAGGTGGCGCAGGTGCCGAGCAGCGACTCGCAGGTCAGGACGCAGCGGACCTTGACCTCGGAGATGCCGGCGTCGATCAGCGTCTGGATCAGGACGTCGCCCAGGTCGGCGTTCGCCGGGGCGATGACCGTCCCGTCCTCGGCCACCACGTCGGCGGCCAGGGCGCGGGCGTAGACGCTGGTCTCCACGTGCGCGTCACGCGTGACGACGCCGTCGACGACGGTGCCGATCGGCATGATGACGCCGCGGTCGGTGCCGCAGTCCTCCTCGCGGATGATGACGTCCTGCGAGACGTCGACCAGCCGTCGGGTGAGGTAGCCGGAGTCGGCGGTGCGGAGCGCCGTGTCGGCCAGACCCTTGCGGGCACCGTGCGTGGAGATGAAGTACTCCAGCACGGACAGACCCTCCCGGAAGTTGGCCTTGATCGGCCGCGGGATGATCTCGCCCTTCGGGTTGGCGACCAGACCACGCATACCGGCGATCTGGCTGATCTGCATCATGTTGCCTCGGGCGCCCGAGTTGACCATGACCCAGACCGGGTTGGTGGTCGGGAAGTTGTCCACCATCGCCTGGCTGACCTCGGCCCGCGCGCGGGTCCAGATCTCGATGAGCTCACCACGACGCTCGGCGTCGGTGATGACACCGCGCTCGTACTGGCGCTCGATCTTGGCGGCCTCGGCCTCGTGCCGGTCCAGGATCTCCTGCTTGACCGGCGGCGTGACGACGTCGTCGATGGCGATCGTGACGCCCGAGCGGGTCGCCCAGCGGAAGCCGGCCGCCTTGAGGGCGTCCAGCGTCGCGGCGACCTGCACCTTGGGGTAGCGCTCGGCGAGGTCGTTGACGATCGCCCCGAGCTCCTTCTTCGGCACCTGGTAGTTGACGAAGCGGTAGTCCTCGGGCAGGGCCTCGTTGAACAGGACCCGGCCCAGGCTGGTCTCCACCACGGCCGGCTGGCCGGGGGTCCAGTCCTCGGGCTGCTCCCACGCCTCGTTGACCTTGCCGTTGTCGACGCCGAACACCTCGTCGAGGCGGATCAGCGCACGCTCCTGCAGGCCCAGGGCACCCATGTCGAAGGCCATGAGGGCCTCGGCCGCCGAGGCGTAGGCCGCGGGCTTGCCACCGTCGGCCTCGTGCCGGGAGGGCACCAGGGTCGTGAGGTGGTACAGGCCCAGCACCATGTCCTGCGTCGGCGCCGTGATCGGGCGACCGTCGGCCGGCGACAGGATGTTGTTGCTCGACAGCATCAGGATCCGGGCCTCGGCCTGGGCCTCGGCCGACAGCGGCAGGTGCACCGCCATCTGGTCACCGTCGAAGTCCGCGTTGAACGCGGTGCAGACGAGCGGGTGGATCTGGATGGCCTTGCCCTCGACCAGCTGCGGCTCGAAGGCCTGGATGCCCAGGCGGTGGAGCGTCGGCGCGCGGTTCAGCAGCACCGGGTGCTCGGTGATGACCTCTTCCAGCACGTCCCAGACGACGGGGCGGGCGCGCTCGACCATCCGCTTGGCGGACTTGATGTTCTGCGCGTGGTTGAGGTCGACCAGCCGCTTCATGACGAAGGGCTTGAACAGCTCCAGCGCCATCTGCTTGGGCAGGCCGCACTGGTGCAGCTTCAGCTGCGGGCCGACGACGATGACCGAACGGCCGGAGTAGTCGACGCGCTTGCCGAGCAGGTTCTGGCGGAACCGGCCCTGCTTGCCCTTGAGCAGGTCGCTCAGGGACTTCAGGGGACGGTTGCCCGGGCCGGTGACCGGCCGGCCGCGACGGCCGTTGTCGAACAGCGCGTCCACGGACTCCTGGAGCATCCGCTTCTCGTTGTTCACGATGATCTCGGGGGCGCCGAGGTCGAGCAGACGCTTCAGCCGGTTGTTCCGGTTGATCACGCGGCGGTACAGGTCGTTCATGTCGCTGGTCGCGAAGCGGCCACCGTCGAGCTGGACCATGGGGCGCAGGTCCGGCGGGATGACCGGGACGCAGTCCAGCACCATGCCCATGGGCGAGTTGCGGGTCTGCTGGAACGCCGCGACGACCTTCAGCCGCTTGAGGGCCCGCAGCTTGCGCTGGCCCTTGCCGCTGCGGATGGTCTCGCGCAGCGAGACGGCCTCGGCGTCGAGGTCGAAGTCGGCGAGCAGCTTCTGCAGCGCCGCGGCACCCATGCCGCCCTCGAAGTACTCACCGAAGCGGTCGCGCAGCTCGCGGTAGAGGCCCTCGTCCGCGATGAGCTGCTTGACCTCCAGCTTGCGGAAGGTGTCGAGCACCTCCTCGAGGCGGTCGATCTCGCGCTGGGCGCGGTCGCGCAGCTGGCGCATCTCGCGCTCGCCGCCCTCGCGCACCTTGCGGCGGACGTCGGACTTGGCGCCCTCCGCCTCGAGCTCGGCCAGGTCGGCCTCGAGCTTCTGCTGCCGCGCCTCGACGTCGGCGTCGCGCCGGCCCTCGAGGTTCGACTTCTCGGCGCTGATCTCGGCCTCGATCGTCGGGAGGTCGCGGTGGCGTGCCTCGTCGTCGACCGAGGTGATCAGGTAGGCCGCGAAGTAGATGATCTTCTCGAGGTCCTTGGGCGCCAGGTCGAGCAGGTAGCCCAGGCGCGAGGGCACGCCCTTGAAGAACCAGATGTGGGTGACCGGAGCGGCCAGCTCGATGTGGCCCATCCGCTCACGGCGGACCTTGGCCCGGGTCACCTCGACGCCGCAGCGCTCGCAGATGATGCCCTTGAACCGGACCCGCTTGTACTTACCGCAGTAGCACTCCCAGTCCCGGGTGGGACCGAAGATCTTCTCGCAGAAGAGACCGTCCTTCTCCGGGCGCAGGGTCCGGTAGTTGATGGTCTCGGGCTTCTTCACCTCACCGTGCGACCACTGGCGGATGTCGTCGCCGGTGGCCAGGCCGATGCGGAGCTCGTCGAAGAAGTTGACGTCGAGCAAGGTGGTGACCCCTTTCCGGGGCTAGTTCTTCGCTTCTATGTCAGAGGTGTGTGGCCGGCCGGCCCCGATGGCTCAGGGCCGGCCGGCGGCGCGCTTTAGACGTCCTCGACGGACGACGGCTCGCGGCGGGACAGGTCGATGCCCAGCTCCTCCGCGGCGCGGAAGACCTCGTCGTCGGTGTCGCGCAGCTCGATCGCCTGCCCGTCGCCGGACAGCACCTCGACGTTGAGGCAGAGCGACTGCAGCTCCTTGAGCAGCACCTTGAACGACTCCGGGATGCCCGGCTCGGGGATGTTCTCGCCCTTGACGATGGCCTCGTAGACCTTGACGCGGCCCAGGATGTCGTCGGACTTGATGGTGAGCAGCTCCTGCAGCGCGTAGGCCGCGCCGTAGGCCTGCATCGCCCAGCACTCCATCTCACCGAAGCGCTGGCCACCGAACTGCGCCTTACCACCCAGCGGCTGCTGCGTGATCATCGAGTACGGGCCGGTCGAACGGGCGTGGATCTTGTCGTCGACCAGGTGCAGCAGCTTCAGGATGTAGACGTAGCCCACCGAGATCGGCTCGGGGAAGGGCTCCCCGGAGCGGCCGTCGAACAGCCGCGCCTTGCCGGTCTCCTTGACCATCCGGTCGCCGTCGCGGTTCGGGATCGTCGAGCCGAGGAGGCCGACGATCTCGTCCTCCTTGGCGCCGTCGAAGACCGGGGTCGCGGTGCGGGTGCCCGGGGCGGCCGAACGCGCGGCCTCGGGCAGACGCGCCGCCCACTCCGGGGTGCCCTCGATCTGCCAGCCCTGCTTGGCGACCCACCCGAGGTGGGTCTCCAGGACCTGGCCGACGTTCATGCGGCCGGGGACGCCGAGCGGGTTCAGGACGATGTCGACCGGGGTGCCGTCCTCGAGGAACGGCATGTCCTCCTGCGGCAGGATCTTCGAGATGACGCCCTTGTTGCCGTGGCGTCCGGCGAGCTTGTCGCCGTCGGAGATCTTGCGCATCTGGGCGACGTAGACCCGGATCAGCTCGTTGACGCCGGCGGGCAGCTCGTCGCCGTCCTCGCGCGAGAACACGCGGACGCCGATGACCTTGCCGGACTCACCGTGCTTGACCTTCAGCGACGTGTCGCGGACCTCGCGGGCCTTCTCGCCGAAGATCGCGCGCAGCAGCCGCTCCTCGGGGGTCAGCTCCGTCTCACCCTTGGGCGTCACCTTGCCGACGAGGATGTCGCCGGGGACGACCTCGGCACCGATGCGGATGATGCCGCGCTCGTCGAGGTCGGCGAGGACCTCCTCGGAGACGTTCGGGATGTCCCGGGTGATCTCCTCGGCACCGAGCTTGGTGTCGCGGGCGTCGACCTCGAACTCCTCGATGTGGATCGAGGACAGGACGTCGTCCTGCACGAGGCGCTGCGACAGGATGATCGCGTCCTCGTAGTTGTGGCCCTCCCACGGCATGAAGGCGACGAGCAGGTTCTTGCCCAGCGCCATCTCGCCCTGGTCGGTGCAGGGACCGTCGGCGATGACCTGGCCGACCTCGACCCGCTGGCCCTCGTCGACGACGGGGGTCTGGTTGATCGAGGTGCCCTGGTTCGAGCGGCGGAACTTCAGCAGCCGGTAGGTCTGCCGGGTGCCGTCGTCGGCCATGACGGTGATGTAGTCCGCGGTCGAGTCCTCGACCACGCCGGCCTTCTCGGCCACGACGACGTCACCGGCGTCGACGGCGGCACGCAGCTCCATGCCGGTGCCGACCAGCGGCGCCTCGCTGCGCAGCAGCGGGACGGCCTGACGCTGCATGTTCGCGCCCATGAGCGCGCGGTTGGCGTCGTCGTGCTCGAGGAACGGGATCATCGCCGTCGCGACCGAGGTCATCTGCCGCGGCGAGACGTCCATGTAGTCCACGTTCTCGGGGGCGAGGTAGTCGACCTCACCGCCCTTGGTGCGGACGAGGACGCGCTCCTCCGTGAGGCGACCCTGCGCGTCGAGCGGGCTGTTGGCCTGCGCGACGACGAAGCGGTCCTCCTCGTCGGCGGTGAGGTACTCGATCTGGTCGGTGACCATGCCGTTCTCGACCTTGCGGTACGGCGTCTCGATGAAGCCGAACGGGTTGACCCGCGCGAAGGCCGACAGCGAGCCGATCAGGCCGATGTTCGGGCCTTCCGGCGTCTCGATCGGGCACATGCGGCCGTAGTGGCTGGGGTGCACGTCGCGCACCTCCATGCCGGCCCGCTCACGGGACAGACCACCCGGGCCCAGCGCCGACAGGCGGCGCTTGTGGGTCAGACCCGACAGCGGGTTGGTCTGGTCCATGAACTGCGACGACTGGCTGGTGCCGAAGAACTCCTTGATGGAGGCGACGACCGGCCGGATGTTGATCAGGGTCTGCGGCGTGATCGCCTCGACGTCCTGGGTCGTCATCCGCTCGCGGACGACGCGCTCCATGCGGGAGAGGCCGACCCGGATCTGATTCTGGATCAGCTCGCCGACGGTGCGCAGGCGACGGTTGCCGAGGTGGTCGATGTCGTCCACGTCGTGCTCGGGCTCGCCGGCGTGGAGACGCACGACGTACTCGATGGTGGCGACGATGTCGTCCTCGGTCAGCGTCGAGGTGCCCTGGGGCACGTCCACGCCCAGCTTCTTGTTGACCTTGTACCGGCCGACCTTCGCCAGGTCGTAGCGCTTCGGGTTGAAGAACAGGTTCTCCAGCAGCGCCTGCGCCGACTCGCGCGTCGGCGGCTCGCCCGGCCGCAGCTTGCGGTAGATGTCGAGCAGGGCCTCGTCCTGCCCGGCGATGTGGTCCTTCTCCAGGGTGGCCAGGACCGTGGGCGACCACTGGAAGTGCTCGCGGATGCGGTCCTCGCCCCAGCCGAGCGCCTTGAGCAGCACGGTGACCGGCTGGCGGCGCTTGCGGTCGATGCGGACGCCGACGGTGTCGCGCTTGTCGACGTCGAACTCCAGCCAGGCACCGCGGCTCGGGATGACCTTGGCGCTGAAGACGTCCTTGTCCGACGTCTTGTCCAGGCTCTTGTCGAAGTAGACGCCGGGGCTGCGGACCAGCTGCGAGACGACGACGCGCTCGGTCCCGTTGATGACGAAGGTGCCCTTGTTCGTCATGATCGGGAAGTCGCCCATGAACACCGTCTGCGACTTGATCTCGCCGGTGGTGTTGTTCATGAACTCGGCGGTGACGAACAGCGGCGCCGCGTAGGTCATGTCCTTGTCCTTGCACTCCTCGAGGGACGCCTTGACGTCCTCGAAGCGCGGGTTGGAGAAGGACAGCGACATCGAGCCGCTGAAGTCCTCGATCGGGGAGATCTCCTCGAGGATCTCGGCGAGACCGCCGACGGCGTCGGCCTGCTCCTCGGGGGCGAGGGTGGCCCGCCACTCGGGGCTGCCGATGAGCCAGTCGAACGAGGCGGTCTGCAGGGCGAGCAGATCCGGGACCTCGAGCGGCTCGTTGATCTTCGCGAAGGTGACCCGGAGCGGTGCGCCGGGGATCTTCTGCTGGTCGGCCTCGCCGGTGCGGGGGCCGGTCTGGGTGTTCTTTTCGGTGGTGCTGGTGGGGCGAGAGCCTGCCAAGATGCGTCCTTCCAAGGACCTCACGACGTGCGGGCGGGTCTGTGCGGGTTCGTCCTGGGTCGTCGTCGGTAATGGCGGGCTGCCCGCGATCGTCCGTGTCGCCGTCGGTCGGCCGGAGGCTCCCGGGAGGCGGTCCCGGGCACCCCTGGTGACCCGTCTCGGCGGGCAGGCAGTCAGGAGGGCAGCGCAACAGGAGACCCTACCCCTGCTCGGAGACGATGTCCACGTCGGGGGCACCGGTGCGACCGGCGCCACATCCGGGGACCGCGTCGTCGTCCGAGCGGGGCTCCAGCAGGCGGGACCCATGATGCCAGCCCGTCGATCCCATCGGAACCGCCACGCCGAAACCCCACCGCCGTCGGCCCCGTCCAGAGGCTCGCCGCGAGCCTGCGAGCGGTGAGGGGGACGGGGTCCTCTTTCAGCTGGTGGTGACGAGCGTCAGCTCCCGGATCTTCCAGTCGCCGTCGACCTTGACGACCTCGACCCGCACGGTCTGGATGCACGCCTGCGCCCCGTCGGCGGTGACCCGGCAGCCCGACCCCTCCGGCGCCGGCTGCTGCCCGCTGTTCACCGACTGGACCACGTACTCGCCGAAGACGACCAGCGTGGCGGTGTCCTGCGCCGGGTTGACGTCCTTGAGCCCGACGTCGAGCACCTCGTAGCTCGTGGTCGCCGACACCTGCTCGTAGGTGTCGATGATCCCGCCCTGCCCCAGGTCCTCCTCGTACTGGTCCCGGAGGTCGCCGGTGAGGACGTCGAGCTTGCCCTGGATGCTGCCCTCGGAGTCCTCGTAGTCGTAGGCGTAGATCGCGCGGACGGCGTCGCGGGTCGCGGCGAACACCGAAGCGTCCACGTGCGTCGGGTTCAGCCGCTGCCACAGCAGGACGCCCGCGGCGGCGGCCGCGGCCAGGCAGAGCACGGCGAGCACCGCCAGCAGCGCCGCGGGCCGGCGGCGGGCCGGCGCGGCAGTCGCGGAGGTCGCGG
>SPQJ01000066.1 GCA_004570425.1 Bacillus sp. AZ43
TCCCCTTCGCGCGACCACAGCCACGGCACGTCCTGGCCGTCGATCACGCGGCGGAACCAGGCCCGCTCGACCTCCGCCATGTGCCGGACCAGCCCCAGGAGCGACAGCGTCGACGGCGGCGCCGCGCCATGGCGAGCCGCTCGGCGTCGGTGGCGCTCACCCGCGCATCGCCGCGGCGGCCTGCGCGCGCAGCGCCGCGATCGCCTTCGCGGGGTCCTCGGCGCCGTAGACCGCCGAGCCGGCGACGAACATGTCCACCCCGGCCTCGGCCGCCTGCTCGATGGTGTCGGCGTTGATGCCGCCGTCGATCTCGACGACCAGGGTCAGGTCGCCCGCGTCCACCAGCCGGCGGGCCGTCCGGACCTTCGACAGGACGTCGGCGATGAACGACTGGCCGCCGAAGCCCGGTTCGACGCTCATGACGAGCAGCGTGTCGAAGTCGCGCAGCACCTCGAGGTAGTCCTCCAGCGGCGTGGCCGGCTTCACGGCCAGCCCGGCCAGTGCTCCGGCGGCCCGGATGTCCCGGGCGACGGCCCGCGGGTCGGCGCAGGCCTCGGCGTGGACGGTGACGTTCCGCGCGCCCGCCTCGGCGTAGCCGGGCGCCCACCGCTCCGGGTCGTCGATCATGAGGTGGCAGTCCAGCGGCACGGGGCTGACCGCCTGCACGGCCTGCATCACCGGCAGTCCGAAGGTCAGGTTGGGCACGAAGTGCGCGTCCATCACGTCGAAGTGCAGCCAGTCGGCGTCCGCGACGCGCTGGGTCTCCTCGCCCAGGCGCGCGAAGTCCGCCGACAGGAGGCTGGGCGCGATCTTCGGTTCCCGGGGCACGTCCGCCGAGTCTAGGTGGGGGCGGGAACGGCGACGTCGCCCGGCGGAGATCTCGACGTGGACTCGAGCACCGCCGTGCCGTCGCCCTGCCACTGAGCCGGGCTCGCCGCTCAGGCCTCGTCGATCTCCTCCCGGTAGCCCTCGTTCAGCAGCCGCTCCACGCGCTCGAGCCCGAGGGGCAGGTCGAGCCGCTTCAGCGTGACCGAGACGCGGATGCTGCCCACGGTGGCGGGATCGGCGGGCGGCGGGCGGCCGGGCGGCAGGGGCGCGGGCCGCAGCGGGATCGCCCACATCCTCAGCGGCGGCCGGACCGGCGGGAGGAGCGGGCCGCCGGGCCGTCCGGGCGGCCGCGGCTCCGGTTCGGGCGGCTCCGGTGGCGCCTCCGTGGCCACGATCCGCAGGTCCATCTGGATGTCGGCGGCGTCGATGGCCAGCGACGGCAGGCTCACGATGCTCAGCAGCGGCAGGGACGCCGTCACGCGGCGGGTCACCAGCTCGTCGCCCTCCCCCACGTCGGTGCGGTCGAAGGCGAAGCTGAAGGTGCGGGCGCGCAGCGGCCCCTCGGGGTCGTCCTCGCCGGGCGGCTCGAAGCCGACCCGCTCGATGAACTCGGCCAGCTGGCTCGACAGCAGGCCCTGGGCCTTGACCAGCGACCCGAGGGTCGAGCCGAGGTAGTCCTCGATCAGCCGGGCGGTGCCGCTCACCGGTTCGGCCACGTCTCCCCCCTCAGTCCGGGACGACGACGGGCTCGCCGCCGACGTCGACGGTGGACGACGGCACGTCCCGGAAGGTGAGCGAGGCGCGCTGGATCTGCTCGGCGGGGACGCCGGAGAGCGAGTCGACGTCCAGCCGGATGAACACGCGTTGCGCCGGCCGGGCGCGCTGCGCGGCGTCGGCGAGCACCTTCTGCAGCTCCTGGGCGTCCCGGACGACGGCCATCAGCTGGTCGCGCGCGGCGGGCGTGCCGGCGCCCCGCAGCACGACCAGGTCGGCGCGGGACAGGGGCTCCAGGGGCGGCGGCCGTTCGTCGCGCAGCGTCTCCGGGTCCTCCCGGACCCGCTCGTAGAACTCCTGCAACCGGGCGTGCCGCTCCAGGAAGCGCTGCAGCCGGGCGCCGACGTCCTGCGGCGCGCCGCGCAGCAGCGTCGCGAGCTCCCGCTCGCCGATGCCGACGAGGGGACGCCGGTCCAGGTCGAGGTCGGGTGGGTGCATCTCCTCCACGGAGTCGACGACGTACGGGACGTCGAAGTGCGCCTCCGCGAGCGCGAACGCCGGGACGGGCAGGGACCGCAGCCGCTCGTCGGCCGCGTACGCCGCGGTCAGCTCCGCGGTGGCGGCGTCCAGGGCGCGGCGCGCGGCGACCAGCGAAGCCGCCAGCGCCGACACCGCGTCCCCGAACTCCACGCTCATGCGGGCGCGTCCACGCCGTCGTCGATCGCCGTCTGCAGGATGGTGAGCACCCGGTCGAGGCCCGCGGGCATCTCGTCCTGGACGGCGTACACGTGCACCTTGAGCGTGGACGACCGGTTCACCTGGTCGGAGCTCTTGGTGTTGCGGGTGTAGTTGGCCTTGACGGTGAACTTGACGCCCCAGAAGCCGCCCGAGGCCTCCGCGCTGATCCCGAACGTCGAGTCGGTGGTGTTCAGCGTGCTGCTGCTCACCTGCGCCTCGAAGTCGACGGTCGCCTCCTTGACCCGGATGAACGGCACCGGGACGACCGTCAGCAGCGGCACGGTGAGGGCGACGGTCTCGGTGGTGAGGACGTCGGTCGGCCCGTCGTCGTCCTCGCGGGCCGGCACCCGGCGCTGGAAGGAGAAGTCCACGGTGCGCGCGGTCTGCGCGCCGCCCCCACCCGGGGCGGGGTTCAGCCCGACCTGCTGGATGAAGTCGACGGTGCTGGACGCGGCGAGGGCCTGCGCCTTGACCACCGCCTGGAGCGGGCCGCCGATGATCTGCTCCATGGGCAGGGCCATCTCCTGCCCGATGTTGATGGGCATGGCGGGGTCTCCTCACTGGTCGGGGGTCAGGACCTCTTCGTCGCCGCCCGGGGGCCGGGCGGTGTCCGGGGAGCCCGCGCGGGGGCCGTGGGCACGGTGGCGGGCAGGGTGGCGAGCAGCCGGGCCGCGCCGAGCAGCGGCTCCAGGAGGTCGAGCGCGCGCTGGGCGAGGGCCGAGAGCTCCGCCCACTCCGGGCCGGGGGTGGCGGCCAGCGCCTGGGCCGTGCGCTGCTGGACCAGCAGGGCGCTCAGCTTGGCGTACTCGGCGCCCACCTCGGCGTAGCGCGCCGCCTCCAGGCCGGTGACGACGGAGCTCCACACCTCGACGGCGGCCGCGACGGCGTCGGGGGCCTTCGGCGGCCGGGCCGCACGGGGCCGCCCCACGGCGCGCGACGACCGCCCGGTGCTCGTCATGGTGCCTCCCCCACGAGCCTGCCGGGCAGTATGGAGAGGGGCCCGGCGCCGGACAAGGCGCTCGGCCACGGGGAAGCGGACGGTCCCGATCCGCCTCAGGGGCGGTCGGGCAGCGCGATCCACGCGTCCCAGGTGAGGTCCCGCCCGACGTACCGGGGACGGCGCAGCGGCCAGTCCCGTGCCAGCCAGGCGGGCACGAACGCGTCGAGGGCCTGCTCGACCTCGGTGCCGACGAGTCGGTCGACGACCCACCACGACACCTCGGCGTCGGCGTCGCCGGCCTTCTCGGGAGGGTCGATGTACACGCAGCCGAGCAGCTCGCCCTCGTCGTCGTCGAACAGGGCGTAGTTGAAGCTCTCGTGCGCCTCGATCTCCCGCTCGTGCCGGGCGAGGTCCGCGCGGTCCTCCTCCGGCGTCATGACCGCCGGCGGCCACCCCCACGCCTTCCCGTAGATCGCCCACAGCCGCTCGCGCGACCCCATGACCGCCGGGAAGTCGATGTCGACGTCGTCCGCGCGGATCGGCCTCAGGTGCTGCCCCGTCGGCAGGTCGGCGCGCAGCGGGTGCTCGAAGTCCTCCGGGAGCCAGGCCACCGCGGCACCGTAGCGGGGAAGCTCAGCGCGTGCGGCGGAGCAGCGCCATGAACATGGCGTCGGTGCCGTGCCGGTGCGGCCACAGCTGCCCGTGGTCCCCGCGCGCGATGCCGGGCACCTCGGGGAACAGCGGGGCCACGGGCAGCACCTCGACGTCGTCGCGAGCGGCCGCGGTGTCGACGACCGCCACGGTCTCCTCGGTGTGCGGCGAGCACGTCACGTAGGCGAGCACCCCGCCGGGGCGGACCGAGGCCAGGGCGGCGGCCAGCAGCTCGGTCTGCAGCTCGACCAGCGGCGGCACGTCCTCCGGCGTGCGGCGCCAGCGCACCTCCGGCCGCCGGCGCAGCGCGCCCAGCCCGGTGCACGGGGCGTCGAGCAGCACCCGGTCGAAGCTGCCGGCCTGCCACGGCGGCTCCCGGCCGTCGGCGGCGACCACCTCGACGTCGTCCTCGCCGCGCAGCGCCTGGCGCACCAGCTCCGCCCGGTGCGGTGCCCGGTCGGCGGCGGTCAGCCGCACGCCGTCGGGGCGGACGGCGGCGAGCAGGCCGGCCTTGCCGCCGGGGCCGGCGCACATGTCGAGCCAGGCCTCGTCGCGCCCCTCCAGCGGGGCGCGTGACAGCAGCAGCGCGGCGAGCTGGCTGCCCTCGTCCTGCACCGCGGCCGCGCCGGAGCGCACCGACGGCACCCGGCCTGGATCGCCGCCGGGCAGCCGCACCGCGTACGGCGACCAGGGCCCGGCCGCGCCCCCCGACTCCTCGACCAGCGTCTCCCGCGGCACCCGGCGCGCGACGAGGTGCACCTCGGGCGCGGTGCCGTCGGCGAGCAGCGCCGGCTCCAGCTCGTCGTCGCCACCCAGCGCGTCCCGCCAGGCGTCGACGATCCAGCGCGGGTGGTCGGTGGCCAGCGCCAGCCGCTGCTCCCCGTCGCCGCCGAGGGCGGCCAGCCACTGCTCGCGGTCCCCGCCGGCCGCGACCTTGCGCAGGACGGCGTTGACCAGACCGGAGGCGCCCGTGCCCACGACGGCGCGGGCGAGGTCGACGGTCGTGTCCACGGCGGCGTGCGACGGGACGCGGAGGTCGACCAGCTGGTAGGCGCCCAGCCGCAGCAGGTCGAGCACGCGGGGGTCGAGCTCGCCGAGCGGGCGGGACACCAGGCCGGCCAGGATCGCGTCGAGGGTCCCCTGCGCGCGCAGGGTGCCGTAGGCGAGCTGGGTCGCGAACGCGGCGTCGCGCTCGTCGAGCTCGGGCCGCTCGCGGAGCAGCTGCGGGAGCAGCAGGTTGGCGTAGGCGTCCCGGGACGAGACGCCGTCCAGGACGTCGAACGCGGTGAGCCGCGCGCCGTCGAGCGGCCGGCGGCGGGACGCCGGGTGCCGGCGACGTCCGGCGGGGCTCACTCCCCCACCCGTTCCCCCGGCGCCGGACGCGCGCCGCGCGCCCAGTCCGCCGCCGGGAACATGCGCTTGCCGGCCGGCTGGACCTCGCCCAGCCGGACCGCGCCGCGGCCGGTGCCGACCAGGACGCCGCCCGGGGTCACGGCGACCTCGCCGGGCGCCAGGCCCGGGTCCTCGGCCACCGGCTCGACCGGGCCGAGGCGCAGCCGGTCGCCGCGCCACGTCGTCCAGGCGCCCGGTGCCGGCGTGACGCCGCGGACCCGCCGGTCGACCACGTGGGCCGGCAGCTCCCACTGCACGCGCGCGTCCGCCGTCTCGACCTTGGGCGCGAGGCTGATGCCCTCGGCGGGCTGCGGCTGCGGCTCCAGGGTGCCGGCCTCGATGCCGTCGAGCGTCGCGACGAGCAGCTTCGCCCCGCTCACCGCCAGCCGGCCGAGCAGGTCACCCGCTGTGTCCCGCGGACCGATGGCCTCGGTGACCGTGCCGAACACCGGGCCGGTGTCGAGACCGGCCTCGAGGCGGAAGGTGGCGGCGCCGGTGATCGCGTCGCCGGCCATGATCGCGTGCTGCACCGGGGCCGCGCCGCGCCAGGCGGGCAGCAGCGAGAAGTGCAGGTTCACCCAGCCGTGCGCGGGCAGGTCCAGCGCCGCCTGCGGCACCAGGGCCCCGTAGGCGACGACCGGCGCGCAGTCGACGGCGAGCTCGGCCAGCTGCCGCAGGAACTCGGGCTCGCGCGGGGACCGTGGCTGCAGCACGGGGATACCGGCGGCGTCGGCGCGCTCGGCCACCGGCGACCGGCTGACGGTGCGACCGCGGCCGGAGCGGGCGTCGGGGCGGGTCAGGACGGCGACCACCTCGTGGTCGGACGCGAGCAGCGCCTCGAGCGAGGGGACGGCGGGGGCCGGCGTGCCGGCGAACAGGAGCCTCAGTGGGGGCTCACCTTGACGACGGGCGCCTCGGCGGGCACCCAGGCGGCCATGCCGGCCCACTCCGCGGCCTGCAGCTCGGCCAGCGCCGCCGCGCGGGCCTCGGGGTCGAGCCGGTCGACGAACAGGACGCCGTCGAGGTGGTCGGTCTCGTGCTGGATGGCGCGGGCGAGCAGCTCGGAGCCCTCGACCCGGATCGGGTCGCCGTGCATGTTCCAGCCGGAGGCGACCACGTGCAGGTGGCGCCGGCAGTCCCAGCGGTAGCCGGGGATGGACAGGCAGCCCTCGGGGCCCTCCTCGGTCTCCTCGCCGACCGGGGAGACGTCGGGGTTGACCAGGTGGCCCACCTCGCCGTCGACGTACCAGGTGAAGACCCGCAGCCCGACGCCGAGCTGCGGGGCTGCCAGGCCCGCGCCGCCGGCGGCGAACATCGTCTCGGTCAGGTCGCCGACGAGCTGCCGGAGTTCTGCGTCGAAGTCGACGACCGGCGCGGCGGGGGTGGTCAGCACCGGGTCGCCGAACAGCCGGATGGGGGTCACGCTCACCCGACGATGGTAGGCGGCTCCTCGCTCGACGACGGTCCCACCCATGCGAGCAAACGGATCACTGCCTCCCGGAAGTGCCGGAAGGACCGACTACAGGAAGCAGCGGTCTCCATATCCATCAAAGCCGCGAAGGCTGGCTGGTGGAGGGTTGGCGAGTACTTGCGGGACATCGCCTCCTCAAGCTTCTCCTTGGCTCCTCTCGGTGCATCGGGGTCAGGCACAGTCAACTGAGCCACAACATCCCGATGCGCCAGCAGCGCGGGCGCGGAGGCTAGAAACCACGCCTCGAACTCGCGCGATGCGACCGCGACTTCGACCGGACAGTGACTGACACGCTCCCGGGCGATACCAGCAAGGTGCGTGGCTAACTCGACGGGACAGTCGTCGTCAGCATCGAGCACCACAAGCAGCCCCCCTGCCCCGGACACGCGCGCGGCCGCAGCCGCTGCCGCGGCCCCTAAGTCACGACTGAAGCGGTCTCTCCTGAGCCGCCAGGGACTAGGGACTGACAGGTCGTAGGTACCTGTGTCAACCGCGATGCGTCGCAAGAGTGTTGGCAGAGCCTTGACCTCACCCGCACCTTCGACGATGGTCGCAATGACCGGGCCCTCAGGAGGCATCGAGCAACGACATCTGCTGGCCGGTTGGGACCTCCGGTACAAGCTGATCCACGCGGAGCAACTCGCCGGCAGTGAACAAGGAGGCTCCTAGAGCCTGACGACCCGCTCGGTCAGGGCGCCCAAGCTGGGTCGCCCCGTCGACAAGGCGAACTGCGACCAGCTCACCATGGGTGATGCTTGCGTCGTCCAAGAGGTCGGGGCTATGACTCGTCACGAGAACCTGCCTCTGCGAACTTGCATCCCGAAGCGCATCAAGTAGCACTCCCGCTGCCGCAGGATGCAGCGCCGCCTCGGGCTCCTCGATACCGATGGTGCTTGCGAACTTCGTTGAAGACGAGAAGAGCGCAAGCAGAACGCCCAGGGCCCTCAGGGTGCCGTCCGACATGGATGATCCGCGAAAGGACCACGGCTGGTTCGATCCAGCGGTCTCCTGCCGGAACTCCAAGGTCTCCCAGGAATCCAGATTGACGCGATCCACGCCCTCGATGCCAGGAACGACCAATCGGAGGTACTCCTCCACCCTTTCTTTAGCGGATGGCGATTCACGCCGAAGTCGCTCCAGCACGCTGGCGGCGTTGCCCCCGTCCCGCCTGAGCAGATCGCCAGAGTCCGGCTTCTGCAAGCCTCTCATCGCGTCTGGATTCAGGTTGTAGACCGTGATAGCGCGAAGTCCATCGAAGACGAGGCGAAAGGGATGCACCGATGAAGCGGCGACCAGGTAAAGCCTGTCCTCCGAGACGGCAGGCATAATCTCTTCGCTCGAGCCGACCAGTTCGCCGTCCCTGACTCGGTAGTGCCAATCCTTGCCGCCGAACTCCGTGTCAGATACTACGCAATCCTCATGCGAGACTCTAAAGTCCCCACCGCGCACGGCAGCGATCTGGAAGCTGTAAGACCCAGCATATCCCTGCACGGAGAATTCGACTTCGATGCGGAAATGCGTTGGATGCCCCGTAGAACGGCGCCGTACCTCTTTCAAGCCTCCACGCTCGCGTAGCGCGTGATCCAGCGTTGTGTTGAGTGCATCGGAGGTCAACCGCAATGCGTCCAGGAAGTTACTCTTCCCAGACCCATTGGGTCCGACAAGCAGCGCAAGATCGCCGAGCGAGACATCGCAAGTAGCGATGCTTCGATAGTGCCTGAGCCGCACGCGATGCAGCTTGAAGGCGTGGCTTTCCGAGGTGCTCACTCTTCGAGCATGGCACATCTGCGCTCGCTGAAGATCCCGGTGGACATGGCAAGTCGCTCAGACGAGGTCGAGCGGGTCCAGCTGGACGCGGACGTGCTCGGGCGCCTTCTTCGCGCTGCGCACCCCCTGCACCTCGCCGAGCGCGTGCGCCAGCGCGCCGCCCTGGCTGCGCGGCACCCGCACGAGGTAGCGCTCCCGCTCCCCCTCCTGGCCCGGCCGGGGCGGCTCCGGCACGGGGCCGAGCAGGTCGGCGTCCTCGGGCAGCCGGAGCGCCTCCAGGAACTCCGCCAGCGCCGCGGGCGACCCGGCCACCGACGCGATGCGGGTGACCGGCGGGAAGCCGAGCTCCCGCCGGTCGGCGAGCTCGCGGGCGGCCAGCCACGCGGGGTCCCAGCGCACGAGCGCCTGGACGACGGGGTGGGCGGCGTCCGCGGCGACCACGACCTGCCCGCCCGCCGACGCCGGCCGAACCAGGGTCGCCGCGTTCATCCAGCGGCGGAGCGTCTCCTCCCCGGCCCGCAGGTCGGCGCGGCCGAGCAGGGCCCACGAGTCGAGCAGCAGAGCGGCGCCGTACCCGCCCTCGGCCACCGGTTCGGCGCCGGGCGTGGCGACGACGAGGGCGGGGCCGGCCGGCACCGACGCGAGCACCCCGGAGGTGCTGCCCGACGTGCGCACCGTCGTCCCGGCGAAGGCCCGGGCCAGCTCCTCGGCGGTCCGGGACTCGCCCACCACCGAGGCGCGGAGCTTGGTGCCGTGGCAGTGCGGGCAGTCGAAGGTGGTTGCCGGGCGGGCGCACCACCGGCAGGCCGGGATGCGGCTACGTCCCCTCCCTCGCGTGCGCCCGCTGCCGGGCCCCCGCCCGCTGCGCGCACTGCGCCGGCCCGCTCGGCATCTCGCCGCGGCCCGGTCCCGGCGGCACCCGCATCCC
>SPQJ01000077.1 GCA_004570425.1 Bacillus sp. AZ43
TCCGAGGGCCCGGGCCGCGGCTCGCACGTCGGCGGTGAGCCGGTCGGTCGCCGCCCGGCGGGCCGCCACGCGCGACGCCAGCTCGCCACGCAGCTCGGCGACCCCGACGCCGGTCCGGCCCGAGACCCCCAGCACCGGCACGTCGGCCAGGCCCTCCCGGTCCAGCAGGGCCCGCAGGTCGGTCAGGCACTCCTTGGCGGCCACCGGGTCGAGGCGGTCGATCTGGTTCAGCACCACCAGCAGCACCCCGGCGTGCCCGGCCAGGGGCACGAGGTAGCGGTCGTGCACGGCGGCGTCGGCGTACTTCTCCGGGTCCAGCACCCACACGAGGACGTCCACCAGGGCCACGAGGCGGTCGACCTCCAGCCGGTGCTCCAGCCGGACGCTGTCGTGGTCGGGCAGGTCGAGCAGCACCAGGCCGTCGAACGCCGGCTCGGGCGGGTGCCGGAACCGCCGGGGGACCTCCAGCCAGTCCAGCAGCCCGTCCGCGCCGTCGTCGCCCCACACCGTGGCGTGCGCGACGCCGGTCGTGGGCCGGCGGACGCCCGGCGTGCTCACCTCGCTGCCCGACAGCGCGTTGAACAGCGTCGACTTGCCGCTGCCGGTCGCGCCGGCGAGGGCCACGACGGTCGCGTCGCCCAGCGCGGAGCGCGCGCCCGCCTTGGCCAGCACGGCCCGGGCGTCGGCCACCTCGGGCACCTCGAGCCGGCCCTCGGCGACCTCGACGGCCTCCCGCAGCGCCGCCAGCCGGTCGGTCAGCGGCAGCTCCCGGCGGCAGATC
>SPQJ01000013.1 GCA_004570425.1 Bacillus sp. AZ43
CGGCCGGCGCGCTCGGCACCACCAGCCCGAACCCCGCCGTCGGCGCGGTGATCCTCGATCCCGCCGGCATCCCGGTGGGGGAGGGCGCCACCGCCCCGCCCGGCGGCCCCCACGCGGAGATCGCCGCCCTCGCCCGCGCCGGCGACCGCGCCCGCGGGGGCACCGCCGTGGTCACCCTCGAGCCGTGCGCGCACACCGGGCGCACCGGCCCGTGCGCCGACGCGCTGGTCGCGGCCGGTATCGCCCGCGTCGTCGTCGCCGTCCCCGAGCCCACCGAGCTGGCCGGCGGGGGAGCCGACCGGCTCCGCGCGGCGGGCGTCGACGTCGAGCTCGGCGTCGAGCGGGAGCAGGCCGAGCAAAGCGCCCTCGCCGCCTGGCTGACGGGGGTCCGCGAGCAGCGGCCGTACGTCGTGTGGAAGGTGGCCGCCACCCTCGACGGTCGCGTCGCCGCCGCGGACGGCACCAGCCGCTGGATCACCGGCGAGGCCGCACGCGCCGAGGTGCACCGCCTCCGCGCCACCTGCGACGCCGTCGTCGTCGGCTCGGGCACCGCGCTGACCGACGACCCGCAGCTCACCGTCCGCGACGCGGAGGGTCGGAACCTCGACCGCCAGCCGCTGCGGGTGGTCGTCGACCGCCGCGGCCGGGTGCCGGGGGCGGCCCGGGTGCTCGACGGTGCCGCGCCGACGTTCGTGAGCCGGGCGGCCGACCCGGCCGAGCTGCTCGCCCAGCTGTTCGAGCGCGACGTGCGGCGCGTGCTCCTCGAGGGTGGCCCGACGCTGGCCGCCGCGTTCCTGCGCGCCGGGCTGGTCGACGAGGCCGTCGTCCACCTGGCGCCCACGCTGCTGGGGGCCGGACCCGCCCTGGTGGGCGACCTGGGAATTCCCACGATGGCCGCGGCGCTGAGCCTGTCGGTCGTCGACGTCCTCCCGTTGGGTGGGGACGTGCAGATCCGCCTGCGCCCCACCCGGCACACTGGGGGACGGCAGCGCGTGGACGGAGGGAGCTGAGGTGTTCACCGGGATCGTCGAAGAGGTGGGCACCCTCGTCGTCCGCGAGGACCAGTCGGACTCCGCGGTGCTGCGCATCCGCGCCGCGCGCGTGCTCGAGGACGTCGCCCTGGGCGACTCCATCGCCGTCAACGGCGTCTGCCTCACCGTGACCGGCGTCGACGACGGCGTCTGGAGCACCGACGTGATGGCCGAGACGCTGCGGCGCAGCAGCCTCGGCGTCGTCGCCGCCGGTCAGCCGGTGAACCTCGAGCGCGCGGTCACCCCGCACACGCGGCTCGGCGGGCACATGGTGCAGGGCCACGTCGACGGCGTCGGCCGCATCCTGGCCCGCACCGCGGGCGAGCACTGGGAGGTCGTGCGCATCGCGCTGCCGGCCGAGCTCGCCCGCTACGTCGTCGAGAAGGGCTCGATCGCCGTCGACGGCGTCTCGCTGACCGTCAGCGCCGTCAGCGACGTCCCGTCGGCGGACGCGCACCCGGACGCCGAGGCCTGGTTCGAGGTCAGCCTCATCCCCACCACCCTCCGCGTGACCACGCTCGGCGCGCGCGCCCCGGGGGAGCCCGTCAACCTGGAGGTCGACGTGATCGCCAAGTACGTCGAACGACTGCTCGGAGGCTCGCGGTGAACGAGAGCCCGCTGTCCCGGCTCGACACGATCGAGACCGCGATCGCGGCCATCAAGGACGGCCGCCCCGTCGTCGTCATCGACGACGAGGACCGCGAGAACGAGGGCGACCTGATCTTCGCCTCCGAGCTCGCCACCCCGGAGCTGGTCGCGTTCATGGTCCGCTACACCTCGGGCTACATCTGCGTCGCGGTGACCGAGGACGACGCCGACCGGCTCGACCTGCCGCCGATGTTCCGGGTCAACCAGGACCGGCACGGCACCGCGTACACGGTGACCGTCGACGCCCGCGAGGGCGTCACCACCGGCATCTCCGCGGCCGACCGGGCGACGACGATCCGCACGCTCGCCGCGCCCGACACCACCGCCCAGGACCTCAGCCGCCCGGGCCACATCGTCCCGCTGCGGGCGAAGGACGGCGGCGTGCTGCGCCGGCCCGGGCACACCGAGGCGGCCGTCGACCTCGCCGTCCTGGCGGGCCTGCGCCCCTCGGGCGTGCTGTGCGAGATCGTCAGCGAGAAGGACCCCACCGGCATGGCGCGCGGCGAGGAGCTGCGCGTCTTCGCCGACGAGCACGACCTCGTCATGATCTCGATCGCCGACCTGATCGCCTACCGGAAGCGCTTCGACAAGCTCGTCGAGCGGGTCGCCGAGGCCACCGTGCCGCTGGCCCCGGGCACGTTCACCGCCGTCGGCTACCGCAGCTCCTACGACGAGCGCGAGCACGTCGCCTTCGTCTACGGCGACATCGGAGACGGCGAGGACGTGCTGGTGCGCGTGCACTCCGAGTGCCTCACCGGCGACGTCTTCGGCTCGCTGCGCTGCGACTGCGGTCCGCAGCTGCAGGCCGCGCTGGCCGCGGTCGCCCACGAGGGCCGGGGCATCGTGCTCTACATCCGCGGGCACGAGGGCCGGGGGATCGGCCTGCTGCACAAGCTGCAGGCCTACCAGCTGCAGGACCTGGGCGTGGACACGGTCGACGCCAACCTCGACCTGGGGCTGCCGGCCGACGCCCGTGACTACGGCACCGGTGCGCAGATCCTGGTCGACCTCGGCGTGCACACCATGCGGCTGCTGACCAACAACCCGGCCAAGCGCGCCGGCCTGGAGGGCTACGGCCTGCGGGTGCTCGGCCGCGTGCCGCTGCCCAGTCACGTCACGGCCGAGAACCTCGGGTACCTGCGCACCAAGCGCGACCGGATGGGCCACCTCCTCGACATCATCGAGCCGGAGACCGAGTCGGGTCCGGCCGACACCCCCACGACCGTCCCGGGCACCGACGTGCCGCTGGGTCAGACGGAGCAGCGACAGTGAGCGGAACGGGCGCGCCCGCCGTCGGGCCGGTCGAGGCCGGCGGGCTGACCCTCGGCATCGTGGCGACCACCTGGCACGCCGAGATCACCGATCAGCTGCTGGCGCGGGCGGTCGAGGCGGCGAAGGCCAGCGGCATCGCCGACCCGACCGTCGTGCGGGCACCCGGTGCGGTGGAGCTGCCGGTCGTCGCCCAGGCGCTGGCCGAGCGGCACGACGCCGTCGTCGCGCTCGGCGTGGTGATCCGGGGCGGGACACCGCACTTCGAGTACGTGTGCGACGCGGTGACCGCCGGGCTGACCCGGGTGGCGCTGGACGCGGGCAAGCCCGTCGGCAACGGCGTCCTCACCTGCGACACCGAGGAGCAGGCGCGCGACCGCGCGGGGCTGCCCGGATCGGCCGAGGACAAGGGCTGGGAGGCGGCCGTCGCGGCGCTGGCCACCGCGCTGACGCTGCGCTCGCTGCGCACCCCCGCCCGGGCGACCGGGTTCACGGCCTCGCCCACCGGCGTGCTGCGGGACGCCCGGTGAAGACCTTCGACGAGCTGTTCGCCGAGCTGTCGGCCAAGGTGGCCGCGGCCGACCCCGCCTCGGGCACGGTGCAGGCGGTCCGCGACGGCGTGCACGCCGCCGGCAAGAAGGTGGTCGAGGAGGCCGCCGAGTCGTGGATGGCCGCCGAGCACGAGGGGGAGGAGCGGACGGCGGAGGAGATCAGCCAGCTGCTCTACCGCGTTCAGGTGCTGATGCTCGCCCGGGGTCTGACCCTGGACGACGTCTACGCTCACCTCTAGAAGGACCCCCTCGCCCCCCGACTCTCGCTCCGCTCGGGCCGGGACCCTGCGAGGGGGCCGTTGCATCACGTCACCTAGGAGATCTCGAGTGCTGCGCATCGCCGTGCCGAACAAGGGCGTCCTGAGCGAGCCCGCGGCCGAGATGCTCGCCGAGAGCGGCTACCGCCAGCGGCGCAGCACCAAGGACCTCGCGGTCTACGACCCGGACAACGACACCGAGTTCTTCTACCTGCGCCCGCGGGACATCGCCGTCTACGTCGCCTCGGGCACGCTCGACGTCGGCATCACCGGCCGGGACATGCTGCTGGAGACCGCGCCGGCCGACGGCGAGGGCCCTTCGGCGGTCGAGGTCATGCCGCTGGGGTTCGGGCGGTCGTCGTTCCGGTTCGCCGCCCCGGTGGAGTCGGGCATCGACGGCGTGGAGCAGCTGGCCGGCAAGCGGATCGCCACGGCCTACCCGGTGCTCCTGCAGCGCTACCTCGGGGAGTCGGGGATCAAGGCCGACGTGGTGAAGCTGGACGGCGCCGTGGAGACCGCCTGCCGCCTGGGCGTCGCCGACGCGGTCTGCGACGTGGTGGAGACCGGCACGACGCTGCGCGCGGCGGGGCTGCGGATCATCGGTGAGCCGGTGCTCGCCAGCGAGGCGATCCTGGTCCGTCGCGAGGGCGCCGAGGAGATCCCCGCCGTCGCCCAGCTGCGTCGCCGGCTGCGCGGGGTCCTGGTGGCCCGCCAGTACGTGATGCTCGACTACGACTGCCCGAACGACATCCTCGAGCGGGCCACCGCGGTCACGCCGGGGATCGAGGGGCCGACGGTCAGCCCCCTGCAGACACCCGGGTGGTCCGCGGTCCGCGCGATGGTCGCGAAGGCGGACACGAACCGGGTCATGGACGAGCTGTGGGAGCTCGGCGCGCGCGCCATCCTGGTCACGAGCATCCACGCGTCCCGCATCTGAGGGGGAAGCCCATGCGGCGGTCGTTCCTGTTCGCGCTCGCGCCGCTGGCGCTGCTGACCGCCTGCGCGGCCCCGCTCGAGGAGACCGACCCCGTGGACGAGCCCGCGCCGTCGGGTGACTACGCGCTCCGGCTCACCGTCGACCGGGGCGACGGCTCCGCCGCGGAGGAGTGGACCCTCTCCTGTCTGGGCGAGGTCGCGGGCAGCCACCCCGACGCCGGTGCGGCCTGCACCCACCTGTCCGGCATAGAGGATCCGTTCGCGCCGGTGGAGGGCGTCTGCACCGAGCAGTACGGGGGGCCGCAGACCGCGCACGTCACCGGCCGGTGGGCCGGGCAGCCGGTCGACCTCCAGCTCTCCCGCACCGACGGGTGCCAGATCGCCCGGTGGGACGCCATGGGTCCGCTGCTCCCGATCCCGGTCGGCGACCAGCCGGAGGACTGAGCCCGCCGCGGAGCCCCTGCGGGCGCCGCGGCGACGGCTCAGCGCGGGCGGGTGGTGCGCTCGACCAGGTCGATGGCGGTGGAGAGCCCCAGGGCCATCGCCCGGCCGCTGGTGGAGCCGGTGGAGAGCAGCCGGTCCACCGCCGGGGCGAGCGGCCGCTCGCCGACCAGTCCGTGGAGCACGGCGGCGTACTCGGCGCTGACCCGGCCGCAGGCGGCGTGCCGGAGCAGCGCGCGGGACAGCTCGGTGGTCCGGCCGGCCGCCAGGGAGTAGACGCCGGCGGCGAACCGCTCGGCCGCCGGGTGCCCGAGGAGCACCAGGCCGGCCATCGTGCCGGCCATGACGTCGTCGCCGGCCGGGGTGAGGCCCGGGCCGAGCCCGATCAGCCGGGTCGCGGTGCGCAGGGCGGCGTCGAGGTCGGCGCGGCGGACGGCGCCCCGGAGGGCGGCGAGGGGACCGCCGGGACCGACCGGCAGACCCGGCAGGGTGAAGGCGCTGTGCGGCACGCCCTCGCCGTAGAGGGCGTTGCGGAGCTGCCGCACGCCCTCGGGGAGGAGCGCAGGGCGCAGGCTCGGCAGCTTGGGACGGGGGTTCCACCAGGCGGCGGCGCTGACGGCGAGGTCGCCGACGACGATGCGGCCGCCACCGACCTGGGCCGGCGCGCCCGCGGGCACGGCGACCAGGGGACGCCCGTTGCTGGGGCGGAAGAGGACGCAGCCCAGCGGGAGCCGGGCGGCGTCGCTGGTCATCACGCCGACGACGTCGCCACCGCGCTCGCCGGGCACGTGCAGGTAGACGGCCGCGGGGAGGCTCACGAGGACGCGCGCCTGCCGGACCGGGCCGCGCAGCAGCTCGGTCACGCCCGTGCTGGCCGAGGCGGGGACGGCGGTCGCCGCGCGCGCCGGCCGTGCCGTGCGTACCGTTGCCTGTGCCGACTCGCGCGGCAGCGGGATGGTGGGGAGTCCGGCGCGCGCGGCGCGGCCGCGCTCCGACGCCTCCGTGTGCCGGGACGTGCCCGGAGCGGTGGTGTGGTCGATGGTGCGCATGGCGACCCTTCGGCGGAGGGACGACGGGAGGCGCCCATACCCCCCGCCGGTCCGGTCCAGAGGCCCTTCGCGGGGGTCGGAGGGGGGTCGCTGCGGAGGTGCGGCGACCGCCTACGATCCAGCGGTGGGGTGAACCGGGCCTCGAACCTATTCGGCGCGTCGCACGCCCTCTTATGGCGGAAGTCGCCAAGAATGGACCCCCGCGTCCAGGGAGTCCTGACATGCTCGTGCGGTGTGGCAACCTGGACCGCGACAAGAGGGGGACTGTGTCGTGACCCAGGGTGATGCTTCCATGGTGGCGTCAACGCACCGTGAAGGCTCGCTGCCTTTCCGGCGTAATTGGGCTGTCGACGAGTCGCGGGTGGAGGCGCCCCGCGACGACCGCTCCAGCTGGCGCGAGCGGATGGGGCTGACCATCGAGGAGGCGCTCCGGCTTCCCGGTCTCCGCGGCGCCCAGCTGGCCGCCGGTGGGGCGGGGCTGGGGCGCGTCGTGCGGCACATGGTCGTCGACGACCCGGCCGACCCGCTGGCCGCGGCCGGTCCGGACGTGCTGGTGGTCCTGGGCGCACGGCTGCCCCCCGCCGACGCCGCCAACTGCCGCGCCCTCGTCGAGCGGCTGGAGTCGATGGGCACGGCCGCGCTCGCCTTCCGCCGGACCGACGGCCCTCCGCCGATCCCCGCCGAGGTGCTCGCCGAGGCCGACCGGCGCGGTCTGCCGGTCCTCGCGCTCCCCTCGGGCATCCGGCTCGACGAGCTCGTGTCGGAGGTCCTCGGGGCCGTCGTCACCAAGCAGGGGCAGGCCCTGGCGCTCACCTCGCGCATGGACGACGAGTTCATGGAGGTGGCGCTCACCGGCGGCGGGCTCGCCGAGGTCACCCAGCGGCTCGCGGTCATGCTCGAGGGGACGGCGGTGCTCGGGCTGGGGCCGGACCGCGAGGTGGTCACCAGCGCCGGCCCGCGCGAGGACGTCGCGGAGATCAGCGACTGGCTGTGGCTGCTCGACGCCGCCGCGGACGACGCGCTGGCCGAGCTGACGCCGTCCCGCCGGCTCTCCGGTGTCCGTGCCGACCAGACCGTGGTGACGCCGGCCGACGTGCTGGCCGACGCGGACCTGAGCCCGGCCGACGGCATCCTGCTGGTCCCCGGCCACCACGAGCTCCCCGGCGGGGTGGGGGAGTACGCCGTCGCGCCGATCATGGCCGGCGACCAGCGGCACGGCTGGCTGGTCGCGGTGCACCGGACCGGCGCGATGATGCTGGGCGCCGGCGGTGTCCTCGAGCGCGCCGCCGTCATCGCCGCGCTGTCGGTGATCCGGCTGCAGGCGGTCCACTCCGTGGAGCTGCGGTTCCAGGGCGACCTGGTCCGCCGGCTGGTCGGCGGGTCGGTCGGCCACACCGAGCGGACCCTGGCCTACACCCGGTCCTTCGGCTGGCGCCTCGACGGTCCGGTGGCGGTGCTCGTCACGGCCACCGAGACCGTGGCGGACGCCGCGGCCGACCCCACCCGCGCCCTCGACGTCCTCGACCGGCTCGCCGACGGCTGGCGCGCCGCACTCGAGCCGGAGGTGGCCGGTGCGGCCGTCGCCGGCCTGGCCACCGAGATCGTCACCCTCCTGCCGCTGGACGGCCGGACGCCCGAGGAGCTCTCGGCGCTCGTCTCCGCGGTGACCTCGCGGGTCAACGGACGGCTGCGGCGGGTGGGACGCCTGCTGGGCACCGGGATCGGCCGCCCGGCCGACTCGCTCTCCGCGCTGGCCGAGGCCCACCGGCAGGCCCAGCGGGCGCTCGGCGTCGGCCAGGAGATCCACGGGGCGTCGTCGGTCACCCACTTCGACCAGCTCGGCGTCTTCCGCCTGCTGTCCCTGATCCCCGACAGCACGGAGCTGCGCACCTACGTCGACGAGGTCCTCGGCCCCCTGGCCGACGCCGTGGACGCCGACTCCGCCGACCTGCGCGAGACGCTGCGGGTGCTGCTCGAGACCAACCTCAACGTGGCCGAGTCCGCGCGGCGGCTGCACTTCCACTACAACACGATGCGCTACCGGATCGGCAAGCTCGAGCGGCTGCTCGGGCCGTTCACCACCGATCCCACCCTGCGCCTGAACCTGCTCCTGGCGCTGCACGCCGCGCGGATGCGCGGGCTGGACCAGCCGCACCGGCCCCCGCTGGAGGCCGGCATGTCCGTGCCGCAGGACGACGGGCTCGACGCGCTGCTCTGACCGCGGCAGCCGGACCCCCCGCGCGGCGGAGCGGGTTCCCCCGCGCGGGGGAGCACCGACGCCGTGCCGGTGCGAAGGCTGGACGGGCACCCGGGACAGGCCCGGGCCGTCCTCCGGAGGTCCCCGTGACCGTCGTCCACGACCACCCCGCGGCCGTCGCCCGCACACCGGCCGCCCGTCTCGACCGGCTGCTGGCCGCCGGCGCCGTCTGGAGCGGCCTGCACCTGCTGATCGCGCTGCGCTGGCTCCTCGACCCGGCGGCCCGGCCGGCCTTCCAGGACGGCGACGACTACGGGCTGGCCTCGCTCCTGCCCCCGGTCGTCCTGGCCTGGTCGCTGCTCGGGCTCGCGGCCACCGGCCTCGTCCTGGCCCTCGTCGCCCGCCGGCACCGGCCGTCGACCGGCCTGCTGGTCGGGGTCGCCGCCGAGGCGGTCCTGCTCGCCGCGCTCGCCTCGGACCTCGGTGTCCTCTCCCTCCTGGGGTACGCCTGCGCGGTCCTCGGCCCGGCGGCCTTCCTGGCCGTGCTGGTCGTCGGAGGCGTCCGCGACCGGCGGGCGCGCCCGTGGCTGCTGGCCGCCACCGCGGTGGTGGTCGCCGGAGCGCTCGCCGGGCTCCTCCGGCCGCGCACGCTGGCCGAGCTCGGCGGGGACCTCGCCGCCGGTCTCGGCCGCAACGGGCTGCCCCCGCTCCACCTGGCGCTGCTGCTCGGTGGCGCGGCCCTGTGGGCCGTCGTGGCGGTTCTCCTCCGTCGTGCGGCGACGGCCCGCTGCGCCGTCTGCGGTCGGCCCGGACCCCGGTGGACGGAGCCGGACGCCGCACTGCGGTGGGGGCGCATCGCGACCTGGATCGCCGCCGCCGGACCGCTGCCCTACGCCCTCCTGCGCGCCACCTGGGCCACCCCGTGGCCGCTGGGTCTGCCGGCGGGCGAGGCGCTGGAGCCGGCCACGCGCCTGTTCGGCCTGGCCCTCGGCGCGGCCGCCCTCGGCGGGGCCGTGCTCACGGTGGGCCTGGTCCGCCCGTGGGGCGAGGTGTGGCCGCGCTGGGTCCCCGGCCTGCGCGGCCGGCCGGTGCCCGTGCGGGTGCCGGTCGTCGCCGGCGGCCTCGTCGCCGTCGTCCTGCTGGCGGCCACGCCCGGCGTCCTGGGCCACGGGTTCTCGGGCCTGGCGGGCGGCGAGCCCGAGCGGGCGGCGTTCCTCCTGGTCTTCCCGACCCTTCCCTGGGGGCTGGCGCTGGCTGCCGCGGTCACCGCCTACGCCTACCGGCGCCGGGGGGTCTGCCGCACCTGCGGGCAGGGACGGCCCGCCGTTCCGGTCCGTCCGTAGCCGGCCGGCGCTGCTTGGATGGGCCTGTGGTGGCGAGAGCGGCGGCACCGGCGGTGAGGCGATCACTGCACCGGTGGGTGTACCTGCTGCTGGGCGGGGCGATCGGGCTGGCGGTGGGCCTGGTCTTCGCCTGGCCCGTGCAGCTGCTCGCCGCCACGGGGATGCCCCTGGGCCTGGTCGCGGTCGTCGGCGTGGTGGTCCTGGTGGCGCCGGTCGCGGCAGTCGGGACCGTCGCCGAGGTCCGGTCGATCGAGGGCGTCGCGGTGAGCGCGCTGCTGACCGGACGGCCCGAGGAGCGGCCGGGGCCCGCCACGACGCCGCGCCAGCGGCTCCGCACCGCGATGCTCCTGGTGCTGCACGTGGCCGCCGGCGCCCTCGCCGGTGCCGGCCTGGTCATCGGGGTACCCGTCGCGGCCCTGGTGGCTGCCGGCCGGGAGGCGACCGACGGCTCCCCGCTGCTGGGCGTGGCGCTGTCCGATGCCCGGCCGATCCGGCTCGCCGTGGCGACGGGACTGGTGGTGGTCTGCCTCGTCGGCGGGGAGCTGCTCGGCCGGGCCACGGCCGTGCTCGCGCCCCGGTTGCTGGCCGGGTCGCCGGCCGACCGGCTGGCCGCGGCGGAGGCGTCGGTGTCGCTGCTCAGCGGGCGCGACCGGCTGGCCCGGGAGCTGCACGACAGCGTCGGGCACGCGCTGAGCCTGGCCAGCGTCCAGGCCGGAGCGGCCCGCCGCCTGCTCTCCCGCGACCCGGATGCCGCCGAGGCGGCGATCCGGGCGACCGAGCACGCCACCCGCCGCGCGCTGGTCGACCTCGACCACGTGCTCGGCCTGCTGCGGGAGGAGGGACGCCCCGGCGACGTCGCGCCGGCGCCGGACCTCGGCGACCTCGACGAGCTGGTCGGGACCGCTCGGGCGGCTGGGACCGACGTCGAGGCGGTCGTGGCGGGCCCGATCGCGGGTCTGCCGGCGCTCGTCTCCCGCGAGGCCTACCGCATCGTCCAGGAAGGACTCACCAACGTGCTCCGCCATGCACCCGGCTCGGCATGCCGGCTGACCGTCGACGCGACCGGCGACGCGCTGGAGCTCCGGCTGGTCAACGTCGTCCCAGGCTCCGGGGCGGCCGCGCCCGGTGGCGGGCGAGGGCTGGTCGGCGTCCGGGAGCGGGTCCGCGACCTCCGGGGCACCGTGCGGTCCGGCGCCGACGACGACGGCAGGTGGGAACTGGTGGTGCGGCTGCCGGTGCACGCCCGCGGGGCGGCCCGGTGACCGTCCGCGTGGCGCTCGTGGACGACGAGCCGCTGATCCGCAGCGGGCTGGCCGCGGTGATCGGGGCCGAGCCCGACCTCGAGGTCGTGGGGGAGGCGGGGGACGGCAGCGAGGTGCTGGACCTCGTCGGCCGGACATCGCCGGACGTCGTCCTCATGGACGTGCGCATGCCCCGGCTCGACGGCATCGCGGCCACCCGCGCGCTGGTCCGGGCCGGGTCGGCCGCTCGGGTGCTCGTGCTCACCACCTTCACCAACGACGACCACGTGTTCGAGGCCCTGGCCGCGGGGGCCGACGGCTTCCTCCTCAAGCGCTCGACACCGGAGGAGGTGCTGCACGGCATCCGGACCGTGGCTCGCGGCGAGTCGCTGCTGTTCCCCGACGCGGTGCGCGAGCTGGCCCGCCGCCACGTCGGTGCCGAGGCGGCGGACCACCCGGGCCTGGCCCGGCTGACCGCACGCGAGGGCGACGTGCTGCGGCTGATGGCGGCGGGGCTCAGCAACGCCGAGATCGCGGCCGAGCTGGTCGTCGGGGTGGAGACGGTGCGCAGCCACGTCGCGGCCGTGCTGGCCAAGACCGGGACCCGCGACCGCACCCAGGCCGTCGTCCTCGCCTACCGGTCGGGTTTCGTGCCGACCTGACGGGCGCCCGGCGCGCGGAGGTCAGTCGTGGAAGACCTCGATGTCGGCGCCCATCTCGATCAGCCGCTCGTAGAGCTGCTCGTAGCCGCGGGCGATGATGTCGACGTTGCGCAGCACCGAGGTGCCCTTGGCCGCCAGCATGGCCAGCAGGATGACCACGGCCGGCCGCAGCGCGGGCGGGCAGATCACCTCGGCGCTCGACCAGCGCGTCGGGCCGTTGACCAGCACCCGGTGCGGGTCCATGAGCCGGACGTCGGCGCCCAGCCGGGTCAGGTCCGAGAGGTGGATCGCGCGGTTGTCGTAGACCCAGTCGTGGATCAGCGTCGACCCGCTCGCCTGCGCGGCGATGACGGCGAAGAACGGCAGGTTGTCGATGTTGAGGCCCGGGAACGGCATCGGGTGGATCTTGTCGATCGGCGCGTGCAGCTCCGACGGGTGGATCGTGATGTCGGCCAGCCGGGTGTGCCCGTTGTCGGCCAGGTACTCGTCGGACAGCTCGTAGCGCAGCCCCATCTCGGCGAGCACGGCCAGCTCGATCTCGAGGAAGTCGATCGGCGCCCGCTGGACGGTCAGCTCCGAGCCGGTGACGATGCCGGCCGTCAGCAGGCTCATCGCCTCGACCGGGTCCTCGCTGATCGTGTAGTCGACGTCGGCGTCGAGCACCGGCCGGCCCTGGACGACCAGGGTGGTGGTGCCCAGGCCCTCGATGCCCACGCCGAGCAGCTGCAGGTACAGGCAGAGGTCCTGCACCATGTAGTTCGAGCTGGCGTTGCGGATGACCGTCGTCCCGTCGGTGCGGGCGGCGGCCAGCAGCGCGTTCTCGGTCACCGTGTCGCCGCGCTCGGTCAGCACGATGGCCCGCCCCGGGGCGCCGGCGTGCCGCACGGTGGCGTGGTACTCGCCGGCCCGCGCCTCCACCTCGAGCCCGAACGGGCGCAGGGCGATCATGTGCGGCTGCACGGTGCGGGTGCCCAGGTCGCAGCCTCCCGCGTAGGGCAGCTCGAAGGTCTGCGCGCGGTGCAGCAGGGGGCCCAGGAACATGATGATGCTGCGGGTCCGGCGGGCGGCGTCCGCGTCGATGGCGGCCAGGTCGAGCTGGTCGGGGACGACGATCGTGAGGTCGCGCCCGGCCGTGTCCCAGGTGGCTGACACCCCGATGGAGCGGAGCACGTCGAGGATCCGCTCCACCTCGACGATCCGGGCCACGTTGCGCAGGGTCGTGCGGCCGCGGTTGAGCAACGACGCGCAGAGCAGCGCGACGGCGGCGTTCTTCGACGACTTCACCGCGACGCTGCCGCGCAGCGGGCGCCCGCCGGCGACGCGCAGGTGCGTGGGCCCGGTGGGACCGAGGCTGATCAGCTCGCTCTCGAGCGCGGCCGACAGCCGGCCGAGCAGCTCGAGGGTGAGGTTCTGGTTGCCCTGCTCGATCCGGGCGACGGCGCTCTGGCTCGTGCCGAGGCGCTCGGCGAGCTGCTGCTGGGTGAGCCCCCGGTGCCGGCGGGCGTCGCGGACGAGGGCGCCGATGCGGGTCATGGCGGAGTCGACGGGGAGATCGGTCAGCGTCACGCCGGCCACGATATCTCACTTGTGAGATAGCAGTCGGCGGGTCGTGGGCGGCAGACTGCGCCCATGGACGTGCTGGTGACGGGCGGGAGCGGACGGCTCGGCGAACGCCTGACGGCGCCGCTGCAGGCAGCGGGCCACCGGGTCCGACGGATGTCCCGCCGGGGGACCGGCCCCGGCGGCGTCCGCGGTGACCTCGCCACCGGCTTCGACCTCGACCTGGCCGTGCGCGGGGCCGAGCTGGTCGTGCACGCGGCGAGCGACCCGCAGGGCGACCCGTGGCAGGTCGACGTCGCGGGGACGCGGCGGCTGGTGGAGGCGCTGGACCGGGGCACCGTGCGACACCTGGTGTACGTGTCGATCGTCGGCGTCGACCGCATCCCGTTCGGTTACTACCGCGCGAAGTTCGCCGCGGAGCAGGTGCTCCTCGCGTCCGGTCTCCCGGTGACGCTGCTGCGGGTGACGCAGTTCCACGACTTCGTGGACTTCCTCCTCGACTCGGCCCGCCGAGGGCCGGTGGTCCCCGTCCCGATGGGCTGGCGGGTCCAGCCGGTGGACGTGGGCGAGGTCGCCGCGCACGTCGCCGACGTCGTCGCCCGGCCCCCGGCCGGCGGGGTCGTGGAGTACGCCGGCCCGGAGGAGCACAGCGCGGGCGACCTGGCCCGCGCCTGGGCCGCGGCCCGCGCGCCCGGCGTGCACGTCGTGTCCACCCCCGTGCCGGGGAAGCTGAGTGCCGCCTTCCGCGACGGCGCCGCTCTCCCCACCGGCGGCGAGCGGGGGCTGCGGACCTACGGCCAGCACCTGCACGGATGACGACGAGGGTCGACCTCCGCAGGGAGCTGGGCCAGCTGTACTCCGCGACGCGGTCCCCGGCGCTCGTCGACGTCCCCGAGCTGTCCTTCCTCATGGTCGACGGCCACGGCGACCCCAACACGGCACCGGCCTACGCCGAGGCCGTCGAGGCGCTGTACTCGGTCGCCTACACCGTCCGGTTCGCGCTGCGCGACGGGCCGGCGGCCCTCGACGCCCCGGTCATGCCGCTCGAGGGGCTGTGGTGGACGGCGGACATGGCCACGTTCTCCACCGACGACAAGTCGGCCTGGGACTGGACGATGATGATCGCCCTCCCGGAGCAGGCGACCGCCGACGTCGTGGCGGCGGCGGTCACCCGGGCGGCGACGCGGCGCCGGCTCGCGGCGATCGGTCGCGTGCGGCTCGAGCGCTGGGCGGAGGGCCGGGCCGCGCAGGTGCTGCACATCGGCCCGTACAGCGCCGAGGGGCCGACCATCGCGGCGCTGCACGCGTTCATCGCCGGGCAGGGGTACGGCCTCGCCGGCAAGCACCACGAGATCTACCTCGGCGATCCCCGCCGGGCGGCCCCGGAGCGGCTCAGGACGATCATCCGTCAGCCGGTGGCCGGGGTCTGAGACCGCAGGGCTCCTGCCATCTTCCGCAGCGTCGCGGACGGTCCGGACGCCGTGGCCGGAAACCGCCGGAGAACGTCGGACCCGCCGCCTACGGTCCCCTCGTGAGCACCCAGACCCCGGTCCGTGTCCCCGCGGCGGCGGACGGCCTCGGCGCCCGCACCGTCGCCGCGGTCGCGTTCACGGTGCTGGCGTGGGCGTCGGCCTTCGTCGGCATCCGCGCGGTGGGGGAGGACCTCTCGCCCGGAGCGCTCGCCCTGGGCCGTCTCCTCGTCGGCACCGCGGTGCTGGGGCTGCTCATGGTGGGCCGGGGCTGGGTCCGCCCGCAGGGGCGGGAGTGGACGCTGCTGGCGGTCTGCGGGATCGGCTGGTTCGGCATCTACAACGTCGCCCTCAACGCCGCCGAGCAGCACCTCGACGCCGGCACCACGGCCATGCTGGTCAACATCGGGCCGATCCTCATCGCCGTCTTCGCCGGTCTGCTGCTGGGCGAAGGGTTCCCCCGGTGGCTGGTCGTCGGCATCGCGGTGGCCTTCGCCGGGGTGATCCTCATCGGGCTGGCCACCCGGGGCGCGGAGGCCGACCTGCTCGGGGTCGTCCTGTGCGTGGTCGCGGCGGTCACGTACGCCGCCGGGGTGGTGGCCCAGAAGCCGCTGCTGCGGCGGCTGCCCGGGCTGCAGGTGACCTTCATGGCCTGCGCGACCGGCGCGGTCTGCTGCCTGCCCTGGGCGGGCGTGCTGCTCGACGAGCTGGCGGCCGCGCCGGCCGGGTCGGTGGCGGGAATGGTCTACCTGGGCGCGGTGCCGACGGCGCTGGCCTTCAGCACCTGGGCCTACGCCCTGCGCCGGATGGACGCGGGACGGCTCGGCGTGACCACCTACCTGGTGCCGCCGCTGGTCATCCTGTTGGGCTGGCTGCTGCTCGACGAGGTCCCGCCCGCGCTCGCCGTGGTCGGGGGCGCGGTCTGCCTCGCCGGGGTCGCCCTGTCCCGCCGCCGGGCTCAGAGGTAGGCGCGCTCGTCCACGGCCGGTGGCAGCTCGCCGGGCACGATCCGCCGGCCGGAGACGTCGTGGGCGATCAGCCGCAGCCACGTCCCGTGCTCACCCGGGGCCCAGGGCTCCACCCCGGTGGCCCGGGTCCGCGCCACCAGGTCGGCGCGGTGCTCGTCGCCCACCTCCTCGGCCTGCCCGCGCACCAGCACGCTCCAGCCGCTGCGGGTCCGCCGGTCGATCTCGTCCACCTCGAACGTGACGTTGGCGTGCTGGGCGGCCCGCAGGACCGTTCCCGGCCGGGTGCGGATGACGAGGGTGGTGCCGTCGAGGGCGTAGTTGACCGGGAGGATGAGCGGGTAGTTCTCGGCGTTCACCCCGATCCGGCCGATCTCCTGGGTCGCCAGGAGCCGGTAGCACTCGTCGGTGGGGAGCGCCTGCATGGTGGCGTCGGACGGTCCGGCGGCGTGCGTCACGCGTCCATCCTGGCCAGGGTCGCCGGGCGGCGCAGCTCCGCGGCGGACGCCCGGCGCGATGAACGCCGGGCCGGTGGGGTAGGCAGGTGCAGGGCGCACGCACGGACGAGCCGGGAGGTCAGCGTGGAGGAGCAGGACTGGACGCAGGTGGTGGCCGCGGCCACGCGGGCGCCGTCGATCCACAACACGCAGCCGTGGCGGTTCGTCGCCGGCCCGGACCGGCTGGATGTCTTCCTGGACCGCGAGCGCGCCCTGCCCGTCCTGGACCCGTCCGGCCGGCAGCAGGTGATCAGCTGCGGGAGCGCCGTCGAGTTCGCGGTCGTCGCCCTGGCCGCGACGGGCCGGCTCTCCGAGGTCGACGTCGCCCCCGGCGGCGACCCCGACCTCCTGGCCACCGTGCGGGTGGTCGGCGACCACGCGGCGACCGACGAGGACCGCGCCGTCGCCGCCGCGATCGAGCACCGGCACACGGTGCGTGCACCGTTCCAGCCGCGAGCGGTGCCCGGCGAGCTGGTCGACCGCCTCCAGCGCGAGGCGGCCGCCTTCGGTACCTGGCTCAAGCCCATCACCCGCTCCGAGGAGGAGGTCGCGACGGTCTTCCTCATCTCCCGGGCGGAGGAGATGGAGCAGGGCGACCCGGCCTACCGGGCCGAGCTCGAGCGCTGGCTGCGCACCGACCCCGGCGCCCCGGACGGCGTGCCGGTCGAGGCGGTGCCCGCCGGTGATCCGCACGCCCGGCCGTCGAACTGGCTGATCCGCGACTTCGTGGTCGGGCGTCACGAGACCCACCCGTTCCTGGAGGCGGGCGACCCGGATGCGCCCCCGCCGGAGGTCGAACGGCCGACGGTCGTGCTGCTGGGCACCGACGGCGACGACCGCTCCGCGTGGGTCCAGTCGGGCCGGGCGCTGGGCCGGGTGCTGCTCCTGGCCACCGCGGCCGGTGTGGCGGCGTCGCCGCTCACCCAGGCGCTCGACTGGCCGGCCACCCGCACGCGGATGCAGTCGCGGCTCTCCCTGGTCGGCCACCCGCAGATGCTCCTGCGGATGGGCTACCCGCCCGAGACGCCGGCCGGGGCGGTCAGCGGGCGCCGGCCGGTGAGCGACGTGCTGCGCTTCGAGCCCGCCGCCCCCTGAGTCAGTCGCGCCGCGCCCAGGGGTCGTCGACGTCGAGGTCCGCGTCGTCCCGATCGGCGTGAGCGCGCCCCGCGGCCGCCTCCAGCGCCTCGTCGCGGGCGCGCGCCCGGGCGGCCCGCTCCGCGCGGGCCCGCTCGCGCTCCTCGCGACGACCGGGGCGGGCGTCGGCCTGGTCCACCTCGGGGACCGCCTCCGTCGCGGCCGGCCGGAGCCGCCACAGCGCGGCGCCGGCCACCGCCAGGCCGAGCGGGAGCGGATACGCGGCGACCCTCTCGGTCCCGCCCTCGCCGAGGTGGGAGACGACCCCGGTGAGGAAGAGGACCGTCGCCCCCGTCGCCACCATGCCCAGCAGCGCGAGCGTCGTCCCGAGGGCCTCCGACCGCGGGCGCACGGCGTAGGCCAGCGCGATCAGCCCCAGCCCGCCGCCGACCAGGTAGAGGAACGCGCCGAAGGCGTGCAGCGTCGAGTTGCCGTCGGTCGGGAACGCGCCGACGAGCAGGACGCCCGCCGCGGCCGCTCCCAGGAGCACCGGGACGACCTGCGCGGCGCCGCGGAGCAGGGCCGGGCGCAGCAGCAGGGTCCCGGCGAGGATCAGCACGGCCTGCAGCACGAACGAGGCGTTCATCAGCTGCCGGCCGGCGGACTCGGCGGCCCCCAGGGCGCTGATGACGTCGTCGGCGCGGGAGTAGCCGCCCTCGTAGCGGGCCTCGGCGAGCGCCTCCAGGACGAAGAACTGGAGGGTCAGCAGCCAGGCGATCGCGCCCCAGCGCAGGCGGTTCGGGTTCACGCGGTCCATCGTCCCAGGACGTCCTCCGGCACCCGGTCGAGGACCGCGGCGAACTGCTCGGCCGACAGCCAGGAGGGATTGCTGCCGGCGGGCATCCGGAGCACCTCGGCGTCGCGCATCCGGGGATCGGTGAGCAGGCCGGCCCGGGGGACGGGTTCGTCGAGGAGGGTCAGCCGGACCGGGACGGCGAACCCCTCGGGCGTGTTGCCGACCGCCCCGGCGATCGTGCCGCGCGCGTGGACCCCCGGCCGGTCGCGCCCGCTGATCCACAGCAGGCACGGCTGGCCGGGCGCGACGAGATCCAGCCGGTAGGAACGGCGCACGCACCGGTCGAGCTGCCGGGTCGCGCCGGCCGGCCACCCCGGCGCGATCGCGGCCGGCGGGCTGGTGCTCTTCAGCACCCAGCAGGCCACGTCGCCCGGGGTCAGCCGCCCCACGGGCTCAGTCGGTGGCGGAGTGGAACTCGCCGCCGGTCGGGTCGGCGTCGTCGGAGCCCACGGCCTGGCGCTCCTGCTCCGTGCGGCGCTCGAGCAGCTCGTCGTCGGGGTGCGGGTCCTTGGCGTGCTGCGTGCGGTCGCGGGTGGGGTGCTCCTCGGGCTCGATGACGTCGTCGAGGTTCGGGGTGTCGTGCGGGCCGGTCATCGGTCCTCCGTCCGGAGAGAGATCGTCTTCCCCTCGCCTTAGCCGCGTCCGGCGACCGCTAACCGCGCGATCAGCGTGGTTCGAGCCGGGCCGCGGGCAGCCACGCCTCGACCAGCGCGGGCCCGTGCGGCCCCGTCACGGTGTAGGCGACCCGGCCCTGCCAGCCCCCGGCCCGCTGACGCCACTCGACGAGCAGGCCCGGCCAGGTGCCGGGACGGTCGGGTGGATCGCGGACCCAGCAGTGCCGCCCCTCGCCGCCGTCCCCGGGCGCCGCACGGACGCCGGCCGGCCGCCCCGCCGGGTCAGCGGCGGGCACGCCGGAGTCGGCGGCCCGCTCGCCGAGGGACGGCCGGCTCCCGTGTCGGTTCATCCCCCCGGCCATGTCACCGAGTCTCGCACGGAACCGAACATGTGTTCGAGCGGGTGGGTCCGGTCGCTGCCGGGGTGCCGTCAGTCCGCGGTGCGCACCGCCGCGGACAGGGTGCCGGCCACCCGCTTCAGCATCGGGTGGCCGGCGAGCTCCTCGACCGGCACGGGCAGCGGCAGCGACCAGTTCGGCCGATCGGTCGTGCCCGGCATGTTCGGCCGGCGCAGCTCGCCGAGCGCGTCGTCCAGCGTGGCCGAGAGGAGCATCGACGGTGCCCGCGCCAGCAGCTCGTGGGCCCGCGCGACGGCGTCCTCGGGGGAGGCCCCGTCGTCCAGCCCCGGGAGGTGCTCCAGCAGCGACGTCCGGCCCCGCTGGAGCTCCTCCTCGGTGCCGGTGCCGTGCTCCCGCTGCTCCTCGACGTCCTCGCCGGTCCAGAGCCCCGCCACGGTGGGCAGGTCGTGGGTGGTGACCGCCGCCATCGCCTCGGCCGGCCACTCGGCGGGGTCGTCGTCCTCGAACCAGAGCAGCCGGTAGGAGAGGACCCCGTGCTCGGCCATGGCCTCGCGGACGCCGTCCTCGACGGTGCCGAGGTCCTCGCCGACGACCAGCGCCCGGGCGCGGTGGCTCTCCAGGGCGACGATGCCGAGCAGGTCCTCGGCCGGGTAGCGCACGTAGGCGCCGTCGGCCGCGCTGCCGTCCGACGGCACCCACCACAGCCGGAACAGCCCCATGACGTGGTCGATCCGCAGACCGCCGGCGCCGGCCATGGTCGCCCGGATGGACTGGATGAACGGCTCGTAGTCGGCGTCGCGCAGCCGCCACGGGATCAGCGGCGGGGAGCCCCAGTTCTGGCCCTGGCTGTTGAAGGCGTCCGGCGGGGCGCCGACGTCCACGCCTTCGGCGAGGACGTCCTGCCAGGTCCAGGCGTCGGCCCCGCCGCCGGCGAAGCCGATCGGCAGGTCCTGGATGACGGTCAGGTCGCCGGTCGCGGCGGTGAGCTGGAGGTCCAGGGCCCACTGCAGCCAGGCGTGGAAGGCGACGACGGCCCCGTGCTGCTCCACGTAGCGGGCGAGCCCCTGTCCCTGGGGGCGGCGCAGCTCCTCGGGCCAGGTGTGCCAGTCGCCGCCGTGCTCCTCGACGATCGCCGCCCAGGTGGCCCAGTCCTGCAGCGGCTGGCCCTGCTCCTCCCGCCAGCGGGCGAAGGCCTCGCCCCCGCCGTGGGCGAAGAAGATCCGCATGAGCACCTCGCGCTTGCGGGCCCAGATGGCGTCGCGGTCGATCAGCGAGCCCTCCGACAGCGCCCGGCCGGCGTCCTCCTCGAGGTCGACGCCCTCCGCGCCGGGCACCTCGCCCACCCGCAGGTACAGCGGGTTGCGGAACCGCCGGGTGGCCGGCAGGTACGGGCTCGCCTCCTGCCCGGACGTCGGGGCCACGGCGTGCAGCGGGTTGATCAGCACGAAGCCGGCGCCCTGCTCCTCCGCCATGCGCCGGATGGCGCGCAGGTCGGCGAGGTCGCCGATGCCCCAGCTGTCCCGGCTGCGGGCCGCGTAGAGCTGCACCGCCCAGCCCCACCGGCGGTCCTCGGGCAGCCAGCAGCGCCCGGGGGAGACGATCAGCCGCCGGCGCCGTCCCTCGGGGGTCTGCAGCCAGTGGTAGCCGAGCGGGAAGTCGGCCGGCAGCTCGCCGTCGATCGCGCGGACCTCGCCGTCCTCGCAGACCACCTCGGCCTCGTCGACCTCCAGCGGGTCGCCGGGGCGGGCGACGATCGGGGCGCGGTCCTCGAGGTCGGCCGGCGGACGGCCGATCACCTCCCGCAGCTTCTCGATCGTCCCCTGCGCGACCTGGTGCTCCTCGTCGAGCGCGTCGATCCAGCTCGCGTCGATGCCCCACTCGTCGGTGGTCGGTGTCGGTGTCACCCACCGATCCTCACCGCACGGCCGCCACCCCGCAGGACGGACGGCGTGCAGCCGGTCACGTCGGGGACGATGGCGCGGTGACCCTGGGAGCCGCCGTCCTGTCCTTCGCCGCCGTCGCGACGGCGCTCACGATCACGCCGGGCCTGGACACGGCGCTGGTGCTCCGGGCGGCGCTGGTCCGGAGCCGCCGGGAGGCCGCCGCCACCGCCGCGGGGATCGTGGCGGGGCTGTTCGTGTGGGGCGCCGCGGCCGCGGTCGGGATCTCCGCGCTGGTCACGGCGTCGCAGGTCGGCTACGACGTGCTGCGCTGGGCGGGGGCGGCGTACCTGGTCTGGTTCGGGGTCCGGCTGCTCGTCCGGGCGGTCCGGTCCGGCGGGCCGGTGGAGCCGGCCGTCGAGGTCGGAGCGGGCTCGGCCTGGCGGGCGGCCCGGGTCGGGCTGGCGACCAACCTGCTCAACCCCAAGGTCGGGGTGTTCTACGTCGCGCTGCTGCCGCAGTTCCTGCCGGCGGGCAGCGATCCGCTGCTCGTCGGCCTGCTGCTGGCCGCGGTGCACGCGGCGCTGTCGACGCTGTGGTTCGCGGGGCTCATCGCGCTCGCGTCGGCGCTGAGCCGGTGGCTGCGTCGCCCGGTGGTCACGCGGGCGATCGACGGGGTCACCGGCGCCGCGCTGGTCGGGTTCGGCGTCCGCCTGGCGATCACCGCCCGCTGAGGGCGGCCACCGCGTCGCGGATCTCGTCGAGCGGCAGCGCCAGCGTCGCGTCCCCGACGGAGAGCTCGACCCGCACCACGGCCGGGTCGCCGGTCGCCGTCGCCCGTTCCCAGGTCCACAGCCCGTCGGCGGCCAGCCCCCGCGCGGTCGCGGCGAAGGCGTCCGGTGTCGTGCGCAGGAGCAGGTGCAGCATGGGTGTCTGCGGGGGGTCGGGGACGACGGTCACACCGGGCAGCTCGCGGACGGCGTCGGCGATCTCCCGCGCCCGGGTGAGGTAGGCCGGCATGAGCGGCAGCCGCCGGCGCAGGCAGCCGAGCGCCGACGCGGCTCCCGGCCACAGCCCGAACAGCGTGCCGCCCATGCGGTGGCGCCACTCGCGGACCTCGGCGACGACGTCGTCCGGGCCGGCGAGGCAGCAGCCGGCGAGCGCGCCGATGCCCTTGTAGAAGCTGACGTAGGCGGTGTCGAAGAGCCCCGCGATCTCCGCCGGTGTCCGGTCGTAGCCGGCCGACGCCTCCCACAGTCGGGCGCCGTCGAGGTGCGCGGCGGCACCGCGCTCCCGCGCCCAGTCGACCTGGGCGCGGAGCTCCTCCCAGCCGGGCAGCCGCCCGCCGAGATCCCGCTGGGGCAGCTCGATCACGAGGGCCGCGGGCGGTTCCGCGACGGCCGTGAGGTCGCCCAGCTCCAGCAGCCGGTGGCGATCCCCGACCGGGCGGCCGACCAGGCCCTGGAGCCGTTCCAGGGCCCGCCCCTCGTGCGTGTCGAGGTGGCACTCCGGGTGGAACACGACGGTGCGGCGCCCGCGGCGGTCGGCGTGCACGCGCAGCACCGCCTGCTGCGCCATCGTGCCGCTGGGCAGGTGGACGGCGGACTCGTGCCCGAGCAGGCCCGCGACCTCCGCCTCCAGCTCCGCGACCACGCCGCCCTCGCCGTAGCGGTCGACGGCGGTGCCCGCCGGGATGCCGGCCAGCAGGTCGTCGGCGCGCTGGACGCCGTGGCCGCCGATCGCGCGGGTGCAGGCGTCGCGCAGCGCGCGGAGGTCGTCGTCCACGGGACCAGTGTGGGGCCGCTCGGGTAGCCACCCGCGCCCGACCTGGGTAGGCATGGCGGATGCCGGTGATCGGGTTCCACAACTCCCACGAGCAGATCCACCCCGCCGAGCTGCTGCGGGCCGTGCAGCACGCCGAGGAGGTGGGCTTCACCGCGGCGATGTGCTCCGACCACATCGCGCCCTGGAACATGGAGCAGGGGCACTCGGGTTTCGCCTGGTCGTGGCTCGGTGCGGCGATGGCCACCACGTCGCTGCCCTTCGGGGCGGTGAACGCGCCGGGCCAGCGCTACCACCCGGCGATCGTCGCCCAGGCGGTCGCCACGCTCGGGGCGATGTTCCCCGGCAGGTTCTGGGTCGCGCTGGGCAGCGGCGAGGCGATGAACGAGCACATCACCGGCGACCCGTGGCCGCGCAAGGACGTCCGGGACGCCCGCCTGCGCGAGTGCGTGGACGTCATCCGCGCGCTGCTGGCGGGGGAGGAGGTCACGCACGACGGCCTCGTCACCGTCGACCGCGCGCGGATCTGGAGCCTGCCGGATCAGCCGCCCGCCCTCATCGCGCCCGCGGTCACCGTGGCCACCGCGCGGCGGGGCGCGGAGTGGGCCGACGGGATGGCCACCATCAACCAGCCGCACGACCACCTGCGCGAGATGGTCGCCGCGTACCGGGACGCCGGCGGCCGCGGCAAGCTCGTGCTGCAGCTGCACCTCTCCTACGACCCGGACCCCGACACGGCGCTGGCGGTGGCGTTCGACGAGTGGCACAGCAACGTCTTCCCGCCGCCGCTGTGCTGGGACCTCGACACCCCGCAGGCCTTCGAGCAGGCGAGCAAGCACGTCACGCCCGCCGACGTCGCCGAGGTGGTCCGGGTGTCGGCCGACCTCGGGCAGCACGCCGCGTGGATCGCCGAGTACGTCGAGCTCGGGTTCGACGAGATCTACCTGCACCAGGTGGGGCCCGAGCAGCACCGCTTCCTCGACGCCTTCGGGGAGCACGTCCTGCCGCAGCTCGGTGTCACCACACCGGCGCCGGCGGTCGCGGTATGAGGATCACCGACACCAGCGACCTGTGGTGGAAGAACGCCGTCGTCTACTGCCTCGACGTCGAGACGTTCATGGACTGGAACGCCGACGGGATCGGCGACTTCGCCGGCCTCGCGCAGCGGATCGACCACCTGGCCGACCTCGGCGTCACCTGCCTGTGGCTGATGCCCTTCTACCCGACGGCCGAGCGGGACGACGGCTACGACATCACCGACTTCTACGGCGTCGACCCGCGGCTGGGCACCCACGGCGACCTGGTCGAGGTCATCCGGACCGCCAACGACCGCGGCATGCGGGTGATCGCCGACCTGGTGGTCAACCACACCTCGCGCAAGCACCCCTGGTTCCGCTCCGCGGAGTCGTCCAAGGACTCGCCGTACCGCGACTTCTACGTCTGGCGCTCCGACCCACCGCCGGACACCTCCGACCAGGTCGTCTTCCCCGACCAGGAGGACAGCATCTGGACGCTGTCCGAGAAGACGGGGGAGTGGTACCTGCACAAGTTCTACAAGGAGCAGCCCGACCTGAACGTGACCAATCCGCGGGTCCGGGACGAGGTCGCCAAGATCATGGGCTTCTGGCTGCAGCTGGGCCTGGACGGGTTCCGCGTCGACGCCGTCCCCTTCTTCCTGGAGACCGCCGGCACCGACGGCGGCGCTCTCCCGGAGCCGCACGAGTACCTCCGGGCGCTCAAGAAGCTGGTCGGCCGGCGCTCGGGCGCCGGCGTCCTGCTCGGCGAGGTCAACCTGCCGTACGAGCAGCAGGTGGAGTTCTTCGGCGGTACCGACGGCGACGAGCTCACCATGCAGTTCGACTTCGTCGGCATGCAGGCGCTCTACCTGGCGCTGGCTCGGGCCGACGCCGGGCCGATCGTGGACGCCCTGGACGCCCGGCCGGCGCTGAACCCCGACTCGCAGTGGGCGACCTTCGTGCGCAACCACGACGAGCTCACCCTGGACAAGCTCAGCGACGACGAGCGCGCCGAGGTGTTCGCCGCGTTCGGCCCCGAGGAGCGCATGCAGGTCTACGGGCGCGGGCTCCGGCGCCGGCTGCCCCCGATGCTGGACGGCGACCCGCGGCGGGTCCGCATGGTCTACAGCCTGCTGTTCTCGCTGCCCGGCACCCCGGTGCTCTTCTACGGCGAGGAGATCGGGATGGGGGAGGACCTCGACGCGGAGGGGCGGCTCGCCGTCCGCACCCCGATGCAGTGGACGTCGGGACGCAACGGGGGGTTCTCGCCCGCCGCGCCCGGCAAGCTGCCGGGGCCGGTCGTGACCGGCGGGTTCGCCCCGGAGTACGTCAACGTCGCCGACCAGCGCAACGACCCCGACTCCCTGCTGTCGTTCATGAAGCTGCTGATCCGCCGCTACCGGGAGTCACCAGAGCTGGGCTGGGGCGGGTTCCAGGTGCTCGAGCACCCGTGCCCGGAGGTCCTCGCCCACCTGTGCTCCTGGGACGACGGCGCGCTGGTGGCCCTGCACAACCTCGGCCCCGAGCCGCGGACCGTGCCGCTCACCCTCGAGGACTGCGACTCCTCGCACCGGCTGGTCGACCTCCTGGAGACGGGCAGCACACCGGTGTCCGACGACGGCACGGTGGAGATCGCGCTGGGTGGCTACGGCTACCGCTGGCTGCGGGTCGTGGCCCAGGACAGCCGCCGCCTGGTGTGAAGGGCCATAGTGGCCACAATGGCCGCAGGCGGCCGTGTCGGTCACCGTGACCGTCGGAGTGCGCTCGTAGCGTCGGGAGGTGCACCGCTCCGCCGTCGTCGTCCTGCTGGCCGTTCTCCTCGCGCTGACCGGGTGCGAGTTCGAGTGGGAGAGCGGGGCCGGGCCGTCGCCCGCCGCCGCGGTCGGGCAGGGCGACGTCCCCGCGGGGACGCTCGACCCGGACGCGGCGACGCAGGCGCTGGCCGGGTTGACGGTCGCGGAGAAGGCGCCGCTCGACGGCTACGAGCGCGGCTGCGGCACGGGGGAGGCCTGCGTGTTCGGGCCGGCCTGGTCCGACGTCGACCGCAACGGCTGCGACCAGCGCAACGACGTGCTGCACCGCGACCTCACCGACGTCGCGGTGCGCGACGGGACCCAGGGGTGCGTGGTGATCGCCGGCGTCCTCGACGACCCGTACACCGGCGCGACCGTCATCTTCGAGAAGGCCGACGCCGCCGAGGTGCCGATCGACCACGTCGTCCCGCTGGCCGCCGCCTGGGTGCAGGGCGCGGCCGGCTGGTCGGACGAGCAGCGGGAGCTCTTCGCGAACGACCCGGCCAACCTCATCGCCACCACGCGCTCGGAGAACTCGGCGAAGGGCGATTCGACCGCCGACGAGTGGGTGCCGAGCGACCCCGCCTACGGCTGCTCGTACGCGACGGTCGTCGTCACCGTGAAGACGGCGTACGCGCTGTCGGTCACGCCGGCGGAGTCGGCGGCGCTCGAGGACCTGCTCGCCACCTGCTGAGCCTCCCGGGCGCGCCGTCACGCTGCGTGCCCGCGCCGCCGGGGCGGCCTCCCCGGACCGTGTGGCCGGTGCGCCTAGCGTGACCGGGGAGGTGATCAGTCATGAGTGAACGCAACGGAAGTTCGTCCGTCGGCACGGGCACCGCCGAGATCCCGATCGTGCGGCCCGCGGCCGAGGTGCCCCCGGCCCCGGCACCGGAACCCCCCGCTGCGTCGGCGGCCGGCGAGCCGGCCGCGCCCGAGGGCGACGTCGCCCCGGGCATGCAGCCCACCGCGCCGGTGACGGTGCGGCCCCGCCCCCGCATGCCCCGGCGCGGGCCGCTGACGGTGATGGGCCCGTGGGCGCCGGTCGCCGGCGGCCTGCTCGGCCTGGTGCTCGGCGTGGTCGCCGTGCTGCTCCTGGCCGGGACGGCGGAGAGCTTCGAGGACCGGCTGGCGCTCGCCTTCGTCGTGCTCGGCCTGGGCATGCTCGGCAGCGCCGGCGTCCTGCTGGCCGACGAGGTGCGGATGATGCGCCAGCGCGCCCGCGACGCCGCGGTCCGGCCGCAGTGGGTCGAAGCCACGGCCGGCCTGCTCAACGGCGTCACGCCGGCCCGCCTGCTGCTCCTGGCGAGCGGGTTCGTGCTGTTCCTGTCGGCCTACGTCAGCCGCTGAACGCCTGGATCGCCAGGTGCACGGCCAGGGCGAGACCCGCGAGGGCGATGATGCGGCGCAGCGCCGTCTGCGGCGCCCGGCGGACGATGCGGGGTCCCAGCAGGGAGCCGAGGAACAGCCCGATCGCCAGCGGCAGCGCCGCTGACCATGCGATCGAGGCGTAGAGCACGAAGCCGACCGCCGCGACGGTGTTCGCGACGCCCAGGATGACGTTGCGCATGGCGTTGCTGCGGGGGAGGGGCTCCCCGGTCGTCAGGAGGAACGTGGCCAGCATCAGGACGCCGGCCGCGGCCCCGAAGTAGCCGCCGTAGATCGAGATCGCGAAGATCACGAACGGCAGCCACCACGGGTCGCGGTGCGGCCGGCCGGCGTGCGCCACGGCCGCTTCGGCGGCGAGCTCGCGGGGTGGCCGCTGGACCAGGATCGCCAGCGAGGCGCCGCCGATCAGGAACGGCACGATCCGCTCGAACGCCCCGGACGGCGTGAGCAGGAGCAGCACCGCACCGGCGACCCCGCCGAGCACCGCCGCGACGGCGAGGGGGAGCAGCCGGCGGGCCTGCCCGCGGAGCTCGGGCCGCGACGCGCTCACCGAGCCCACCCCGGTGAGCACCAGGGCCGCGGTGTTGGTGACGTTGGCGGTGACCGGCGGGAGCCCGGTGGCCAGCAGCGCCGGGTAGCTGATGAGCGACGCGAGGCCCGCGATGCTGCCGGTCAGCCCCGCACCGATCCCGGCGACGACGAGGAAGGCGAACTCCCCGACGCTCACCCGGTCACCAGCACGACGATGGCGACGATCCCGAGGACGACGATCGCGGTCCGCAGGACCGGGGCCGGCAGCCGCCGGCCGTACCGGGAGCTGACCGCGCCGCCCAGCAGCGAGCCGGCCGCGAGCAGCCCGGCGGCCCACCAGTCGATCCGGTCGGTCGCGACGACGACGTAGGCACCGGCCGCCACGGTGTTGACCGCGAGCGTGAGCACGTTCTTCAGCGCGTTGAGGCGTTGCAGCGACTCGCGCAGCAGCAGGCCGAAGATGCCGATCTGGAGGACGCCCTGGCTGGCGGCGAAGTAGCCGCCGTAGCTGCCGGTGGCGTACGCGCCGGCGAACAGGCCGGCCAGGCGCCAGCCCCGGATCGGCGGCGGCGGGACCTCCTCGGTGCCCCGCCGGAGCCGCCGCTGCAGCAGCGGCTGGACGGCGACGAGCACGACCGCGATCCCGATCAGCACCGGGACGACCGCCTCGAAGGTCTCCGCGGGCAGGTGGAGGAGCAGGAAGGCGCCGGTCAGCGCGCCGAGGACGGACGCGGGCAGCAGGGTGAGCAGCAGCCGTCGCTGGCCCCGCAGTTCCCGCCGGTAGCCGATGGAGCCGCTCAGGTTGCCCGCGATCAGGCCGAGCGAGTTGCTGATCGTGGCCGGCAGCGGTGGCACACCGACCGCGAGCAGGACCGGGAAGCTGACCAGGGTGCCCGAGCCGACGACGGCGTTGATGCCGCCGGCCGCGAACCCGGCCCCGGCCACCGCGAGCATCTCCCACCCGGTCATGCGGACATCGCCGTCGAGCCTGGCACGACGAGCGGGCCCCGGCCCGGACGGGACGTGTCTATCTGGTCACGCCGCCGGGGGTCGCGCGCTCAGGGCTTGACGGCGAGGACGGGCCGGTCGGCGTCGAGCAGGATCCGCTGGGCGCTGCTGCCCATGAGCAGCTTGCCGACGGGGGACCGCTTGCGCATGCCGATGACGATCACCGACGCGTCCACCTCCTGGGCCACCCGCAGCACCTCGTCCGCGGCGTCGCCCGTGTGCGTGTGCTGGCGCAGGTCGAGGGTGACCCCGTGCTCCTCGGCCCGCTCGTGCATCCGCCGGACGGCGTTCTCGGGGGCGACGTCGGTGCTGACCGGCGCGCCGCCGCGCGGGGAGTTGAGGACCACCAGCGGCTCGCCGCGGCGGCGGGACTCCTCGAGGGCGGCCGAGAACCCGGCGTCGCCCTCCGGGGTGGGCACGTAGCCGACGAGGACGGTCATACCAGCTCCTTGCTGCGGGGATCGGCCGGCGCGGTGCGACGGCGGGCGAGAGCGCTGCGGGCGATCGGGACGAGGGCCACCAGCAGGAAGACCACCAGCAGCACCCCGGAGATCGGACGGGTGAAGAACTGCGTGGCGTCGCCCTCGAAGATCAGCAGGGAGCGGCGCAGCGAGTCCTCCAGCAGCGTGCCGAGCACGAAGGCCAGCAGCAGCGGGCCGGGGTCGAAGCCGATCTTCTTCATCAGGTAGCCGAGCACGCCGAAGGCGATGACCAGGACGATGTCGAAGACGCTGTTGTTGACGGTGTAGACGCCGATCAGGGTGATGAGCACCGTGATGGGGGCGAGGATCGCGGGCCGCACGCGGAGGATCTTCACGAACAGCCCGACCAGCGGGATGCTCATGATCAGCAACAGGATGTTGCCGATGTACATCGAGTTGACCACGCCCCAGAACAGCTCGGGCTCCTGGGTGACCAGCTGCGGGCCGGGGCTGACGCCCTGGATCAGCAGGGCACCGAAGATGACGGCCATCGTGGCGTTGGCCGGGATGCCGAGGGTGAGGAGCGGGATGAAGGACGACGTCGCGGCGGCGTTGTTCGCCGTCTCGGGCCCCGCGACGCCCTCGACCGCGCCGTTGCCGAACCGCTCGGGGGTCCTGGAGCGCTTCTTCTCGACCGCGTAGGCGGCCAGCGAGGACAGCGTCGCACCACCGCCGGGCAGGATGCCGAGCACGAAGCCCAGGACCGAGCCGCGGCCGATCGCGCCCGAGGACTGGCGCAGGTCCTTGCGGGAGGGCCAGACGTTGGCGACCCTCGCCGGCGCCTGTGCGGCGTTGTGCCGCTCCTCCAGGTTGTAGAGGATCTCCCCGAGGCCGAACAGGCCCATCGCGATCGGCACGAAGTCGAGGCCGTCGGCGAGGTTCAGGCTCCCGAAGGTGAAGCGCTCGCCGCCGGTGAAGGCGTCCCGGCCCACGGTGGCGAGCAGCAGGCCGATGACGGCGGCGACGACGGCCTTGAGCCGGCTGCCGCTGCTGACGGTGGCGACCAGCAGGATGCCGAGCAGCGCGAGGGCGGTGTACTCGGGCGGCCCGAAGTCGAGGGCGAAACCTGCCACGACGGGGGCCAGGAAGGAGAGGGCGACGATCGAGATCGTCCCGCCGAAGAACGAGCCGATGGCGGCGATGCCCAGGGCCGTGCCGGCCTTCCCCTGCCGCGCCAGTGCGTGGCCGTCGAACACCGTGACGACCGACGACGCCTCACCCGGCAGCTTCAGCAGCACCGACGTGATGGTCCCGCCGTACTGGGCCCCGTAGAAGATGCCGGCCAGCATGATGATCGCGGTGACCGGCTCGATGCCGATCGTGATGGGCAGCAGGATCGCGATGGTGGCGGCCGGCCCGAGGCCGGGCAGCACGCCGACCAGCATGCCGACGACGACGCCGATCAGGCAGTACAGCAGGTTGGTCGGTTCCAGGACGACGGTGAAGCCGTCGAGCACCGGGGCGAGATCCATGGACTTCCCTCAGAACAGGTGCGGGATGGGGACCGAGAGGGCCGCCACGAAGATCAGGTAGAAGGCGACGACGACGCCGATGCTGGTGACCACCGAGGTGCGCCAGGTCTCGCCCCCGAGGAACCGGAGCCACACGAAGGCCAGGAGCGCGGCGGGGATCTCGAACCCGATGGTGCCGATGAGCGCGACGAACACGACCATCGTCGCCAGGCCGGCGAGGACCAGCCACGAGGAGCGGGAGAACCGCTCGGCGTCGGACGACCCGCGGGCGGTGAGCGCGAGCGCGACGCCCAGCAGGACGAGCACGACGCTCAGGATGAGGGGCCACGTGCCCGAGTCGGGCCGCGCGGGGCTCCCGGCGCCGAGCGACAGGGAGCCGACCAGCCCGGCGGCTCCGAGTGCCACGACGAGGGTGGCGACGACGAGGTTGGTGGTGATGCCGGCCGGCGGGGGGCGATGCTCGGCGTCGTGCTCGAGCTGGTGCACGGCCTCCTCGAGGTCGTGCAGCGTGGACGGGACCGCCTCGGTCGAGCCGGTGGTGGCGCCGTCCCCCTGGGGGGTGGCTCCGGCGGCGGTGCTGCCGCCGGGGCTCCCCGGGCTGTGCGGAGAAGTCACTGGTCTCCACCGAGGTCGATGCCGAACTCCTCGACCACCGACCGGTAGTCGTCGAGGTTGCTGGTCCAGGTCTCGCGGACCTCGTCGCCGTCGACCTCCCACGGCGTGAGCTGGTTGTCCTCGTTGAACTGCTGGTAGGCCTCCACCTCGAACGCCGCCTGGAAGCCCTCGCGCAGCGCCGTCATGACGTCGTCCGGCAGGCCCTTGGGTGCGAAGACGGCCCGCGACTGCTGGACGGGCACGTCGTAGCCGGCCTCGACGGCGGTCGGGACGTCGGACAGGTAGCTCGGCCGCTCCTCCGCGAACGTCACGATCGGGGTCAGCTCGCCGGCCTCGATCTGCTCGATGGCCTCGCCGAGCTGGATCGACCCGACGTCCACCTGGCCACCGAGCACCGCGGTGAGGGTGGGCGATCCGCCGTCGAAGGGCACCGCGGTCGCCTCGATGTCGGCCTGGGCGAACAGCAGCTCCTGGGACAGCTGGCTGCCGGTGCCCACGCCGGTCGTGCCGAAGGTGACCGGCCGGCCCGCCGCGGCGAGGTCCTCGACCGTGGTGAAGCCGGAGTCGGGGGCGGTGACCAGGACGTAGTCGTCGAGCGAGAGCCCGGTGACGATGTCGAAGTCGGCGATGTCGGGCGCCTCGCCCTCGGCGACGGCCAGCGGCGTGATGTAGGCGAGGCTGCCGTTGTAGACCATCAGGGTGTGGCCGTCGGGCTCCTCGCCGGCCAGCTCCTGGGCGGCCAGGGCGCCGTTGGCCCCGGGCTTGTTCTCGACCGTGACCGGGACGCCCAGATCCTCCGAGAGGCCCTCGGCGGCGGCGCGGGCGATGAGGTCGGTGCTGCCGCCCGGGTCCTGCCCGACGTAGATGGTGATCGGGTCGCCGCCCGGGAACTCCTCGCCCTCGGCATCCGAACCGCCGCCGACGTTGCCGCCGCAGGCCGCGAGCGAGAGGGCCAGAGCGAGTCCGGCACCGGTCGTCGCCCATCGGCGCGCACGGTGGGTGGTGGTCATGTCGATCTCCTCTTCGAGCGGGGGGCGTCTGTGAGTGGCGTCACTCGGCCCGGACGCAGCGGAGCGTATGGAGGTCAATGAATGCCTGTCCAAGATCAATGGAGCATTGGTTGATACCTTGAGGGTATGGCGTTCACCCTGGAGCAACTGCGCGGCTTCCTCGCGGTCGCCGAGGAGTTGCACTTCGGCCGCGCGGCCGCCCGGCTGAAGATGACCCAGCCTCCACTGAGCCGCCAGATCCAGAAGCTCGAACGCGCCGTCGGCGCCCAGTTGCTGGAGCGCGACAACCGCCGGGTGACCCTCACCGCGGCCGGCGAGGTGTTCCTCGGCGAGGCGCGGCGGCTGCTCTCCCTCGCCGACACCGCACCCGAGCTGGCCCGCCGGGTGTCGTCGGGGTCGCGGGGTGTCGTCCGCATCGGGTTCACCGCGGCCTCCACCTACGGCACGCTCGGGCTGCTGCTCAACGAGGTGGGCGGGGCGCTCCCCGACATCGCCCTGGACCTGGAGGAGATGGTCACGCGGGAACAGGTCGCCGGCCTGCTCAACGAGGAGATCGACCTCGGCCTGGCCCGCCCGCCGTTCGACGCGGACACCTTCGGGTCCCGTCTGCTCCACCGCGAGGCCCTCCTGGTCGCCGTCCCCGCGGGTCACCGGCTGCTGGCGCTGGGGCGGGACGCCGTCGCCGCCGACCTCGCGGCCGAGCCGGTCGTCATGCACTCGCCGACCCGCGCGCGGTACTTCTACGACCTCGTGGTGAGCCTGGTCCCGACGGCCTCGCAGAACGCGGTGCACACGGTGAGCCAGGTGCTCACCATGCTCTGGCTGGTCGCCGCCGGGCGCGGCGTCGCGTTCGTGCCGGCCTCGGCGGCGCGCCTGCCGATCGAGGGCGTGCGGTTCGTCCGCCTGCGGACCGCGGTGCCGGAGCCGGTCGAGCTGCACCTGCTCTGGGTGCGCGAGTCCCGCAACCCGGCCCTGTGGCGGGTGCTGGAGCTGCTCGAGCGCAGCACGACGTCCTTCTAGGCCGGGGGATCGATGCTCTGCGGGCATCGTCCGATGCCCAACTACTCTTGGACAGGCATCGTCCGGGGTTCTTACGGTGACGCCGACCACCGCCCGGACCCCGACGACAGCGTCGGACGGGTGGACCCGTCGGACCCGAGGACCTGATCTCCGTGACGCTGATGCCGCCCGACGCTCTCGCCGACCGTCTGAAGTCGGGCCTGCTCTCCTTCCCGGTCACCCACTTCGACGCCGACCTCCGGGTCGACGAGGCGCGCTACCGCGAGCACCTCGCCTGGCAGTCGAGCTTCGACGTGGCCGGGCTGTTCGCCGCCGGCGGCACGGGCGAGGGTTTCTCGCTCACCTCCGAGGAGATCGACCGCGTCCTGCGGATCGCCGTGGACGAAGCGGGCGACCGCGTGCCCGTGCTCGCCCCCGCCACCGGCAGCACCGCGCAGGCCGTCGCCCAGGCGACGGCCGCCCAGGCGGCCGGCGCGTCCGGCCTGCTGCTGTTCCCGCCGTACCTCACGGAGGCCAGCCAGGCCGGGCTGGTCGAGCACATCAGCGCCGTGTGCCGCGCCACCGACCTGGGCGTCATCGTCTACAGCCGCGCCAACGCGGTGCTCGCCGACACGACCGTCGCGGAGGCCGCGGACCGCAACCCCACCCTGATCGGGCTCAAGGACGGCATCGGCGACATCGAGCAGATGACCCGGACCTACGCCCGGGTGGGCGACCGGCTGATCTACGTCGGGGGCCTCCCGACGGCCGAGACCTTCGCGCTCCCGCTCCTGCAGCTCGGCGTCAGCACCTACTCGTCGGCGCTGTACAACTTCCTGCCCGAGTTCGCCCTGCGCTTCTACGCCGCCGTGCGCGCCCAGGACCGGACGGCCGTCTACTCGATGCTCAACGACTTCGTGATCCCCTACCTCGACATCCGTGACCGCCAGCGCGGGTACGCGGTGTCGATCGTGAAGGCGGGGCTGACCGCGGTGGGCCGCGACGGTGGCCGGGTGCGCCCGCCGCTCACCGACCTGACCGAGGCCGAGCTCGCCGAGCTCACGGCCCTGGTCTCCAAGGTCTCCTGACGCCGGCACCGACCCACTGGAGGACCGCATGACCGGCCGGACGCCGACCGTCGCCACCGTCGAGGTGGTCCCCGTCGCGGGGCACGACAGCATGCTGCTGAACCTCAGCGGCGCGCACGGGCCCTTCTTCACCCGCAACATCGCGATCGTCACCGACTCCGAGGGGCGGACCGGGCTGGGCGAGGTGCCGGGCGGGGAGGCCATCCGCCGCACCATCGAGGACGCCGGCGCGATGCTGACCGGGCAGCCGGTGGCGCACTACGGCCGGCTGCTGCGCTCCGCCGCGGCGGCGTTCGCCGACCGCGACGCCGGCGGTCGGGGCCAGCAGACCTTCGACCTGCGGACGACGATCCACGCCGTCACCGCGCTGGAGTCCGCGCTGCTCGACCTGCTCGGCCAGCACCTCGGCGTCCCGGTGGCCGAGCTGCTCGGCGAGGGGCAGCAGCGCGACAGCGTGCCGATGCTCGGCTACCTCTTCTACGTCGGGGACCGTACGGCCACCGATCTCCCGTACCTGGCCGAGACCCACCCGGCCGACGACTGGGAGCGGCTGCGCCGGGAGGAGGCGATGACCCCCGAGGCGGTCGTCGCGCTGGCCGAGGCCGCGCAGGCCCGCTACGGCTTCTCCGACTTCAAGCTCAAGGGCGGGGTCCTGCCGGGGGAGCAGGAGGTCGCGGCGGTGCGTGCCCTGGCCGAGCGCTTCCCGGAGGCGCGCATCACGCTCGACCCCAACGGCGGGTGGCTGCTGGCCGACGCCGTCGAGCTCTGCCGCGACCTCGGTGACGTGCTCGCCTACGCGGAGGACCCGGTCGGGCCGGAGGGCGGCTTCTCCGGCCGGGAGACGATGGCCGAGTTCCGCCGCGCCACGGGCCTGCCGACGGCGACCAACATGATCGCCACCGACTGGCGGCAGATGGCGCACGCGGTCCGCTCGAACGCCGTCGACATCCCGCTCGCCGACCCGCACTTCTGGACGATGCGCGGATCGGTCCGCGTGGCGCAGCTGTGCGCGGACTTCGGGCTGACCTGGGGCTCGCACTCCAACAACCACTTCGACGTCTCCCTCGCGATGTTCACGCAGGTGGGCGCCGCCGCGCCGGGGGAGATCACCGCCCTCGACACCCACTGGATCTGGCAGGACGGGCAGCCGCTCACCCGGTCGCCCCTGCAGATCCGGGACGGCGCCATCGCGGTGCCGACGACCCCGGGCCTCGGGGTGGAGCTCGACCGCGACGCGCTCGACAAGGCCCACCAGCTCTACCTCGAGCACGGCCTCGGGGCCCGCGACGACGCCGTCGCGATGCAGTACCTCGTGCCGGGCTGGCAGTTCGACCCCAAGCGCCCCTGCCTGGTCCGCTGACCCGACCCCTCCTGGAGGACGCATGACCACCCTGGCCTCGGCGCCCGTGACGGCACCGGCGGTGCTCGACCGCATCGAGTCGGTGACCCTCTCCTCGGTCACCCTGCCGCTGCCCAACCCGATCAGCGACGCCAAGGTCTTCACCGGCCGGCAGCGGCCGATGACCGAGGTGGCGTTCCTCTTCGCGGAGATCCGCACGGAGGCCGGCTTCGAGGGCGTCGGGTTCAGCTACTCGAAGCGCGCCGGTGGCCCCGCGCAGTTCGCGCACGCGCGGGAGATCGCGCCCGACCTGATCGGCGAGGACCCCAACGACATCGCCCGGTTGTGGACCAAGCTCGTCTGGGCCGGCGCCTCGGTCGGCCGCAGCGGCGCCTCCACCCAGGCCATCGCGGCCATCGACGTCGCGCTGTGGGACCTCAAGGCCAAGCGCGCCGGCCTCCCGCTGGCCAAGCTGCTCGGCGCCCACCGGAACTCGGTGCGCTGCTACAACACCTCCGGCGGGTTCCTCCACGAGTCCATCGAGCAGGTGAAGGACAACGCCACCCGCACGCTGGAGAGCGGCGTCGGCGGCATCAAGATCAAGGTCGGGCTCCCGGACTCGGCCGAGGACCTGCGGCGCGTGCGGGCGGTGCGCGAGCACCTCGGGGACGCGGTGCCGTTCATGGTCGACGCCAACCAGCAGTGGGACCGAGCCACGGCCATGCGGGTCAGCCGCCGGCTCGAGGAGTTCGACCTGGTGTGGATCGAGGAGCCGCTCGACGCCTACGACGCCGAGGGGCACGCCCAGCTCGCCCGGTCCCTCGACACCGCCATCGCCACCGGTGAGATGCTCACCAGCGTCGCCGAGCACTACGAGCTGATCCGGCAGGGGGCGGTCGACATCCTGCAGCCCGACGCCCCGCGCGTCGGCGGCATCACCCAGTTCCTGAAGCTGGCGACCCTGGCCGAGCACCGCAACCTCGGCCTGGCACCGCACTTCGCGATGGAGATCCACGTCCACCTCGCCGCCGCGTACCCGATCGAGCCGTGGGTCGAGCACTTCGACTGGCTGCACCCGCTGTTCAACGAGCGGCTCGAGACGCGCGACGGGCGGATGCACCTCTCCGACCGGCCCGGCCTGGGCGTCACCCTGACCGAGCAGGCGCGCGCCTGGACCGTGGACCGCGTCCACGTCGACGCGCCCCGCTGACACCACCACGAGGAGCACCCCCATGGACGTCGTGAGCATCGATCCCCGCACCGGCGAGACCGTCGAGGTCGTCGCCCAGGAGACCACCACCGCGGAGGTGGACCGGCTGGTCGCCGCGGCGCTCGACGCGGCCCCCGCGCTCGACGCGATGGGCCGGGCCGGCCGCGCCGCGCTGCTCCGCGCCCTGGCCGACGCGCTCGAGGGCCGCCGGGACGACGTCGTCGCCGTCGCCGACCGGGAGACCGGGCTGGGCGAGACCCGGCTCAACGGCGAGCTCACCCGGACCGCCTACCAGCTGCGCCTCTTCGCCGAGGTCCTGGAGGAGGGCAGCTACCTGGAGGCGACCATCGACCACGCCGGCCAGACGCCCATGGGGCCGCGGCCGGACCTGCGCCGCATGCTGGTGCCGATCGGCCCGGTCGCCGTCTTCGGCGCCAGCAACTTCCCCCTGGCCTTCTCCGTGCCCGGCGGTGACACCGCCTCCGCGCTGGCCGCCGGGTCGCCGGTGGTCGTCAAGGCGCACGGGTCGCACCCCGCGACCTCGCAGCTGGTCTTCGACCTCCTGGTCGAGGCCGCCCGCGCCGCGGGCGCCCCCGAGGGCACGCTCGGCCTCGTCCACGGCGTCCAGGCCGGCGCCGACCTCGTCGCGCACCCGGCGATCCGGGCCGTCGGGTTCACCGGCTCGGTCAACGGCGGCCGGGCACTGCTCGCGATCATCGAGCAGCGGCCGGACCCCATCCCCTTCTTCGGCGAGCTGTCGAGCCTCAACCCCGTCGTGGTCACCCCGCGCGCGGCCGCCGAGCGCGGCCCGCAGATCGGGACCGAGCTCGTCGGGTCGTTCACCCTCGGCGCCGGCCAGTTCTGCACCAAGCCCGGCCTGGCCTTCGTCCCCGCCGGCCCCGAGGGTGACGCGCTGCTCGAGGCCATGGCCGAGAGCGTGCGCTCGGCAGCGCCGCAGACCCTGCTGAACGAGGGCATCGCGAACTCGTTCGGCCGGATCTCCTCCGGGCTGGCCGAGCTGCCAGGCGTCGAGACCGTGGCGCAGGGCAGCTCGCCCGACGGCCCCGGCTTCCGGGCGACGCCGCTGCTGCTCCAGACCTCCGCGGGCGAGCTGCCGCACGAGGTGACCGAGGAGTGCTTCGGCCCGGTGGCCGTCGTGGCCCGGTACGAGGACGAGAAGTCGCTCTTCTCGGCACTGGAGCTGATGCCGTCGTCGCTCACCGCGACGGTCCTGCGCGGCGAGGGCGAGACCGACCTGCCGCTCGCGGTCTCGCAGGAGCTGCGCACCCGCGCCGGCCGCCTGGTGTACGACGCGTACCCCACGGGCGTGGCCGTCTCCTGGGCCCAGCACCACGGCGGACCGTGGCCGTCGACGAACTCGCAGCACACCTCGGTCGGCACCACCGCCATCCGCCGGTTCCTGCGCCCGGTGACGTGGCAGGGCGCGCCCGCGGAGGTGCTCCCTGAGGAGCTGAGGGAGGACTACCAGGGCATCCCGCGCCGCATCGACGGGACGCTGCGGGTCGCCCGTGGCTGAGCGGATCGCCCTGGTCGGCTCGGAACGCGGGCTGCGGGTCGACCCCGACCTGCCGCTCGCGTCGGCTGCGCTGGCCGACGCCGGGCTCGCCGTCGACCTGGTCCGCTGGGACGACCCGGCGGTCGACTGGACCGGCTACGACCTCGCCGTCGTCCGGTCCTGCTGGGACTACGCCTGGCGGCTCGAGGAGTTCCTGGGCTGGGCCGCGGGCGTCCCACGGCTGCGCAACCCGGTCGAGGTGCTGCGGTGGAACACCGACAAGACCTACCTGCGCGACCTGGAGGCGGCCGGGCTCCCGGTCGTCCCGACCGTCTGGGACCCGGGCGCGGCCGACGAGCTGCCGCACGCGGGGGAGTGGGTGGTCAAGCCGTCGGTCTCCGCGGGATCGCGCGACACCGCACGGTGGACCGATGCCGGCGCCGCCCTGGCGCACGCGACCGAGCTGACCTCGGCGGGCCGGACGGCGATGGTCCAGCCCTACCTCGCCAGCGTCGACGAGGCGGGGGAGACGGCGATGCTCTTCATCGGCGGCCGCTTCTCGCACGCCGTCCGCAAGGGGCCGCTGCTGCGGCGCGGGGAGGGCGTCCGCCAGGACCGGGACAGCCGCGGCGACCTCCGTGCGACGACGCCCACCGAGGCGCAGCGGGACCTCGCGCAGCGGGTGTTCGACGCGGTCCCCGGCCTGGTGGGCGTGGACGACGCTCCGCTGTACGCGCGCATCGACCTCGTCGGCGACGCGGACGGGCGGCCGGTCGTGCTGGAGCTGGAGCTCGCCGAGCCCAGCCTGTTCCTGCCCCAGGCCCCCGGGGCGGTGGCCACCCTGGTGCGGGCGGTGGAGGCGGAACTGTCCCGGTGAGCGGGGTGCTGGGCGGGTTCGCCGCCCTCGCCGCGGTGATCGCCGTCGGCTGGGTCGTGGGTCGATCCGGGCTGCTCGGGTCCGACGCCCCGGGGATCCTGTCCCGCCTGTCGTTCTTCGTCGCCACCCCGGCGCTGCTCTTCCTCACCCTCGGGCGCGCCGACACCCACGACGTGCTCTCCTTCGCCCTGCTGGGGACGGCGGGCAGCGCGGTCGTGGTCGCCCTGTTGTTCGTCGGGCTGGCCTGGTGGCGCTGGCGACTGCCGGCGGCCCAGCTGGCGACCGGTGCGCTGTCCGCCTCCTACGTCAACGCCGGCAACCTCGGCGTCCCGGTGTCGGTGTACATCCTCGGGGACGCCGCGTACGTCGCCCCGGTGCTGCTCTTCCAGGTGCTCGTCATGGCGCCGATCGGGCTGGCGGTGCTCGCCCGCTCCCGGTCCGAGGGTCCGGCGACCAGCCGGTGGCGGCTGGTCCTGCAGCCGCTCCGGACGCCGGTGGTGATCGGCTGCGCCCTGGGCCTGCTCCTGGCCGCCAGCGGCGGCGAGCTCCCGGCGATCGTCCTCGAACCCGTCGAGCTGATCGCGGCGCTGGCGGTACCGGCCGCGCTGCTCGCCTACGGGATGACGCTGCACGGGGCGCCCCGCCCGGCCGCCGGTCCGCTCGCCGGTCAGGTGTGGCTCGCCGTCGTCCTCAAGAACGTCGCGATGCCGGCCGTCGCGTACGCGCTGGGCCGGTGGGGAGCGGGCCTGGACGGCGTCGCGCTGCTCGCGGTGACGGTCACCTCCGCGCTGCCGACCGCGCAGAACGTGTTCGTGTACGCCGCGACCTACGACCGCGGCACCCTGCTGGCCCGCGACGTGATCCTGCTCAGCACCCTGCTGTCGGTCCCCGTGCTGGTCGGCATCGCACTGGTGCTCGGATGAGAGGAGACCCGTGACCGAGGAGTTCGACGCCGTCCTGGTCGGCGGCGGCGTCATGAGCGCCACGCTGGGCATGCTGCTCAGCGAGCTGGAGCCGGGGTGGCGGATCGCCGTCGTCGAGCGGTTGCCCGAGGCCGGGCTGGAGAGCTCGAGCGCCTGGAACAACGCCGGGACCGGCCATGCCGGGCTCTGCGAGTTCAACTACACGCCGCGGCGGCCCGACGGCTCGGTGGACGTGTCGCGGGCCGTGGAGATCGGGGAGCAGTTCTCCGCCTCGCTCCTCTTCTGGGCCCACCTCGCCGGCGCCGGGGTGCTCGGCGCGCCGGCCGACGTCGTCCGGTCGGTCCCGCACCTGGGGTTCGGCCGCGGCCCCGACGGCGTGGCGCACCTGCGTGGTCGCTTCGAGGCGCTGCAGGAGCACCCGCTCTTCGCCGGCACCGAGTTCAGCGGCGACCCGGCCGTGCTCCGCGACTGGCTGCCGCTGATGTTCACCGACCGGCCGGCGGGCGAGGAGCTGGCGGTCACCCGGTCGGCCCGGGGGACCGACGTCGACTTCGGCGTCCTGACCCGCCGGCTGCTCGCGGGGCTGCGGTCGCGCGGCGGCTCGGTGCGGCTGGGTTCCGAGGTGCGGGCCCTGCGGCGGAACGGCACCGGGTGGCAGGTCGACGTGCGCGACGTGGCCACCCGTGAGCCCCGCCGTCTGCGCACGCCGTTCGTCTTCGTCGGTGCCGGGGGCGGCACGCTGCCGCTCCTCCAGCGGGCCGGCGTCCCGGAGGTGCGCCGGTACGGCGCGTTCCCGATCAGCGGCCAGTTCCTCCGGACGGCGCGTCCGGAGCTCGTGGCCGCCCACCGGGCGAAGGTGTACGGCCACGCGGAGCCCGGCGCGCCCACGATCTCCGTGCCGCACCTCGACCACCGGACCGTCGACGGGCGGGAGTACCTGATGTTCGGGCCGTTCGCGGCGTTCTCGCCCCGCTTCCTCCGCACCGGGCGGCGCAGCGACCTCCTGCGGTCGGTGCGCCCCGGCAACCTCCCGGTCCTCGCGGCGTCGGCCCGCGACAACCGGTCGCTCATGGCGTACCTGGTCCGGCAGGTCGCGCAGACGTCCCGGGCACGGGCGGCGGCGCTGCGGATGTTCGTGCCGGAGGTGCGGCCCGAGGACTGGGAACTGATCACCGCCGGGCAGCGGGTGCAGGTGCTGAAGATGACCGACGGCCGCCGCGGCGCGATGGTCGGGTTCGGCACCGAGCTGGTCGCCTCCGCCGGCGGCTCGCTCACCGCCCTCCTCGGCGCCTCGCCGGGCGCCAGCACCGCGGTGGCGACGATGGTCGACGTCCTGGCCGCGGGCTTCCCGGGGCGCATGCCCGGCTGGGCTGCGCGGCTCGCGGAGATCTCCGGCGACCGGTCCGACCTGGCCGACCTGACCGCACGCACCGACGCGGCGCGCCGGATCCTGGGCCTGGACCCGGCCGGCACGCCCGGGAAGGACCCCGCATGACGCACCCCGACCTGCTGGCCCGACTGCGCGAGGTGGTCGGCGACGCCGGGCTGGTCACCGACCCCGACCGGCTGGCCGGCTACCTCACCGACTGGCGGAACGCGTACCGGGGGAGCGCCGCTGTCGTCGTCCGGCCCGGCACGACCGAGGAGGTCGCGGCCGTCGTCGCCCTCTGCCGGGAGGCCGGGGTCGCGGTGGTCCCGCAGGGCGGCAACACCGGCCTGTGCGGCGGCGCCGTCCCCGACGCGTCCGGCCGCGAGGTGGTGCTCTCGCTGACCCGGCTGCGGCGGATCCGCGAGGTGGACCCGGCCAACCAGACGATCACCGTCGAGGCCGGCGTCGTCCTGCAGCAGGTCCAGGAGGCGGCGGCCGCCGTCGACCGCCTGTTCCCGCTCTCCCTCGGGTCGGAGGCGAGCTGCACCGTCGGTGGCAACCTCTCGACCAACGCGGGTGGCACCGCCGTCCTGCGCTACGGGAACATGCGCGACCTCACCCTGGGCCTGGAGGTCGTCCTGCCCGACGGGCGGGTGCTGGACGGCCTGCGCGGGCTGCGCAAGGACAACACCGGCTACGACCTCAAGCACCTGTTCATCGGGGCGGAGGGCACGCTCGGCGTCGTGACGGCGGCGGTGCTGAAGCTGTACCCGGCCCTGCGCAGCCGGGCGACGGCGTGGGTCGCCCTCCCGTCACCCCAGGCCGCCGTCGACCTGCTCGGGGTCTTCCGGACGCTGGTCGGCGACCGGGTCACCGCGTTCGAGGTCATGTCCCGCCAGAGCGTCGACTTCGTGCTCGCCCACGTCGCCGGTGCCCGGGATCCCTTCCCCGAGCCCCATCCCTGGTACGCCCTCGTCGACCTGGGCGACACGCTCGCCGACGCCGCGCTCGGGGCACAGCTGGAGGCGGGACTGGCCGAGGCGTTCGAGCGGGACCTCGTCCTGGACGCCGTCGTCGGATCGGGGACGGCGCAGGTCGCGGCGCTGTGGACGCTGCGCGAGGGGATCTCGGAGGCCCAGAACTTCGAGGGACCGAGCCTCAAGCACGACGTCACGGTGCCGGTGAGCAGCATCGCCGCCTTCGTCGAGGAGACCGACCGCGCGCTGGCCGAGGCGGTCCCGGGCATCCGCGCCGTCGTCTACGGACACATCGGCGACGGCAACCTGCACTACAACCTGAGCAAGCCGGTCGGCGCCGACGACGACGGCTTCCGGGCCCGCGCCGACGAGCTGGCGCGGATCGTCTACGACGCGACCGCGCGGTTCGACGGCAGCATCAGCGCCGAGCACGGGCTCGGCCAGAGCAAGCGGCAGATCGTCGCCGACTACAAGGACCCGGTGGCCCTGGACCTCATGCGCGGGATCAAGGAACTGCTCGATCCCGCCGGCCTGATGAACCCCGGCAAGGTCCTGCCCGACCGGCGCTGACCGGCGTCCCTCAGTCCTTGCGGCCGGCGTCCACCACGCGGAGCACGGCGGCGCCCTCCTCGTCGGAGGCCTCGAGATCCACCTCGACGTCGATGCCCCAGTCGTGGTGGCCGTCGGGGTCGTCGAGGATCTGCCGCACCCGCCAGACGCCGGGCTCGTCCTTGTCGACGATGAGCAGCGCCGGCCCGCGCGCGTCGGCGCCGGTCCGCACCTCGTCGTGCTCCTCGAAGTACGCCCGCACGACCTGCTCCCACCGGTCGGCGTCCCATCCGGAGGCACCGTCGAGCTCGCCGAGGTCGTACCAGCGGCGCCGGGCGAACAGCTCCACCCGGCGGAACAGCGCGTTGCGCACCATCGCGGTGAACGCCCGCTCGTTGCCGGTGAGCGGCCGCGGCCGGGCGGGCACGGCGACCTCCGCCACCGGGCCGTCGTCCGGATTCGTGAGTGCCTCCCACTCGTCCAGCAGCGAGGAGTCGACCTGCCGCACCAGCTCGCCGAGCCACTCGACCAGGTCGGTGACCTCCTCGGTGCGCGCCGACGCCGGCACGCCGGAGCGGAGCGCCTTGAACGCGTCCGACAGGTAGCGCAGGACCGCGCCCTCCGACCGGGTCAGCCCGTAGGTGTTCACGAACTCCCGGAAGGTGAACGCCCGCTCCCACATCTCCCGGACGACCGACTTCGGTGACAGGTGGGCGTCGGCCGCCCACGGGTTGGTCTGGCGGTAGACGTCGAAGGCGTGCCCCAGCAGCTCCTCGAGCGGCTTCGGGTAGCTGACCTCCTCCAGCAGCTCCATGCGCTCGTCGTACTCGATGCCCTCGGCCTTCATCTGGGCCACGGCCTCGCCCTTGGCCTTGTTCAGCTGGGCGGCGAGGATCTGCCGCGGGTCGTCGAGGGTGGCCTCGATGACGCTGACGACGTCCAGGGCGTAGGTGTCGGAGTCGGCGTCCAGCAGGTCGATCGCGGCCAGCGCGAAGGTCGACAGCGGCTGGTTGAGGGCGAAGTCCTCGGGGAGGTCGAGGGTGAGGTCGTACCGGCGGCCGTCCGGCTCCGGCTCGGGCAGTCGCTCCAGCACCCCGGCCTGCAGCAGGGAGCGCGCGATGCCGATCGCCTCGCGGATCAGCCGCAGCTGCCGCTTGCGCGGCTCGTGGTTCTCCGTGAGCAGCCGGCGCATCGCGACGAACGGGTCGCCGGGCCGGTCGACGACGTCGAGGACCATCGCCGTCGTCACGCGCATGTGGCTGGTCAGCTTCTCCGGCTCGGACTCGATGAGCCGGTTCATCGTCGACTCGCTCCAGGGCACCATGCCCTCGGGCGCCTTCTTGCGGACCAGCTTGCGGCGCTTCTTCGGGTCGTCCTCGACCTTGGCGAACATCTTGAGGTTCTCGACCTCGTGCTCGGGCGCCTGGACGACCACGGTGCCCGCGGTGTCGTAGCCGGCGCGTCCCGCCCGGCCGGCGATCTGGTGGAACTCGCGCACCTGCAGCAGCCGCATCCGCGTGCCGTCGTACTTCGACAGCGCGGAGAACACGACGGTGCGGATCGGCACGTTGATGCCGACGCCGAGGGTGTCGGTGCCGCAGATGACCTTGAGCAGCCCGGCCTGGGCCAGCTGCTCCACCAGGCGCCGGTACTTGGGCAGCATCCCGGCGTGGTGGACGCCGATCCCGTGGCGGACCAGCCGCGACAGCGTCGTCCCGAAGGCGGAGGAGAAGCGGAAGCCGCCGATCATCTCGGCGATCGCGGCCTTCTCCTCCTTGGTGGAGACGTTGACGCTCATCAGCGCCTGCGCCCGCTCCAGCGCCGAGGCCTGGGTGAAGTGGACGACGTAGACCGGCGCCTGCCGGGTGTCCAGCAGCTCCTGGATGGTCTCGTGCATCGGCGTCGTCGCGTAGTAGTGGTGCAGGGGCACCGGGCGCTCCGCATTGGCCACCAGCGCCGTCGGCCGGCCGGTGCGGCGGGTGAGGTCCTCGCGCAGGAAGGTGACGTCGCCGAGCGTGGCGCTCATCAGCAGGAACTGCGCCCGGGGCAGCTCGAGCAGCGGCACCTGCCACGCCCAGCCGCGGTCGGGGTCGCCGTAGAAGTGGAACTCGTCCATGACCACGAGGCCGATGTCGGCGTCGGCGCCCTCGCGCAGCGCGATGTTGGCCAGGACCTCCGCCGTGCACGCGATGATCGGCGCGCCGGCGTTCACCGACGCGTCGCCGGTGAGCATGCCGACGTTCTCGGCGCCGAACACGCCGCAGAGGGCGAAGAACTTCTCGCTGACCAGCGCCTTGATCGGTGCGGTGTAGTAGCTGCGCCGTCCGGCGGCCAGAGCCGCGTACTGGGCGCCGGTGGCCACCAGCGACTTGCCCGACCCCGTCGGGGTGGCCAGGACGACGTTGGCGCCGCTGACCAGCTCGATCAGCGCCTCTTCCTGCGCCGGGTAGAGCACGGTGCCGTTCGCCTCGGCCCAGGCGGCGAAGGCGGCGAACAGCTCGTCGGCGTCGTCCCCCTTCGCGCGGAGGGCGGACAGGTCGGTGGCGTCGTCCAGGAGCGGGGCTGCGGTCATCGTGAGCAACAGCGTGCCCGACCCGCCCGGGCTTCCCGCGATCGACCAGCCGCTCGCGATCAGGTCACGAAGCGGTAACGGAACCTCCAGGAGCGCATGCCGGAGGTCGATGTGGGGAGAAGATGAACAGCAGGTGAACAGAAGGTGGACGGAACCATGCGTGAACTGACGAACTGCCCCGAGTGCCACTGGGTGCCGGTGATCGACGGCTCCGGCCGTCGCCGGCTCGAGATGCGCTGGGTCCGGCCGTCCGCGGTTCCCACCCGCACGCCGCTCTCGCGCGCCGCCTGATCTCCGCCGCACGCAGGTTCCCCGCTCTCCTTCCCGGGTAGCGCGCGGAGGACCGGCACGGACCGCACGGTCCCTGCCCATCCGCGACCCGCACCGGAGGAGAGCCATGTCGTCGCCCCGCCCCGAGAGCCAGCCCGCACAGCAGCAGGACGTCCCCGGCACGCTGGGGGAGATGACGCCCAAGCCGGATCACGGCGAGGAGAGCTACCGCGGCTCGGGGCGGCTCGCCGGCAAGGCCGCCGTGATCACCGGCGGCGACAGCGGCATCGGCCGCGCCGTCGCGATCGCCTTCGCGCGCGAGGGTGCCGACGTCCTCATCTCGTACCTGAACGAGCACGAGGACGCCCAGGACACCGCCAAGTACGTCGAGGAGGCCGGCCGCCGGTGCGTGCTCGTGCCCGGTGACATCTCCGACCGCAGCCACTGCAAGACGATCATCCCGAAGGCCGTCGAGGAGTTCGGCAAGGTCGACGTCCTCGTGAACAACGCCGCGTTCCAGATGAGCCACGACACCCTGGACGAGGTGTCGGACGACGAGTGGGACTACACGGTCGCGACCAACCTCACCGCCATGTTCGTCCTGACCAAGGACGCGATCCCGCACATGCCCCCGGGCGGGGCGATCATCAACTCGTCCTCGGTGAACTCCGACATGCCCAGCCCCAACCTGGCGCCCTACGCCATGACGAAGGCCGCGATCGCCAACTTCACGGCGAGCATGGCGCAGATGTACGCGGACAAGGGCATCCGCGCCAACAGCGTCGCGCCCGGGCCGATCTGGACTCCCCTCATCCCGGCGACCATGCCCGAGGAGAAGGTGGAGAGCTTCGGCCAGCAGGTGCCGCTGGCGCGTCCCGGTCAGCCGGCCGAACTGGCGCCGGTCTACGTGCTGCTGGCCAGCGACGAGGCGTCCTACGTCTCCGGCGCCCGGGTCGCGGTCACCGGCGGCAACCCGATCCTCTGAAGAAGGACCCCGGCGCCCCCCACCGCTCGCAGGCTCGCGGCGGGACCCTGCACCGGGGCCGTTCCATCACTCCACCGCGGCGGCGAGCGCGGCGATGTCGGCGGGGCGCACGCGGCAGCAGCCGCCGACCAGCCGTGCGCCGGCGTCGATCCATCCGGGCACCTGGGCGGGGGAGAGGCCGCCGTCCCCGCGCCAGCGGCGAGCGGCGGCGTCCCACGTCTCGCCGCTGTTGGGGTAGACCACCACGGGCTTGCCCGCGGTCGAGGTCGCGGCCAGCCCCGGGCCGACGGCGGACGGCGCGGTGCAGTTCACGCCGACGGCCACCACCTGCGCGACGTCGGCCGCCATCGCGAAGACGATCCGGGCCCGCTCTCCCCGCCGGGTGCGGGCGACACCGTCGCGGTCGACCACCGTGGTGAGCGACAGCCAGACGGGCACGCCGAGCGCCTCGGCCTCCTCGAGCAGCGCCTCCGCCTCCGCGGCGGCGGGCACCGTCTCGCAGGCGAGGACGTCGGCGCCGGCCTCGGCCAGGATCTCCATGCGCGGCCGGTGGAACGCCCGCAGCGCCCGGACGCCGACGGTGTCGACGTAGCCGCCGCTGTACTCGGAGCCGTCCGCGAGCATCGCCCCGTACGGCCCGACCGAGCCGGCGACCCACCCCTCGCCCTGTCCCTCCCGCGCGAGGGCCACCGACGACGCGATCAGCCGCCGCGCCTCCGCGGCCCCGACGCCGGTCGCGGCGAAGCCCTCGACCGTGGCCTGGTAGCTGGCGGTCGTGGCGACCCGGGCGCCCGCCGCGGCGAAGGCGGCGTGCGCGGCCACGATCGCCGCGGGGTCGTCCCGCAGCAGCCGGGCGGACCACAGCGCGGACGAGACGTCGTGCCCCCGGGCCTCGAGCTCCGTGGAGAGCCCGCCGTCGAGCACGACCGGACCCGCCGCGAGCGCGTCGGACAGGGATGGCATGCCCCCGATCATCTCGCGGGTAGAGGCGGTCCATGGTGTTCATCTGGAGCAGTGGCTGGGGTCCGCGGCGTCGGCGTCCGCGACGGGGGTACGGCTACGGTCCGCCGGCCGGATACGGATACGGCCCCGGATACGGCTACCGGCGGCGCAACGACAGCTGCCTGCGGGACCTGCTGTTCCTCAACACCGGCTGCTGCCTGGCGAACGCCATCGGCTGCGGCATGGACTCGATGCTGCTGGCGCCCAGCACGCTGCGCGAGGTCCGGCACGCCGGCACCGGGGAGCGGGGCACGCGCCTGGCCGACCGCATGATCGCCGCCGTCCGCGTCTACCAGCGGCGCATCAGCCCGAACAGGCCGCCGTGCTGCCGGTACAGCCCGACGTGCTCGAACTACGCGGTCGAAGCCCTCGAGCGGCACGGAGCCCGGCGCGGTGCCTGGCTGACCGTCCTCCGGCTGGCGCGCTGCCGCCCCGGCGCCACGGGCGGTGCGGACCCGGTGCCTGCCTGAGCGAACTCGCGTGCCCGGTGCCCGGGAGGCACGTAGCCTCGCGCGGTGATCACCGACCTCACCGGCACGTCGACCTGGCAGGACGCCGCCTGGCGGACCGCCGCGCTCGACTGGGCGGCCGCCGAGCTGGCCCGCGCGGGGTGCCGGCTCGACGGGGAGCCGGAGCAGGTGCACGTGCGGATCTGGTCCACCGCCTTCCGGCTCCCTCTGCGCGGCGGCGGTGTCGCGTGGCTCAAGTCCGTGGGGGCGGGCTCGGCCCAGGAACCACCACTGGCGGAGGCCCTCGGACGATGGGTGCCGGAGCACGTCCTCGTCCCGCTCGCGGCGCACCGCGAGCGACGGCTCCTGCTGCTGCCCGACGGCGGTCCGACCCTGCGCGACCGTGGCGCCGATGATCCGTCGGCCTGGGCGGCGATGCTGGCCGACTACGCCCGGCTGCAGATCGCACTCGCCCCGCATGCCGTCGAGATGGTCGCCCTCGGCGTGCCCGATCACCGCCCCGAGCTGTTGCCTCACCTGGTCGAGGGGCTGCTCGCCGACGACGAGGCCCAGCTCGTGGGGCGTCCCGGCGGCCTGACCGACGAGGCGCGCGGCCGCCTCGCCGGCACGCGAGCGGAGTACGTGGAGGCGTGCCGCGGGCTCGCGCAGGGGCCGATCCCGGCCACGCTCCAGCACGACGACCTGCACGACGCCAACGTCTTCGCGGGCGGCGGTCGTCACCGGTTCTTCGACTGGGGCGACGCCTCGGTCGCGCACCCCTTCGTGAGCCTGCTGGTGGCGCTGCGCATGGCCGGCCGGATGCTGGCCGTGGGGAACGGGGACCCGGTCCTCCACCGGTTGCGTGACGCGTACCTGGAGGTCTGGGAGGACTTCGGTGACTCCCGGATCCTCCGTGACCAGTGCGCGCTGGCCCTGCGCGTCGCACCGCTGGCCCGTGCCCTCACGTGGCGGCGGATCCTGCGGGGAGTGATCCCGGAGGAGCGGGCGGAGTGGGCCGACAGCGTGCCCGGATGGACCGCCGAGCAGCTGAGCCCCGGACCGCTGGCCGTGGCGCCGGCCGCCTGACCGTCAGACTGATCCCGTGCCCACGCCCGACGACGCCTCCGGCGACCTCCCGGTCACCGGCTCCCTCATGGTGCCCGCGAGTGCGCTGAGCTGGCGGTTCTCCCGGTCCTCGGGGCCGGGCGGGCAGGGCGTGAACACCGCCGACTCGCGGGTGGAGCTCTCGGTGGCGCCCCTGGAGCTGCCCGGTCTGACCGACTCCCAGCGGGCCCGCCTCGCCGCCCGGCTCGGCGGCCGGCTGGTCGACGGCGTCCTGACGATCGCGGCCAGCGAGCACCGGCAGCAGCTGCGCAACCGGCAGGCAGCCCGCGAACGGCTGGCCGCCGTCCTGCGGGCCGCGCTGGCGCCGCCGCCCCCGGCGCGGCGGCGCACCAAGCCCACCAAGGGGTCGCAGGAGCGGCGGATCCAGGCCAAGAAGCAGCGCGGCCAGCTGAAGAAGCAGCGCCGCACCTGGGACTGACCAGGTGCCCGACGACAGGGGGGCGATGGACGCGAAGAGCACCGACGACGGTCCCGTGACCTACGAGCACTGCGACCACGTCAGCGGGCCCTTCTTCCACGGGACCAGGTACGCCCTGGCGGTGGGCGACGAGCTGGTGCCCGGGCACGGCTCGAACTACCAGGAGGGCCGGGTCGCGAACCACGTGTACTTCGCCGCGGTCCTGGAGACGGCGGTGTGGGGCGCGGAGCTGGCGACGGCCCTGGGCGGGAGCGAGGAGCGCGGGCACGTCTACGTCGTCGAGCCCCTGGGCCCGTTCGAGGACGACCCGAACGTCACGGACAAGCGCTTCCCGGGCAACCCGACCCGGTCCTACCGGACCCGCCACCCGCTGCGCGTGGTCGGGGAGGTGGGCGACTGGGAAGGGCACCCGCCCGAGGTGCTGACCGGGATGCTCGACAGCCTCGCGCGGCTGCGCGCGCAGGGGCGGGACCTCATCGAGGACTAGGCGGGCGTCAGCTCAACCGCTGCTGCAGGTGGACGGTCACCTCCTCACCTGCCTCGCTCTTGCCGATCGTCCGGCAGATCGCCGCGCGCAGCGGCAGCCAGTGCGGCCCCTGGCCCGAGGGCATGAGGGTCGCCGCGAAGGGGTGACCGTCGGTCGTGCCGGTGACCTTGACCGCGCGGCGGGTGCCGAGCAGCTCGGCGGAGTCGGGCACGGTCAGGAACGTGGGGAAGGCGCCGTCCTTCTCGATCGGGGCGGTGAAGGTGACGTCCAGGGGGAACGGGGCGCTCATACCTCTTCGGACGGCCCGGACCCGGACAACTCATCGCGCCGCCGCCGGAGGAACACCCGTTCGCGCTGGTTGCCGGTGAGCCGGATCGCCGCCTCGTAGGCGGCGATCGCATCGGCCCGCCGGTCCAGCCGCCGCAGCAGGTCGGCGCGCACGGCGTGGAAGAGGTGGTGCCGGTCCAGGTCGATCTCGTCCACGAGGCCGAGGGCGACCGCCGGGCCGGACACCTCCGCGACGGCCACCGCTCGGTGCACCGCCACCACGGGGCTGGGTGAGACCGCCAGCAGCTGGTCGTAGAGCGCGACGACCTGCCGCCAGTCGGTGTCGCCCGGCGTCGCCGCATCGGTGTGCACGGCCTGGATCGCCGCCTGCAGCTGGTAGGGCCCGGGCCGGTTCCGGCGCAGGCAGGCGCGCACCAGGTCGTGGCCCTCGGCGATCAGCGCGCGGTCCCAGTGCGTGCGGTCCTGGTCGGCCAGGAGGATCAGGTCGCCGTCGGGCGTCGTCCGGGCCGGCCGCCGCGCCTCGGTGAGCAGCATCAGCGCCAGCAGGCCGGCGACCTCCGGCTCGTCGGGCATGAGCCCGGCCAGCAGCCGGCCCAGCCGGATCGCCTCCGCGCAGAGGTCCTCGCGCACCAGCCGGTCGCCGGAGGAGGCGGCGTACCCCTCGGTGAAGACCAGGTAGACGACGGCGAGGACGGCGGGCAGCCGGTCGGGCAGCTCCGCCTCCGTCGGCACCCGGTACGGGATGTGCGCGTCGCGGATCTTCGCCTTGGCCCGCACCAGCCGCTGGGCCATGGTCGCCTCCGGCACCAGGAACGCCGCGGCGATCTCCGGCGTCGTCAGGCCCCCGACCAGCCGGAGGGTGAGGGCCACCCGGGCGGGGACGGACAGCGACGGGTGGCAGCAGGTGAACACCATCCGCAGCCTGTCGTCGCGCACGGCATGCTCCTCGGTCGGCTCGTCCGGTTCCTGCAGCAGGGCAGCCTCGACGTGCTTGTCCTGGCGGCGGGCCTCACGGCGGAGGCGGTCGACAGCCCGGTTCCGCGCCGTGGTCACGATCCAGCCCGCCGGGCTGGGCGGGACCCCGTCGACCGGCCAGCGGGCGACGGCGGTGGTGAAGGCGTCCTGCACCGCCTCCTCGGCGGCGTCGATGTCACCGAGGAGGCGCGTGAGGACGGCGACGGCGCGGCCGTAGGAGTCGCGGAAGGCCCGCTCGATCTCCGCGGCCGGCACGTCGGTCACCGCGCGGTGTCGTAGAACGGCCGCACCTCGATGGGGATGGTCGTGGCGCGGACCAGCTTGCGGCCCCACTCCAGGGCGGCGTCGAGGTCCGGTGCCTCGATGACGGAGAACCCGCCGACGTGCTCGGTCCCCTCGATGAACGGGCCGTCGGTCACCAGGACCTCGTCGCCCTTCGGGCGCAGGGTGGTGGCGGTGGACGGCGGGTGCAGGCCGCCGCCGAAGACCCAGACCCCGGCGTCCGCCATCTCCCGGTGGACCGCCTCGACGTCGACCATGATCTTCTCCAGCTCGCCCGGCTGCAGGCCGGGGCCGGTGCTCGGCTCCACCACGGTCATCAGGTACTGCGGCATGGCGTTCCTCCTCGGGTCGGCGCCGGCCCCGTGCCGGTCGCTCACCCCCTGTACGAACGCCACCCTGCCGGATCGACAGTGCGCGACGGCGGATCTCAGCGCGGCAGCGGGCGGCGCACCAGTACCCAGACGGGCAGCTCGTCGTCCGCCGTCCGCAGTTCCGCGGTGACCTCGAAACCGAACCCGCGCAGGAAGCGCACGTTCGCCCACGAGTACACCGCCGTCGCGGCCGGCACCTGGTCGGCGTCGCAGCGCAGCAGGGCCGGGGCCAGCACCGCGGCGGCCAGGCCCCGCCGCCGGGCGCTGGGGCGCACCCCCAGGTGCAGCAGCCACCAGTGCGGTCCGTCCGGGCGTTGCTCGTCGACGAGGGCGCCGGTGTCGCGGACCGCGCCGGTCCGGTGCGCCGAGAGGTAGGGCAGCTCGCTCGCGAGCGCCGCCCGCACGTCGGCGGGCAGGGGAGCGGTGCCCGCCGGCGGTTCCCACACGGCGACGGCGTCGACGTCGTCGGTGACCCAGGCCGTCCGCGTGGCCACGCCCCGGTGGCCGGCGTCGAGCTCGTGCAGCCGGGTGAGCCGCTGCATGCGGCCGTCGTCGGGCAGCGCCCAGCGGGTCCAGCGGGAGTCGGCGAGGGCGACCGTCAGCGTCGCGGCGATGCGCGGGACGTCGCGCTGCTCGGCGAGCCGGACGTCGGGGCCCTCCTCGTCCGGGTCGTCGATCCGCCGGATGGTGGGGCCCTGGCTCACCCGGTCATTCGATCACGCCGTCACAGGCCAAAGCCCGCGCGGTCGACCTTGCGGTGGTAGCGCTCGCCGAGCTTCCCGCCCAGCACCGCGCCGAGCAGGGTTGCCAGCAGGACGGCGACCAGCGCGATGATCCCGCCGGTGGTGGCGGTGCCCTCGTCGATCGGGATGCGCGGCAGGTTCAGCTGCTGCAGCACGTTGTACTGCGACCCGAACAGCAGGCCGAGGCCCGCCAGGACCAGGACGACGAGCAGCCCGATGACCCAGACGGCGATGCCCTGCCGGATGCCGTCGAAGCGCGCCATCCGGCCGGCCACGTACCCGCCGGCGAAGTAGGCGAGGAACAGGACCACCAGCAGCACGATGCCGCCGACGACGCCGATCGTCTCGGCCTCCTGGGCGGCCTCGTCGGTCGAGGACACCCCCTGGGTGAGGCCGATCGCCACCCCGGCCGCGCTCAGCAGCGCCACCAGCAGCACGGCCAGACCGTTCGCCGAGAGCCAGCCGAAGAAGGCCGCCCCCCACTTGATGCCGCCGTAGCGGGACCGCTGGGCGTCGATCGCGTCGCGGGCGGCGCCCCTCGTCGAGGACGCGCCCTCCGCGCGGGAGACGGGGGAGTCGGAGGTGGACATCGGGTTCTCCTCGCCGAGGGCCGACGTGGTTGCCGGCGTCCGGGGAATGCCCCGGATGATCGCGCGGCAACCACCGCACAACCGGTGCCGATGCCCGGTGAGGCAGACGGAACGCAGCGTTGACGCCGGTGCCCACGCGGGGAAATGCCGGCAACGCACGCTCGTCCCGTGCCCGCCGCCACGGTTCCCGAGTCCCCGCTCCGGGGTGCCGGCGCGTCGCGCACGACGGCGACCCACTGCCCCTACTGCTCCCTGCAGTGCGGGATGACGGTGACCGCCGGCGCGCGCCCGGCCACCCTGGTCCCGGCCGACTTCCCGACCAACCGGGGCGGCCTGTGCTCGAAGGGGTGGTCGTCCACCGAGCTGCTCGACCATCCCGAGCGGCTGCTCCGCCCGCTGGTCCGCGCCACTCCCGGCGACCGCACCAGCCCGCTGGTCGAGGCCACCTGGGACGACGCGCTCGGCCGGCTGGTCGACGCCATCGAGCGCACCCAGGCCCGTCACGGCCGCGACGCCGTGGGCTGCTTCGGCGGTGGCTCCCTCACCAACGAGCAGGCCTACCAGTTCGGCAAGTTCGCCCGCGTCGCGCTCCGCACCAGCGCCATCGACTACAACGGCCGCTTCTGCATGTCGTCCGCGGCCGGCGCCGCGAACCGGGCGTTCGGCCTCGACCGGGGGATGCCCTTCCCGCTCTCCGACATCGCCGAGGCCGACGTCGTGGTCCTGGTCGGCAGCAACCCGGCCGACACGATGCCGCCGGCCATGCAGTGGTTCGACGCCGGCCGCGAGCGCGGCGCCCAGCACGTCGTCGTCGACCCGCGACGCACCGCGACCGCCCGCAACGCCGCCCTGCACCTGCAGCCCCTGCCCGGCACGGACCTGGCGCTGGCCAACGGGCTGCTGCACATCGCGCTGGCCGAGGGCCTGGTCGACGAGGCCTACGTCGCCGCGCGCACCACCGGCTTCGACGAGGTGAGGGCGGGGGTCGCTGCCTACTGGCCCGACCGGGTGGAGCGGATCACCGGTGTCCCGGTCGCCGACCAGCGACGCACCGTCTTCGCCCTGGCCCGTGCCGGGAAGGCCATCGTCCTCACCGCCCGCGGCGCCGAGCAGCACCGCAGCGGCACCGACACCGCGCAGGCGTGGATCAACCTCGCCCTGGCGCTCGGGCTGCCGGGCCGGCCGGGCAGCGGCTGGGGCACGGTCACCGGCCAGGGCAACGGGCAGGGCGGCCGCGAGCACGGGCAGAAGGCCGACCAGCTGCCCGGCTACCGGTCCCTGTCGGACCCCGGCGCCCGCGCGCACGTCGCCGCGGTCTGGGGCGTCGACCCCGACGACCTCCCCCTGCCGGGCAAGAGCGCTTTCGAGCTGCTCGACGCCCTGGGCACCGACGGCGGCGTGCGCACGCTCCTGGTCCTCGCCTCCAACGTCGCCGTCAGCGCGCCGGATGCCAGAAGGGTCATCAGCCGGCTGCGCGACCTCGACTTCCTGGCCGTCAGCGACTTCTTCCTCTCCGAGACCGCCGAGCTCGCCGACGTCGTCCTCCCCAGCGCCATGTGGGCGGAGGAGGAGGGCACGATGACCAATCTCGAGGGCCGGGTCATCCGCCGACGGCGGGCGCTCGACCCGCCGGGCGGCGTCCCCGACGACCTGCAGCTGCTCGCCACGCTCGCCGAGCGGCTCGGCGCCGGCCGCCACTTCAGCGGCGACCCCGAGACCGTCTTCGAGGAGCTGCGCCGGGCCAGCGCCGGGGGAGCGGCCGACTACTCCGGCATCAGCTACCGGCGGATCGACGACGAGCAGGGCGTCTTCTGGCCCTGCCCCGCCGACGACCACCCCGGCACGCCCCGGCTGTTCACCGAGCGGTTCGCCACCCCCGACGGCCGGGCGCGGTTCGTCCGGGTCGAGCACGTCGACGCGCACGAGCGGCCCGACGCCGACTACCCCTACGTGCTCACCACCGGCCGGGTGCTGGCGCAGTACCAGTCGGGCACGCAGACCCGCCGCACCCGCAGCCTGCACCTGATCGCGCCCACACCCCGGGCCGAGATCCACCCCGACCTGGCCCGCCGGCTGGGCGTCGACCAGGACGACGTGGTCGAGCTGGCCACCCGCCGCGGCCGGGCCCGCTTCCACGCGCTGGTCACCGACGCCGTGCGGCCCGACGTCGTCTTCGCGCCCTTCCACTGGGGCGGCGGGTCCAGCGCCAACGCGCTCACCGACGCCGACGCGCTCGACCCCACGTCGAGGATGCCCGCCTTCAAGGTCTGCGCGGTCGCCGTCGCCCGCGCCGGCGGGCCCGAGGAGCTCATCGCCCCGCCCCCGGCGGCCGGTCAGCCGCAGCCCCGCGACCGCACGCCGAACGCCGCCCCCGCACCGCGCCACCCCACCCGGAAGAGGAGCACCCGCGTGAAGAGCAGCCCACGCTTCCTGCAAGGCGTCTTCCCGATCGCCGGAGAAGGCCTGGCCAAGCCCGGGCCGCTCGACGCCGCCCTGCGCTACACCGTGCCGCAGGGGAGGTCCGCGCAGGCGCTGTACTTCCGCGGCGGCAACTCGACGGCCGAGCTGGTCTACGTCCTGCTCGTCCGCGACGGGGAGCCGATGCGCTGGTTCCCGATCGGCGCGAAGGGCGACGTCCACGTGCCGCTGCGCGTGGTCGAGGACCTGGTGGGCGGCACCGTCGTCGAGCTGCACGCCGCCGCCCCCGAGGGCGTCACCGGCGAGCTGGTCGTCGACCTCGGGCTGGTGGAGGTCTGATGACAGCCGTCCTGGGCGGGCGGCCGACCGGCCTCACCGCACTGCACGTGGACGACGACCTGGACACCCGCGGCCGCCTGGTCGTGGTGGGCAACGGCATGGCCGGCGCCCGCTTCGTCGAGGAGGTGCTCGAACGGGGCGGCGGCGACCAGTTCCGCATCACCGTCTTCGGCGACGAGCCGCACGGCAACTACAACCGGATCATGCTGTCGCCGGTCCTGGCCGGGGAGGAGCACGAGGACGACATCGTCCTCAACAGCCACGACTGGTACGCCGACAACGGGATCGACCTGCGCGCGGGCGTGCGCGTCGAGCGGATCGACACCGCGGCCAAGGTGGTGCACGCCGCCGACGGCAGCGCCACCCCCTACGACCACCTGGTGCTCGCGACCGGGAGCTACTCGTTCATCCCGCCGATGACCGGGATCCGCACCGAGGCCGGCGACCTGCTGCCGGGCGTCTACGGCTTCCGCACCATCGACGAGACCCGCGCGCTGCTCGCCGAGGCGGGCAGCTGCCGGCGAGCCGTCGTGATGGGCGGTGGCCTGCTGGGGCTGGAAGCGGCCCGCGCGCTGCAGGGCCACGGGCTGCAGGTCGACCTGGTGCACGCCATGCCGTACCTGATGAACGCCCAGCTCGACGCGGAGGCCGGCGCGATCCTGAAGCGGAGCGTCGAGCAGCTCGGGATCACCGTGCACCTCGACGTCCTCGCCACCGAGGTCGTCGGCACCGACCGGGTCGAGGCCGTCGTCCTCACGGACGGCCGGCGCATCGACACCGACCTGCTGGTCGTCGCCGCCGGGGTGCGCCCGCACACCGACGTCGCCGTCCGCTCGGGGCTGGAGGTGGAGCGGGCGATCGTCGTCGACGACCAGCTGCGCACCGACGACCCGGACGTCTACGCCATCGGCGAGTGCGCCCAGCACCGCGGCGAGGTGTACGGGCTGGTCGCGCCCGCCTGGGAGCACGCGAAGGTCCTCGCCGACGTCCTCACCGGCACCCACCCCGACGCCGAGTACCACGGCAGCCGGACGGCGACGAAGCTCAAGGTCGCCGGCGTGGACGTCGCCGTCATGGGGATCAGCACCCCGGAGCGGGACGAGGACGAGTTCCTGGTCATCTCCGAGCCCAAGCGCGGCGTGCACCTGTCGGTGGTCATCCGCGACGACGTGCTGGTCGGGGCCACGCTGCTCGGTGACACCCGCAAGGTCGCCTTCCTCACCCAGGCCTTCGACCGCGGTGCCCCGCTGCCGGAGGAGCGCATCCGGCTGCTCGTCGACCTCTCCGACGGGGCGGAGGAGGTCGGCGTCGCGGACATGCCGGCCGACTCCCAGGTCTGCAACTGCAACGGTGTGTCGAAGGGCGACATCTGCGGCGCGGTGGCCGGTGGCTGCGGCAGCGTCGGCGAGGTCATGGACCGCACCCGCGCCGGCAAGGGCTGCGGCTCCTGCAAGTCGCTGGTCAAGCAGATCGTCGAGTGGGCCGCCGAGGGCGAGCTCGCCGACGACCCCGCCGCCTCGTACTACGTGCCGGGCATCCCGATGACCAAGCCCGAGCTCATGGCCGCCATCCGCGAGCGCGACCTGCGCAGCGTGTCGGCCGTCTTCGCCGCCCTCGCGCCCGGCGGCAAGGACGACGCGAAGTCGAAGATGGGCCTGACCTCGCTGCTCAAGATGATGTGGGGCTCCGACCACGTGCCGGAGAAGGACGCCGAGTTCGTCAACGACCGGGTCCACGGCAACATCCAGCGCGACGGCACGTTCTCCGTCGTCCCGCAGATGAAGGGCGGCGTGACCACGCCCGCCCAGCTGCGCCGGATCGCCGAGGTGGCGGAGAAGTACGAGGTCCCGATGGTGAAGGTGACCGGCGGCCAGCGGATCGACCTGCTCGGCGTCCGCAAGGAGGACCTGCCGGCCATGTGGAACGACCTCGGCATGCCGTCGGGGTACGCCTACGGCAAGAGCTTCCGCACCGTGAAGACCTGCGTGGGCTCGGACTTCTGCCGGTTCGGGCTCGGTGACTCCACGCAGCTCGGCATCGACCTCGAGACCCGGTTCCAGGGCATCGAGAGCCCGGCGAAGATGAAGCTCGCCGTCGTCGGCTGCCCGCGCAACTGCGCCGAGGCCTACGTGAAGGACGTCGGCGTCGTCGCCGTCGGCAACGGCAAGTGGGAGGTCTACGTCGGCGGTGCTGCCGGCGCGACCGTCCGCAAGGGCGACCTGCTCGCCACCGTCGACTCCCCGGAGGCGGTGCTCGAGCTCGCCGGCCGCTTCATGCAGTACTACCGGGAGAACGCCAACTGGCTCGAGCGCACCTACGACTTCGTGCCCCGCGTCGGACTGGAGAAGCTCAAGCACGTCCTGCTGGAGGACGGCGAGGGCATCTGCGCCGACCTGGACGCCGGGATCCAGCGGTCGATCGACGCCTACCGCGATCCGTGGGGGCAGGACGCGAACGAACCGGCCACACCGGGCCAGTTCCGCCCGTCCCTCCCGCTGATCGCGCTGCCGAAGGTGCCGGTCCGATGAGCGTCACCGACGTGGCGACGACGACCGGCGTCGTCGTGGGGCGGGTCGACGACGTCCCGCCGGGGGAGGGGCGGACCTTCGTCGCCGACGGCGTCCAGGTCGCCGTCTTCCGGCTCCGCGACGGGTCGCTGCACGCCACGCAGGCCGCCTGCCCGCACGCCGGCGGGCCGCTGGCCGACGGGCAGACCGACGTCGACGTCCTGGTCTGCCCGCTGCACCAGTACGCCTACCGGTGGACCGACGGCACCTCGACCGACGGGGCCCCGCCGATCCGTCTCTTCCCGGTGCGGGAGGTCGACGGGGCCCTCGTGGTCGAGGTCCAGCCGCCGGTCAGGCGAACTCGTAGGTGACCTCGCCGCTCTCGTCCACGGTGGCGACGACCTCGACGGTGTCGGTCGCGTCCGCGGCGTTGTCCACGAAGCACGTGATCGGTGTCCCGACGGCGTCGACGAGGACGGACCGGCCGTCGGTGTCGCAGGTGCTGATGACCGCCACGCCGGCCAGCGCGCCCACCTGCTCGTCCAGCGACGCCTCGACGACGTCGACGTAGACGAACTCGTTGTCGCCGTCGATCTGGACGTTCCCCTCGTCGTCGGTCTGCCTGACGGTGAAGGAGACGGGCTGGTCCTCCAGGGACGCGGTGCAGGAGAACGTCCCCCCGGACTCGGCCTCGACGTCCGTCGGGCACGAGACGTCCTCGGGTGCGACGCCGGTCTCCTCGGCGGTCACGCGGCTGATCTCGGCCTCGACGTCCGCGGTGTCCAGGGTCTTCGCGCCGAACAGCAGGACCGCGCCGACGACGAGCCCGCCGAGCACCACGAGCCCGGCGACGATCGAGGCGACGACGATCCCGGTCCGGCCGCGGCGCGGGCGGCCCTGGGGGACCGGCGGGGGGCCGTAGGCGGGGGGCGGGCCGTACTGCGGGCCGGGGGGCGGGGTGGGGTAGGTCTGCTGGGTCATCGGTGTGCTCCTCGTCGGGTGGGTCGCGGACGACCATGACGGGAGTCGCTTCCGGATGACTTGGATGCACTTGGGGCGGACTTGAGCCCGGCCTCACGGGTGCATGCGGGAGCCCTTCACCACCTTGTCGACGGCGTTCTTCGGCCCGTGCAGCGCGATCCCCACCAGGTCCAGGTCGGCGCCGCGGACGGCCCGGACGGCGGCGCGGTTCTCCGCGTCACCGCCGGTGGTGAACAGGTCGGCCGTGAACAGGGCGGTCGGCAGGCCGCGCTCCAGCGCGCGGCGCCGCACGGTCGCGAGCACGTCGCCGGGAGCGGTGAGCACGAGCACCGGCTGGCGGAACATCGCCAGATACCGGGTGCCGTCGGCGTCCTCGTACGGGCGGCCGACCAGCTCGGGGACCGCGGCGGCGATCGCGCTGCCGAGGAACGCGGTGACGTTGAGCTCCTGCCAGGGGAGCAGGCCCTCCCGCAGCACGACGGCGATCTTCGTGGGCCACGGCGGGCCCACCTCCTCGGACTGATCGGTCAGCAGCGGCGTCGTCTCCATGGCGCCCAGCGTGCTCCCGCGGGAACGCGCGCTTCTTGTACGTTCCTGACGTGACCGCTCCGGCGCCGCACGGGGAGAAGGTGCGGGCCTGGCGCCCGCCGGTGCCGGGGCTCGCCGAGGTGTTCCACGCCCGGTTCACCGACCACGTCTACCCGCCGCACACGCACGACACCTGGACCCTGCTGCTGGTCGACGACGGCGCGGTCCGCTACGACCTGGACCGGCACGCCCACGGTGCCGACCCCGCCGCGGTGACCCTGCTCCCGCCGGGGGTGCCGCACGACGGGCGGTCCCGGTTCCCCGGCGGCTTCCGCAAGCGCGTGATCTACCTGGACCCGGGGACGCTCGGCACGGAGCGGATCGGCACGGCGGTCGACCGACCCGCGTTCGGTGACCGGTTGCTGCGCACCCGCATCGACCGGCTGCACACCGCGCTCGCCCCGCACACCGAGCTGCTCGAGGCGGAGAGCCGGCTGGCGTTCGTGCTCGAGCGCCTGCGGCAGCACCTCGACCGCGAGATCACCGCCGCCCCGGAGGCCCGGGACGACGCACTGGCCGACCGGCTGCGCGATCTGCTCGACGCGCGGGTGGTCGAGGGCGTCTCGCTGGAGGAGACGGCAGCGGAGTTCGGCGTCCACCCCACCCACCTGGTACGCGCCTTCGGTCGCGCCCACGGCCTGCCGCCGCACCGCTACCTGGTGGGCCGGCGGATCGACCGTGCCCGCTCCCTCCTGCTCGACGGCATGCCCCCGGCGGAGGTGGCGACGGCGGCCGGCTTCTACGACCAGGCCCACCTGACCCGGCACTTCCGCAGGCTGCTCGGCACCACGCCGGCGGCCTACGCCCGCTCGACCTGAGGTCAGGGCGCCGGGACGACGACGGTCGCCTCGTGCGGTCCGCCGCACTCCTCGGACCCGCCGACGCGTCGCCAGTCCAGCTCGGCGTCGACCTCGGTGAGCACGGACCCGTCGGGGCCGATCACGCGGACGGTGGCGGAGCCGGGGGTGGACATGTCGAGGAGGCCGGTCGCGGGGGAGCCCGACGCGGGGTCGACCGTCGCGGCCCCGGGGTCCACCAGCACCGGCCGGTAGCACTGCGGGACGCACTCGAGGGTGACCCCGCCCTCGACCGACGGCCAGCCGTCGGCGAACTCGACGACCAGCGCGTTGCTCCAGCCGATGGCCGGGCACGTGGTGCCGCCGCCGCCCGCGCAGGAGGCCAGTGCCAGGACGGCGGCGAGCAGGCAGCCCACCGCAGGCGCCGAGACGGGGGGCCTCACTCGACGGGTTCGCTCTCCACGGTCAGCGGGGGCGGGACGATCAGCGGACGACGACGCCGGCGCAGGTCGGACAGGAGCCGGCGGCGGTGGGCCTCCTCGGCCAGCTGGCGGGCAGCGATCAGCGACGCGCTCTCCGCCGTGCGGCCGTAGCTCTCGAGCACTCCTGGCTCCCCTCGCCGTCCCCTCGACTGATAGACGCGTCGAGGGGCCGGAAAGGATGACAGCCGGAGGACACGAATCGGTAACGATCCGAGCCGTTGATCAGGACGAGTGCAGCCCGAGGTCGGCGAGGGCAGCCGCGACGGCGTCGGCGTGCAGCAGGTCGAGCGCCAGCAGGCGGTGCACCAGGACCCCGCGCCGGGTCAGCCGCAGGTCGGCGGCGCGCAGCCGGGGGAGGGTCGCGCGCGGCCGGGAGATCACCGGCGCCGGGTCGAGCAGACCGGCGCGTTGCAGGTCGCCGACGTCCTGGCGGGCGCCCCAGGCGGTCCAGGTCCGCGGCTCGTCCTCGAGCGGATCCATGGGCAGCGGCGCGCGATCCCGGCGGCCGACCCCGGCCACCAGGGCGAGCTGCCGCCAGCTCAGCGACTCGGCCAGGCGCAGCGCGCGCCCGGCGAGCTCGAGGTCGATGTCGGGGGAGAGGGACACCTCGGCGAGCAGGTAGCCCAGGTGGCGCACCCGGCGCTCGTCGGTGGACCGGCGGGCCGCGGTCACGACCGCCTCGGCGAGCTCGTCGGCCGCCGCCCGGCTGCCGGGGCGGGGCTCGAACCAGCCGTCGTCGCGGGCCCCGCGGCCGTTCCGGTGCTGGGTGGCCGCGTACTCGACGGCGAACGCCAGGGCGGCCCCGGCGCGGACGCTCTCGCGCGGCACCGGCACGTCGGCCGCCTCGTCGGCGACGGCGCGCAGGCAGGCGGCGAGCCGGTCGCTCACCTGAACCGCCGCAGCCGTCGGTTCGAAGACGACGGTGGCCGCGGCCCGGCACATCGACCCGGCGACCGGGCTGCCGGCCTCGATGAGGGCGCGGCCCGTCAGCTGGTCGTCGGCACGGGCCTGCTCGGATGCGGTCACCCGGTGATCTTCGTCGGTTCCCGCGCCCGACTGCACGCCGGGCGCCGGCCCCTCACCACAGCGGGGCAGCCGCGGTGAGGGAAACGGAACACGGGTTCCGCCTCGGGGCGACGCCGGCGTTACCCGCTGTTGGGACCGTCCTCGCATGGCCGCCCCCACCCGCCCCGCCCAGACGTCGATGTCGCAGAACACCGTCGCCGCGCCGCCACCGCTGACGCGGGGTCGGGGCGGGAAGTGGATCGACGACTGGCGTCCGGAGGATCCGCAGTTCTGGGAGGAGACCGGGAAGACGGTCGCCCGCCGCAACCTGTTCTTCTCGGTGTTCTCCGAGCACATCGGCTTCTCGATCTGGAGCCTGTGGTCGGTGCTGGTGCTCTTCCTCCCGGAGGCGGTGTACGGCATCGACCCGGCCGGGAAGTTCCTGCTGACGACGCTGCCGACGGCGCTGGGCGCGTTCGTGCGGCTGCCCTACACCTTCGCCGTCGCCACGTTCGGCGGCCGCAACTGGACGATCGTCAGCGCGGCCCTGCTGCTGGTGCCCACCGTGGCCACCGCGATCGTGCTCGAGCCCGGCGTCTCGTTCACGACGCTGCTGGTGGTGTCGTGCCTGGCCGGCGTCGGGGGCGGCAACTTCGCCAGTTCGATGGCGAACATCAACGCGTTCTACCCCGACCGGCTCAAGGGCTGGGCGCTCGGGCTCAACGCCGGCGGCGGCAACCTCGGCGTCCCCGTGGTCCAGCTCGTCGGCCTGCTGGTGCTCGCGACGGTCGGGGCCGAGCATCCGCGGGTGATCCTGTTCGCCTACCTCCCGCTGATCGTCGTCGCCGCCGTCGGCGCGGCCCTGGTCATGGACAACCTGACGACGGCGCGCAACCAGCCGCGGGCCATGCGCGAGGCGACCCGCGAGCCGCACACCTGGATCATGTCCTTCCTCTACATCGGGACGTTCGGCTCGTTCATCGGCTTCGGGTTCGCCTTCGGGCAGGTGCTGCAGAACCAGTTCACCGAGTCGTTCGCGACGCCACTGGCCGCCGCCTCGCTCACCTGGCTCGGGCCGCTGCTCGGCTCGCTGATCCGGCCGTTCGGCGGCTCGCTGGCCGACCGGTTCGGCGGCGCCCGGATCACCCGCTGGAACTTCGTCGCGATGGCCGTGGGGGCGTCGGTCGTCTGGACGGCGAGCCAGCTGGAGTCGCTGCCGCTGTTCGTCGTCGGCTTCGTCTCGCTCTTCGTGCTCAGCGGCCTCGGGAACGGGTCGACCTACAAGATGATCCCGGCGATCTTCCGGTCGCAGGCACTGCAGCAGGTGGCCGAGGGCGGGGACGCCGAGGCGGCCGATCGGCGGGCGCTGCGGATGTCCGGCGCCCTCATCGGCATCGCCGGCGCCGTCGGGGCGTTCGGCGGGGTGCTGGTGAACCTGGCGTTCCGGCAGTCGTTCATGACCACCGGCACCGGCGACTCCGCCTACCTGGCGTTCATCGCCTTCTACGTCGTCTGCGTGGCGGTCACCTGGACGGTCTACCTGCGCCCGAACACCGCGCTCGGCCGCGTGTAGCTGCCACGATGCGGGCATGGCGATCGAGGTCCGCCCGGCGAGCAGTTTCGACGACGTCGCGACGATGGTCGGCCCCAAGCGGCCCGACGCGAACGTCTGCTGGTGCCTGAGCTACCGCGTCCCGTCCAAGGAGAACCTCGCGTTGCAGGGGCCGGCGCGCGCGGAGCGGGTCCGGCAGCTCGTCGCGGAGGATCCGCCGCCCGGGGTGCTCGCCTACGAGGACGGCGAGGTGGTCGGCTGGGCGGCGATCCACCCGCGGGCGGACACCTCCTTCGCGAGGAACCGCAAGATCCCGCACGTCGACGACCTCGACGTCTGGTCACTGTGGTGCCTGCGGGTGCGGCCCGGCCATCGGGGCCAGGGCATCGCCCACCACCTGGTCGACGGCGCCGTCGCGTTCGCCCGTGACCGCGGCGCACCGGCGGTCGAGGCCTATCCCGTCGACAACGAGGGCCGCAAGGTCGACCTCACGATGGCCTACGTGGGCACGCGGAAGCTGTTCGAGCGGGCCGGGTTCGTGAAGGCCGCCGACACCGACTCGGTGATCAACGGCTTCCCGCGCATTCTCATGCGACGGGATCTCAGGTCTTGAGGCGGTAACCCCGTTTGACGACGGTCTCGACGACCGGGGCTCCCAGCGCCGCGCGCAGCCGGGTCACCGCCATCTCCACCGCGTGCCCGTCCCCGCCACCGGGCAGCGAGGCGACCAGGTCTGCCCGGGCGACGACGTGCCCGGGTTGCCGGGCGAGCTCGCGCAGCACGGCCAGCGGGCCGGGGGCGAGCTCCACCAACCGGTCGTCCAGCACGGCGGCGTACCCGCGCACCTGCAGCGTGTGCGGCCCGACCCGCAGCACCGGGTCGCGCTCGGGGAGGCGGGCCACCACCTCGCGGGCCAGCGCTCCGAGCCGGGCGCGCTCGGGCTGGAAGGACGGGATTCCGGCGGCGTCCAGGGGCCCGGCCGTCACCGGCCCGACGGCGACGGCCAGCACCCGTCCGTTCATGGCGGCGACGAACTCCGCGCGTTGCCCCAGCTCCTCGGCGACGCTGAGCAGGCTGGCCGCGGCCGGGGCGCTGGTGAAGGTCACCGCGTCCACCGCACCCGCCACCACCGACCCGACCAGCTTGCGGACGGGGGCGACGTCCTCGGGCAGCACCCAGCGGTAGACCGGCACGGTGAGCACGTCGGCACCGGCGGCGCGCAGGCCGGACACGAGGTCGGGCAGCGGGTCCCCGTGCAGCTGGACGGCGATCCGTCGTCCCTCCAGCGGGCCCTCGGCGCCCGACAGCAGGTGCGCGAGCACCTCGGCCGACGACTCCGACTCCGGCGACCACGCGTCGACCAGCCCGCCGCCGCGGATCGCGCCGCGCGCCTTCGGCCCGCGGGCCAGCACCCGGGCCGGGCGCAGGTGGTCCACCAGCGGCAGGTCCCAGGCCTCGGCGGCTTCCAGCCACCCGCGGAACCCGACGCCGGTGGTGGCGACGACGAGGTCGATCGGCTGCGCCAGCACCTCCCGGGTAGCGGCCACCAGCTCGGCGTCGTCGGCCAGCGGCACGATCCGGATCGCGGGGGCGTGCACCACCCGAGCCCCGCGGCGGTCCAGCAGCGCGCCCAGCTCCTCCTTGCGGCGGGCAGCGGTGACCGCGACCGTGTAGCCGGCCAGCGGCAGCAGCCCGGGCTCGGGTGCGGTCTGCGTCACCCGTCCATGGTGTCGCGTCCGTGTTCCGGTCGTGTGTCGGCCCGGTGAGACACAGCACACGTCAGGGCAGCCGGATGGTCCCGTCGAGACAGACGTCGGCCCGTGCCCGGGTGCTCTCCCGGGCGAACTCCGCGGCCTCCGTCTCCTGCCACCGGAGCCACTCGGGCTCCATCCCGGCCCCGTCCCGGTCCAGGCCGCGGGAGAGCCGCAGGTCCCGGGGCGCCTCGATCCAGACGCGCAGCGTCGTCCACGGGTCGAGCGCGCGGGGGCTGCTGCCGCAGCCCTCGACGACCAGGACCGCCGGTACGGGCACCGGCGTGGGGTCGTCGGCGAACCGCCCCGCGTGCCAGTCGTAGCGGTGGTAGGCCCCGGCGCGGCCCTCGGCGAGCGGCCGCAGGACGCCGGCCGACAGCCGCGCCACGGCGCCGGTGATGGTCCAGCCGGCGTAGAGGTCGTCCAGGTGCACCACGACGGCGCCGTCCCCGAGGGCGGCGGCCAGCCGGCCGGCGACGGTGGTTTTCCCCGATCCGGCCGGCCCGTCGACGCACACCAGCCGGACGTCGCCCAGCCGGGCCGGCCCGGCGAGCACCCGGGCGGCGAGGTCGGCGACGCTGGTCAGCGGAGGGCGAGGGTCCACGTCGGCACCGGTCCGTCGCTGCTCCGCACGAGCCCGCGGCTGCCCAGCAGGCGCAGATGGGCGTCGGTCTCGGTGACCGCGAAGATCCGCATCCGCCGCTCGTACTGCTCCCACGGCCGCGACCAGGTGAGGTGCGCGGCGAGGTCCCAGGGAGTGGACCCGGGGTGCCGGCGGACGGCCGCGAGCAGCTCGGTCAGCCGCTGCTCGTGATGGGCGGTGAGCGCATCGACCCGGGCGTCGAGACCGCGGAAGCGCCACTCGTGGGCCGGCAGCACCTCGACCGGGTCGAGGTCGCGGACGGCGGCCAGCGAGTCGAGGAAGTCGCCGAGCGGATCGGCGGCGCCCGCGGGCGAGGTGGAGATGTTGGGGCTGATGCGCGGCAGCACGTGGTCGCCGGCGAAGAACAGCCCGGTGCGCTCCTCGGCGAAGCAGAGGTGGCCGGGCGTGTGACCCGGGGTGTGGACGGCGCGCAGACGCCAGCCGGGCAGATCGGCGTGGTCGCCGTCCTCGAGCAGGCGGTCGGGGACGGCCATCGAGGTGAACGCCTCGTACCGGTCGGCCGGCCCGACGTCGGACACGGCGTCCTCCCGCGGGGCGCCCAGGCGGACGAGGAACGCGACCTCGGCGTCGACGAAGCCCTGGGCGCCGATCGTCGAGAACCGGCCCACCGGCCCGGCGTCCGCCGGGTGCATGGCGATCCACGCGCCGCTGGCCTCGCGCACGCGGGCGGCCAGCCCGAGGTGGTCGTGGTGCAGGTGGGTGACCAGCGCGCCGCGGACGTCGGTGACGTCGGCCCCGAGCTGCGCCAGGCCGCCGGTCAGCGCCGCCCAGCTCTCGTCGCTGCCCCAGCCGGTGTCGAGCAGACCGATCCCGCCGCCGTCGAGGGCGAACGCGTAGACGCTGACGTAGCGCAGCGGGTTGTGGGGGATGGGGACCGGGATCGACCACAGGTCGGCGCGCAGCTGCTCGACCGGGGGCAGCGCGCGGGCTTCCCACGCCTCGTGCTGGGCGGTGCCGGTGATCTCCACGCCCCGCACTGTGCCAGCCGGGCCCGTGCCGCCCGCGACAGCGGGGCTGGGACCATGGGCGCGTGACCGGAAACGATCGGGTGTCGGCCGTGCCGCGGCGGATGCGGCTGCTGTGCGTGCTCCTCGGTGCGGTGGTCCTGGGCGTCATGGTCTACGTGGCCCTCGGTCTCAAGGAGACGACCAACACCGTCGTCACCTACCGGACCTCCGACCAGTTCGCGATCGTCGGCCTCGGCCTGGTGCTGGCCGCCGGGATCGTGCTCCTCGGCCGGTCCCGGGTCGACGCCGACCTCGGCGGCGTCGTCGTCCGCAACATCGCCGTCCACCACCGCTACCCCTGGCAGGCCGTGCGGGCCGTCCGGTTCGACCGGAAGGCGACCTGGGCGTCGCTGCTGCTGGAGAACGGCGACGAGATCTCCGTGCACGCCGTCCAGGTGTTCGACGGCGAGTACGCGGTGCGCGCCGTCGAGGGGCTGCGGGCGCTGCGCGAACGCGCGCGGGCGGACGACCCGGTGCCCCCTCCGCTGCTCTACGACAACTGACGGACGCCCCGCGACCCCGCAGGGGGGCGGGAATTCTCTCCCGCCCAGGGACGCTGTAGCATGGGCGTGCCTCCCTGCTTCATCGAGGCACGCGAACCACCAGCGGCCCTCCCGGGCCGCTGATCCAAGAGGAGCCCGCTCCCACCTGACGCCGTCCAGGCGACCAGGTCCCCGGATCGCGCGAGCCGGCCACTCCGCCGGCGCGCGCGACGCGTACGCGCCGCAGGCGTGTGCGCCGCCGGAGAGTGGGCCCCGTGAGCTGATGCTCCCGGGGCCTTCGTCCTTCCGGCGCCCGGGACGGGCCAGGACTCCTCACCGGCAAGAGCAGAGGAGAGGCCATCACCGAGCCCCGCATCAACGACCGCATCCGCGTCCCCGAGGTCCGTCTGGTCGGACCGGAGGGTGAGCAGGTCGGCGTCGTGTCCATCGGCGAGGCCCTGCGCCTGGCGCAGGACGCCGAGCTCGACCTGGTCGAGGTCGCGCCCATGGCGCGCCCCCCGGTCGCCAAGCTCATGGACTACGGGAAGTTCAAGTACGAGTCCGCCCAGAAGGCCCGCGAGGCCCGGCGGAACCAGGCGCTCACCGTCATCAAGGAGATGCGGCTGCGCCTCAAGATCGACCCGCACGACTACGAGACCAAGAAGGGCCACGTCGAGCGCTTCCTCAAGGGCGGCGACAAGGTCAAGATCACCGTGATGTTCCGCGGTCGCGAGCAGTCGCGACCGGAGATGGGCTACCGGCTGCTCCAGCGGCTGGCCGCCGACGTCAGCGAGCTGGGCGTCGTCGAGTCCAACCCGAAGCAGGACGGCCGCAACATGGTCATGGTGATCGCCCCGCACCGGAACCAGGCAGCGCAGGACGCCGCCCGCCGATCCGCGAAGGCGGAGAAGGCATCCGCGGCCGAGGAGCAGGCGCCCAGCGCCTGAGCCGCCGCAGACCGCACCACCGAGACGGCCGGTGCCGTCCGGCAGCCCCGTGCTGCCGACGGACACCGACAGACAGAACAGGACGAGGGACATGCCGAAGCAGAAGACCCACAAGGGCACGGCCAAGCGCGTGCGCGTGACGGGGTCCGGGAAGCTCGTGCGCGAGCACACCAACAACCAGCACAAGTTCGAGCACAAGTCGTCCTCGCGCAAGCGGCGGATCAAGGGCATCGGCGTGCTGTCGCCGTCCGACACCAGCCGGATGAAGAAGCTGCTCGGTCTCTGACCGCCCCTCTCCCGTAACGAACAGACAGGAGCTCTCACGTGGCACGCGTGAAGCGGGCGGTCAACGCCCAGAAGAAGCGCCGGACGACCCTCGAGGCCGCCAGCGGCTACCGCGGTCAGCGTTCGCGGCTGTACCGCAAGGCCAAGGAGCAGATCCTCCACTCGGCGACGTACTCCTACCGCGACCGCAAGGCACGCAAGGGTGACTTCCGCAAGCTGTGGATCACCCGGATCAACGCCGCGGCACGCCTGAACGACATGACCTACAACCGGTTCATGCAGGGCCTCAAGCTGGCCGGCATCGAGCTGGACCGTCGTGTCCTGGCCGAGCTCGCCGTCAACGAGCCGGCCGCCTTCGCCGCGCTCGTCGAGTCCTCCCGGGCCGCGCTCGCCGCGAACCCCGAGGCGACCGGCACCCAGGCCGCCTGAGCACGGCAGCACCGTCCCGACGCCGTCGGTGACCGGCCCTCCGCGGCCGGCGCCGGCGGCGTCGCCGTCTGCCCACCCCGGCCGAGATCCCGCGATCTCGGCGCTTCGCGGGGCGGGAACCGCCGAGATCGCGTGATCTCGCCAGGGAGGGAGGTCCGGTGACCGAGCTGCTCACCGAGCGGTCCGGCCGCGTCGCCGCCGCGCGGAAGCTCACGCGTCGCGCCGGCCGGGACGCCGCCGGGCTCTTCCTCGCCGAGGGGCGCCAGGCGGTCGTCGAGGCGCTGGCCGACCCCGACGGCGTCCGCGAGGTGTTCGCGACGGAGGCGGCCGCCGACGCGCACCGCGAGCTGCTGGCCGGCACGCACGTCCCGGTCCGGCTGGTCACCGAGAAGGCGGCGGCGGGGCTGTCGGAGACCGTCACCCCGCAGGGTCTCGTCGCCGTCTGCGAGCTCCGGGACGTCGCGCCCGACCAGCTGGTCGCCGGACCCCCGCGGCTGTCGGTCGCCCTCGCCGAGCTGGCCGACCCCGGCAACGCCGGCACGGTCCTGCGGACGGCGGATGCCTGCGGGGCCTCCGCCGTGGTGTTCGGCGCGGGCTCGGCCGACCCCTACGGCGGCAAGGCGGTCCGCTCCAGCGCCGGCAGCCTGTTCCACGTCGACGTCGTCCGCGGGGCCCCCCTGGCGGAGCTCCTGCCGCGCCTGCAGGCCTCCGGCGTGACCGTGCTGGCCGCCGACGCTGGGGGAGAGGCGTCGCTCGACGCGCTGGACGACGTCCTGGCCGGGCCGGTGATGTGGCTGTTCGGCAACGAGGCCCGCGGTGTCCCCGTCGACCTGGCGGCCCTGGCCGACCAGCGCGTCCGCATCCCGATGCGCGGCCGCGCCGAGAGCCTCAACCTCGCCGCCGCCGCAGCGATCTGCCTCTACGCCACCCAGCTGGCGCAGGGCTGACCAGGGGGCGCCGCTAGACCAGGCCGGCGCGCTTCCAGAGCAGCTCCGAGGGACCGGCGACCAGGCCGACCTCGCGCAGGAACGCCACCAGCCCGGCCGACGCGTCGCGCAGCTTGTCCCGGTAGTGCGGGTTGGCGCGCGCGACGGCCCGCGCCTCCTTCGGGTCCAGCCCCACGGACGCGTACACCTCCGGCTGCACCAGGTTCTCCGCGACGATCGCCGCGCAGGCGGCCACCAGGGTGCGGTGCTTGCGCAGCTGCCAGCTCGACAGCTGCGGCGTCCGGCGGGCGATCTCCTCCCGCGCGAAGCGCATGTGCCGGGCCTCCTCGACGACGTGGATCTGGCTCGTCGCCCGGGTGAGCGGCTGGACGCGCTCGTCCTTCATCAGGTCGCGCTGGAAGATGTCGAGGATCTCCTCGGCCACCAGGATCGCGGCGTAGGCCGCCGGCCCGTCGGCCCGCGCCGCGTACGCCTTGCCCAGCTTCTGGATCGCCGCCGGCGGCTGGTAGGACGGCGCGCCGAAGGTCTCCGCCGTCCGGGCGAACATGACCGAGTGCCGGCACTCGTCGGCGATCTCGGTCAGCGCCCACTGCACGTGCGGCTGGGCGGGGTCGTCGCCGTAGATGTCGCGGAGCACCAGCTGCATGAGCAGGCACTCGAACCAGATGCCGACGCCGGAGATCGAGCAGTACTCGTGGATGGTCAGCGTGACCCGCTGCTCCTCGCTCAGCGAGTCCCACATCGGCGTGCCGTACAGCGTCGACCACTCGGGTGACAGACCGTAGAGATGCTCAGGGATGGGCGCGGTCCAGTCGATGTCCACGACCGGGTCGTAGGACTTCTTGGCCGCCGAGCCGAGCAGCCGGGCGGACAGCGCCTCCCGGTCCACCGGACGGCGGCCCGAGTGGCCGGTGCCGGCAGTGGGCATTGTGGTCGGGACGGTGGCAGTCATCGGCGAGCTCCCCCGGGACGTCGGTCAGGACCGTGGACGAAAGGTAACTGTGACGGTGAAACACACGCAACAGGTGGCGCAGGTCCCGGGCGCGCCGCCGACCGCGGAGCCGGCAGCGGCTCCCCAGGACGGCCGGAGGTCCCGCTGGACGGAGCACCGGCGCGCCCGTCGGGAGGACCTCGTCGGTGCCGCCGTCGAGGCCGTCCGGCGCACCGGGCCGGATTTCGCCGTCGACGACGTGGCCCGCAGCGCCGGCGTCTCCAAGACCGTGATCTACCGGTACTTCACGGACAAGGACGAGCTCATCGACGCCGTCCTCGAGCGGATCTCCGACACCGTCCTGCTGCCCCGGCTGCTGGGCGAGATCGCGGCCGAGCACCCCGACGACCGCCAGGCGCTGCGGGCCGTCATCGCCGCTTTCGTGTCGCTGATCGCCGACGAGCCCGAGCTGTACCGGTTCGCCTACGCCCACGCCGGACGCGCCGGCCGCGCCGACCTCGTCGCGGCGACCGAGCACCGGATCGCCGAGGCGCTCGCCGCGCTGCTCGCCGACCGGCTGGGCGCCGGGGGAGAGGCATGGGGAGCCGCGCGCACCTGGGCCTACGGTGTGGTCGGCATGGTGCAGCTGGCCGCCCACTGGTGGTCGACCGACCGCAGCGTGCCGGCCGACGAGCTGGTCGAGCAGCTGGCGGCCCTGGCCCACGGAGGGCTGGGTTCCCTGCTGCCGCCGCGCCGCTGACGGGAGGGGATCGGTGTCCGACCACGACGCGCCCGAGGGTTTCGACGGCGAAGCGACGGTGACGGTGGACGGCGGGCCGCCGCGCGCCGTCCGGGCCACGCTCGGCGCCCGCTTCGACCCGCTCGCCGGTCACGTGATCTGGACCGGCCGGCTCGCCGCGGACCTGCCGCTCCGCACCGACCTGGTGCTGACGACGCCGCACGGGAGCGCCCCGGCCGAGACGACCGAGCGCGACCCGTGGGGCAACACCCGGATCACCGGCCGCGGCCGCCCGCCGTTCCCGGTCGAGCTGCTGGACGGCGACGGCGAGGGCGTCGCCCGCGGCTAGCCGTCAGCCCGGCAGCGTGATGAGGACGACGGCGGCCGCCGCGGCGACCAGCCCGGCCACCTGCGCGCTGACCAGGCGCTCGCGCAGCACCAGCTGCGCCAGGACCACGGTGCTGACCGGGTAGAGGGACGCGAGCACCCCGGTGATCGCCAGCTGGCCGCCCTCGGCCTGGGTGGCCAGCAGGAACAGCGCGTTGGCCGTCATGTCTCCGAGGCCCGAGACCGCGACCAGCGGCAGCGCGGCGCGGGTCACGCGCAGCGACTGCCGTCCGGCGCCGGCGATCGCGATCACGAGCAGCACCGACGCCACGCGGGCCGCGGCGAGCGGGGTGAGGCCGGCGTCCTCCGAGGTCCGGTCGAGCAGCACGAAGAACAGGCCGAACAGGCTGCCCGCGAGCAGCGCCGGGGCCAGCGCGGCCGGCCGGGCCGCCCGCATCGCCGCCAGGCCCTCCTCGGCCGACACCAGCACGACCGCGACCAGGGCCAGCCCGATGCCCACAGCCGTCCGGCCCCCGATGCTGTCGCCGCCGAGCAGGCCGACCAGCACCGGGACGGCGGCCGCGGTGACGGCGGTGACCGGGGCGACGACGCTCATGACGCCGCGGGCGAGGGTGCGGAAGAAGACGACGAGCCCTCCCGCGCCGGCGAGCCCGGAGGCCGCACCCCACGCCATGTCCTCGCCGGTGACCGGTCCACCGAGCCAGGGGAGGAGCGCGAGCAGCGCGGCGAGTCCGATGACCTGCGAGAGGGCGACGACGCCGAACACCGACGTGCGGCGGCTGGCCAGCCCGCCCAGGAAGTCCGAGGCCCCGTAGACGACCGCCGACGCCAGTGCGAGAACCGCCGCCACACGAACCTCCGCAGTGCGTGATGACGATCAGGTCACCTGATCATCAAGGGTCCTGGCTCGCGGTCGACGGTGAGCCAGGACCCGTTGCGGTGAGCCAGGACGTCGCCGTCCGCGACGCGCGGGCATCCTCGCACCGGAACCCAGGCGCGGACGGGCGGGCCCGGCGGGCAGAATGGCCTCCCGTGTCTGGCGCCAACGATCCCTACGACCCCAAGCAGGTCGCCGCGCTCTCGCCGGAGGCCCTCGACGACGCGGTCGCCGCCGCGCGGCGGGCCTTCGCCGGCGCCGCCGACCTGGAGGCGCTCGCCGCCGTCCGGCCGGGGCACCTCGGCGACCGGGCGCCGGTGCTGCTGGCCCGCCGCGAGCTCGGCGCGCTCCCTCCGGCCGCCCGCGCCGACGCCGGCAAGCGGGTCAACGCCGCGCGGGTGGCCGTCACCGAGGCCTACGAGACGCGGCTCGCCGAGCTCGAGGCCGAGCGCGACGCCCGCGCCCTGGCCGAGGAGCGGGTCGACGTCACCCTGCCCTGGGACCGCGCCCCCCGGGGCGCCCGGCACCCGCTGACCACCCTCACCGACCGGATCGCCGACATCTTCGTGGGCATGGGCTACGAGGTCGCCGACGGCCCGGAGCTCGAGGCGGAGTGGCTGAACTTCGACGCGCTCAACATCGGCCGCGACCACCCGGCCCGCACGATGATGGACACGTTCTTCGTCGCGCCGGAGGACTCCGGCCTGGTGCTGCGCACGCACACCAGCCCGGTACAGGCCCGGACGATGCTGTCGCGCACGCCGCCGGTGTACGTCGTCGCGCCCGGCCGGGTCTACCGGACCGACGAGCTCGACGCGACGCACACCCCGGTCTTCCACCAGGTCGAGGGCCTGGCCGTCGACCGCGGCCTGACCATGGCCCACCTGCGCGGCACGCTCGACCACCTCGCGCGGAGCCTGTTCGGCGCCGAGGCGATCACCCGCTGGCGGCCGTCGTACTTCCCGTTCACCGAGCCGTCGGCCGAGTTCGACGTCTGGTTCCCCGAGCACCGCGACGGCCCCCGCTGGGTCGAGTGGGGCGGCTGCGGGATGGTCAACCCGCGGGTGCTCGTCGCCTGCGGCATCGACCCGGAGGAGTTCTCCGGTTTCGCCTTCGGCGTGGGCATCGAGCGCGCCCTGCAGTTCCGCTCGGGCGTGGGTGACATGCGCGACATCGTCGAGGGCGACGTCCGGTTCACACGAGCGTTCGGAGTTGAGCAGTAATGCGGGTCCCCATCGGCTGGCTGGCCGAGTACGTCGACGTCCCCGCCGGGACGACGGTCGAGGACCTCGACACCGCCTTCGTGCGCCTGGGGCTCGAGGTGGAGGAGATCCACCGGCCCGAGGAGGTCACCGGTCCGCTCGTCGTCGGCAAGGTGCTGGAGATCGAGGAGCTGACCGGCTTCAAGAAGCCGATCCGCTACTGCCAGGTGGACGTCGGGGAGTCCGAGCCGCGCGGCATCGTCTGCGGCGCGCGCAACTTCGCCGTCGGCGACAGCGTCGTCGTCGCCCTGCCCGGCGCCGTGCTGCCCGGCGGGTTCGCCATCGCCGCCCGGAAGACCTACGACCACGTCTCCGACGGGATGATCTGCTCGGTCCGCGAGCTCGGCCTCGGCGAGGACCACGCCGGCATCCTGGTGCTGGGCGGCGAGGGCGCCGACGTCCCGCCGCCGGGCACCCCGGCCGGGCCGGTCGTCGGCCTCGAGGACGTCGTCATCGAGCTGGCGGTCACCCCCGACCGCGGCTACTGCCTGGCCATGCGCGGCATCGCCCGGGAGATGGGCACCGGTCTGGCGGCGCCGTGGCGCGACCCGGGCGCCCTCACCCCGCCCGCGTGGTCCGGCGACCCGGCCTGGCAGGTGACCGTCGCCGACGCCGAGCGCTGCGACCGGTTCTCCATGCTCGCCATGGAGGGCCTCGACCCGACCGCCCCGAGCCCGTGGTGGATGCGCCGCCGGCTGCAGCAGGCCGGCGTCCGCAGCATCTCGCTGGCCGTCGACGTCACCAACTACGTGATGCTCGAGCTCGGCCAGCCGATGCACGCCTTCGACCGCGACGCCGTCACCGGGCCGATCACCGTCCGGCTGGCCCGCGAGGGCGAGAAGCTCACCACGCTCGACGGCACCGTCCGCACCCTGTCGACCGACGACCTGCTGATCACCGACGACAGCGGGCCGATCGGCCTGGCGGCCGTCATGGGCGGCGCCTCGACCGAGATCGGTGACGGGACGACGGCGGTGCTGCTGGAGGCCGCGCACTGGGAGCCGACCGGCGTGGCCCGCACGGCACGCCGGCACCGGCTGCCCAGCGAGGCGGCGAAGCGCTTCGAGCGCGGCGTCGACCCCGAGATGACCGTCGTCGCGCTGGCCCGCGCCGCCGAGCTGCTCGCCGAGTACGGCGGCGCGCGGGTCGTCGGTGGGATCGTCGACGTCGACACCCGCGGTCCCCGGCCGGTGATCGCGCTGGACGCCGGCAAGCCCGCCCAGGTGGCCGGGATGCCGTACACGGCCGCCCAGGTCGTGGAGCTCCTCGAGGCGGTCGGCTGCGACGTCGACGCCGGCTCGAGCCCGCTCGCCGTCACGCCGCCGTCCTGGCGGCCGGACCTCACCGATCCGGCCGACCTGGTCGAGGAGGTCGTCCGGCTCGCGGGGTACGACGACGTCCCCTCGGTGCTGCCCACCGCGCCCCCCGGGCGCGGGCTGACCGACGTGCAGCGCCGCCGCCGAGCGATCGGCCGGACGCTGGCCGAGGCCGGATACGTGGAGGCGCCGTCGTACCCGTTCGTCGGGACGGCGGCCCTGGACGCGCTGAACCTGCCCGAGGACGACGACCGCCGGCGGGTCGTCCTGGTGCGCAACCCGCTGTCGGAGGAGGAGCCGGCGCTGCGGACGACGCTGCTGCCCGGCCTGCTCGCGACGCTGGCCCGCAATCTCTCCCGCGGCCAGCGCGACGTGGCGCTGTTCGAGCACGGCGCGGTCTTCCCGGGCGGGGTGCGCACGCCGGCCCCGCTGCCCGGCGTCGACCGGCGTCCCGACGACGAGACGCTCGCCGCGCTGCTGTCCGCCGTCCCGGCCCAGCCGTGGCACGTGGCCGTGGCGCTCACCGGCAACCGCGAGCCGCGCGGCTGGTGGGGTCCCGGTCGCCCGGCCGGCTGGCAGGACGCCGTCGAGGCCGCCCGCCGGGTGGCCGCCGCCTCCGGCGTGGAGCTGACCGTGCGGGCGGCCGACCGCGCGCCCTGGCACCCGGGACGCTGCGCCGAGCTGCTCGCCGGTGACGTCGTCGTCGGCCACGCCGGTGAACTGCACCCGCGGGTGTGCGCCGCGCTGGAGCTGCCGGCCCGCACGTCGGTGATGGAGCTGGACGTCGACGCACTGCCCGCCGCCGCGGTGCCGATCGGGCCGCCGGTGTCGAGCTTCCCGCCGGTGCGCATGGACATGGCGCTGTTCGTCCCGAACGAGCAGCCCGAGGCCGCCGTTCGGGCCGCCCTGGTGCAGGGGGCCGGTGAGCTGCTCGAGGATCTCCGCCTCTTCGACGTCTACACGGGCAATCCGGTCCCCGAGGGGCAGCGGTCGCTGGCCTACTCGCTCACCTTCCGTGCTGTCGACCGGACGCTCACCAGCGAGGAGGCGTCCACCGCCTTCCATGCGGCGGTGGAGGCAGCCGCGCGGGCCACGGGAGCGCACCTCCGTGGGTGACCTCGCCGGGGTCGCGCTCGTCACCGGGGCGTCCACCGGCATCGGCCGCCACCTCGTCGAGGAGCTGTCCCGGCGCGGCATGGCCGTGGCGGGGCTGGCCCGCGGCGAGGAGCGGCTGAGCGCCGCGATGGCCGAGGTCTCCGATGCCACCGGCGGACGAACCCTCGCGGTGGCCGCCGACGTCACCGACCGCGCATCGGTCGACGCCGCCGTGGCGCGGGTCGTCGAGGACCTCGGTCAGGTCGACCTGCTGGTCAACAACGCCGGCCTGATCGACGCCGCCGAGGAGCCGCTCTGGGAGGCCGATCCCGACCAGTGGTGGGACGTCGTGTCCAGCCACATCAAGGGCGGCTTCCTGCTCTGCCGCTCGGTGGTGCCGTGGATGGTGCTGCGCAACCGCGGGCGGATCGTGAACATCGCCAGCGGCATGAGCGTCCGGGCGCGCCCGGAGTACTCGGCGTACTCCGTCGCCAAGACCGGGCTCATGCGCCTCACCGAGGCCCTCGCCGGCGCGCTCGAGGGCTCCGACGTGCGTGCCTTCGACGTCGCCCCGGGCGTGGTCGACACCCCGATGACCCGCTCGATGGCGATGTGGCGGGGCTTCGAGGACTGGACGCCGCCCGAGGAGGTCGCCGAGCTGGTCGCGGCCATCGCGGCGGGGGAGCTGGATCAGTGGTCCGGTCGCTTCCTCCGGGCCGGCGCCGACGTCCTGGACACCCTCCGCTCGGTCACCCCCGAGGACGCCGCCCGGCAGCTCCGCCTCCAGTCGTACGGGGACGGCGACCCGCTCGGCTGATAGCGGGACGTCTCTCTGCTGCCGACGACCAAACTCGCCTAGCTCAGCGCGGCTTATCCGTGACGCTGACTCCCGCGCATATAGGCTCTGGGGTGAAGCTGGATCTCTCCAATGAACAGGACGTCACGGAATGTTCGACGCCGACACCCTCCCTGCGGCCATCGCAGAGTTGTTCCGTATGAACAACTACACGGTGGAAGGCCCTGTCCACATCCACGGTGCCGAGATTGACCTCGTCGCCACCCCGACGGGTGACCCCTTCGCATCGAAAGTTTATATCGAGGCGACCATCGAGCATGTCGACAACGACAAGTATGGCAAGGATGTCGGTAAACTCGCGCTCGTAGGGGAAAAGGATCCCAGTGCGCGGCGCTTGATCGTTAGCTCAAGGGGATTTTCCCTGCCTGTGCGAGAGCGGGCGAGAGAAAGTCGCATCGATACTCTTACATATGAGGAACTGTTCAGGAAATTCGAACGGTTCGAGCCGTACCTGCGCGCCATGCTGGACGACGGGCCTGTGGCCACAGAGTTGGCTCAACTGGACGCAATCTACGAGGAACCTGTCTTTGTTGACGCTCACGGGCAAGACGGAGCCACAGAGTGGTTGGGCGAGTGGTACCGCTCATCAGGGGCCGAGCATCCATGGCTGATCACTGTAGGGGAGTATGGGACCGGCAAGACCGCCCTTACTCGTGTCGTGCAGCGGCGTTGGCTGATGGCTCATCGAATGGATCCGTCCCTACCGGTCCCATTCAGGATCGAACTTCGTGACTTCACGCGCCAATTCGACGCTGACGGGTTGCTCCATCACTTCCTTGACCGAAACAGTCTTGGACACATACCGCTGGAGTTCGTGTGGTCGCTGATCCGATCCGGCCGTGTCGTCTTGTTGCTCGACGGGTACGACGAAATGGCCCAGTATCTTTCCGCCCGCGAACGCAGGGTTTGCCTCGAGGCCCTCGCCCACCTGTCGTCCGGCGGCGCGCGCGGTCTTCTGACAAGTCGGCCGAACTACTTCTCGGAGGCCGAGGAGTTCCAACTGTTCGATGTCCTATACCGCGATTTGGAGGCTCGCTCCCCCCTGGCGCGGTCGAGCGTGCTGGCGATCGCGGAGCAGGAAGCTGAACTAGACTCGTTCATCGAAACTCAGTTCATCAAGAGATATGAGCGAGCGCTTCGCGACCTCGACCCAAACCAGACGGAAGAGCTGGTGCGACGAGTTCTAGGTAAGGATGCGCGAGGCGCCCAGGTCGTCATCGACATCTTGCGCAGGGTTTTCCGAACCACGGAATTGGGCGCCGAGAGATCCTTGTCCGGTAAGCCGGTCATCATCAGCTATCTCCTGGAAGTGGTCGAGCAGCTTAAGGGGCTGGAGCAGGCAGAGCAAGACGCGGCGACTCTTGCTCTGACTGAATGGGGCATCTACGCGCTGGTGGTTGACCAGTTGATGCTGCGCGATTACGGCCAGGCTGGGCAGGTGATGCCTGGGCGGCGGCGTCGTTTTCTTCACGTATTGGCACTGCATCTCAGTCAGAAGGATCAGGCCGTGATAGGAGAGGAGCAGTTTCGCGACCTGATCTCCCGCGAATTCCGAACAGAGCTCCGTCGTTACGATGGGCACCAGCGTCAGGTCGAGGTCGAGAACCTGTTCGAAGATTTGCGCCGGTCTGGGACGCTGGCCCGATCGGTGGATCCGACACGCCCCGGGTGGCGGTTCTCGCACAACTCTTTGAGAGAGTTCTTGCTTGCGGAGGGGGTGCTTGAAGCCCTAGAGAAGGGCCTGACGCCGAGCACCTCGATTCCCGTGACGGATGCGATGCGCATCTTCGTCCGGTCGCAGGCTGTCGCGCGGCTTGAATCTCAGGCCGAGCAGTTGGCGCGTCTGTGGGGTGGTAGGCAGTCTGACCGTGGCGTGGGGCGGCTCTTGTCCCTACTTTGGGACGGACTTGTCACGCTGGGCCCATCTACTTTAGACCCCGCGCGTCGTGTGATGGCACTCCTTAGTCCGGACGTCGTGGCGTTGGACGGCATCAGTCTCAGCCGACTGAGTCTTAGTAGCGTGGAGGCCCCCGCGAGTCTATCCGGTGTCAACTTCCAGAGCAGCGAACTCGAAGACGTGTTGCTTGCTGGATCCGACGTCAGTGGGGGAAACTTTCGGGATTGCATCCTCGAGAATGTGGACTTCTCGGACGCCAACTTGGCAGGAGCGTCGTTTATCAACTCGCTGCTCGTCGACGTTAATCTGTCCAGGAGTACTGTGGCGGGGAGCGACTTCCGCGGAATCGACGATGAATCGTCCATCCTCGTCGAGGCCACGGAAGGAGAGCAGTCGCTCATCAGGCACGAGGGTGCAGCGGCCATCGGATACCTAAGCTTCATGGGAGCGAAGACAGATCCGGTCGACAGTTTCTCGGTTCTCCGCCACCACCCGGACTTTCCTATCGTGGCAAAGGTGTGCGCGAAGTTTAGTGAGCACTCGCCCCGTCAGCGTCTGGGAGTCGAACAAAAGGGTGCTGCGATGCGCAACGTGCCGTTCGCGCGTCGCTTCGTGGCTCACCTTGAGCAGTGCAGATTCGTTGAGGTACAGGGCGGGAGGACCGATGTTCTTTATGTAACGCCTTTGGGGCGCTCTGCGGTTACCGAAGTGGCCTCCGGGCAGGGGATGCCGCCAGAGATCGAATCGTTCTTGCGGCGTGAACTGCAGTAGCACGACTGGCCAGCCCCCATGGTGAACGGTCATGCACGGTCGTGTATGGTCATGCATCGTGAGCGCAGCGGAGACGTGGACGGTCGGGGTCACCGGCGCCACCGGGTACGCGGGGGGTGAGGTGTGCCGGCTGCTGGCCGCGCACCCGAACCTCCGGCTGGCCGGGGTGCACGCCAACTCGAGCGCCGGCCGACGCCTCGGTGAGCTGCAGCCGCATCTCCTGCCCTTCGCCGAGATGGTCGTCCAGCCCAGCGACGTCGACGCGCTGAGCGGCTACGACGTCGTCGTCCTCGCCCTGCCGCACGGGGAGTCCGCGGCCATCGCGGCGCAGCTGCCGGCCGACACCCTCGTCATCGACTGCGGGGCCGACCACCGGCTCAACGACCCGGCCGCGTGGGCCCGCTGGTACGGCGGCGAGCACGCCGGCTCCTGGCCCTACGGCCTGCCCGAGCTGCCGGGCCAGCGCGAGCAGCTGAAGGACGCCCGCCGGATCGCGGTCCCCGGCTGCTACCCGACGTCGGTCACCCTCGCGATGGCCCCGGCCCTGGCGGCCGGCGTCGTCGAGCCCGACGTCGTCGTCGTCGCGGCCAGCGGTACCTCGGGGGCCGGCAAGGCGGCCAAGCCGCACCTGCTCGGCAGCGAGGTCATGGGCTCGGTCAGCGCCTACGGCGTCGGCGGGGTCCACCGGCACACGCCCGAGATGGTCCAGAACCTCTCGCGGGCCGCCGGCGGGAAGGTCAGCGTCAGCTTCACGCCCACGCTCGTCCCCATGAGCCGGGGCATCCTCGCCACCTGCTCGGCCAGGCTCGCCCCCGGCGTCACGGCCGACGCCGCCCGCACCGCGTACGAGAAGGCCTACGCCGACGAGCCGTTCGTCCAGCTGCTGCCCGAGGGGCAATGGCCGACGACGGCCGCCGTCCTCGGCGCCAACACGGTGCAACTGCAGATCGCGGTGGACGCCGACGCCGGCCGGCTGGTCGTCGTGGCCGCGGTCGACAACCTGACCAAGGGCACCGCGGGCGGCGCGCTGCAGTGCGCCAACCTCGCCCTGGGCCTGCCCGAGACCACCGGCCTCCCCGTCGTCGGGGTCGCGCCGTGAGCGCCACCGCCCCGAAGGGGTTCAGCGCCGCCGGCGTCGCCGCCGGGCTCAAGACCAGCGGTGACCCCGACGTCGCCGTCGTCCTCAACCACGGTCCGGACGACGCGGCCGCGGCCGTCTTCACCACCAACCGGTTCCCGGCCGCCCCGGTGCTGTGGAGCCGTCAGGTGCTGGCCGGTGAGCGGGCGCGCGCGGTGGTCCTCAACTCCGGCGGCGCCAATGCGTGCACCGGGCCCGAGGGCTTCCAGGACACCCACGCGACCGCCGAGCACGCCGCCGCCGAGCTCGGCATCGGCGCGATCGACGTCGCCGTCGCGAGCACCGGCCTGATCGGCGTCCGGCTCCCGATGGACAAGCTCACGGCCGGCGTCACCGCGGCGGTGAAGGCGCTGAGCGAGGACGGCGGACCCGACGCCGCCCGCGCGATCATGACCACCGACTCCGTCCCGAAGACGACGGTCCAGCAGCGCGACGGCTGGTGCGTCGGCGGGATGGCCAAGGGCGCCGGCATGCTCGCGCCGAGCCTCGCCACGATGCTGGTGGTCCTGACCACCGACGCCGTCGTCGACCCGGCGGTGCTGCGGACGGCCCTGAAGCAGGCGACGAGCCTGAGCTTCGAGCGCGTCGACTCCGACGGCTGCCTGTCGACCAACGACACGGTCATCGTCATGAGCAGCGGCGCCAGCGGCACCACCCCCAGCGCCGAGGAGTTCACCGAGGCGCTCACCGCCGCGGCCACCGACCTCGCGATGCAGCTGCTCGCCGACGCCGAGGGCTCGACGAAGGACATCGCGATCACCGTCCGCAACGCCGCCAGCGTCGAGGACGCCCTCACCGCGGGCCGGGCCTGCGCGCGCAACAACCTGCTCAAGACGGCGCTGTTCGGCAACGACCCCAACTGGGGCCGGGTGCTCGCGGCCATCGGCACCACCGACGCCGCCTTCGAGGCCGACCAGGTCGACGTCACGATCAACGGGGTGACGGTCTGCCGGGGCGGCGCGATCGGCGACCCCCGCGAGGGCGTCGACCTCACCGGGCGGGCGATCACCATCGACGTCGACCTCCGGGCCGGCACCGAGCAGGCGACCATCTGGACCAACGACCTGTCGATCGCCTACGTCCACGAGAACTCGGCGTACTCCACGTGAACCAGGACCCGACCCCGCCCGACGTCCGGATCGACGAGCCGAGCCCGCAGCCCCGGCTGCCCAAGACCGTCGGCACCCGCCGGGTCATGCGCAGGAACGACCCGGAGGGCGACGCCCGCAAGGTCGCCGTCCTCACCGGTGCGCTGCCGTGGCTCAAGGAGTTCCACGGCAACGTCGTCGTCATCAAGTACGGCGGCCACGCCATGGTCGACGACGAGTGCCGCCGCGCCTTCGCCGAGGACATGGTGTTCCTGCGGACCTGCGGCATCCTCCCCGTCGTCGTGCACGGCGGCGGCCCGCAGATCTCGGCGATGCTCACCCGGCTCGGCATCGCCAGCGAGTTCCGCGGCGGCCTGCGGGTGACCACGCCCGAGACCATCGACGTCGTCCGCATGGTACTCACCGGCCAGGTCGGGCCCGACATCGTCGGCCTGATCAACCAGCACGGCCCCATGGCCGTGCACCTGTCCGGCGAGGACGGCGGCCTGTTCACCGCGCAGCGCACGAGCGCTCTGGTGGACGGCGAGCATGTCGACGTCGGCCTGGTCGGAGACGTCGTCGCCGTGGACACCACCCCGGTGACCGCGCTGCTGGACGCCGGCCAGATCCCGGTCGTGGCCAGCGTCGCCCCGGACGCGGACGGCGTGGTGCACAACGTGAACGCCGACACCGCGGCGGCCGCGCTCGCCGCCGCGCTCGGGGCGGTGAAGCTCGTCGTCCTCACCGACGTCGAGGGGCTCTACGCCGACTGGCCCGACCGCGACTCCCTGGTCCAGCAGATCGACGCCCGCGAGCTGGCCGAGATCCTGCCGACCCTGGACGCCGGGATGATCCCGAAGATGGCCGCCTGCCTGCGGGCGGTCGAGGGCGGGGTGCGCCGCGCGACGGTCGTCGATGGCCGGACGCCGCACGCACTGCTGCTGGAGATGTTCACCACCGAGGGCACCGGGACGATGGTCGTCCCGGCCACGACCTCGAAGGAGGGGTCAGCATGACGACGCACACGGAGGAGCTGGCCCGCCGCTGGTCGGCGGTGATGATGAACAACTACAAGGCCCCGCCGGTCGCGCTGGACTCCGGCTCGGGTGCCACCGTCCGGGACGTCGACGGCCGCGAGTACACCGACCTGCTCGGCGGCATCGCGACGACGATCCTCGGTCACGCCCACCCGAAGGTCGTCGAGGCGATCAGCACCCAGGCGGCGAAGCTCGGCCACGTCTCCAACCTGGCCATGCACGAGCCCGGCGTGGCGCTGGCCGAGCGGCTGCTCGACCTCGCCGGCCGTCCCGGGCGGGTGTTCTTCTGCAACTCCGGCGCCGAGGCCAACGAGGCCGCGTTCAAGGTCAGCCGGCTCACCGGCCGGCCCGAGGTCATCACCGCCGAGGGGGCCTTCCACGGCCGGACGATGGGCGCCCTGGCGCTGACCGGCCAGCCGTCGAAGGCCGCCGCGTTCGCGCCGCTTCCCGGCGGCGTGCGGTACGTGCCCTACGGCGACGCCGACGCGCTCACCGGCGTCGTCTCCGAGCAGACGGCCATGGTCCTGCTCGAGCCGATGCTGGGCGAGGGCGGCGTGCTGCCCGCGCCCGCCGGCTACCTGGCCGCGGCCGCGAACGCGGCGACGGACGCCGGCGCGTTGTTCGCCGTCGACGAGGTGCAGACCGGCACGGGACGCACCGGGCACTGGTTCGCCTTCCAGGCCGACGGCCTGCAGCCCGACGTCGTCACGCTGGCCAAGGCCCTGGGCGGCGGTCTGCCGATCGGGGCGATGCTGGCCTTCGGCGACGCCGCGGAGCTCATGACCGCGGGCTCGCACGGCTCCACCTTCGGCGGCAACCCGATCGCCGCCGCCGCCGCGCTCGCCGTGCTCGACACCATCCGCGACGAGGGCCTGCTGGAGCGGGCCAAGGAGCTCGAGCACCGGTTCACGGCCGGCATCGAGGGCCTCGGCCACGCCGGCATCAGCGCCGTCCGGGGGAGGGGCGCGCTGCTCGGCGTCGTCCTCACCGCCGACGTCGCTCCCGCGCTGGAGGCGGAGCTGCGCGCCGCCGGCTTCCTCACCAACGCGGTGGCACCGGGCGTCCTCCGGCTCGCCCCGCCCCTCGTCCTCACCGACGCGCAGGTCGACGCCTTCGTCGCGGCCCTGCCCGCCGCCCTCGACGCCGCGCTGGAGGCCCAGCCATGACCCGCCACTTCCTCAAGGACGACGACCTCACCCCCGCCGAGCAGGCCGAGGTGCTGGCCCTGGCCGCCTCGCTCAAGGCCACCCGGCACACCGCGGAGGCCCCGACCCCGCTGGCCGCCCCCAACGGGGTGCCGCGCGCGGTCGCCGTCCTGTTCGACAAGCCCTCCACCCGCACCCGGGTGTCCTTCTCCGTCGGCGTCGCGGAGCTCGGCGGCTACCCGCTGGTCATCGACGCCGGCAGCAGCCAGCTCGGCCGCGGCGAGCCGATCGAGGACACCACGCGCGTCCTCGACCGGCAGGCCGCCGCCATCGTGTGGCGCACCTTCGGCCAGGACCGCATCGAGGCGATGGCGTCGGTCAGCCGGGTGCCCGTGGTCAACGCGCTGACCGACGAGTACCACCCGTGCCAGATCCTGGCCGACCTGCAGACGGTGATCGAGCACAAGGGCTCGCTGGCCGGCCGGTCGCTCACCTATCTCGGCGACGGCGCCAACAACATGGCGCACTCCTACCTGCTGGGTGGCGCGACCGCCGGCATGCACGTGCGGATCGGCTCCCCGGAGTCCTTCCAGCCCGACCCGGAGATCGTGAAGCGGGCGGCCGGGATCGCCGCGGAGACCGGTGGCTCGGTGCTCTGGACCTCCGACCCGGCCGCCGCGGCCGACGGCGCCGACGTCCTGGCCACCGACACCTGGGTGTCGATGGGGCAGGAGGACGAGTACGAGGCGCGCGTCGCCCCGTTCCTGCCCTACGCCGTCGACGAGGCGGCGCTGGCCCGGGCGGCCGACGACGCCGTGGTCCTGCACTGCCTGCCGGCCTACCGCGGCAAGGAGATCGCCGCGGCGGTCATCGACGGCCCGCAGAGCGTCGTCTGGGACGAGGCGGAGAACCGGCTGCACGCCCAGAAGGCCCTCCTCGCCTGGCTGCTGGACCGATGACCAGCGCCCTGACCCGCAGCGCGCGCCAGGCGCGGATCCGGCAGCTGATCGAGGCCCAGGCGGTCACGTCGCAGACGCACCTGGCGGCGCTGCTCGCGGAGTCGGGGGTGGAGGTCACCCAGGCCACCCTCTCGCGCGACCTGGAGGACCTGGGTGCGGTGAAGATGCGCGGCTCCGACGGCGCCCCGGCCAGCTACGTGCTGCCGCCGGAGAACGCGCCGCTGCGCCCGGCGCAGGCCGCGCCGGCCAGGCTCGTCCGCCTGCTGGCCGACCTGCTCACCCACGCCGACGGCAGCGCCAACCTGGCGGTGCTGCGCACGCCGCCCGGAGCCGCGCAGTTCCTGGCCTCGGCGCTGGACAAGGTGGGCCTGCCCGATGTGCTCGGCACGATCGCCGGGGACGACACTGTGCTGGTCGTCGCCCGCGACCCGGACGGCGGCCCGGCCCTGGCCGAGCGCCTCAGCGCGCTGGCCGCCCGCACCCCGGCCGTGTACCCCGAGCTGCAGAAGGACCTGGAGGACGACGCACCGTGAGTTCGGCCGACCCCGCCGCCCCGGCATCGCAGACCCGGCTGTGGGGTGGCCGCTTCGGCGGCGGCCCGTCGCCGGCGATGGCGGCCCTGTCGAAGTCCACGCACTTCGACTGGCAGCTGGCGCCGTTCGACCTCGCCGGCTCCCGGGCGCACGCCCGCGTGCTGCACCGCGCCGGCCTGCTGGCCGACGACGAGCTCGAGCAGATGCTCGGCGCGCTCCGCGAGCTCTCCACCGAGGTCGCCAACGGCACCTTCACCGCGATCGACTCCGACGAGGACGTGCACGAGGCCCTCGAGCGCGGCCTCACCGAGAAGCTCGGCGCGCTGGGCGGCAAGCTCCGCGCCGGCCGCAGCCGCAACGACCAGATCGCCACCGACCTCCGGCTGTACCTGCGCCACCACGTCCGCGCGCTCGTGGCGGAGCTGTCCTCGCTGGAGTTCGCCCTGCTCGGCCTGGCCGAGCGGTACCAGGACGTCGCCGCCCCGGGCATGACGCACCTGCAGCACGCCCAGCCGGTGCTCATCGCCCACCAGCTGCTCGCCCACGCCCACTCGATCGCCCGCGACGTCGACCGCCTGCGGGACTGGGACAGGCGGGCGGCCGTCAGCCCCTACGGCTCGGGCGCGCTGGCCGGCTCCTCGCTGCCGCTCGACCCCGACGCCGTCGCCGCCGAGCTCGGCTTCGACCGTGCCTCGGAGAACTCCATCGACGGCGTCAGCGATCGCGACTTCGCGGCCGAGTTCTGCTTCGTCGCCGCGCTGCTCGGCGTCCACCTCTCCCGGCTGGGGGAGGAGGTCGTCCTCTGGACGTCGACCGAGTTCGGCTGGGCGCGCCTGGACGACGCCTGGGCGACCGGGTCGTCGATCATGCCGCAGAAGAAGAACCCCGACATCGCCGAGCTGGCGCGCGGCAAGTCCGGCCGGTTCGTCGGCAACCTGACCGGCATCCTCACCATGCTCAAGGGGCTGCCGCTGGCCTACGACCGGGACCTGCAGGAGGACAAGGAGCCGGTCTTCGACTCCATGGAGCAGCTGCTGCTCCTCCTGCCGGCGGTCACCGGGATGATCGCGACCCTCACCCTCCGCCCGGAGGTGCTCGAGGCCGCCGCGCCGCAGGGCTTCGCGCTGGCCACCGACGTGGCCGAGTGGCTGGTCCGCCAAGGGGTGCCGTTCCGCTCGGCGCACGAGATCAGCGGCGCGATGGTCGCCTTCTGCGAGGAGGCCGGACTCGAGCTGGACCAGCTCGACGACGACCAGCTCGCCGGCATCGACGAGCGCCTCACGCCCGACGTCCGCTCCGTGCTGTCGGTCCCGGGGGCCCTCGCCGCCCGCAGCACCCGCGGCGGGACGGCGCCCGTGCGCGTCGCCGAGCAGATGGCCGGCCTCAAGGCGCTCGCCACCGAGCACGCCGACTGGGCGACGTCCTCTCCCGTGGCGGCGGCGCTCTGAGCCCTGTGGTTCCCGGACGACTGGTCACCGCCGGCGAACTGGTCGGGGCGGTCGACGACGTGGCGCGTTCCCTCCTCGGTTGCTGGGTGGTCACCGACCGGGCCGAGGGCACCGTCGCGCTGCGGCTGACCGAGGTCGAGGCGTACTCCGGCTCCGGCGTCGACCCCGCCGCCCACTCGCACCGGGGGCCCACCCCACGTGCGGCGATCATGTTCGGCCCGCCGGGGCGCTTGTACGTGTACTTCTCCTACGGCGTGCACTGGTGCGCCAACGTCGTCGTCGGTCCGGAGGGGGACGGCGAGGCGGTGCTGCTGCGCGCCGGGGAGGTCGTGGTGGGGGAGGAGCTCGCCCGCGCCCGTCGCCCGGCCGCGCGCACGGCCCGCGATCTGGCAGGGGGGCCGGCCCGGCTCACCCAGGCCCTGGCCATCGGGCGCGAGGACCTCGGCACCGACCTGCTGGATCCGGGCTCCCCGGTGCGGCTCCACAGGGGCGCGGCGCCGGCCGACATCTCGGCGGGCCCCCGGGTCGGCATCAGCGTGGCGACCGACCTGCCCTGGCGGTTCTGGGAGACCGGCGCGACCTCGGTCAGCGTGTTCCGGGCGGGTGGCAAGCCCCGGCGCCGGAGCGCCGGGCAGGATGGTCTCCCGTGACCACGCCTTCCGCCCACGGGGTGATCGACGAGCTGCACCGGCGAGGGCTCATCGCCCAGAGCACCGACGAGGCCGCACTGCGCGCCCACCTCGCCGAGGGGCCGGTCGCCTTCTACTGCGGTGTCGACCCGACGGCGCCGAGCCTGCACGTCGGCCACCTGGTCCAGTACATGGTCATGCGCGCGCTGCAGCGCGCCGGCCACCAGCCCGTCGTCCTCGTCGGCGGAGCGACCGGCCTGATCGGTGACCCGCGGCCCACGGCCGAGCGGCAGCTCAACGACCCCGAGGTCGTCGCCGGGTGGGTGGACAGCATCCGCACGCAGGTCGCGCCGCTGCTCGAGCTGCCGGCGGAGGCCGACGGGCTCAAGGGCCCGATCTACGTCGACAACCTGGAGTGGACCGGGCCGCTGTCGGCCATCGACTTCCTCCGCGACATCGGCAAGCACTTCCGGGTGAGCCAGATGCTGGCGAAGGAGGCGGTGTCGGCCCGGCTGAACTCCGACGCCGGAATCAGCTACACCGAGTTCAGCTACCAGATCCTGCAGGCCAACGACTTCCGCGAGCTGCACCGCCGGCACGGGGTGACGCTCCAGACCGGCGGCTCGGATCAGTGGGGGAACCTCACGGCCGGCATCGACCTCGTCCGCCGGACGGCGGGAGCGAAGGTGCACGCCCTCTCCACGCCGCTGGTGACCAAGTCGGACGGGACGAAGTTCGGCAAGACCGAGGGCGGGGCGGTCTGGCTCGACCCGTCGCTGACCTCGCCGTACGCGTTCTTCCAGTTCTGGCTCAACGCCGACGACGCCGACGCGCGCGCCTGGCTGCCGCTGTACTCCGAGCGGCCGGCCGAGGAGGTGGACGCGCTGATCGCCGAGAGCGTCGAGCGCCCGGCCGCCCGGACGGCGCAGCGGGCGCTGGCCGAGGAGCTCACCCTGCTCGTGCACGGGCCGGAGCAGTTGCGCCAGGCGGAGGCGGCCGGCCGGGCGCTCTTCGGGCGCGACGACCTGGCGGTGCTGGGGGAGGAGACGCTGGGTGCCGCGCTGCGCGAGGCGGGCAGCGTCACGGTGGACGGCGAGACACCGTCGATCGCCCAGCTGCTCCAGCTGACCGGTCTGGTCGGCAGCCTCTCGGAGGCGCGGCGGACGGTGAAGGAGGGCGGGGCGTACCTGAACAACCAGCGGGTCGCCGACGCCGACGCCGTGCCGGGCGACGACGCCTGGCTGGCGGGCGGGTGGCTCGTCCTCCGGAGGGGCAAGCGGGCCGTCGCGGGGGTCCGGCGCGGGGCTGCCCCGGGCGCCTGACCGGGCTCTACCGCCCCGTGTCGGGCAGGTGTCCGCGGCGCGTCGACGGCGTGTCGGGCGTCACCAGCCTGCGGGTTTGACACCGCCCCCTGCCCGGACGTAACTTTCTCTCTGCGCCGCGCGAGACCCCGTCCGGGGCCAGCGAGACGCTCCTGCGGGGGCGGATCGTTGTGCGGCGCCACAACGAGAAGCCGTCTCGAACGAAGGCCGCGAGGCCGGAGTTTCTGCGCGTCCGCTCTTTGAGAACTCAACAGCGTGCCGAAAGTCAGTGCCAAGTAATACCCCGTGCCGGCCTTTTGGGTCGGCTGGGATTCCTTTGGTTGATTGATATCGAGAGTGCTAGCTCTCGGTTCTCAGCCGCGATCGAATTCATCTACGGAGAGTTTGATCCTGGCTCAGGACGAACGCTGGCGGCGTGCTTAAC
>SPQJ01000014.1 GCA_004570425.1 Bacillus sp. AZ43
GGTGGGCTGCGGCCGGCCGGGGCTGGCCGGCGGGCTGCGCGCGCCGCTGACCGCCATCGCCCGGGCGTCGGGGGCCCTGCTCGGCTTCGTGCTGCTGCTCAACCTCGACCTGCTGCTGGCCCGCCACCACCTCAGCGCGGCGGCCGCCGGCGAGTACGCCGTCGGGGCCGTCGTGGCCAAGGTGGCGTTCTGGGTGCCGCAGGGCGTGGGGGTGGTGCTGCTCCCCCGCCTCGCCGACGAGCACCGCCGGGCGCAGCTGCTGCCGCGCGCGCTCGCGCTGGTCGCCGCCTCCGGGGCGCTGCTCACCCTGTGCACCGCCGCCCTGGGCTCCACGGCGCTGCCCCTGATCGGCGGTTCGGCGTACGGCGACGCCCTCGGCTCGGCGACCTGGCTGTTCGCCGCCCTGGGCACCCTGCTCGCCCTGGCCCAGCTGCTCCTCTACTCCGGCATCGCCACGGCCGACCACCTCGGCGTCGGTGCGGTGTGGGCGGCGGCGCTGGCCGAGGCGGCGGTCGTCACCGCGCTCGACGTGTCGGGCCGGCTGTCCGTCGTCGTCCTGGTCGGCACGGCGGTCGGGACGGCGGTGCTGCTCGTCGCCGTCGGCCTGCTGCGGGCCCGGATCGGGCGGCCCGCGCGTCCCGGGGAGTGATCAACTCCTGCCTCCGGGCACGACTAGCCGGCGGCCGCGGGGGGCAGGAGCAGGGCACCATGCGCCCGGCCCCGCCGGGCGCCGCGTCCACGTCCCGACGAGAGGAGCGCCGTCCATGGCGTCCGTCATCCACTACACGATCGCCACCGAGGCCGAGAAGAGCCCGGACTTCCGCCGCGTCCTCTGGACCGGCAAGAAGACCCAGCTGGTCATCATGACCATCCCGCCGGGCGGGGAGATCGGCGAGGAGGTGCACGAGGACATCGACCAGATCCTCACGTTCGTCAGCGGCACCGGGAAGGCGATCGTCTCGGGCTCCGAGAAGAACGTGGCCCAGGGCGACCTCGTCGTCGTCCCCGCCGGGAGCAAGCACAACTTCCTCAACACCGGTGAGAACCCGCTGATCCTCTACACCGTCTACGGCCCGCCGGAGCACGCCGACGGCGCCGTGCACAAGACGAAGGAGGAGGCCGACCGGCTCGAGGAGGAGGGCAAGGACGAGCCCCCGACCGAGGACTGACCGGGCACTCTCCGGGTGGCCGCCGCCGGCCGGCGGCGGCCACCGTCAGGCCACCGCGGACAGCACCTGCCGGCGGATCTCCAGGTCCTCCCGCGCGGTCACCACCACGGTGCGCACGGCCGAGCCGTCCGCGCTGACGTCCGCGTCGGCGGTGGCCGCCCGGTTGCGGGCGTCGTCCAGGCCGACCCCGAGGTGCGCGAGCCCGTCGGCCAGCGCAGCCCGCACCTCCCAGGACCCCTCCCCCGCCCCGCCGGTGACCACCAGCAGGTCCAGCCCCCCGGTGGCCGCCGTCATCGCCGCCGCCTCCCGCACCAGCCGGTGGGCGTAGACGTCGAACGCCAGCACGCAGTCCGGGTCGCCCCGATGCCGCCCGGCCAGCACCTCGCGCAGGTCGCCGTCGGTGCCCGAGAGCCCCTTCAGGCCGGCGTGGTGCTCGAGCACGTCGCCCAGCTCCGGCTCGGGCACGTGCCCGTGCTCCAGCAGCCACAGCACCAGGCCCGGGTCCACGGTGCCCGGCCGGGTGTTCATCACCAGCCCGGCCAGCGGCGTGAACCCCATCGTCGTGTCGACCGACTCACCGCCGCGGACGGCGGCCAGCGACGCGCCGGCACCGAGGTGGCAGGACACCACCCGCAGGTCCTCGACCGGCCGGCCGACCAGCTCGGCGGCCCGGCGGACGGCGTGGGCGTGGGAGAGGCCGTGGAAGCCGTACCGGCGCAGCTGCCAGCGCTCGTTCCACTCCCGCGGCAGGGCGTAGGTGCGCGCCGCCGGCGAGAGCGTCGCGTGGAACGTGGTGTCGAAGCAGGCCACGGCGGGCGCGCCGGGGAGCAGCTCCTCGACTGCCCGGATCCCGGCGAGCGCCCGCGGGTTGTGCAGCGGCGCGAGGTGGCTGATCGACCACAGGTAGCTGGTCACCGCCGGGTCGATGAGCACCGGGCCGGTGTACCGGGGCCCGCCGTGCACCACCCGGTGGCCGATCGCGCCCACCGGTCCGCACCCGCGGAGGAACGCCTCGAGCGGCTCCAGGTGCCCGGGGCCGTCCCACCCCTCCACGGTGGTGTGCGCGGTGACCGACCCGTCGTCGTCCAGGTGGGTGAGCTTGAGGCTGCTGGACCCGGCGTTGACGACGAGGACCGTCACGCCTCCGGCTCCCGCAGCGGGCCCCCGCCGTCGGTCTCGGGCCCGGGCTGCGGGCTCCACCGCCAGTCGCGCACCTCCGGCAGGTCCTCGCCGTGGGTGCGCACGTAGCGCCGGTGCTCGATGAGGTGGTCCCGCAGCCGGTCCCGGGCGTGCGCACCGACGGTCCGCAGCCGCGGCACCCGGTCGATGACGTCGATGGCGAGGTCGAACCGGTCGAGCCGGTTCATGACGCACATGTCGAACGGCGTCGTCGTCGTGCCCTCCTCCACGTAGCCCCGCACGTGGAAGCCGGCGTGGTTGGCCCGCCGGTAGGTGAGCCGGTGGATCAGCCAGGGGTAGCCGTGGTAGGCGAAGATCACCGGCCGGTCGGTGGTGAAGTACGCGTCGAACTCGGCGTCGGAGAGCCCGTGCGGGTGCTGCCGGTCGTCCTGCAGCCGCATGAGGTCGACGACGTTGACCACCCGGATCCGCAGGTTGGGGAAGAAGCCGCGCAGGATCTCGACCGCGGCGAGCGTCTCCATCGTCGGGACGTCGCCGGCGCAGGCCATGACCACGTCGGGCTCGCCACCGGCGTCGCTGCTGGCCCACTCCCAGATGCCGATGCCCTTGGTGCAGTGCTCGACCGCGGCGTCCATGTCCAGGTACTGCAGGGCGGGCTGCTTGCCGGCCACGATGACGTTCACGTACTGGCGGCTGCGCAGGCAGTGGTCGGCCACCGACAGCAGGGTGTTGGCATCGGGCGGCAGGTAGACCCGCACGACCTCGGCCTTCTTGTTCACCACGTGGTCGATGAACCCGGGATCCTGGTGGGAGAAGCCGTTGTGGTCCTGCCGCCAGACGTGCGAGGTCAGCAGGTAGTTCAGCGAGCCGATCGGGCGCCGCCACGGGATGCCGTTGGTGGTCTTCAGCCACTTGGCGTGCTGGTTGAACATCGAGTCGACCAGGTGGATGAACGCCTCGTAGCAGGAGAAGAAGCCGTGCCGCCCGGTCAGCAGGTAGCCCTCGAGCCAGCCCTGGCAGGTGTGCTCCGACAGGATCTCCATGACCCGGCCGTCCGGCGCCAGGTGGTCGTCACCGGGCAGCCGGTCGGCCTGCCACGCACGGTCGGTGACCTCGAGGAGGGCGCCGAGCCGGTTGGAGTTGTTCTCGTCCGGCGCGAAGACCCGGAAGGTCGTCATGTTCTGCCGCATGACGTCCCGCAGGAAGGTCCCGAGCACGCGGGTCGCCTCGACCGCGCCGGTGCCCGGCGCCTCCACCGGCACGGCGTAGTCGGCGAAGTCGGGCATCCGCAGCGGCTGGAGCAGCAGCCCTCCGTTGGCGTGCGGGTTGGCGCTCATCCGCCGCGTCCCGCCCGGGTGCAGGTCGCGGACGGCGGGCACGGGCACGCCGTCGGCGTCGAAGAGCTCCTCGGGCCGGTAGCTGCGCATCCAGTCCTCGAGGACGGCGCGGTGTCCGTCGTCGCCGCGGGCGTTGGCGAAGGGCACCTGGTGGGCCCGCCAGGTGCCCTCGACGGGCAGCCCGTCGACGTCCGCCGGCCCGGTCCAGCCCTTCGGCGTGCGGAGCACGATCATCGGCCAGCGCGGGCGGGCGTCGCCGCTGAGGTCCTCCCCGGCCCGCGCCCGGCGCCGGATGTCGGCGATGTCGTCGAGGCAGCGGTCGAGCGTGCGCGCGAACTCGCGGTGCATGACCGCGGGCTCGGAGCCGGCGACGACGTGCGGCGTGTAGCCGTAGCCGCGCATCAGCTCGACCAGCTCCTCCTCGCTGATCCGCGCCAGCACCGTCGGGTTGGCGATCTTGTAGCCGTTGAGGTGCAGGATCGGCAGGACGGCGCCGTCGCGTCGCGGGTCGAGGAACTTGTTGGAGTGCCAGCTGGTCGCCAGCGGGCCGGTCTCCGCCTCGCCGTCCCCCACGACGGCGGCGACCACCAGGTCGGGGTTGTCGAAGACGGCGCCGAACGCGTGGCTGAGCGCGTAGCCGAGCTCGCCGCCCTCGTGGATCGACCCCGGGGTCTCCGGCGCCACGTGACTGGGGATGCCGCCGGGGAAGGAGAACTGGGTGAACAGCCGCCGCATCCCCTCCGCGTCCTGGGAGACGTCCGGGTAGACCTCGCTGTACGTGCCCTCGAGCCAGGCGGCCGCGACCGGACCCGGACCGCCGTGCCCCGGCCCCATCACGTAGATCATGTCGAGGTCGCGGGCCACGATGGCGCGGTTGAGGTGCGCGTACAGGAAGTTCAGCCCCGGCGTGGTGCCCCAGTGCCCCAGCAGGCGGGGTTTGACGTGCTCCGGCCGCAGCGGTTCGCGCAGCAGCGGGTTGTCCATGAGGTAGATCTGGCCGACCGACAGGTAGTTGGCCGCCCGCCACCACGCGTCGAGCGCCGCGAGTTCCTCCTCGCCCGGCGCTCCGGTGGTCTCGTCGGCCGGGGTCCGCTCGTCCGTCCAGGTCGCCACCCGTCGCACGCTAACCACACCGCTGCCGGTCGCGCGAGGCGTCCGGGCCCCTGGTTGCATGAACACATGGGGGGCACCACCGCGACCGAGGTCACCGCGGCGCTGCGGGCCGCGGGGGTGTCCGACGTCGACGACTCCGGCCTGGCCCGCGCCCTGTACTCCTCCGACGGGTCGCTGTACCGCGTGCTGCCGCGCGCGGTCGTCCGTCCCCGGCACGCCGACGAGATGATCGCGACGCTCGAGGTCTGCCGGTCCCTCGGCGTCCCGCTGACCGCCCGCGGGGCGGGCACCTCGATCGCGGGGAACGCCGTGGGACCCGGCGTCGTGCTCGACACCAGCCGGTACCTCTCGGCGGTCGGGAGGATCGACGCGGAGGCCTCCACCGCGGAGGTGCAGCCGGGCCTGGTGCAGGCCGCGCTGCAGGCCGCGGCCAGGCCCGCCGGCCTGCGGTTCGGCCCCGACCCGAGCACCCACAACCGCTGCACGGTCGGCGGGATGATCGGCAACAACGCCTGCGGCTCGCGGGCGCTGGGCTACGGCCGGACGGCGGACAACGTCGTCGGCCTCGACGTCGTCACCGGCGGCGGCGAACGGCTGCGCCTGGACACGGGCGCCGGGCCCCGCGCCGGTGTCCTGGGCGACCTGCACCGCCTGGTCGCCGCCGAGCTGGGCACCATCCGCACCGAGCTCGGCCGGTTCGGCCGCCAGGTGTCCGGCTACTCGCTCGAGCACCTGCTGCCCGAGCACGGCTTCGACGTCGCCCGCGCGCTGGTGGGCAGCGAGGGCACGCTCGCGCTGGTCCTGGGCGCCACCGTGCGGCTGGTGGCCGACGCGCCGTTCCGCGGGCTGGTCGTGCTGGGCTACCCGACGATGCCGGAGGCGGCCGACGCCACCCCGGGGCTGCTCCCGCACGGGCCCACCGCCGTCGAGGGGCTGGACGCCCGGATGGTGCAGCGGCTGCGCGACGTGCCGGCCGCCGTCGTGCCCGAGCTGCCCCGGGGCGACGCCTGGCTGGTCGTCGAGCTGACCGGCGACAGCGAGGCGGAGGTGGTCGCCAAGGCCCGCGGCGTGCTCGCCGACGCCGGCGCCCTGGACTCGCTGGTGGTCACCGACCCGGCCGAGGCCGCGGCGATCTGGCGGGTCCGGGAGGACGGCGCCGGGCTGGCCGCGCGCACGTCCGACGGCCACCCGGCGCACGCGGGGTGGGAGGACGCCGCCGTCCCGACGGAGCGGCTGGGCGACTACCTGCGCGAGTTCGAGGAGCTGCTCGACCAGCACGGTCTGCAGTGCGTGCCCTACGGCCACTTCGGCGACGGCTGCGTGCACGGCCGCATCGACTTCCCGCTCGGCAGCGGGCCCGACCGCGGCCGGGCCCGCTACCGCGCCTTCGTCGAGGACGCCGCCCGGCTGGTCGCCGGGTACGGCGGGTCGCTGTCCGGGGAGCACGGCGACGGCCGGGCCCGCAGCGAGCTGCTGCCGGTGATGTACTCCCCCGCCGTCGTCGACCTGTTCCGGCGGGTGAAGGGGCTCTTCGACCCGGACGACGTCCTCAACCCCGGGGTGCTGGTGCGCCCGGCGCCGGTCGACGCCGACCTGCGGATGGCCGAGGCGCCGGTGCTCCGCGAGAACCTGGCGCTGGCCTACCGGCACGACGGCGGCGACTTCTCCGCGGCCGTCCACCGCTGCACCGGCGTGGGCAAGTGCCGGGCCGACCTGCAGGCCTCCGGCGGCATCATGTGCCCCTCCTGGCCGGCCACCCGCGAGGAGAAGGACACCACCCGCGGCCGCGCCCGCGTGCTGCAGGAGATGCTGGCGCCCGGCGGGCCGGTGCGCGACTGGCGCTCCCCGGAGGTGCACGACGCGCTCGACCTGTGCCTGTCGTGCAAGGGCTGCTCGCGCGACTGCCCGACCGGGATCGACATGGCCTCCTACAAGGCGGAGGTGCTCCACCAGTCCTACCGGCGGCGGCTGCGACCCCGCCCGCACTACACGCTGGGCCGGCTGCCCCGCTGGGCCGATCTCGCCGCCCGCGCCCCCCGGCTGGTGAACGCGGTGCTGCGGTCCCGGCTCGGCGGCCGGGTGGCCAAATGGTCGGCGGGGATGGACCAGCGCCGCGAGGTGCCCCCGTTCGCACCGCAGACCTTCCGCGCCCAGTGGGCCCGGTCGAAGGGCCACGATGGCCATTCCGGCCCTGAGGGTGGTTCGGCGGTGGCGTTGTGGGTCGACTCGTTCACCGACCACTTCGCGCCGGAGGTGGCGGTGGCGGCGGCGCGGGTCCTGGAGACGGCCGGCTACCGGGTGCAGGTGCCCGGAGCCGACACCTGCTGCGGCCTGACCTGGATCACCACCGGGCAGCTCGACACCGCGCGGCGGATCCTCGGCTCGACGGTCGAGGCACTGGCCCCGCTCGCCGAGGCGGGCGTCCCGATCGTCGGGGTGGAGCCCTCGTGCACCGCCGCGCTGCGGTCCGAGACGCTGGAGCTGGTCGGGGGCCCGGCCGCGGAGCGCGTGGCTCGCGGCACGGTCACCCTGGCCGAGCTGCTGCGCGACACCCCCGGCTGGGAGCCCCCGTCGCTGGCCGGCGTCGAGGTGGTGGCCCAGCCGCACTGCCACCACGCGTCGGTGATGGGCTGGTCGGCCGACGCCGCACTGCTGGCCCGGGCCGGGGCGACGGTGAACCGGCTCGGCGGCTGCTGCGGGCTCGCCGGCAACTGGGGCGTCGAGAAGGGCCACCACGACGTGTCGGTCGTGATCGCGGACCAGCAGCTGCTGCCCGCCGTGGCCGCGGTCGGTCCGGATGCCGTCGTCCTGGCCGACGGGTTCTCCTGCCGCACCCAGCTCGACCAGCTGGCCGGTCGTCGTGGGCTCCACCTCGCCGAGCTCCTGGCGCAGCGGCTGCCCTGAGCGCGCATCTGGGAGCATGCCCGGCGTGGAGCTCGAGGAGACCCTGCTGCCCGGTGTCGGCGTCCGGTACGAGATGAGGGTCAGCTCCGGCGAGACGCTGGGGATCGTGGTGCAACGCGAGGGCGGCGCCGAGATCGCGGTCTACGACGCCCGCGACCCCGACCGGGCCCGGGGCATGTTCCGGCTCAGCCCCGAGGAGGCCGACGCCGTCGCCGAGGTGCTCGGCGCGCCCCGGCTCACCCAGCGGTTCGCCGATCTCTCGCGCGAGGTGCCGGGCCTGGAGTCGGGGCGGCTGTCGATCCCGCCCGGGTCGCCGTTCGACGGGCGGCCGCTGGGCGACACCCGGGCCCGCACCCTCACCGGCTGCTCGATCGTGGCGCTGGTCCGCGGCGAGGACGTGGTGCCCTCGCCCGGGCCGGACGACGTGCTGCGCGGTGGCGACGTGCTCGTGGTCATCGGTTCGGCCAGCGGGCTCGCGCAGCTCGAGCGCCGCCTCTCCGGCCGGGAGTAGTCCCGCGTGGACCACGTCGCCGCGCTGCTGCTCGAACTCGGACTGCTCTTCCTCGGCCTCTCCCTGCTCGGGCTCCTGGCCCGGCGGCTGGGCCTCTCGCCCGTGCCGTTCGTCCTGGTGGCCGCGCTGGCCCTGGGCAACGGCGGGCTGGTCCCGCTCGACGCCGCCGAGCCGTTCCTGACCGCCTCGGCCGAGATCGGCGTCGTCCTGCTGCTGCTGACGCTCGGCCTGGAGTTCTCGGCCACCGAGCTGTTCGCGTCCTTCCGGCGGCACGCGCCCTCGGGCGTGGTGGACCTGCTGCTCAACGCGCCACCGGGGTTCGTCGCCGGGCTGATGCTCGGCTTCCCGTGGCAGGGCGCGCTGGCCCTGGCCGGCGTCACCTGGATCTCCTCGTCGGGCATCGTCGCCCGGCTGCTCGGCGACCTCGGCCGGCTGGCCAACCGCGAGACCCCCGCCGTCCTCGCCGTCCTGGTCCTCGAGGACCTGGCGATGGCCCTCTTCCTCCCGCTCCTCGTGGTGGCCCTCGCCGGAGGCGGCCCGGCGTCGGCGGCGGCGGGCATCGCGCTCGCGGTGGCCGCCGTGCTGATCGTGCTGGTCGCCGCCCAGCGGCACGGCCACCGGCTCGGCCGGCTGATGAGCCACGACGACGACGAGCAGGTGATGCTGCGCCTGGTCGGCCTGACGCTGCTGGTCGCCGGGCTGGCCCAGTCGATGGGGGCCTCGGCGGCGGTGGGCGCCTTCCTGGTCGGCCTGGCGCTGCCCGCGTCGTTCGCGGAGCGGGCGCGGGCGATCCTCGGCCCGCTGCGCGACCTGTTCGCCGCCACGTTCTTCGTCGCGTTCGGGCTGGCCACCGACCCCGGGGCGATCCTGCCGGTGCTGCCGGCCGCGCTCGCCCTGGCCGCGGTCACCACCGCCACGAAGATGGGGACCGGCTGGTTCGCCGCCCGGCGCGACGGCGTGGGCGTGCCGGGCCGGCTCCGCGCGGGGACGGCGCTGGTCGCCCGCGGCGAGTTCTCCATCGTCATCGCCGGGCTCGCGGTGACCGCCGGCCTGACCGAGGTCGGCCCGGTCGCGACCGGCTACGTGCTGCTCCTCGCCGTGGCCGGTCCGGTGCTCACCCGGTTCGTCGAGCTGGTGCCGGTGCGCCGGCCGGCGACCGTCCCCGCCTGAGGATCACGCCGCGGCGTCGTCCCGGCGGGCGCGGGCCGCGGTGACCACGTGGGGCGTCAGCACCTCGGCGATGCGGGCGTAGCCCGCCGAGGACGGGTGGAACCGGTCGTGCGAGAAGAGCGCCGGGTCGGCGGCGAACGCGGCCGCGACCTCGGCGGCCACCCCGGCGACCGACGCGCCGGCGGCGCCGGCCACCTCGGCCTGCCGGTGCTGCAGCTGGGCGCAGGCGGCCTGGACGAGCGGGCGGAACGCCGGCGGGACGAACGGCACCATCGACATGTCGGGCGCCGGCACGACGACGACATCGGTCCCCGCCGCGCGCAGGGTGGCGACGGCGGCGGCCAGCGCGGTCGTCGCCTGCTCCGGCGGCACGAAGCGGGCCAGGTCGTTGGCCCCGATGACGACGACCGCGAGGTCGGCCGCGAACGGCTCGGCCCGGCGCACCTGGGCGGCCAGGTCCGCGCTGACCGCACCCGGCACGGCGAGGACGCGCAGGTCGACGTCGAAACCGTCGGCGGTCAGCGCCGCCGACAGCCGGTGGCCGAGCGTGTCCTCGGCGCGCAGCGCACCGGTCCCGTACGCGATGGAGTCACCGAGGATCAGCAGGCGCAGACGCGAAAGGGCCACGACCGGTGCAACACCGGCCGTGGCCCCTTCCATCCGGATCAGTGCGGCGGCATCCCCGCGGCCGCCTGCTCCTCGGCGAGTCGCTGCGCGCCCGACGTGGTCTTGAGCGCCTTCTCCTTGATGAAGAGGACGACGACCAGCGCCAGCGCCGCCAGCGGCACCGCGATGAGGAACAGCTCCGCCGTGGCGTCGGCGTAGGCGTTCTGGATCAGCTCGCGCACCGGTGCCGGGAGCATCGACATGTCCGGCGCCGCCGCCTCGCCCGTGCCCTCGGCGGTGCCCAGGACGCTGAGGTCCTCGGCCACGCGGGTGGCCAGCAGCGCGCCGAGCACGCTCACGCCGATGGTCCCGCCCAGGCTGCGGAAGAACGAGACCACGGAGGTGGCCGCGCCCAGCTCGTGCGCCGGGACGTCGTTCTGCGCCGCGAGCACCAGGTTCTGCATCAGCGCACCGACCCCGGCACCCAGGACGGCCATGAAGACGCCGAGCACCCACGGGGAGGTCTGCGCGTCGATGGTGGCGAACAGGGCGAACCCGACGGTCATCAGGATCGCGCCGCCGACCAGCCAGCCCTTCCACCGGCCGGTCTTGGTGATCAGGCCACCGGCGACGGTGGAGGACACCAGCAGACCGCCGACCAGCGGCAGGGTCAGCAGACCGGACTCGGTCGGCGAGTAGCCGAGCGAGACCTGCAGGTACTGCGCCAGGAACACGGTGCCGCCGAACATCGCGACACCGACCAGGGCGCTGGCCAGCGTGGCCAGCGTGACGGTCCGGCTGCGGAAGATGTCGAGCGGGATGACCGGCTCGGGCACCTTCGACTCGACGACCAGGGCCAGGCCGAGCAGGACGACGGTGCCGCCGACCATCAGCGCGGTCTCGGTGGAGAGCCAGTCGTACTTGTCACCGGCGAAGGTGACCCAGATCAGCAGCAGGCTCACGCCACCGGTGATCAGCAGGGCGCCCCACCAGTCGATGGCGGCCGTGCGACGCGGGACGGCCGGCAGCTTCAGCGTGCGCTGCACCAGGAGCATCGCCAGCAGGGTGAACGGCACGCCCAGCAGGAAGCACCAGCGCCAGCCCAGCCAGTCGGTGTCGACGATGACGCCACCGATCAGCGGGCCACCCACCGTGGCGACGGCGAAGATCGCGCCGAAGACACCGGCGTAGCGGCCGAGCTCGCGCGGCGGGATCATCGCCGCCATCACGATCTGGACGAGGGCGGTGAGGCCGCCGGCGCCCATGCCCTGCAGCGCCCGGGCGACGATCAGCATCGTCGTGTCCTGCGAGAAGCCGGCGAGCAGCGAGCCGGCCACGAACAGTCCGAAGGACATCTGCAGGAGCAGCTTCTGGCTGAACAGGTCGGCCAGCTTGCCCCACAGCGGGACGGTGACGGTCATCGCCAGCAGCTCGGCGGTGACCACCCAGGTGTAGATCGACTGGCTGCCGCCGATCTCCGGGATGATCACGGGCAGGGCGTTGGACACGATGGTCGCGGCCAGGATGGCCACGAACATGCCCATGAACAGCCCGGAGAGCGCCTGGAGCACCTCGTTGCGCGTCATCGGCGCGACGACCGCGGGGTCCCCGCCGGGCGGGGTCGCCGCGGCGGCGGGTTCGACGGACGTGGACACGGTTCTCCTCGAAGTGCTTCGGTTCCCGGACGGCGATCGGCCGCCGGGGGTCAGTGGGGGCGCGGCGAGGGCGCGCGCAGGCCCGCGGCCAGGACGTCGACGGCGTCGTCGAACAGATCGGCCATGGACCTCGCCCCGCCCAGGGCGTGCCAGCGCCCGAGGCTCACCCGTACGGCGCAGCCCAGCGTGGCGGCCAGCAGCGCCGGGTAGAGGTCGCGGTCGGGATCCTGCCCGGTGCGCTCGGCGATCGCCACGGAGATTTCGCGTTCGCCGGCCGAGCCGAGCTCCATCACCCGCGGGAGGGCCTCGGGAGCGGCGGCGACCACCGCGAGCCGCTGGTGCCAGCCGGCGCGGTCGGCGTCCAGACCGGAGAGCTGCTCGCGCATGGCCCGGCGAGCCGCCTCCAGCGGAGGCAGCGCCGGGTCCTGGGCGCGCAGCCGCGGGCCGAACGTGGCGTCGGCGCCGCCCGGGCGGAGCAGGGCCTCCTCCTTGCCGGAGAAGTAGTTGAAGAAGGTGCGGTACGAGACGCCGGCCCGTGCCGCGATCTGCTCGACGGTGACCGCCGCCAGGCCGTGCTCCACGGCCAGCTCGAGAGTCGCCTTCGCCAGGGCCGCCCGGGTGTCCTGCTTCTTGCGCTCGCGCAGGCCGGGGACGGTCACCGGACCACTACAGCAGGTTTCTTGCACACCATGCAATCTTTCACGGTGTGCAACGCGTCACCGCGTCAGCGGCCGCGCCAGACGGGGGCGCGGCGCTCGGCGAACGCGGTGGAGCCCTCGCGGGCGTCCTCGGAGGCGAACACCGGCGCGACGATCTCGTCCTGCCGGGCCCAGGCCTCGTCCGGTGACCAGCCGGGGACCGACTGCACGATCCGCTTGGTGGCGGCCACGGCCAGCGGGCCGTTGGCGGCGATCCGCTCCGCCAGCTCCACGCCCGCCTCGACCGCCGACCCGTCGTCGACCACCCGGTTGACCAGACCGACCGCGGCGGCCCGTTCCGCGTCGATCGGGTCGCCGGTGAGCAGCAGCTCGAGCGCGACGGCCCGCGGCACCCGCTGCGGCAGCAGCAGGGCCGCCCCGCCGGCGGCCACCAGCGAGCGCTTCACCTCCGGGACGCCGAAGCGGGCGCCCCGCCCGGCGACCACGAGGTCGCAGGCGAGGACGAGCTCGAAGCCGCCCGCCAGCGCGCCACCCTCGACGGCGGCGACCAGCGGCTTGCGCGGCGGCGTGCGGGTGATCCCGCACAGCCCGCGCCCCTCGATGGCGGGGGTCTCCCCGCGGAGGAACGCCTTGAGGTCCATGCCCGCGGAGAAGAAGCCCCCAGCGCCGGTCAGGACGCCGGCCCGCAGGTCGGGGGAGGCGTCCAGCTCGTCGACGGCGGCAGCCACCTGCCGCGCCACCGCGGCGTCCAGGGCGTTCTTGGCGTGCGGGCGGTTGATCGTCACGACCTGCACGGCGCCTCGGCGCTCGACCAGCACCTCGTCGGCCATGGGCCCTCCTCCCGTCGCGGGTGACGGGCCCGGCCACCGGGGTGGCCGGGCCCGGTGCGTCATGCCTTCGGGCCGCCGGCGGCGTAGACCACCTGGCCGGACACGAAGCCCGCGCCCTCGCTGACGAAGAACGACACCAGGTGGGCGATGTCCTCGGGCTGGCCGACGCGGGCCACCGGGATCTGCGAGGCGGCGCCCTTGATGAAGTCCTCGAACGGGATGCCCATGCGCTCGGCGGTCGCCTTGGTCATCTCGGTCTGGATGAAGCCGGGGGCGATGGCGTTGGCGGTGACGCCGAACTTGCCGAGCTCGATGGCCAGGGTCTTGGTGAAGCCCTGCAGGCCCGCCTTCGCCGTCGAGTAGTTGGCCTGGCCGCGGTTGCCCAGCGCCGAGACGCTGGACAGGTTCACGATCCGGCCCCACTTGGCCTCGATCATGTGCTTCTGCGCCGCCCGGGTCATCAGGAACGCGCCCCGCAGGTGCACGTTCATGACGACGTCCCAGTCGGTCTCGGTCATCTTGAACAGCATGTTGTCGCGGGTGACACCGGCGTTGTTGATCAGCACGGTGGGCGCACCCAGCTCGGTGGCGACCCGCTCGACGGCGGCCTCCACCTGCTCGCTGTCGCTGACGTCCGCGCCCACGGCCAGGGCCCGGCCGCCGGCCGCCTCGATGGCCTCCACGGTGCCCTTGGCCGAGGCCTCGTCCAGGTCGAGGACGGCGACGGCGAAGCCGTCCTGGGCCAGCCGGAGGGCGGTGGCCGCACCGATCCCTCGGGCCGCTCCGGTCACGATGGCCACGCGGGTGGCGGCGCTCGACTCGCTCATCAATCTTCCCTTTCCGTCGGATGCCGGCCGTCACCGGCGGCGCGAAGGCCGCGCGGGGTGCCGGAAGCTGCGCCCGACACGTTACGGCCGGGCCGTGCGGCCGCCGTCACATGGTCCGGCGGCCGACGTCAGGGCCAGATCGAGGCGACGATGATCGCCGCGACCGACAGCTGCACCGCGGCGCTGACCAGGCTGGCGGGGTGGAAGTCACGGTCGGTGAGGTGCGCGCCCAGCCGGCCGGGCGTGATCAGGTCGAGCACCAGGAAGGCGATCGACTGGAGGACGACGCCGAGCACGCCGAACACCACCGTGTAGAGCAGCGCCTCGCCGAAGCCGCTGGTGGCGTTGGTCCAGATGCTGGCGAAGACGATGGCGCCCTGGCCGAGGAAGCCGGCGGCCAGGGTCAGCCCGGCGTTGACCGAACGGTCCTCGTAGATGTGCCGCCCCAGGTGACCCGGGGTGAGCAGGTCGAGGGCGTAGAAGCCCAGGACCAGCAGCACGATGCCGACCCCGGTGTAGGCGGCGGCGTAGCCGATGCTCTCCAGCACGGGGTGGACCTCCGGGCGGTGTCGACGGGAACGGGCTTGCCAGGTCTACCGCACGCGGCCCACCCGCGCACGGACCGGGTCGCTCAGGGCTCCCCCGGGTCGTCACCGCGGACGACGTCCACGCGGTCGAAACCCTCCGCGAGGGTCGGTGGCACGAAGCGGGCCCGGGTGGCGAAGATCCCGACCGGCGGGACGCGGTCCCGACCGGTCCGGGCGTCGTTCCGGGCGAGCGAGACGTCCGCCGGGGTGTCCACCCAGACGGCGCGCACCGGCACGCCGGCCTCGCGCGCGGCGGCGACCAGCGGGGCGCGGTCGTCCGGGGCGGGGTTGGTGTTGTCGACGACGACGCTGCGGCCCGCCGCCAGCAGCTCGGCGACGACGCGGCGCTGCCGCGCCTCCCGGCGGCGGGCGCGCGGCCAGTGGTCCTTGCTGACCACGACGTGCGTGCCGGCGAGGTGCCCGGCGACCCAGGTGGACTTGCCGGCCCCCTGGAGCCCCACCATGACGACGAGTTCGGCCCCCCTGCAGAGACCCGCCGAGGTCCTCGGGGCGGAGGTGGACAGCGGGCCCTCCTCAGTCGGGGTCGCTCTCGGCCGGGGCGCCCACCGCCCGCCGCGGGTGGTGGAGCCGGCGGACCGACGCGAGGGCGGCGCGGCGGGCGTGCATGCGCCGCTTGGCCCGCATCGTCCGGGGCGCCCGGGGCTCCTCCCGCAGCAGCGCGTCCAGCCAGTGGCCCCGCGGGTCGACGTCGACCAGGAGGGCCTTGACCAGCAGCGTCAGCGGGATGGCGAGCAGCGCCCCCAGCGCCCCGAGTACCCACCCCCAGAACAGCAGGGCCAGGAAGGTGACGGTCATCGACAGGCCGACCGAGTCGCCCACGAAGCGCGGCTGGATCAGCGTCTGGACGACGAAGTTCAGCAGCGAGTAGACGACGACGATCGCGATCAGCTCGCCCCAGCCGCCGGCGAGCAGCCCGAGCACGGCCGGGGGCACGACGCCCAGGACGAAGCCGATGTTCGGCACGTAGTTGGTGATGAAGGCGAGCAGGCCCCACAGCCCCGCGGCGGGGACGCCGATGATGGCCAGCGCGATCCAGTCGCCGATGGCCACGATGGCGCCGAAGACCGTGCTCACCAGCAGGTAGCTGCGGGTGCCCTGCGTGAACAGGGTCATGGCCACCGGCAGGTGCGGGCGGTCCTCCCCCACCAGCGCCATCCGGCGGGAGAAGCCGCTGGACTCGATGGCCATGAACACCAGGGCCGACAGCAGCAGCACGAGGGTGCTGGCCGCGCTGGTCAGGCGGCCGAGCAGGTCGGTGGCCAGGCCGACGAACTGGCCGTAGTCGAGCTGGCGGACGAGATCGGACAGCTGCCCGGACACGATGCCGGCGTCGTTGAGGTCGTCGACGACGTCGCGGATGAGGAACTCCGCCCGGTCGGCGTAGTCGGGCAGCAGCGCCGCGAACTGCCCGACCGACACCACGAGCAGGGTCGCGAAGCCGAGGAGGACCGACCAGACGAGCAGGAGCAGGACCGTCGTGGCGACCCAGCGCGGCACGCCGACCCGCAGCAGCCAGCTCTGCACGGGCGCGAGGGCGACGACGACGACGAGTGCGAGGAGGACCGGCGCGACCAGCCAGGCCACCGCCCGCAGGCCGGCGACGGCGACCGTGGCCGCGGCCAGGCCCACGAGCAGCAGCAGCCAGCGCGGGATCCCGCCCGGTGCCGGCTGGGCCTCCACCGCGCCGGCGCCGCTGGGCGCTTCCGGGACCGGCACGTCCGGTACCGCCGCCATGCCGCCCCCTCCCCGGATCGCTTCCTCGTGTGCCTACACCGTGCTCCCGACCGGCGCGGGACGCCTACCGGGCGTCGAGCAGCTTGCCCATCTCCGGCAGCTCGAAGAAGGCGGCCGTCGCGCGGGCACTCGGCCCGCCCGCGTCGGGGTCGGCGCCGGCCGCGATCAGCCGGGTGACCGTCTCGGCCGACTGCTTGAACACCGCCGCGGCGAGCGCGGTCTGCCCGCGGTCGTTGGCCCGGGAGTGGTCGGCGCCGCGGTCCAGCAGGGCACCGACCGTCTCCGGGTGCCCGTGGTATGCGGCCAGGATGAGCAGCGTGTCGCCCTTGTCGTTGGTCAGGTTCACGGGCACACCGGCGTCGACGTAGGCCGCCAGCTCGTCCGTGTGACCGCCGCGGGCCAGGTCGAAGACCCGTCCGGCCAGTTCGATGACGCCGGGGTCGATCGGCTCGCCAGTCACGTGCTCAGCCTAGGAGGGTTCGGGCAGCGAGAGCTTCATGCCCTCGTGCGACGCGACGAATCCGAGCCGCTCGTAGAAGCGTCGGGCATCGGTGCGCCCCTTGTCGGTGGTCAGCTGCACGAGGGCGCAGCCCCGGTCGCGCGCCTCGTCGACCGCCCACGTCATGAGCGCGGTCCCCAGCCCGGCGGAGCGGAGGTCGGCGCGGACGCGGACGCCCTCGACCTGGGCGCGCAGCGCGCCGCGGCGGGACAGCCCGGGGATGAACGACAGCTGCAGGGTGGCCACGACGTCGTCCCCGATGGCCGCCACCACCAGCAGCTGCCCCGGGTCGGCGTCGACCCGCTCGAAGGCGGCGCGGTAGGCGGGCTCGTCGGGGCCGGACTCGCGGGTGACGCCGATGGGGTCGTCCACCAGCAGGCCCACGATCGCGGGCAGGTCGTCCCCGGTGGCGCGGCGTACGGTCGCGGTCGCGCCGTCCAGGGTCAGGGTCGCGAGGATGTCCACGCCGACAGTCTCGCGGTCAGCGCACCGCCACCCGGTCGGTGAGCGCCAGGACGTGCTCCCAGGCGTCGCGGCAGGCCTCGGACCACTCGCCGTGCGCGCGGTCGAAGAACGAGTGCGGCGCCCCGTCGTAGACGACGGTCCGCACGTCGGCCCCCGCGGCGCGCATCGTGTCGGCCAGCGCGAGCTGGTCGGCGACGGGGGTGGCGGCGTCGTCCCCGGCGATGAGCATCAGCGTCGGCCGGGAGGCCCGGGTGGCGGCGTCGCCGACGACGGAGGGCCGGCCGTAGAAACCCACGCAGCCGGCGATGTCGAGCTGGCCTCCCGACTGCCGCCAGGAGATGCTGCCGCCGAGGCAGAAGCCGACGGTGACCACGGGGAGGTCGGCCCCGGCCCGCGCGCGCAGGTAGTCGACGGCGGCCGCGAGGTCGGCGTCGATGCCCTCCGGCGTCGCGGCCTCGACGTGCGGCCGCCACGCGAAGTCGGCGCCCCGGACGCCCTGCTCGGCCGGTCCGGCCGTGCGGCCGAAGTAGTCGATGGCCACGGTCGGCAGGCCGGCCCGCGCGAACTCGTCGGCGAGCGCGACGTAGAAGGGGTGCAGGCCGCGGACGTCGGGCAGCAGCACGATCCCGGCCCCGCGTGGATCGGCCGGGGCGGCGTAGGCGGCGGAGAAGTCGGTGCCGTCCGCGGCCGTGAGGGTCAGCACGCCGCGTTCGGCAACGTCCCCGGTGCGCGGCGCGGCGGGCGGGCGGCTGTCGTGGTCGTGGCACACGGGCGGGTCAGCTGTCGGCGGCGGCGTCGGCCGGGCCCGGGTCCCCGCCGAAGATGCGGCCGGCCACCTCGCGGCGGGCGTCGGCGAGCCACTCGTGCTGCTTGTCGGCCTGCGCGATCAGCCGGTCGAGCAGCGCGGCGTCCAGCCGGCCGTCGACCGCGGCGATCTCCCGCAGCGTCTCGAAGCCGGCCCGCTTGGCCAGCACCGCCGTCGCGATGAACTCGAACTCCACCAGGTCGCTGAGCGGCGAGCGGGACAGCACGTGGCCGTTGAGCTTGAGCCGGGAGAGCTTCTCCCCGACCCAGGAGCCCACCTGCTTGTACTGGCGCACCGGCAGCCCGAGCGCGGCCATCGAGGAGCGCACGCCGGCCCGTTCCTCGCGCAGCTCGTCGAGCAGCTGCTCCAGCCGCGCCTCGTACGGGGTGCCCCGGTGGACGCCGAGCATGCGGCTGACCAGCTCGATGCCCCCGGTGGCTGCGGCCAGGTGGTCGTTGCAGTAGATGCCGAGCAGTTCGGGGTTGCGGAGGGCACCGGCTGCGGACGACTGGGACACGGGGCCTCCTGGGGCGACGACGGGACTCCGCGCCATTCTCCCCGCCAGGTGATCACCGCGCCCGGCGTGGAGCCCTCACCCGCGCAGCAGCACGGCGACGCCGACGCAGGCAGCAGCCCACAGACCGCTGGCCAGCGTGCCGACGATGAAGCGCTCGGCCGCGGCCGGCGCCCGCAGCTCGGCGAAGCGTCCCAGGCCCTTCACGGCGAGCACGACGGCGAGCCCCTCGGCGGAGCCGGCCAGCAAGGCGGCGGCCACGGCGGCCCGCTCGAGCACGCCGATCCAGGCGCCACCGCGCAGGATGCTCGGGTCCTGGGGTCCTCCGGCCACGCCGACGGCGGAGGGATCGGCCGCGGACAGGACCGCGGTGGCGACCGGCCCACCGGCGAGCACCGCGGCCAGCACCGCCGCGACGGTGACGCCCTGCACCAGACCCCGGGACGGGTCCTCTGCGGTCCAGGCGACGACGGCGGCCGCGGCCAGCAGCGCGGCCAGGACGGCCGCCCCCCACGCCGGGCGGACCCGCTCGCCACGGGCGGTCAGCACCAGGCCGACGGCCGCGGTGAGCGCGAGGAGGACCAGGACGGCGACGGTCACGGCCGGCTCACCCCGCGGCCCGGGTGAGCAGCCGGGCGGCCGTCGGGCGCAGCTCGCGCTCCAGGTCCCAGAGCCCGGCGGCGAGGCGCTGGCCGACCGCCTGCCGGGAGATGCCGAGCTCGGCGGCGGCCTGCGCCTGGGTGCGGCCGCTGCCGACGAGGGCGATCGCCTCCCACGCCTGCTCGCTGCGCCGGTCGACGACGACGGCCAGCGCGCTGAGCACCGCCTGGGCGTCACCGGCGTCGGCCGGGGACGCACCGCGCACGGCGAGCCGCGCGGCCCGCTGCTTGGCGGCGTCCACGGCGCGGCGGGCACTGAGGAAGGCGGGCCCGGCGCCGGCCCGCGTGGTGGGCGGGAGCGGCGTCTGTACGGGACCGGCGCCCACGCCGATGCTCCAGTCGCCGGCCCGCACCAGCCGCAGCACCACGTCCACGACGTCGTCCGGCTCGGAGAGCACGCCCTGGAACTCGTCACCGGCCGTCCGCTCGAAGGCGAGGACGGCCGGGACGGCGTCGTTCAGGTCGCGGAGGGCGTCCGCGACCCGGTCGGGGTTGCGGCGACTGCCCTTCTGGTCGACGGTCAGCACGTACGGCACCGCGCAAGCCTGACAGCTTTCATCGCTGAACGCAAGGCTCAGAGCTTGTCGATGACCTCGGGCGGGAAGCCGCCCGTCGCGATCGGGCCCCAGCCGGTGATCGTCACGCGGATCAGCGACTTGCCCTGGCGCTGCATCGCCGCCCGGTACTCGTCCCAGTCCGGGTGCTCGCCGCTGATCGACCGGTAGTACTCGACCAGCGGCTCCAGGGCCTCGGGCAGGTCCAGCACCTCGGCGGTGCCGTCGACCTGCACCCACGCGTCGTTCCAGTCCGGCGACAGGACGCACAGCGACACGGCGGGGTCGCGACGCGCGTTCGCCACCTTGGCCCGCTGCGGGTAGGTGGAGACCACGACCCGCCCCTCGCCGTCCACCCCGCAGCTCACCGGCGACAGCTGCACGCCGCCGTCCCGGCGGCGGGTCACCAGCACCGCCTGGTGGCGCGGGCGGAGGAACTCGAGGAGGGCGTCGCGGTCGACCCGGTCGGCGGTGGCGGTCTTCGGCATGCCGCGACGCTACGACGTGGGTGTGATGATCGTTTCCTGACCGGTCGTCCCGGTCCATCTGTGCTGTGATCGACCGCATGAGGCTCCGCTTCCCCGGTCGACCCGCCGCCGCGCCGGCCCGCGAGTCCGGCGACCACCCCGACCAGGACGTCGCCGACCCGGCCGTGGCCGCGGTCACCACCGCTCCCGCCCCCACCCGGGGGCGCGGTCCGCGCGCGCAGGCGGCGGGGCGCACCTTGGCGATCGCCTCCGCGCAGTTCCTGCTCATCACCGCCGCGCTGGTCGTCCTCGGCTACGTCCTGGGCCGGCTGTGGTCCATCCTGCTGCCGATCGTCCTGGGTCTCCTGATCGCGACCGTCCTCTGGCCGGCGACCCGCTTCCTGCGCACGCACAAGTGGCCGCCGGCGCTGGCCGCGTCGACGGTCCTGCTGGCGTTCATCGCGGCGTTCGTCGGCATCATCGCGGCGATCGCGCCGTCGGTCGCCGACCAGGTCACCGAGCTCGCCGACGCGGCCACCGAGGGGCTGCAGGACGTCCAGGAATGGCTGCAGGGCCCGCCGGTGAACCTGCAGGAGGGGCAGATCGAGAACGCGGTCGACTCGGCCATCAACTCCATCCAGGGCAACGCGCAGGACATCGCCGGCTACGCCCTCACCGGCGCCTCCGCCGTCGGCAACGGGCTGATCAACCTCGTCCTCGCGCTGGTCCTGGTCTTCTTCTTCCTCAAGGACGGGCCCCGCTGGGTGCCGTGGCTCGCCGCGCAGACCGGGCCGCGCGCCGCCCGGCACGTCGCGGCGCTGTCCCACAAGACCTGGTCGACCCTGTCGGAGTTCATCCGACAGCAGGCACTGGTCGGCTTCATCGACGCGTTCTTCATCGGCCTGGGACTGTGGATCTTCGACGTCCCGCTCGTGCTGCCCCTGGCCGTGCTGACGTTCTTCGGCGCGTTCATCCCGATCATCGGGGCGTTCGTGGCCGGGGCGTTCGCCGTCCTCATCGCCCTGGTCGACGAGGGCTTCACCGTCGCCCTGATCATCTTCGGCATCGTGCTGCTGGTGCAGCAGATCGAGGGCAACGTGCTGCAGCCGATCATCCAGGGCCGCGGGTTCAACCTGCACGCCGCCGTCGTGATCCTCGCCGTCACCGCCGGCAGCAGCCTGGCCGGCATCATCGGCGCCTTCCTGTCCGTGCCGATCGCGGCGCTGATCGCGGTGGTCTACCGGTACGTGCGCGACGAGTTCGACGACGAGTCACCCGAGGTCCGGGACGACGGCACCCAGGCCCGCCTGGAGGGCGACCGCTCGGGTACCCGGGTCACCGAGGAACAGGTCGCCGCGCCGGCGCCCGACGGGGAGGCGGGGCGCTGACCACCCCCGCGGGGGGACCATGGGAATGCAGCGCCCTCGCCGGAAGCTGCACCACCCAGGAGCGGCCACCGGGCCGCGCGACGCACCGCAGGAGGTCCGACCGTGCCCCAGCGACCGGAGGAGCTGTTCGAGCTGCTCCCCGCCGCCGACCCGTTCCTCGCCCGCGAGGCAGCCGTCGGTGAGGCGTCCGAGCGCGCCGGGCTGGTACTGGTCCACGACCTGGCGGGCGAGTTCGACGCGGCGCGCGCCGGCACCCTGGCCGGCGCACACCTGCTGGCCAGCCTGCCGCACGAGGTGATCGCCCGCTTCGACGCCGACAGCCTGGTCGACTACCGCGCGCACCGGCCGCGGATGACGTTCAACAGCGACCGGTACGAGTCCTACGCGGCGCCGGAGATCCTCCTGTACGCCCTCGAGGACGACGCCGGCGCGCCGTTCCTGCTGCTGCACGGGGCGGAGCCCGACTACTCCTGGGAGCGGTTCGTCGCCGCCGTCATCGAGCTGGTGGAACGTCTCGGGGTGACCACCGTGGTCGCGCTGCAGGCGATCCCCATGCCGGTTCCGCACACGCGTCCGGTCACCGTGACCGCGCACGCCACGCGCCGTCAGCTCATCGAGCCCTATCCGGTGTACTGGGGCGAGATGCGGCTGCCCGGCAGTGCGTCGGCGCTGCTGGAGTTCCGGCTCGGCGAGCGGGGCGTCGACGCCCTCGGCGTCGCCGCGCACGTTCCTCACTACCTGGCCCAGGGCTCGTTCCCCGCCGCGTCGCTGACGCTGGTCGAGCACCTCGGCCGGCTCACCGGGCTGCACCTGCCGACCGAGGTGCTGGCCGAGGCCGCGCAGGCCAACCGCACCGACATCGACGAGCAGATCGCGCGCTCGGAGGAGAACACCGCGGTGGTGGCGGCGCTGGAGCAGCAGTACGACTCGTTCGCCGCCGCGCGCGAGGGCACCGACCTGCTGGCCGGCGGCGAGGTCCCCAGCGCCGAGGAGATCGGCGCGGAGTTCGAGCGCTTCCTCGCCGACCAGGACCGCAAGCGCCCGCGCGACTGAGCCCGGACGGACCCGTTCCCGTCGTCCCGAGTGGGCCCGCAGGGTCTGCGCAGGAACGACTCAGCGGCTCCGCTCAGTCCGGGGACGGCACGTGGGCGCGGTGCGGTCCGGAGGACCGCGATGTCACAGCCACGCTGAAGGCCACTGCGCCGAGCGCGCCGACCACGGCGAAGAGGTAGAAGCCGCCCGGGAACGCGTTCCCGGCGGCGAACAGGGCGCCGGTGATCGTGGGGCCGACGATCGCGCCCACCCGCCCCGCGCCGGCCGACCAGCCCAGCGCCGTCGCCCGCACCTGGGGCGGGTGGTTGGCGCTGACGAACGCGTAGACCAGCACCTGCGCGCTGAACACGAAGCAGCCCGTCAGGAAGACCATGGCGTAGATGCCGGCGATGGGCAGCCGGATCGACAGCAGCGCCAGGAAGACCGCCGCGCCGGCGAACCAGACGATCCCGGCCGCGCGGGCGCCGATCCGGTCGGCCACCGCGCCGGCCACGAGCAGGCCGACGATCGCCCCGACGTTGAGGACGACGAGGAAGGCCAGCGACGCGCCGAGGTCGTAGTCGGCCTCCCGCATGATCGTGGGCAGCCAGTTGTTGAGGCCGTAGACCAGCAGCAGGCCCATGAACGACGTGACGCCGATGACGACGGTGTTGCGCAGGTACCCGCCGCCGAACAGCGTGCGCACCGTCGCCGCGGCACCCTCCCCCGCGTGCTCCGCCACGGGAGCGGCCGGCTCCTCCAGCCGCAGACCGTACCGGCGGGCCACCTCCTCGGCCTCCGACCGGCGGCCGTGCGCGACGAGGTAGGACGCCGACTCGGGCAGGTGCCGCACCATGAGCGGCACCAGGACCACCGCCGGCAGCGCGCCGATGACGAACATCCACTCCCAGCCGAGGTTCGGGACGACGGCGATCGCGAGCGCGGCCGTGGCGACGGCCCCGACGTGGTAGCCGGTCATGATCGTCGTCGTGGCCCGCCCGCTGCGGCCGGACCGGGTGAACTCGTTGACCATGGCGATCGCCGTCGGCAGGCAGCCGCCCAGGCCCAGCCCGGCCAGGAAGCGCAGGACGCCGAACACGTACTCGTTCGGCGCGAAGGCGCAGGCGAAGGTCAGCACCGAGAACGCGGTCACCGCGCCGATGAGGGCCTTGCGGCGGCCGACGAGGTCGGTGAGCGTGCCGATCGTCAGCGCGCCGATCATCATGCCGACCAGGCCGATCGTGATGACGAACGTCGTCCCCGAGCCGGTGAGGCCCCACTCGCCGGGCTCCTGCAGGGTGGGCACGACGGTGCCGACGACGACGAGGTCGAAGCCGTCCAGCAGCACGGCGATCCAGCAGAGGGGGGCGACCCAGCCCGCCGCCCGGGACGAGGTGGTGGCCGCGGACGCGGGCGAGGTGCTCACGCGGAAACGGTAGGTGCGTGGCCCCCGTCACGCCGAGCGGGCCCCGGGACGGGGACGGGCCGCGACCGGGAGGTCCCGGTCGCGGCCCGCAGCCGTGGTGCTGGTCCTAGCCGACGGTCACGTGCTCGTTCGGCACGCAGTGCGTCATCTGGTGGCCGGTGACGTCGCGCGGGCCGTTCTTGCCGAGGTTGGCGGCGCGCTGAAGCTCCTCCTCGGTGAGGGTCTGCGTCTGCAGCGGCTCGAGGCCGCGGACGTCGTCCGCGCTGATGCCCAGGCCGTCGCCGACCCGCTGGCCCCACTCGTCGTCGCACATGAAGAAGTGCCAGACCATCCGCTCCTGGATCTCGCGGCGGCACTGCGAGAGGGCGTCGACCAGGTTCGCCACCAGGTCGTCCTTCTCCCACTGCTCCGAGAGCTGGTAGCGCTCGCCGGCCTGCGCGTAGTCGTTCGTGCGCGGGATCCGCTTGCGGGTGAGCCGGCCGGTGATGACCGGGCCCTGCTCGTCGTGCGTCGGGTACTCCGACTCGCGCAGGCCACCGAGGATCGACGGCTCGTAGTTCACGTGCGGGTTGGTGCCGTCGGCCCGGTCGACGCCGTAGGCCATCTGGCCGTCGCGCTGGTTGGTGGCGACCCGGGCCTTCGGCTGGTTCACCGGCAGCTGCAGGTAGTTCGCACCGATCCGGTAGCGCTGGGTGTCGGAGTAGGAGAACGTCCGGCCGACCAGCATCTTGTCGTCGGAGAAGTCCAGGCCGTCCACGAGCACACCGGTGCCGAAGGCGATCAGCTCGTTCTCGGTGAAGTTGTCCACCGGCATCCGGTTCAGGGTCATCGTGCCGACCTTGCGGACCGGGAACAGCTCCTCCGGCCAGACCTTGGTGTCGTCGAGCGGGTCGAAGTCGAGCTCGGGGTGCTCGTCGTCGCTCATGATCTGCACGTAGAGGTCCCACTGCGGGTAGTCGCCGGCGGCGATGGCGTCGTGCAGGTCCTTGGTGTGCGTGCCGAGGCTCTTCGCCTGTGCGGCCGAGGCGTCGGCCGCCGTCCAGGACTTGACGCCCTGCTTCGGGTACCAGTGGTACTTGACCAGCACGGTCTCGCCCTGGGCGTTGACCCACTTGTAGGTGTTCACGCCGAAGCCCTGCATGTGCCGGTAGCTGGCCGGCGTGCCGCGCGGGCTGAAGACCAGCGAGATCATGTGCATGGCCTCAGGGGTCTGGCTGAAGAAGTCGAACGCGCGCTCGGCGACGTTCGCCTCGAAGGTGACCGGGTCCGGCTTCTGGGAGTGGATGAAGTCGGGGAACTTGATGGCGTCCCGGATGAAGAAGACCCCCAGGTTGTTGCCGACGAGGTCCCAGTTGCCGTCCTCGGTGTAGAACTTCACCGCGAAGCCACGCGGGTCGCGGGCGGACTCGGAGGAGTCGCGTCCACCGGCGACGGTGGAGAACCGCAGCGCGACGTCGGTGCGCTTGCCCTTCTCCTGGAACAGCTTGGCGCGGGTGTACTTCGCGATCGGCTCGTCACCGACCGTGCCATCGGCCTCGAAGTAGCCGAACGCGGTGATGCCGCGGGCGTGCACCACGCGCTCCGGGACGCGCTCCCGGTCGAAGTGGCTGATCTTCTCGAGGAACTGGTAGTTCTCCAGGGTGGCTGGGCCGCGGGCGCCCACGGTCCGCTGGTTCTGGTTGTCGTAGACCGGGTGGCCCTGACGGTTGGTCAGGACCGGGCGGTCGGCCTCGCTCGGGGCCGGTCCCTGCGATGCGACGTCGGTCATGCTCCTGCTCCTCCTCGGGTGTGGTGCTCGTCGGTCCGCGCTGGCCCTGCTGCTGCCTTCGGCCGGCAGTCGCGGCACAGTCCCCAGAACACGACCTCCGCCTCGTCCACGACGAAGCCGGCCGGGTCCGAGGGGCTCAGACACGGAGCGGCACCGACGGTGCAGTCGACGTCGGTGATCGCGCCGCAGGAGCGGCAGACCAGGTGGTGGTGGTTGTCGCCCACCCGCAGCTCGAAGAGCGCGGGGGCGCCGGCAGGTTCGATCCGGCGGGCGAGTCCCGCGGAGACCAGGGCCTTGAGCACCCCGTAGACCGCCTGCGGCGACAACGAGGGGTGCTGGGTCCGGGCCGCCGTCACGATGGAGTCGGCGTCGGCGTGCGGGCGCTCGGCGAGGACGTCCAGCACCGCGAGCCGGGGACGGGTGACCCGCAGCCCGGCACCCCGGAGCTGGTGCTCCCCCGTCGTCTCCATCGGGTCCCAGTCAACCGCCTTTTCTTGATCGAGTCAAAACAAGGCGACCGGCATCACCCGTCTTGATCAGGAGACCTGATCACCACGGGTCCTGGCTCAGGACCGGTGGTGAGCCAGGAGCCAGAACGACCAGGTCTCCTGATCGTCGACGCGCCTCAGGCGAAGACGATGGTGCGGGGGCCTTCCACGATCACGCGGTCCTCCACGTGCCAGGTGACCGCCTGGGCCAGCACCTGGCGCTCGACGTAGCGGCCCACCCTCCGCATGTCCTCGACGGTCGCGCGGTGATCCACCCGGGCGACCTCCTGCTCGATGATCGGACCCGCGTCGAGCTCCGGGGTGACGTAGTGCGCCGTCGCCCCGATCAGCTTGACCCCGCGGTCGTGGGCGGCCTGGTACGGGTTCGCCCCGACGAAGGCCGGCAGGAAGCTGTGGTGGATGTTGATCAGCCGCTCCGGGAACCGGGCGCAGAACTCCGGCGAGACGATCTGCATGTAGCGGGCCAGCACGACCAGGTCGACGTCGCCGATCAGCTCCAGCGCCCGTGCCTCCGCCGCCGCCTTCGTCCCCGGGGTGACGGGCACGTGGTGGAACGGGATCCCGGCCGCGCGGGCGACGGGCTCCAGATCGGGGTGGTTGGAGACGACGCAGGCGATGTCGGCCCGCAGGTCACCGGCGCGCACCCGGTAGATCAGCTCCTGCAGCACGTGGTCGGTCCGGCTCACGAAGACGGCGACGGTGGGCCGGTGGCTCGCCTCGGTGAGCCGCCAGGTCAGCTGCCACTCCCCGGCCAGCGCGGCCAGCCCCCGCTCGAGCTCGACGCGGCGCTCGGCCAGCCGGTCGAGCACGAACTCCAGCCGGAGCGTGAACGTGCCCCCGCTGGGGTCGGAGGAGTGCTGCTGCGAGTCGGTGATGTTGGCCCCGCAGTCGGTCATGAGGCCGCTGAGCGCGTGCACGATCCCCGGCCGGTCGGGGCAGCGGACGACCAGCCGCCCCACGTCGGTGAAGCGGGGATCCTGCGGACCGGGCGCGACCATGGCGGGCATCGTCCCAGACCCGCTCCGCCGGGCCGGGCGGGTGTCCCCCTGACGGGTCAGACGTCGGGCAGCGTGCCGCGGGTGGCCCCCGCGACGTCGAAGAGGTCGCCGTACTCCTCGACCCTCGCCAGCACGTCGTCGGTCGTGAAGCGCAGCGCGGCGGGGTCCAGCGACCCGTCGCGGACCGCGTCCACCTCGTCCCAGCCGATCGGGGTGGAGACGGTGGCGCCGGCCCGCGCACGGAGGGAGTACGGCGCGACGGTCGTCTTGGCCGGGTTGTTCTGGCTCCAGTCGATGAGCACCTTGCCCGGGCGCAGCACCTTCTCCATCCGCCAGACGACGTCGTCCGGCGTCTCGCCGGCGAGCTCCTGGGCCAGCATCTTGGCGTACCGGCTGGGGTGCTCCCGGTCGGCCGGCGTCGTGATCGGCGCGTACACCTGCAGCCCCTTGGAGCCCGACGTCTTCACCACCGGGTCCAGCCCGTCGGCCTCCAGCCGCTCGCCCAGCCGCTCGGCCACGACGCAGCACTCGAGCACGCCGGTGTCGGGCCCCGGGTCGAGGTCGAGCACCAGCAGGTCGGGCAGCTGCGGCACCCCGTCGTCGTCGACCTGCCACTGCGGGACGTGCACCTCGAGCGCGGCCAGGTTGGCCGCCCAGGCCAGGTCGGCCACCGACTCGAGGACGACCATGTCCAGGGTCTCCCGGCCGCGCGAGCTGCCCGGGCTGGGGATGGTCACCCGCCGCACCCACTCGGGGGCGTGCCGGGCGCTGTTCTTCTCGAAGAACGCCTGCCCCTCCACCCCGTCGGGCCACCGGGTGAAGGTCACCGGCCGGCCCGCCACGTGCGGCAGCAGCACCGGCGCGATGCGCACGTAGTAGTCGATCACCTGGGCCTTGGTGAACGAGACCTCCGGGAACAGCACCTTCTCCAGGTTGGAGACGGCCAGGGTCCGCCCGGCGATCTCGACCCGCTGCTTGGGCGTCACGCCTCGATCACCACGTCGTCGGGCTCGAGGTCGTCGCGGACGCCCTTCCAGGAGGGGTGCCGCAGCCGGTTGTCCGCCGTCCAGACGGCGTAGGCCACCTCGCCCACCAGGTCGGGCTCCACCCAGTGCGCGTCCCGGGTGACGTCCCGCGGCAGCGTGCCGTGGAACGGCGACGTGCCGCGGGCGGTGAACGTCCGCTGCAGGTCGCGCAGGTCCTGGTCGCTGAAGCCGGTACCGACGTGCCCGACGTAGACCAGCCGGCCCTCGTCGTCCGGGACGCCGACCAGCAGCGAGCCCACTCCCCCGCTGCGCCGCCCCTGGCCGGGCCGCCAGCCGCCGACCACCACCGACTGCGTGCGGACGTTCTTGATCTTCCGCCAGTCGGGGCTGCGGACGCCGGGGCGGTACGGCGAGGACAGCCGCTTGGCGACGACGCCCTCGAGCCCGTTCTCCTGGCTGGCGGCGTGCACGTCGGCGCCACCGCCGCTGAACCACGGGGTGGCGACCCAGCGGTGCCCGGCCAGGCCGAGCGCGTCGAGCCGCTCCCGACGCTCGACGTAGGGCCGCCCGGTGAGGTCCTCGCCGTCCCAGGCCAGCAGGTCGAACACCAGGTAGGTCACGGGTCTGGCGGCGGCCAGGCGCGGCACCTCCGGCCCGGTGCGGTGCATCCGGTTCTGCAGGGCCCCGAAGTCGGGGCGCCCCTGCTCGTCCATGGCGACGATCTCGCCGTCGACCACGGCGTCGTGCCCGGCGAGGGCGGCCGGCAGCCTCCCCACCTCCGGGTAGCGGACGGTGATGTCGGTGCCCTTGCGGGAGGTGAGCGCCAGGACGCCGCCGCGCACGGCGGCGACGGCACGGACGCCGTCCCACTTGAACTCGTAGCCCCAGGCGGCGTCCTCCTCCGGCGGCGGGAGCTCGCCCGGGGTCGCCAGCATCGGCAGGGGGACGTCCCGTGCCTCCGGCGCGGGGTCGACGGGGCGGGTGTCGTCGAGCTTCCTGATGTTCCAGGCGCCGTCGTCCACCGGGAACATGGCGTAGCGCCCGGCCAGCCGGCGGCCGTCGAAGCTGACGATGATGTGCCGGTCGTCCCACTTCTCGGTGGCGTAGCGGCCGGCGTCCCAGATGGTCACGTGCCCGCCGCCGTACTCGCCCGCGGCGATGGTCCCGGCGAAGGAGGCGTACTCCAGCGGGTGGTCCTCGGTGGGGACGGCGAGCCGGCTGGGCCCCGGCTCGGTGGGCGGGCCCTTGGGCACCGCCCAGCTCTTCAGGACGCCGTCCCGCTCCAGCCGCAGGTCCCAGTGCACCCGCTCCCCCGCGCCGCGGGGCGTGTGGTGCTCCTGGACGACGAAGGTGTCGTCGTTCCCCGCGGGCAGCGGGGATCCGGCGGCCGGGACGGGCTCGGCCGTCCGCGCCGGATCTCGCTTGGCGCGGTACTCGGCGAGCGGGTCCCGCCCGCGGGCGGGCACGTCAGGCGCTGCGGCGGGCGCGCTTCGCCGGCGCCTTCTTCGCCGCCGGCTCGTCCGCCGTCGTCTTCTCGGCGGCGGTGCTCTTCTTCGCGGCGGCGGCCTTCTTCGCCGGCGCCTTCTTGGCCGGGGTGTCCTTGGCCGGGGTGTCCTTGGCCGGGGTGTCCTTCGCGGGGGTCTTCTTCGCCGCGGTCTTCTTCGCCGGCGCCTTCGGGGCCGCCTCCTCCGCGTCGGCGTCGCCGGCCCCGCCGCGGGCCCGCTCGACGCTGCGGCGCAGCGCGCTCATCAGGTCGACGACGGCGCCGCCGGTGTCCTCCACCTCGGGCACCTGCTGGACCTCGCCGCCGCTCTGCTTGGCCTCGAGCAGCGCGGTCATGGCCTCGCGGTAGTCGTCGGTGAACTCGCTGGGGTCGAACTCGCCGGTCATGGAGCTGATCAGCGCCTCGGCCATCTTCAGCTCCTGCGGCCGGACGCTGATGTCCTCGTCGAGGAAGCCGAAGTCGGGACGGCGGATCTCGTCGGGCCAGCGCATCGTGTGCAGGACGAGGATGCCCTCGCGCACCCGCAGCGCCGCGAGCGACTCGCGCTGGCGGATGGCGATCTTGGTGATCGCGACCTGGCCGGCGTTCTCGAGCGCGTCGCGGAGCAGCACGTAGGGGCGCGCGGCGGGGCCGTCGGGCTCGAGGTAGTAGGTCTTCTCGAACATGATCGGGTCGATCTCGTCCTGGGCGACGAACTGCAGGACCTCGATCTCGCGGCGGGTGCTCAGCGGCAGCTCGTCGAAGTCCTCGTCGGTGAGGACGACGACCTGGCCGTCGGGCAGCTCGTAGCCCTTGGCGATGTCGCTGTACTCGACCTCTTCGCCGTCGATCGAGCAGACCCGCTTGTACTTGACCCGCCCGCCGTCGGCCGCGTGCACCTGGTGGAAGCGGATGTCCTTGTCCTCGGTGGCCGAGTACAGCTTCACGCCGATGCTGACGAGCCCGAAGGAGACGGCCCCGCGCCAGATCGATCGCATGCACGCCCCTCAGGTGTCCGGGCGCCGACGCCCGTGCCAGGTCAAGATCACAGGATAGGTCCGGGCGGCTGCCCGCGGCAGGTCGATCGACGCGCGCCGTCCCTCGGACGGGCGAGGGCGACCCGCTCAGGCGTCGTCGTCCACGCCCTCCGTCTGAGGGGCCAGCCCCCCGTTCTGGATGGCGTCGTAGACGAACTGGAGGACGTCGGACCCGGCCACCATCGTCATCGTCAGCGCGGCCAGGCGGGTGGCCTTGGGCGCGGTGACGTAACCGAAGACGAACCCCGTGCCGACCCACTGGGCCAGGCAGAACGGGCAGGTGACCAGCTCCCCCACGGCGTGCTTGACCCCGCCGTGCTCGCGGACCTCCTCGGCCACCTCGGCGTGCCCCGACGGCCCCTCGAAGCGGACGAACGGGGCACGGACCGGCGCGGTGACCGGGTCCTTGGCGATCCGGCGGGCGAGACGGAAGGTCGCGACGGTGAGCAGGGCGGCGTCGCCGAGCGGGATCCGCTCGGGCAGCTCCTTGCCGGAGGCCCGCACCGCCGCCGCGGCGGCCGACACCAGCCCCACGTAGACGCCCATGGCGCCCAGGTCGCCGGCCAGCGGGCGCTCCTCGCCGTTGGTGTACTCACGCTTCTGCGTGCGTGCCCAGCGGCGGACCGGGCCACCGATCCGCGCAACGCCGTCCGAGATCGCCATGGAGGGCGCGCTACCCCCGCCGCCCCCGGCGCATGCCCGGCGGCAGGGGAAGGTGCCCCCGACCACAGCGGCGCATGGGCGGGGAGGCGGCGGGTAGGGCCGGACCAGACGCCGGTCGCCGACCGGCTCCCCGTCCGACCGCGCCGCAGGTGGGTCCGGACCCCCGTCGAAGGAGGAACAGCGATGACGCAGCCCGAGGGCCCGACCGCCCGCGACGTCTTCCCCGAGGACAACGGCATCCCGGAGGTCTCCCAGGACGACAGCCCGACGCAGGAGCGCGCCGAGGACCCGCAGTTCGCCCCCATGCCGGGCGAACGGGCCAACGCCAGCGTCGACTTCGGCACCACGTCGTTCGAGCAGGCCGAGGGCGAGTCCCTGACCGGCCGCCTCGAGCGCGAGCTCCCCGACGACGCCCCCGACGTCCGGCCCGCCGAGGACCCCGACCGCGAGGCGGGGCAGCTGGAGCAGGACACGTCCACCAGCCCCGTCAGCGACTCGGGCACCAACCGCACCGCGGACGACGTCGAGGCGACCTCGGACGTCTCCACCGGCGGCGAGGGCCCCGAGGAAGGTGCCATGCACCTCACCGACGGCTGACCGCACCCGCTCCCCACGACCCCGCCCGCCGACGCACCGTCGGGGGGCGGGGTTGGCGTGTCCGGGGCGCCTTGTCTACGTTTGTGATCGCGGTTCAGCAGGCAGCCGCGTCGGGCCGGACAGGAACACTGCCGGCACCAGACATGTTCACCACCTGCGGGACCGGGCGCGACGTGCCCCCGGACCGTGCAGCGGTAGATTGACCCGGCGGTCACCACCGCCGGGAAATGCCGCCGAGAGGAGCCACTGTCCGTGACCACATCCGACCTGCCCGCCGAGGGGCAGCCCGACGTGTCGAGCGAAGGCACCGAGGCCCCCTTCGACGACGTGATCACGCTCTCGACCTCCACCAGCGAGGACGGCGTGGTGACGGTGACGGTCGTCGGTGAGGTGGACACCTTCACCGCTCCGGTGCTCCGTTCCACCCTGGACAGCCAGCTCGAGCAGCAGCCCCGCGAGCTCGTCATCGACCTGTCCGGCGTCCAGTTCCTCGGCTCCGCCGGCCTGGCCGTCCTCGTCGAGACGCAGAAGTCCTCGCGGGCCCGCGACGTCGCGCTGCGCCTGATCGCCACGACCCGGGCCGTCACCCGGCCGCTCGAGGTCACCGGCCTGATCGACCTCTTCACGATCGCCGACAGCTCCGCGCGCTGAACGAGGGCTCGTTCCTCTCACCCGTCGCACGCTCAGGGCGAGCCTCCGAACGAGGCCGTACGCAGGGCCCCCGCCGAACCGGCGGGGGCCCTTCGTCGTCTCAGGCCGACAGGAGCTGGCAGACCGCCTGCTCGAGGACCTTCTGCGTGTCCCGGTCGGCCTCGGCCTCGTCGGCCCGTTCGAGCACGTGCTGGCGGATCGTCTCCCCGTTCTCGAACCGGTCGACCACCCGCGGGTCGACGTAGCTGGCCTTGCACACCGCGGGGGTGTTCCCCAGCTGCTCGCTCACCTGCTTGTAGGCGGCGCTGATCACCTTCTTGCGGCCGGTCTTCGACGCCGGCGGCGGGGCCTCGGCCAGCGCGGCCGCCATGAGCACGGTCGCCGTCCAGGTGCGGAAGTCCTTCGCGGTGATCTCCGCCCCGCTGATCTCCTTGAGGTAGGCGTTGATCTCGGCGCTGGTCACGTCGCGCCACTCGCCGTCCTCGGTCCGGTAGGCCAGCAGGTCCTCCCCCGCGTCCGCCGGCCGCTCCAGCAGCTGGCGGACGACGGTCGCCGTCGGGCGGTCGGTGATCTCGACCTCCCGCTCGATGCCGCCCTTGGCGGTGTAGGAGTAGAAGGTCCGCTCGCCGCGCACCGAGACGTGGTCGCGCTTGAGCGTGGCCAGCCCGTAGGTCCCGTTCTCCTCCTCGTACTGCTCGCTGCCGACGCGGAAGGCGCCGAGGTCGAGCAGCCGGACGGCGGTGGCGAGCACGCGGTCGCGGTTGAGCCCGCGGGTACGCAGACCGGCCTGCACCGCGTCCCGGACGTCGGGCAGCTGGTGGGCGATCTCGAGGACCCGCTCGTGCTTCTCCGCGTCGCGCCGCGCCCGCCACTGGTCGTGGTAGCGGTACTGGCGGCGGCCGGCGGCGTCGACCCCGGTCGCCTGGATGTGCCCGTTCGGCCAGGGGCAGATCCAGACGTCCTTCCACGCCGGCGGGATCGCCAGCCCGCGGATCCGGTCCAGCCGCTCGTCGTCCCGGATGAGGACCCCGTCCTCGTCGTAGTAGGCGAAGCCGCGGCCGGCGCGGCGACGTCGGTAGCCGGGACCGTTCACGTCGCTGCGGCGGAGTCTCACCGTCGGAGGATGTGCACCGGACCCGTTCCCCAAACCAGACCGACCCCCGGCCGGGTCAGCGCAGGTCGACCAGCCCGCCCAGGCCGCTGATCTCGAGGACGTGCCGGGTGATGCCGCCCTCCGGCGCGTGCACGACCAGGCGCCACCCCTCGTCCCGCCCGATCCGCGCGATCGCCAGCACCACGCGCACCGCGGCGCTGCTGAACAGGGAGACGCCGGTCAGGTCCAGCTCCACCTGACCGGTGCCGCCGTGGCTGGCCTCCAGCAGGCGGATCCGCAGCTGCTCGGCGCCGATCTCGTCCACCGCGCCGCTCGCGCGCACCACCGGGCGCTCGCCCTCGCGGTCGACCGTCACCGTCGCGGCGCTGGCCGACAGGGGGCGGTCCTCGTCCGCCGAGGGGCTGCGCCGCAGCCGCATGCTCAGCGTCACCGTGGTGCCCTTCGCCTCCTCCTCGAGGACGACGCCGTCGACGAGCTGGCGCATGATGAGCAGCCCGCGGCCGCGGTCGCCCGGATCGCGGTCCGGCGGGCGCCAGGTCCCCTCGTCGCGCACCGTCACGGTCAGCATGCCGTCGGCGTCCACCCGCGCGACCACCGACATCGGGCCCGGCTCGGTCCCGCGGTAGGCGTGCTCGGCCGCGTTGGCGCACGCCTCGCCGACCGCCACCATGACCCCGACACGGTCCTGCTCGCCCATGCCCAGCGAGGTCAGCCAGCCGCTCAGCCGGCGGCGCACGCCGGGCAGGGCGGCGGGATCGGCGGTCAGCTCGATGACCAGCGGCTCGAGGCTGTCCTCGCGCCGGTGGGCGACCAGCACGGCGACGTCGTCGAGCCATCCCTCCGGGCTGCGCAGGCCCTCCGCGATGGCCGCGGCCGCGTCGTCGGCACCGCCGGCCTCGAGGGCCTCGGGCGCTGCGAGGACGGTCGTGGCGACGTCGGCGAGGCGGTCCAGTGCGTCCGCGGCCTCCGGGACGGGGCCGGCCACGGCGCCGTTGGAGAACAGCACGAGCGTGGCGCCCTGCTCGAGCACGTGCCGGGACACCGTCGTGCGGGTGCCCGGGACGCTGCCCAGCGGGGGGCGCGGCGGGACCGGGAGGAAGGTCGCGTCGCCGTCCGCGCCCACGACCAGGGGCGCCGGGTGACCCGCCGCGGCGTAGGCGAGGTCGCCGGTGGCGGTGTCGAGCACCCCGTAGAAGACCGAGGCGCCCTCGACGTCGTCCATCTGGCCGGCGAAGGCGTCCAGCGCGGTGAGGACGGCCGCCGGCGAGGGATCGCGCAGGACCGACGACCGCATCGCGCCCCGCAGCCGGCTCATCGCCCCCGCGGCCGGGACGCCGTGACCCACGGCGTCGCCGATCACCAGCGCCACCCGGCCGGAGCCGAGGGTGACCGTGTCGTACCAGTCGCCGCCGGCCGCCTGCGTCGCCGAGGCGCGCTGGTAGCTGCCCGAGAGCTGGAGGTCCGGGAGCAGCGGCAGGGACGGCGGCAGCAGGGACAGCTGCGCCTGCTCCACGCCGTCCGGCGGCGCCGGCCACAGTGAGGTGTCGGCGGGGTTCCCCTCGGACTCCAGCACCAGGAGCGCGCCCGGGGCGTCGGCCACCCGCATCGGCCGCACCAGCACCGTCGCGGCCGGTCCCCCGCGGCCGAGCGCTCCGCAGACCGTCTCCGGACGGCCGGTGCGCAGCACGGAGTCGAGCAGCTCGGCCACCGGACGGCCGTCCACCACCGGGAGCGCGTCGCGCCCGGTCCCGAGGTCGCGCGCCCGGGCATTGGCCCACACCGGCGCCTCACTGGCGGCGCTGAGCACGTACACGGCCGCGGGCGCCGTCTCCAGGGCCGCGACCAGCGCAGCGGCGCCCGGGTCCCCGGCGGTCTCGGGGACGGGGCGGGAACTGCCGGGGCTGGAGGTCATCTTGCGCCACCCAATACCAGCCTCGGAAGCCCGGCAACCGCGCTGCGGCCGCTTCGCCGGAGGTGGGGACGGCCACGTTTCGGACGCGGTCGTCCGCGGGTAGACGAGCGCGGTTGGCCGCACCCCGGGGATGCCTCCGGACGCGGCCGGGCACGGCCCGGAGCGGGCACGGCAAGATGGACCGGCGGGCCCGATCAGCGGGTGCGCCGGCGACGAAGGAGCGGACGACGGATGGTCGACTCGAGGGGTGCCCTCGCGCAGGACGGGCGACGTGCGGAGCGGCTGGAGCTGCGGGTGCCGACGACGGCCACCCAGCTGCCGGCCGTGCGCGCCATGGCCGGTGACCTGGCGATCCGGATGGACTACGACCTGGACGCGGTCGAGGACCTGCGGCTGGCCGTCGACGAGGCGTGCGCGACCCTCGCCCAGATCGGCTCGCCGGACGCTCCCCTGACGGTCATCTTCGAGACGACGCGCTCGGGCCTGCACATCGAGGCGTGGGTGCCGACCGCCGAGGGCGTGGAGGTCCCCCGCGACGGGTTCGGGTGGGCGATCCTGGCCACCCTCGTCGACTCGGTGGACGCGCGCCGGGCGAGCCAGGACGTCGTCCCGGGCGGCGACGGCAGCCCCACCCCGGTGGGCCTCATCGCCATGGACAAGTACCTGCCCGGTCAGCACCCGACCGAGGTGGGAAGCGGCCAGAACCTCTCGGTCGCCCAGTGAGCCGGTCGCCCTCGACCGACGAGACCCCCGTCATCGAGGTACCCGTGCCCGACCAGAGGTCCGAGGCGACGCCCGCGGAGGACGACATCACCGCCCAGCAGCCCGGCGACCCCGAGACCGTGCCCGACCCCCGGCCCGTCGAGGCGGAGACGGAGGCGGAGGCGGCGCCCGACGCCGTCCCCGTGTCGGACAACCGGCGCCGCGCCGAGCGCACCGCGCCGCTGTTCGCCGAGCTGGCGACGCTCGACAAGGACGACCCGCGCCGCGAGCGGCTGCGCGAGATCCTCGTCGAGGAGCACCTGCCGCTGGTGCGGCACTTCGCCCGCCGGTTCAGCAACCGTGGCGAGCCGTTCGACGACCTGCTGCAGGTGGGCACGCTCGGGCTGATCGCGGCGATCGACCGCTTCGACCCGACCCGCGGCGTCGAGTTCCTCTCCTTCGCCGTCCCCACGATCACCGGCGAGATCAAGCGGCACTTCCGCGACCAGGGCTGGTCGGTGCGCGTGCCGCGCCGCCTGCAGGAGCTGCACCTGTCGCTCAACGCCGCCGTGGGCGAGCTGGCCCAGAAGAACGGCCGGGCGCCGACGCCGTCGGAGCTCGCCGAGCACCTGGGCATCCCGCGCGCCGAGGTGCTCGAGGGCCTCGCGGTGGCCAACGCCTACCGGAGCAGCTCGCTGGACGAGCGCCTCTCGGGCGAGGACGACTCCCCCACGCTGGCGGCGACGCTCGGCGAGGAGGACGCCGCGCTGGAGGGCGTGGAGTACCGCGAGTCGCTGCAGCCGCTGCTGGCCACCATCCCGGCCCGCGAGCGCCGCATCCTCATCCTGCGGTTCTTCGGGAACATGACGCAGTCGCAGATCGCCGCCGACATCGGCATCTCGCAGATGCACGTCTCCCGGCTGCTCAGCCAGACCCTCGCCAAGCTGCGCGAAGGCCTGCTCAAGGACTGAGCGTGTGCGCCGAGGCCCCCTTCCGAGCACTGGAAGGGGGCCTCGGCGCACAGGGTCAGGTCTGGCCGGGCGGCTCGTCGGGCGTGACCTCCGACAGCGGGGGCGGCGCCGGCACGGCTGGGGTCGAGTCGGCGATGCTGCTCAGCTCGATCTTCGCCTCCGGCTGGTCGGCGGCCCGGGGCAGCCGCGACTCGAACCAGTCGCTGGTGTCCAGCCCGCCGTCCTGCCCGCCGCCGCCGTTGCCGGACGGCGCGACGTCCATCCACGACTTCCCTCCCTCGGCGCCGCCGAGGTTGGCCAGGCCCTCGAGGGCCTTGCTGAACTCGCTGGGGACGATCCACATCTTGTTGGCGTCGCCCTGCGCGATCTGCGGCAGCGTCTGCAGGTACTGGTAGGCCAGCAGCCCCTGGTCGGGCTTGCCGTCGTGGATGGCCTGGAAGACCGTCTCGATCGACTTGGCCTGGCCCTGCGCCTGCAGGAACAGCGCGGCGCGCTCACCCTCGGCGCGCAGGATCCGGCTCTGCCGCTCGGCCTCCGCCTCGAGGATCGCGGCCTGCTTCTTGCCCTCCGCCGACAGGATCGCCGCCGCCTTCTGGCCCTCGGCGGTGGTGATGGCCGACTGCCGGGCACCCTCGGCCTGCAGGATGATCGCCCGCTTGTCGCGGTCGGCGCGCATCTGCTTCTCCATCGAGTCCTGGATGGACGGCGGCGGGTCGATCGCCTTGATCTCGACGCGGGCCACGCGCAGGCCCCACGGGCCCGTGGTGCCGTCGAGGACGGAGCGCAGCTGGCTGTTGATGCCGTCGCGGCCGGTGAGCGCGCCCTCGAGGTTCAGCCCACCCACCACGTTGCGCAGCGTCGTCGTGGTCAGCTGCTCCATGCCGGTGATGTAGTTGGCGATCCCGTAGACGGCCAGGCGCGGGTCGGTCACCTGGAAGTAGACGACCGTGTCGATGCCCACCTGCAGGTTGTCGGCGGTGATCACCGGCTGGGGCGGGAAGGAGACCACCTGCTCGCGCAGGTCGATCGTCGCCCGCACCCGGTCGATGAAGGGCACCAGGATGGACAGGCCGGGCTGCAGGGTGCGGCTGTAGCGGCCCAGCCGTTCGACCACCTTGGCCTGGGCCTGCGGCACGATCGTCACGCTCTTGGCGATCACCACGACCACCAGCAGCGCGACGACGAGCAGTGCGATGAGTGCCGGTTCCACGGCGGGCTCCCTTCGTCGGGCGTCGTCTGCGATCCTCCCCCGCGGAAGCCCCCGGGATCATCACCTCTCGGTTGCGTTCACTCCAGCGCGTCACCGACGACGGCGGTGGCGCCCTCGACCTGCAGGATGCGGACCGTCTCGCCCACGGCGAACGTCTCGCCGGCGTGCTGGCTGCGCGCCGTCCACTCGTCGGCGCCCATGCGGATCCGCCCGCCGGACGAGTCGATCTCCTGGGTGACCTTCGCCGTCCGGCCGATCAGCGTGTCGACGCCGTCGATCTGCAGGGGCGTGCGATTGGTGAGGTGCCGGGAGGCGATCGGCCGCACCAGGACCAGCAGCAGACCAGAGACGGCGATGAACGCGATGAGCTGCAGCGCGGTGGCCCCGCCGAGCAGCGCGACGGTCATGCCACCGAGCGCGCCACCGGCGAACATCAGCAGGACGAGGTCGAGGCTCACGATCTCACCGGCGGCGAACAGGCCGGCGGCGATGAGCCAGAGCAGCCAGGCAGCCATGCCCGGAGTCTCGCAGAACGTCGCGCCGGGAGCGGTCACCGGCGGCCGGCGCTGCCGAACCGATACGAACGCGTCCCGTCGTAGCCTCGACTGGTGCACGACTTCCCCGCCGGCCGCTTCGCCGTCTGGGCCACCGCCTGGCTCACCGGACGCGTCTCCTACGACGAGGCCCTCGACGCCCTGCTGGGCGACACCGCGCACCGGGTGGCCGGGCTGCCCGGCACCGACGAGGCGGTGCCGCTCGGCTGGGCGCTGACCGCGCTGCGCGGCCTCGGCGAGCGCCGGTTCCGGCTGGTCCTGCCGGTCCCTGGCGACGTCCGCGGGCTGCCCCGGGCGCCCGGCCTGGCGCCGCTGGCGCTGGAGTCCGGGCAGGCGGCGGTGGGCGAGCACCTCGCGCTGGTGCCCGAGGCACTGGGCCCCGAGGTCGTCCAGTGGACGGCGTTCTCGCTGGACGGCGTCCCGCCGGTGGCCCCGCTGCCCGAGGGCAACCTGCGGGCGGTCTCGGGCGAGCTCGACCTCGCCGTCGGTGACACCGCGCGGGCGCTGGCCGGCCTCGACGTCGCCCGCTGGAACCCGGAGGTGCCGGCCCTGCTGGCCGGGCTGGCCCGCACCTCGGCGGCCCCTGGCCTGCCCGACGACCACGACCCGCTCGCCCTCTCGGTGCTCGGACGGGCGCAGCGGCTGGCCAGGGTCCTCGACCTCGCGATGGCCGACGCTCCCGGCGCCGCGGTCAACCACGCGCAGGCCGCCGCCCGCGACGACGCGCTGCGGCCGCTGGCCCAGGCGGTCCGCGAGGCCGTCGCGGCCGCCTTCAACGCCGTCCCCCGCTGACCCCGCCGCCCGCGTCCGGAGGCCTCCCCGGAGCATCCCGGCATCGCTAGCGTGCGGGGCCATGACCGCGCCGACCACGACGATGAACCGGGTGATCCACGCCGCCGTCCGTCGCGACCTGGACCGCCTCGCCACCGCCCTGGACTCCGTCCGGGACGGCGACCGGGCTCGCGCGCAGGGCCTCGAGCGGGCCTACGCGAACCTGCGGGCCGAGCTGACGCACCACCACGAGGGCGAGGACACGCACATCTGGCCGATGCTGCAGTCGGTCGGCGTCGACCCGGTCCTGCTCGGTGCGATGGAGAGCGAGCACCACACGATGGCCGAGGCCCTGGCCGAGACGTCCGCTGCGATGCGGACCTTCGCGGCGAGCGGGTCGGCGGCCGACGCGGCGGCGGCCCGCGCGAGCCTGCGCACGACCCGGGACGTGGTCGAGCGGCACCTCCGCCACGAGGAGAACGAACTCGAGCCCGAGCTGCACCGCTACCACGACACCCCGGAGTGGAAGGCGGTGGAGAAGAAGCTGCGCAGCCAGCCGCCGGGGGTGGCCGGGCGCTTCTTCGCCTGGCTCACCGACGGGATGAGCGACGAGCACCGCGCGTTCCTGCGTGCCACGGTGCCGGCGCCGGTGGTCACCGTGCTCGCCAAGGTCTTCGGCCGCCGCTACTACAAGGACGTCGCGCCGACCTGGCGCGTCTAGCCCGGCGATTGATCATCGGCGAACGGCTGCGCCCGCCGGCGTGGCGGACAGCCGTACGCCGATGATCAACTCCGGGCGGGGCGCGGGGGCACGAAGCAACAACTCGCCGGGCAGTTGGTGCCCAGGCGCGGGAGCCCACCGGCGCGGCGCTCCTCCAGCAGCAGCCGGATCGACTCCACGAACGCCGGGTGCGTGCCCGCCGTCGCGGCCCGGGCGAACGCCAGCCCGAGCTCGGCGGCGGTCTCCTTGGCCTCGTTGTCGAGGTCCCAGATCACCTCGAGGTGGTCGCTGACGAAGCCCACCGGGAACAGGACGACGGCGGTCTCGCCCGCCGCGGCGAGCGTGCGCAGGTGGTCGTTGACGTCGGGCTCGAGCCACGGGACCGACGGCGGGCCGCTGCGGCTCTGCCAGACGAGGTCGAACGCGCGCCCCGGCGCGGCCTCGGCGACCACGCGCTCGGCGGCGGCGAGCAGCTCGGACTCGTAGGCGTGCCCGTCCGGGCCGGCGACGGCGGCCATGGAGTCGGGGATGCTGTGCGCGGTCGCGACCAGGCGGGCGGTGTCGCGCACCTCGGCCGGCAGCGAGGCGATCGCGGCGGCGAGCGCCTCGGCGTTGGCGGCGATGAAGCCGGGCGTGTCGAAGTAGTGGGGCAGCTTCTCCGCCGTCGGGCCGCCGCCGTAGGAGACCCGGGCACGGGCGATGTCCTCGTGGTACTGCCGGCAGCCGGAGAACGAGGCGTAGGCCGACGTCGGGAAGACGTAGACGTGCTCGATGCCGTCCTCGGCGAGCCGGGCCCAGGTGTCCTCGACGTAGGGCTCCCAGTTGCGGTTGCCCCAGTAGACCGGCAGGTCGGCGCCCGCGGCGGCCAGCTCCTTCTCGAGGGCCGCGATCAGCGCCTTGTTCTGGTCGTTGATCGGGCTGACGCCGCCGAAGTGGTGGTAGTGCTCGGCGACCTCCTCGAGCCGCTCGCGGGGGATGCCGCGACCGCGGGTGACGTTCTCGAGGAACGGCATGACGTCGTCGGGGCCCTCGGGCCCGCCGAACGAGAGGACCAGCAGGGCCTCCCGCCGTCCGGCCGGCGCGGGCTCGGACGACGGCTCCGCGCCGCCGTTGTTGCGGACGGCGAGCGACGGGTCCTCGTCGGGGCGCTGTCCTGCGGGGGTGATGTCGACGGTTGCGCGTGGCACAGCTGTTCTTCTCTTCTCTTGTTGCGAACGGATGCGGTCACACGCCGACGGCGTGGAACCCTCCGTCGACGTGCACGATCTCGCCGGTGGTCGCGGGGAACCAGTCCGAGAGCAGGGCGACGACGGCCTTGCCGGCGGGCTCGGTGTCGGTGACCGACCAGCCCAGCGGGGCGCGCCCCTCCCAGGCCTCCTCGAACTGGGCGGAGCCGGGGATGGACTTCATGGCCATGCTGCGCAGCGGCCCGGCGGCGACGATGTTCGACCGCACACCCTCGGGGCCGAGCTCGCGGGCGACGTACCGGCTGACCGACTCCAGCGCCGCCTTGGCCGCTCCCATCCAGCCGTACACCGGCCACGCGACGGAGGCGTCGAAGGTCAGGCCGACGACGGACGACGGGTTGGCCAGCAGCGGGCGGCAGGCCTGGGTGAGCGAGGCGTAGGACCACGACGACACCTGGAACGCCGTCGCCGCGTGCTCCCAGGCGACCTCGGGGAAGCCCTCCCCCATCGCCTCCTGGGGCGCGAAGCCGATCGAGTGGACGACGCCGTCGAGCGAGTCGAAGCCCTGCTCGCGCAGCCGGTCGGCCAGCGTGCCGAGGTGCTCGGTGTTCGTGACGTCGAGCTCGACGACGGCGGCCGCCTGCGGCAGCCGCTTGGCGATCCGCTGGCACAGCGAGAGCGCCCGGCCGAAGTTGGACAGGACGACGGTGGCGCCCTGCTCCTGCGCGATCCGGGCGGTGGCGAACGCGATGGACGCCTCCGTCAGGACGCCGGTGACGAGGACCTTCTTGCCCTCGAGGATGCCGCTCATCAGTGCCCCATTCCGAGTCCGCCGTCGACCGGGACGACCGCCCCGGTGATGTAGCCGGCCGCGTCACTGGCCAGGAAGCGCACCACGCCGGCGATCTCGTCCGCCGAGGCGTACCGGCCCAGCGGCACCTGCGCGAGGATCTCCTGCTGCCGCTTCTCGGGCAGTTCCGCGGTCATGTCGGTCGCGACGAAGCCGGGCGCCACCACGTTGGCGGTGACGTTGCGGCTGCCCAGCTCGCGGGCGATCGACCGCGCCAGGCCGACCAGCCCGGCCTTGGACGCCGAGTAGTTGGCCTGACCGGCCGACCCGAGCAGCCCGACGACGGAGGACACGAAGATCATCCGGCCCGAGCGGGCGCGCACCATCTTGGCGCTGGCCCGCTTGGCCACCCGGTAGGCGGCGGTGAGGTTGGCGTCGAGGACGTCGGTGAAGTCGTCCTCCTTCATCCGCATCAGCAGGCCGTCGCGGGTGATGCCGGCGTTGCTGACCAGCACCTCGACCGGCCCCTGGCGCTCCTCCACCTCGGAGAACGCGCGGTCGACGGCGTCGGCGTCGGTGACGTCGCACTGCACGCCGAACAGCCCGTCGGGGGCACCGCTGCCGCGGTGGGTGACGGCGACGGCGTCACCCTGCTCGGCGAAGGAGCGGGCGATGGCCAGGCCGATGCCTCGATTGCCACCGGTCACCAGCACCGATCTGCCCACGTGCCACTCCCCTGCGCCCGACGGCTGTGTCGGACACCGAACCTAGTCGCTGCGCGCAGGTCACACCGCCTACCGGCGAGTACGTGATCACTGCCTCACGCGACCGGGCTAGAGGTTGCGGCCGCAGGTGGGCCAGGCGCCCTTGCCCTGCACGGCGAGGACCTTCTCGGCGACGGCGATCTGCTGGGCCTTCGCGGCCAGGTCGGCGCGCGGCGCGTAGTCGCCACCGCCGAACCCGAGCCAGGTCCGCGGGCTGAACTGCAGCCCGCCGTAGTAGCCGTTGCCGGTGTTCGCGCTCCAGTTGCCGCCGGACTCGCAGGCGGCGACGGCGTCCCAGTCGCGGCCGCTCCCCGGGGCCGGCGCGGCGGCGGGCGGCGGTCCGGCGGTGTCCGGTGCGGGCGGCGGAGCCGGGGCCCGCTGCGCCTGGAGGGCGACCAGCGCCGTCCGGGCCCGCTCCAGCTCGGCCTCCATCGCGGTCTGCTCGGCGCGCAGCTCCGCCATCCGCTGGGTGGCCCGAGTGTGGGCGGCGTCGGCCGTCGCCAGGGCCGCCTCCGCGTCCTGCCGCGCCCGGTCGGCCTCGGCGGCCGCGTGGTGCGCCGCGTCCTGCGCCTGGACGGCGCGCTCGCGGACCGCGGAGACCTCGGCCACCACCTGGGTGCGGCCGGCGCCTACGGCGTCGAGCAGGGCGGCCCGCTCCACGACCTCGGCGGGGCTGCCGGACGTGATCAGCGCCCGCAGGCCCGGCGACGTGGAGCCGGTCATGTAGCTGGTGCGGGCGAACGCGGCGACGTCGTCCCGGGCGACCGCCAGGTCGGCCTGCGCCTGCTCGGCGACGCTCCGGGCGGTCTGCGCGGCGTCCGCGGCGTCGGCGGCCGCCCGCTGCCGGTTCTCCACCTCCGCCCGGGCGAGCGCCGCCTCCGCGGCGGTCCGGCCGACGGCGGTCTGCGCAGCGCCGAGCTGCGCCAGGACCGCGCCGACCTGCGTCGCGAGGCGGTCGGCCTCCTCGGCCGCGGCCTGCGCATCGGCGGGCGCGGCCGTCGCCGTCCCGGGCAGGACGGCGAGGCCCACGGCGGTGACGAGCGCGAGGCCGATCCGGACGGGTGGACGCACGGTCAGGAGATCGACCGAACGGCGGCGTTCCTTGAGCGGCAGGAGGCGGCCGACGCCGCGCGTCCTGCCGGCGTGGGCATCGGTTCCGACCATGACCGCCTCACTGTCGCAAGGCCGCTGGGTCCCCCGCCAGCCGGGGGCCCGCCCTCCCCGGCCGTCCGCCCCGGCCGCGAGGCGACACGGACGGCCCGGCGGCCACCGAGCCGCACCGTCGAGGGGCTGGTCAGCCCCGCCGGGCGCGGACGGCCGCGGCCAGCTCGGCGAGCATCTCCTCGGTCGTCCCCGGGTCGACGCAGGCGTCGGTGACGCTCTTGCCGTACTCCAGCGAGCCGGGGTCGCGCTGGTCGAGGTCCTGCCGGCCGGCGACCAGGTTGCTCTCGACCATGACGCCGCGGATGGCCCGCTCCCCGCCGGCGATCTGCCCGGCGAGGTCGTGGACGACGTCGATCTGGCGCAGGTGGTTCTTCTGGCTGTTCCCGTGGGAGGCGTCGACGACGACCACCTCGGGCAGGCCGCGTGCCGCGAGCCGCCGCTTCAGGTCGGCGACGTGCTCGGCGGAGTAGTTCGGCCCGTCCTTGGCGCCGCGCAGGATCACGTGGCCGGTGTCGTTGCCCGTCGTCGACAGCTGCGCCGACACCCCGTGGGAGTCGACGCCGAGGAACTCGTGCGGCGAGCGCGCCGTCATGACCGCCTGGATGGCGGACTCGACACTGCCCTCCGGGGAGTTCTTGAACCCGATGACCGAGGAGAAGCCCGACACCCGCTCGCGGGCGGTCTGGTCGGTGACGTTGCGGGCGCCGACGCCGTTGTAGGTGACCAGCCCGTTGACGTACTGCGGGGTGAGCGCGTTGAGCGGCTCGGCGGCGACCGGCACGCCCAGCGCCGTGATGCGGCACATGAGCAGCCGGGTGGCCACCAGCCCCACGCTGATCCGGCTCGACCCGTCGAGGAACGGGTCGTAGGCGAAGCCCTTCCAGTCGACCTCGGTGCGCGGCTTCTCGGTGTAGGTGCGCATGACGACCTCGAGGTCGGCGGCGTGCCGCTCGCGCATGCGGGCGATGAACGCGGCGTACTCCAGGGCGGCCTCGGGGTCGTGGATCGAGCACGGGCCGGCGATGACGGCGAGCCGATCGTCCGCGCCGGTGACGATCCCGGTGACGGCGCGGCGGGCCTCCCGCGTCGTCGCGGCCGAGGCCTCCGACAGCGGGACGACGGCGGCGACGGACGCCGGGGTGACGACGACGCTCATGCCCGTGATCCGCGCGTTCACCAGGTCGCCGAGGTCGGCGGCGGCGTCCGCGGTGACGCCGAGCTGCCGCTGGACGCCGGGCAGGGCCTCGGCCAGGGCGGCGTCGATCTGCCCGTTCACCCGGGTCTGGACGTCGAGGAGCAGGTCTGCGATGCGCGTCGCGGCGCTCAGGATCCCGTCAGCGGAGGACATGACGCGGAACCGTAGCTCCTTCCACCTCAACGTATAGCGCGCCCCGGGGCTTGCGGCAAGACCCCGGTCGTCCCGAACAATCGCCGACCGCGCCGGAGCGACCGGGCGGCGGGAACGGGAGCAGCGCATGCATGGCACCACCTCGGCGGGCGTCTTCGCCCTGCCCGACCACCTCGCGGCCAAGGCCGACCCTGCGCTGATCGGCGACGACGAGGCGCACTTCGCCGCCGTCGCGGCGAGCCTCGCGGACTCGATCGCCGGGCTGTCCGGACGCCTCCACGCCGAGCGCACCGCGGCCGGCGGCACCGGGCAGGAGGCGCTGGACCGGGACCTCGAGGTCCACCGGCTGACCGGGCGGTTGCGCACCCTGCGCCGCTTCGGCCTGGATCTGTGCCTGGGACGCATCGTCCGGGCCGGCGACGCCGAGCCGGTGTACGTCGGGCGGCTCGGCCTCACCGACGACGCGGGACGCCGGCTGCTGGTCGACTGGCGCTCCCCGGCCGCCGAGCCGTTCTTCGCCGCGACCCACGCCGACCCCATGGGACTCGTGAGCCGGCGCCGGTACCGCTGGACCCGCGGCCGCATCACCGACTACTGGGACGAGGTGTTCGACGCCGAGGGCCTCGCGGGGCACGCCGCCCTCGACGACCAGTCCGCGTTCCTCGCCGGCCTGGGCACCAGCCGGTCCGAGCGGATGCGCGACGTCCTCGGCACCATCCAGGCCGACCAGCACGCGATCATCCGTGCGGGCTCGCGGGGCGCCCTCGTGGTCGACGGCGGACCGGGCACCGGCAAGACGGTCGTCGCGCTGCACCGCACCGCCCACCTCCTGTACGCCGAGCCGGAGCTGGCCTCCCGGGGCGGCGTGCTGTTCGTCGGCCCCCACGAGCCCTACCTCGCCTACGTCTCCGACGTGCTCCCCGGCCTCGGGGAGGAGGGGGTGCGGACCTGCACGCTGCGCGACCTCGTGCCGGAGGGGGCGACGGCGCGGATCGAGCCGGATCCGGAGGTGGCCCGGCTCAAGTCGTCGGCGGACCTGGTGCGCGCGATCGAGGCCGCCGTCCGGTTCTACGAGGAGCCACCGACGAGGCCGGTCACCGTCGCCACGCAGCGGGCCGACGTCCGGCTGACCGCCGACGACTGGGCCGACGCGTTCCGCGCCCCCGACCCCGGCACCCCGCACAACGAGGCCCGCGACGAGGTCTGGGAGGAGCTGGTCGCGATCCTCGTGGACAAGCACCCCGCGGACGACGACGTCCCCGACGACGAGGTGCGCGCCGAGCTCCTGGAGAACGACGAGCTGCGGACGGCGTTCACCCGCGCGTGGCCGCTGCTCGATGCGGCCGACGTCGTGGCGGACCTGTGGTCGGTGCCGGCCTACCTGCGGATGTGCGCTCCCTGGCTGGGCCCCGACGAGGTCCGCGTACTGCAGCGCGCCGATCCCCGGGCGTGGACGGTGTCCGACCTGCCGCTCCTGGACGCCGCCCGGCGGCGGCTCGGCGACCCGGAGGCCTCGCGTCACGGGCGGCGCCGGCGGGCCGCCGTCGCCGCCGAGCGCGCGCGCATGGCCGACGTCATCGCCGATCTCGTCGCCACCGACGACTCCGAGCTGAAGCTGATGACGACGCTGCGGCACGGCGACCTGCAGGACGCCCTCGTCGACGACGCGGCGCTGCCGAGCGCCGCCCCCGACGTGCTCGCCGGTCCGTTCGCGCACGTCGTGGTGGACGAGGCGCAGGAGCTGACCGACGCCGAGTGGCAGATGCTGCTGCTCCGCTGCCCGTCGAGGAGCTTCACGATCGTCGGGGACCGCGCGCAGGCCCGGCACGGCTTCCCCGAGTCGTGGCGGGAGCGGCTGCAACGGGTGGGACTGGGCGACGTGCAGCTCGCGTCGCTGACCATCAACTACCGGACGCCGGAGGAGGTCATGGCCGAGGCCGAGCCGGTGATCCGGGCGGCGCTGCCGGACGCGAACGTGCCGACGTCGGTGCGCAGCAGCGGCGTCCCGGTGCACCACGGGTCCACGTCCGAGCTCGCGTCGGTGCTGGAGGGCTGGCTCGACCAGCACGCCGAGGGCACCGCCTGCGTCATCGGCGACGCGACCTTCGCGCCGACCGACCGCGTCCGTTCGCTGACCCCGTCGCTGGCGAAGGGCCTGGAGTTCGACCTCGTCGTCCTCGTCGACCCCGACGCGTTCGGCACCGGCACCGAGGGCGCCGTCGACCGCTACGTCGCGATGACGCGGGCGACCCAGCGGCTCGTCGTCCTGACCAGCAGCTGAGCGTCAGGCGGCCTGCTGCTCGGACAGGGCGTCGGTGAGCAGCGCGACCAGCGCCTCGAGCTGGACGTCGGCGGACGACTGCACCTCCTCGTCCGAGCCGTCGAGCGCGCGGGCGGCCAGGCCGGCCTTGCTGTCGATCAGCTCGGCGATGCGGGAGTCGAGGGTCTGCGCGGCGAGGATCCGCCAGGCGGTGACCGGCTCGGTCTGCCCGATGCGGTGGCTGCGGTCGATCGCCTGCGTCTGCTCGGCGTCGGTCCAGGAGAGCTCCGCGAGCACGATGTTGGACGCGACCTGCAGGTTGAGGCCGACGCCCGCGGCGGTCAGGGAGCAGACCGCGACGGCGACGTCCGGGTCCTTCACGAACGCGTCGATGTGCCGCTGCCGCACCGACGGCGTCTGGTCGCCGCGGATCGACGAGTACCGGACGCCGAGCTTGGTGAACGTCTCCTCGGCGGCGTCCATGACGTCGACGTGCTTGGCGAAGAAGACCACCTTGCCGGCGCTGCGGGCGAGCTGCGCGGCGTAGTCGGCGGCGAGACCGGCCTTCGCCTGGCCGATGCGCCGCATCATGCTGAAGACGTTCTCGCCGCTGGTCTTCGTGCTGGTGTCCTTGAGCTCCCAGCCGGCCACCTTGCGGACGAGCGCGTGGTCGATGCCCACGACCTCGGTGGCGGACTCCCGGGCGGCGAGGGCGCTCTCGTACCGCTTGACCAGACGGCGGGCGAGCTCGCGCTCGGCGGCGCGGATCGAGCGGCCGGCCGCGCTGTCGAGCTCGACGGGGAGGTCGGCGATGCGGCGGGCGGGGATGTCGGCGGCGACGTCGACCTTGCGGCGGCGGACGATGCCCATGTCGATCACGCACTGGCGGGCCGCCGGGTAGAAGCCCGGGTCGGCGGGCGTGAGACCGGTGTCCTCCAGCCGCTGCATCAGCTCGCCGAGCGGCTTCTCGTCGTCGATCCACCCGAGGAACTGCCAGATGGCGCGGAAGTCGTCGATGTCGTTGATCAGCGGGGTGCCGGTCAGCGCCATCAGCAGCGGCCGGCCGATGCGGGTGCGGATGCGCTCCGAGAGCTCCAGGACGTGCTGCGACCGCTGCGAGGTCTTGTTCTTGATGAAGTGCGCCTCGTCGACGACCATGCCGCGGAACCCGAAGTCGCCGATCCAGCCGACGTGCCGGTCGAGCACCTCGTAGTTGACGACGACGATGTCGGCGAAGGCGTCGATCGTCTCGCCGTTGCCCTGGATGACGGTGGCCGGGCGGTGCGGGACCCAGCGGCCGGCCTCGCGGGCCCAGTTGGTCTTGACGACGTTCGGCACGACCACGAGCAGCGGGAATGCCTGCGCCGCCTCGGCCGCCAGCAGCGACTGGGCGGTCTTGCCCAGGCCCGGCTCGTCGGCGAGCAGGAAGGTCCGGTGCCCGGCGGCGGCCGCGGCGACCAGCTGCGCCTGGTGGGGCATGAGCTCGAGCCCGGCCGGGACGCTCCAGGGCGCCGGGGTGGGGAGGTCCATGCACGCGGGGGCGCCGCCGCCGGCGCGCTCGAAGGAGGTGAACAGCGGGTCGAGCAGCTCCCACCCGGCCAGCCGTCGCGGGCGGGTGACGGCCGGGCGGGCCGCGGAGAAGTCGGGAGCGAGGAACGGGTTGGCCAGCTGGCGGGAGATGACCGACTGCGGCACGACCTGGCGTTCGGGCGCGGCGGGCGCGACGAAGGCGGCCGGCTCGGGCGGTGCCGTCTCCTCCTCCGGCGCCGCCTCGATGCCGACGGCGCCGAGCATCTCCCGCCGGATCGCCCGGGCGGACTCGGAGACGACGGCGTCGTCGGCGAGCAGCCCGTAGAGCGCGGAGTCGCGGACGGCGGTGGTGGCGAGGATGGTGGCGATGCCGTCGAGCCGCTTGAGCTGCTCGGACCGGCGGGACTCGCTGCCGGCCCTGTCGGCCTGCACGCGGGCGCGCTCCTCGCGGAGCAGCAGGGCGATGGCCTGGAACTCCGCGCGCACGGACGGCGTGACGCGGCCGCGCTGGACGGCGCCCTCGACCTCGCGCACGGCGCGGGCGAGGACGGCGATCAGGTCGTCGCCCTCGCGGACCCGCCGGGACCGCTGGCCTCGCGGGGCCTCACGGCGCGCGCCGGTCGAGCGTCGGCCTCGTCCTGCCACGTACTCCTCCTCCACTGCCCTGCACCGCCCCGGCGGAACGCCGTGAACGACGGAGAACCCGCGCGAGCGGGTGAGAGCCGATCCCGCGGGTCTGCGGGAGCTCGACGTCTCCGGACCGGACGGCCGGCTCCCGCAGGAACGACGGCCGCTGATCGATCTGGCCCCACGGCACAGCCGAAGTCGTCGCCAGAGGAACGGCGCGGGCCTGGGCCGATGCTGTGTCGAGCGTAACGCCTGCCGGCCCGCGGGACTCCGCAGGCCATGACCGGGAAACCCCGCCACGGACGGCCTTGTTCCGCGCAGCTCTCCCGGGCGTCCCGTGCATGGCCTGTCACCACGCGGTCCGCAACGGTCGCGGCGGGCGCACGGGCAACATCTGACGAACCGGACCAGTCCGTCTCATCCGTCTCGGCCTCTCGCGGCGCGCGCTCGGGCACTTACGGTCAGTACCGACAGAGACGCAGCACGTAGCCGCCCGTCGCAGACGGACGCGCATCCGCCCACCGAGAGGAATCGACGTGTCCCTTCCCCAGCGCTCCGCCGCCCCCACCCTCACCCGCCCGGTCGCCTACGGCCAGCGCCCCATCCCCCGGCCGGCCATGCCCGCTGGCTACCCGGCCGCCCGCCTCGCGCCCGGCGCCCGCCCGCAGCCCGCCGTCGCCCCGGTGGCCCAGCGCCCGGCCCCGCGCCAGGTCGCCTTCCTCACCGTCGCCGAGGTCGCGGCGATCATGCGCGTCTCGAAGATGACGGTGTACCGCCTCGTCCACGGCGGCGAGCTGTCCGCCGTCCGCGTCGGCCGCTCCTTCCGCGTGCCCGAGCCGGCCGTCCGCGCCTACCTGTCCGAGGCCCGCACCGACGTCGCCTGAGCCCGCCGACCCCTGGGGCGCGGCAGCCGACCCGGCTGCGGAGCCTCAGGCCGGGGCCTCCTGGAACGCGCGCACCTCGATCCGGGCTCCGAGCGCCTTGGACGCCTTCGCGGCCCAGGCGACGGCCGCCTCCTGATCCGGCGCATCGATCACCCAGAGACCACCGAGGTACTCCGGCGCCTGCGTGTACGGCCCGTCGGTGAGGGCCACGGCGTCACCCGTGTGGTCGACGGTGACCGCCGTCGACGGCGGGTGGAGCCCACCCGCGAAGACCAGCGCCCCGGACCCGGTGAGCTCCTCGATGAACGCGCCGGCCGCGGCCATGACGGCCTCCAGCTCCGCGGGATCCATCGTCGCCATCGTGGGCTCCTCGGCCGAGTCGTGCGGCATGGAGAGCAGGTACTGCGTCACGGCGGACCTCCGACGTCGTGCGACGGCTCGTCCGGCCGCGCTACCAGCAGATGACCCGGTCCGCTGCCCGAACTCATCGGCCGGTGCCGGTCCTCGGCCGCGTCGGCGACCAGCCACAGTCGCCCCGGCACCCACTCTCCAGCGACATCGGAAGCGCCACAGCACCCGTCCCTCGACGGCGCCTGCCGGAGCGCGCTGCGCAGCACCTAGCCTCCACCTCATGCGCGCTGTGCAGATCACCCGTTTCGGCGGCCCCGAGGTCCTGGACATCGTCGACGTCCCCGAGCCCGAGGCGGGTGACGGCCAGAAGCTCTACGACGTCTCCACCGCCGGCATCAACTACGCCGACACCCACCAGATCGAGAACTCCTACCTCGCTGCGCAGCAGCTGCCGCTGATCCCCGGCGCGGAGTTCGTCGGCACCCCCGTCGGTGGCGGGCAGCGGGTCGTCGGGCTGCTCGACGGCGGCGGGTACGCGGAGAAGGTCGTCGCTCACGACGCCCTCACCTGGGCGGTGCCCGACGGGGTCAGCGACGAGCAGGCGCTGGCGGTCGTCCTGCAGGGCTCGACCGCGTGGCACCTGCTGCGCACCAGCGCGCACCTGGCCGAGGGCGAGACCGTCGTCGTCATCGCCGGTGCGGGTGGGGTCGGCTCGCTCGCCGTCCAACTGGCCAAGCGCTGGGGTGCCGGCCGGGTCATCGCCACCGCCTCCAGCCCGGAGAAGCGCGCCGTGGCCGAGGAGCTCGGCGCGGACGCGACCGTCGACCCGGCGCTCGCCGACGACGACCCGAAGCAGTTCACCGGCGCGCTCCGGGAGGCCAACGGCGGCAAGCCGGTCGACATCGTGCTCGAGATGACCGGCGGGAACGTCTTCTCCGGCTCGCTCTCGGCGCTGGCCCCGTTCGGCCGGCTGGTCACCTACGGCATGGCCGCGCGGCAGGGGACGCCGTCGGTCCCGCCGGGGATGCTCATGCAGAAGAGCCGCGCCGTCATCGGTTTCTGGCTGGCCCACTGCATGAGCCGCCCGCGGATGATGGACGCCGCGATGCACGACCTGCTGCCGATGGTGGCCGACGGCTCGCTGCGGCCGGTGGTCGGAGGCCGCTACCCGATGTCCGCCGTCCGAGAGGCGCACCAGGACCTGCTCGCCCGCCGCACCACCGGCAAGCTCGTCCTCGACCCCGGCCGCTGACCCACCCGACCGGCGGCGATCAGGCGGTCGTGCGGGGGGCGTCCGCCAGCGCCACGGCGTCCTCCTGGCCGTGCAGTGCCTCCAGCAGCACCTGACCCTGCCGCAGGTTCGCGGTCAGCATGCGTCGCGCCACCGCCAGCAACTCCGCGGTCTGCGGGTCGCTCAACGAGCAGATGACGTTGTTCCGCACGCGCCTGCTGTCGACGATGCCCGCACGACGCAGGACCCCGACCTGCTGGGACAGGTGGGAGAGCTCGAGCCCCGTGCCGTCGGCCAGCTCTCCCACGGTGCGCTCCCGCTCGGCGAGGAGCTCGAGCACCCGTATCCGGGCCGGATGCGCGAGTGCCTTGAACAGATCCGCCTTGGCCTCGGCCAGTGGTCGGCCGGGAGTGAACGGCATGGCGTCATCATACGAGCGGCCGGGCCGAGGTCAGGAGTTGATAAAGTCATCAAGTCGTCGAGTTACGTCCGTCCGAGTGAAGAGGTGCAATGGCGCGCTGGTGGGCCTCGGCGGACGAGGACGAGGTCGGCGCGCAGACGTTGGAGACCATGCCGATCGGCCTGATCGAGCTGGACACCGACTGGACGATCCGGTTCGTGAACGCGGCGGCGGAACGCCTCGTGGAGCGCTCGCGGGACGAGCTGCTCGACCGCTCCTACTGGGACGCGTTCCCCGCCAACGTGGACAACGAGTTCGGCCGGGCCTACCGCCGCGCCGTCAGCACCCGCCGGCCCCAGACGGTGGAGGCCTTCTACCCGGAACCGCTGAACCAGTGGTTCGAGGTGCAGGCGGTGCCCACCCCGCAGGGCCTGTGGCTGTACTTCACCGAGGTGACCGCCCGCCGTCGGGCAGTGGAACGGCTGAGCCTCCAGGCCCGGGTGACCGACGAGCTGGCCGGCACCCTGGACGCGCCGGCAGCGGTGGGACGCATCCCGCGCCTGGTGGTCCCGACCCTGGCCACCTGGGCGACGGTGGCGCTGGTGGGCGAGGACGGCGGCCTCCGTCCGGCGGGGGGCTGGCACGTCGACCCCGCCAAGACACCCTTGGTCCGGCGCTACGTCGCGGCCGCGCTGGAGTCCTCCCCCGCCACGGCGCCGCTCCTGCGCGCCGTCGCTGCCGGCGCCCCCGTCACAGTCTCCGGACCCGAGCTCACCGGACGCGGACTGGACACCGTGGCCACGGGGCCGGCGCGCGACCTCCTGCGGCTGCTCTCCCCCGGCTCCATGACGGTGCTGCCGATCCGCGGCCCCGACCGGCTCCTCGGCGCCCTGACCGTCGTCCACGACCGGAGCCGCGCCGTCGACCCCGCCGACATCACGACCGCCGCCGAGATCGCCGACCGCGCGGGACTGGCCCTCGACAACGCGCGGCTGTACGAGCAGCAGCGGCAGCTGGCCCAGGAACTGCAGCGCAGCATGCTCACGGCCCCTCCGGAGCCCGACCACGCGCACATCGTGGTGCGCTACCTCCCCGCCGCGGAAGCCGCCCGGGTCGGGGGCGACTGGTACGACGCGTTCGTGCAGCCGGACGGCGCCACCACGCTGGTCATCGGTGACGTCGTGGGCCACGACACGGCGGCCGCGGCGTCCATGGGCCAGCTGCGCAGCATGCTGCGCGGCATCGCCGTCACCGGCGACGACGGTCCGGCGCAGCTGCTGTCCCAGCTCGACTCCGCCATGGCCCAGCTGCAACTGCACACCTACGCCACCGCGGCCCTGGCCCGCTTCGAGCAGACCCGCGCCGAGCTGGAACGCGGCGTCACCCGGATGCGCTGGGCCAACGCCGGCCACCCTCCGCCGCTGATCATCCATCCCGACGGCACCGTGGCCGAGCTGGCCAGCTGGCGCGGGGACCTGATGCTCGGCGTCGACCACACCGTCCGTCGCTCCGAATCGGTGGTCAGCCTGGACCGCGACACCACCGTCCTGCTCTACACCGACGGGCTGATCGAGCGTCGCGGATCCGACCTCGACGAGGGCATGGAGCGGCTGCGGATCGCCGCCGCGGAACTCGCCGACCGCCCCCTGGACGATCTCTGCGACGAGCTCATCGACCGGCTGGTCAGCGGCACGCCGGAGGACGACGTCGCCCTGGTGGCCATCCGTCTGCACCGCCAGGACCGGCCGCGCCCCGAGGAGGCAGGGCCGCCCATCGTCCCGCCGACCGTGCCACCCGATCCGGCGTCGGCCGTCACCGGCCGCGCGTCCTAGACCAGCCGGTTGGTCCAGAGCAGGCTCATGACCGCACCCAGCAGGGCGAGCGCGACGCCGGCGCGGACGAACCAGTAGCTGACGTCCTTCGGCTCGGTGGTGTAGCCGATCTGGCTGCCCAGGTCGGCGTACACCTCCTCCAGCTCCGCGGCGCTGGCGGCCTCGCTGTAGCTGCCGCCGGTCTCGTCGGCGATCCGCTCCAGCGCCGCCCGGTCGACGGGCACCGGCACGGTCTCGCCGTCGAGGTCGAGCGTTCCGTAGTCGGTGCCGAAGGCGATGGTCGACACCGGCACGCCGGCCTCGCGGGCGGCGTCGATGGCCTGGGTGTCCTCGCGCCCGACCGTGTTGGTGCCGTCGGAGAGGAGGACGATGCGGGCCGGCGCGGCCTCCTCCTCCCCTGCGTCCAGCGACGACTGGAAGTTCTCGATCGCGCTCAGCGAGGTGAACACCGCCTCGCCGATCGCCGTCGCCTCGGCCAGCTTCAGGTTGTCGATGGCGCCGGCCACCTGCGCGCGGTCGGTCGTCGGCGGGACGACGGTCTGGGCCGTGCCGGCGAAGGTGACCAGCCCCAGGTTGATCCGCTCGGGCAGCACGTCGACGAACTGCTTGGCCGCGGTCTGCATCGCCTCGAAGCGGTCGGGCTCGATGTCGGTGGCCTGCATCGACAGGGACACGTCGACGGCCATCACGACGGTCGCCCGCTCGCGCGGGACCCGCACCTCGGTGCTCGGCACCGCCAGCGACACGATCAGCGTGGCCAGGCCCAGCGCGACCACCGCGAACGCGACGTGCCGCTTCCAGCCCGGCCGCTTGGGCACGATCGTGCCGAGCAGCGCCACGTTGGTGAACCGCGCCGCGTACGCCTTCCGCCGCAGCTGCAGCAGCACGTAGAAGGCGACGAGAGCCACGACGGCCACGAGGGCCAGCAGCCACAGGGGTGCCTGGAAGGTCATCGGGACGCTCCTCCGCTCCCGGCCCGCCGGCGCTCGGCGACGAACCGCACCACGTCCATCAGCCAGTCCCGGTCGGTGCGCAGCCGCAGGTGGCCGGCACCGGCCCGGCGCAGCGCCCGGCCGACCTGCTCGCGCTGCTTCTGCGCGCCCTCGGCGAACCGGGCGCGGAACTCGGCGTCGCCGGTGGGCACCTCGAGGGTCTGCCCGCTCTCCGGGTCCACGACGGTCAGCAGGCCGACGTCGGGCAGCTCCAGCTCACGGGGGTCGACCACCTCGATCGCGAGGATCTCGTGCCGCGCGGAGAGTCCTCGCAGCGGCCGCTCCCAGTCGCTGTCGCCGAGGAAGTCGGAGATGACCACGACCAGCCCGCGCCGGCGCTCGGGACGACGGAGCGTCTCCAGCGCGGCGGCCAGGTCGCCCCGCCGCCCGCTCGCCGCGCGCGGGGTCGCGACGACCGAGCGCAGCAGGCGCTCGGCGGCCAGCCGCCCGGGCATGGCCGGGTAGCGGTCCACCCGCTCCCCCGTGGTGACGACGGCGCCGAGCCGGTTCCCCCCGTGCACGGTCAGGTGCCCGACGGCGGCCAGCCCCGCGATCGCGAGGTCGCGCTTCTGGCACTTCGCGGTGCCGAAGTCGAGGCTCGCGGAGAGGTCGACGACGGCCCAGGTCTCCAGCTCGCGGTCCGCGATCGTCTCGCGGACGTGCGGCACCTGGGTGCGCGCCGTCACCGGCCAGTCCATCCGCCGGACGTCGTCCCCGGGGTGGTAGGTGCGGGAGTCGCCCGCCTCCGAGCCCGACCCGGGCACCAGCCCCAGGTGGTCGCCCTGCAGCAGCCCGTCGAGCCGTCGCCGCACGGTGAGCTCGAGCCGGCGCAGCAGCACGTCGGCCGGGCCGTCGGTGAAGCGCGGCGGTGCGCCGTCGTCGTCACCCGGCTCGACCCCGGAGCCCGGGGTGGCCGGGTGCAGCAGGAGGCCCGGGTGCTCCGGCCCGGACGGTGGCGGCTGCGCCGCGCGGCGACGCCGGATCACGCCGGGTGGGGCCCTTGCGCGTAGCCGTTGGACGACGGGCCCGGCTGGCCGGGCTGCGGGCCGTGCTGCGGGGCCGGTCCCTGCGGCACGGGCGGCCCGTGCTGCGGGGCGGCCGGCATGGCCTGGCTCGGGCCGAAGTGCCGTGCCGGAGGCACGTGCGGACCGCCGGGTGTGCCGGGGCCGAAGCCGCCGGCGTTCTGGCGGGGGGCGACCTGGGGCAGCGGCACGGTCTGCACGATCCGCTTCACGATGTGGTCGGCCGGGACGCCGTCGGCGAGCGCGTCGTAGGAGAGCACCAGCCGGTGCCGGAGCACGTCGGCGGTGATGTCGAGGACGTCCTGCGGCAGCACGTAGTCACGCCCGCGCACCAGGGCGAGGGCCCGGCTGGCCGAGATGAGGCCGAGCGAGGCGCGCGGGCTGGCGCCGTAGGACACCCACGTGGCGACGTCCTCCATGCCGTGCTCCCGCGGGGTGCGGGTCGCGACGACGAGGCGGACGACGTAGTCGACCAGCGCGTGGTGCACGAACACCTGGGACGCCGTCTTCTGCAGGCGGCGCAGCTCCTCGGGGTTCAGCACCGTCTCGGCCACGGGCGGCTCGGAGCCCATGCGGTAGACGATCTCCCGCTCCTCCTCGGGGCTCGGGTAGTCGACGAGCACCTTCATGAGGAAGCGGTCGCGCTGGGCCTCGGGCAGCGGGTAGACGCCCTCGGACTCGATGGGGTTCTGGGTGGCCAGCACGAGGAACGGGTCGGGCAGCGGGTGGGTGACGCCGCCGATCGACACCTGCCGCTCGGCCATGACCTCGAGCAGCGCGGACTGCACCTTGGCCGGCGCGCGGTTGATCTCGTCGGTGAGGACGAAGTTGGCGAACACCGGACCGAGCTCGGTGTCGAACGCGTCCTGGCCCGCCTTGTAGATGCGGGTGCCGATGATGTCGGCCGGCACCAGGTCGGGCGTGAACTGCAGGCGGGCGAACTTGCCTCCGACGGCGGTGGCCAGCGTCTCGACGGCGAGGGTCTTGGCCACCCCGGGCACACCCTCCAGGAGGACGTGGCCGCGGGCCAGCAGCGCGACGAGCATCCGCTCGACGAGGCGGTCCTGGCCGACGATGACCCGCTTGATTTCGAACAGGACCCGCTCGAGCCGGGCCGCGTCGGCCGACGGCGGGACGGGCGCCTGGCCGCTCGGCGAGGTGTCGGTCGGGGTGCTGGCAGCGCTGCTCACGGTGCTCCCTGGTCGTGCCGGCCGACCGGTGTCCGCGGCGGGACACGCGCTCGGCGGGGCGGCAGGACCGTCCCCCGTGCCAGTGTCCTACATCGCCCGACCGCCGACCCGCGAGCGCGGGGCGAGCTTGCTGGCAATCTCCTGGGAGTTGACGACGGCGGCACTCAACCCCTGCCCGCGGTCGTCGGCGACTGCTAGATTGGCCAACGCGTCGGGCAGCTCCCCCCGTGGCTGCCCGACGCCTCTCTTCGGCCCCGTCCCGGTCCCGCCCCCAGCTCGCGAAGGGTGGGAGGACGGGGCTTCCTCAGGCGCTGGGGCGGACGGCGCCGATGTAGCCCCGCCAGCGCATGCTCGACACCTTCACCACCGAGCCGCTCTGGGGCGCCTCGAGGATCTGGTCCCCGCCCAGCCAGATGGCCACGTGGTGGATGGTGCCGGGTGCCGAGGTGTCGGTGGCCCAGAAGACGAGGTCGCCGGGGCGCAGGTCGTCGCTCGACACCTTGGGCAGCGAGGCGTACTGGGCGCGGCTGTTGCGCGGGATGCTGATGCCGGCCTGGGCGTAGGCGTACTGGGTCAGACCGCTGCAGTCGAAGCCCCAGACCCCGAGGTCGACACCCCAGCCCCAGCCCGGGCCGTTCGTGCCGCCGCCGCCCCAGGCGTACCGGGTGCCGCGGTAGGCCATGGCCGCGTCGATCGCGGTCCGGGCGGCCGACGAGTCGCCGGCGCCGGCCGGGGCGTCGTTGCCCGACGGCGCGGGAGGCGCGGCCACCGGCTTGGGAGCCGGCGCGGGGGTGCGGATGACCTGGGCGGCGCGGTCGGCCGCGGCCCGCTCGCCGATCAGCGTCTGCAGCTGGCCCTGGGCGGCGGCCAGCTCGGTCTCCAGCTGGGCCTGCTGGACGTCGAGCGCGGCGGCCTGCTCGCGGGCGGAGACCTCGGCTGCCTCGGCGACGACGAGAGTGGCCTCGGCGTGCTCCTTGAGCGCGGCGACGTGCTCGACGGCGGTGTGCGCGGCCGTCTCGGCCTGCTCGGCGCGCTCCTGGACGACGGTCACCTCGACCAGCACGTCGGAGCGGTGCGACCCGGCCGCCTCCAGCAGCGCGGCGCGCTCGATCAGCTCGGCCGGACCGGTCGCCGTCAGCAGCGCCGCGGCCTCCGGGTAGGTGCTGCCCTGCATGTAGCTGCGGCGGGCGAACTCCACGACCTGCGCGCGGGCGACGCCGAGGTCGGCGGTGGCCTGCGCCGCGGCCGCGGCCGCGGCGACCGCCTCCTGCTGCGCGACCTCGTAGGCCGCCTGCGTCGCCTGGTACTCGTCGAGCGCGATGGCCGCCTCGGCCCGCGCGGTGTCGACGGCGTCCTGCGCCACGGCCAGCTGGGTCGACAGATCGCCGATGCGCCGCGCGACGGCGTCGGCCTGCGCCTGCGCCTGCGCGATCTGGGTGTCGCTGGGCCGGCGGGGCGCGGCGTCCGCGACGGCCGGGGTCAGCCCCAGGACGACGAGGCCGGCGACCGCCGTCCCCACCACCCGGAGGGCGCGCGCCGTACCGGTCCGCATGCCGCTGTCCACTGACCGACCTCTCGTCCGTGCGGCACCCGGGATGGGTGCCGCTGCGGACGTGATCGACCGGCAGCAGCCCGGCGTTGAGCGCGCCTCACCCCTCGGGGTGAGACGCCCCGATCAGGTGACGGGCGCGGACTAGTTGACCTGGCGCTCGGAGTCCTTCCAGAACGACTCCCGGAGCTTGAACTTCTGGATCTTCCCGGTGGCGGTCCGGGCCAGCTCGTCGCGGAACTCGACCCGCTTGGGGATCTTGTAGCCCGCGATCCGGCCGCGGCAGTGGGCGACGATCTCCTCCGCCGTCACCTGCTCCCCCTCGGCGACCACGACGAGCGCGGTGACCATCTCGCCCCACTTGTCGTCGGGCACCCCGATCACGGCGACCTCCGCGACCGCCGGGTGGCTGAACACCGCGTCCTCCACCTCGATCGAGGAGACGTTCTCGCCGCCGGTGATGATCACGTCCTTCTTGCGGTCGGAGATCGTGACGTAGCCGCCGTCGTCGATCGAGCCGCCGTCACCGGTGTGGAACCAGCCGCCCTCGAGCGCTTCCGCGGAGGCGTCGGGGTTCTCCCAGTAGCCGGCCAGCACCGTGTTCCCCTGGGCCAGCACCTCGCCGGACTCGCTCACCCGCAGCCGGGTGCCGAGCGCCGGGACGCCGGCCCGCGACAGCCGCTTGGCGCGCTCCTCGGGCTCGAGGTCGTCGTACTCGGCGCGCGGGCGGTTGATGGTGAGCAGCGGCGCGGTCTCGGTGAGGCCGTAGATCTGGTTGAACTCCCAGCCGAGCTCGGCCTCCACGCGCGCGATCGTCTTGGACGGCGGCGGTGCGCCGGCGACGATGATCCGCACCCGGTCCCGCCCCGGGATCTCGCCGTCCCACTCGGCGGCGGCGTCGAGGACGGCGTTCCAGACGGCGGGGGCGCCGGCCATCAGCGTCACGCCGTGCCGCTCGACCCGGCGCAGGATCTCCGCGCCGTCCACCTTCCGCAGCACGACCTGCCGGACCCCCAGGCCGGCCATCGTGTACGGCAGGCCCCAGCCGTTGCAGTGGAACATCGGCAGCGTGTGCATGTAGACGTCGCGGTCGCTGACCTGCATGTGCATGCCGAACGTGACGGCGTTGACCCACAGGTTGCGGTGGGTCATCTGCACGCCCTTGGGCCGCGCCGTCGTCCCGCTCGTGTAGTTGATCGTGGCGGTGGCGTCCTCGTCCGGCTCGGCCCACGGCCGTGGCTCGACGTCGTACCGGAGCAGCTGCTCGTACTCCTCCCCCGTGCCGAACCGGTGCTCGGCCTCGATCCCCTTGAGCGAGGACTCCAGCTCCGGGTCGACCAGCAGCACGCGGGCACCGGAGTGGCCGACGATGTAGGACACCTCCTCCGGCGAGAGCCGGAAGTTGATCGGGACGGCGACCCGGCCCGACGACGGCACCGACAGCAGCAGCTCCAGCAGCCGCCCGGCGTTGTGGCTGACGATCGCCACCCGCTCGCCCTGGCCGATGCCCAGCTCGTCGAGACCGGCCTGCAGCGCCCGTCCGCGCCGGGCCACCTCGCGGTAGCTCACCTCGCCGAGCGACGGCGCCGGCTGCGTGGGCTCGTCGACGATGCCGACCCGGTCGCCGTAGACGAGCTCGGCCCGGTCGAGGAAGTCACGGGTGGTCAGGGGCACACGCATGCCGGCTCCCGTCGATGTGGCCGGACGAGCCGGCCGCTCGTAGTGGTCCCGGTCACGCTATCGCCGCACACGGGCTTCCGCCCATGGCCGCCGAGCTCGATGTCCTCGGGACTCAGTGCACCGCCCCGGCCCGCAGGGGGGACAGCGCGGTGGCGGTGCGGGCCAGCTCGTCGAGCACGGTGCGGGCGGAGCCGTCGAGGGCCTCGTCGGGGCGCAGGTCCCCGTCCGCGTCGAGGTACTGGCGCGTCGGGATCGCCACCGCGGCGTTGAGCGGGTACATCCGCAACGTGGTGACCACCTGCTTGGTCATCTGGACCCCGCGGGTGCCGGCGGACGTTCCTCCGTAGCTGACGAAGGCCACCGGCTTGTACGCCCACTCGTGGTACAGGAAGTCCAGCGCGTTCTTGAGCGGCGCCGGGGTGGCGTAGTTGTACTCGGGCGTGACGAAGGCGAAGGCGTCGGCCTCGTCCACGAGCCGGCTCCACACGCGCGTGTGCTCGTGCGCGTACCGGCCGGTGGACGGATGCTCCGGCTCGTCGAGGAAGGGCAGCCCCAGGGCGGCGAGGTCCACCGTCTCCACGTCGAACACTCCGTGCGCCTGGGCGTGCCGGGTGAACCAGGCTCCGACCTCGGGGCCGCGGCGTCCCGGGCGGGTGCTGGCGATGACGACGTGCAGCTTCACTGAGCTTCTCCTCGGATGGGGGAACCGACCGCGGGGCGGGATCGCCCGGCGAAGAACGGGATGAACAGGTGGGCGAGCGGGCCGATGCTCGCGGCGTAGAGGACGGTGCCGATGCCGACGGTGCCGCCGAGCAGGTAGCCGACCGCGAGGACGACGACCTCGATGGCGGTCCGGGCGCGACGGATGGGCATGCCCCGGGCGGCCAGGCCGGTCATGAGGCCGTCCCGGGCACCGGCGCCCATGCCCGCGGCGAGGTACAGGCCGGTCGCGACGGCGTTCAGGACGATGCCGCCGACGAGCATCGCGCACCGCCAGGGCAGCTCGGTGGGGCTGGGCAGGATCGCCAGCGACACGTCGAGGAAGACGCCCACCAGGAGGGCGTTGGCCAGCGTGCCCGCACCGGGCCGCTGGCGGAGCGGGATCCAGGCGAGCAGCACGAGCACGCTCGTGGCGACGACCACGGTGCCCAGGGACAGCCCGGTGCGCAGCGACAGGCCCTGGTGCAGCACGTCCCACGGATCCAGCCCGAGGTCCGCCTCCACCAGGAGCCCGATGCTGAGCCCGTAGAGAGCCAGCCCCGCGAGGAGCCGTCCCGCCCGGCTGGTCGTTGACATGTCATCAACCTGCCACGCGGGTTGGTGACATGTCAACCAGCAGCGTCTAGGCTTGCGTCATGGAGGAACCGCGCTGGCTGTCGCCGTCCGAGGACCGCGCCTGGCGGGCATGGCGCCGGATGCACACGGCCCTACCGGCCCAGCTCGCCCAGGACCTGTGGAAGGACAGCCGCCTGTCCGATCCGGACTTCGAGGTCCTGTCCACCCTGTCCGAGGCCACCGACCACCGCCGCCGGTTGAGCGAGCTGGCCGCCAAGATGCTCTGGTCGCGCAGCCGGCTGTCCCACCACGTCACCCGGATGCAGGCCAGGGGCCTCGTCACCCGGGACGAGGACCCCACCGACGGCCGGGGCAGCTTCGTCACCCTGACGCCGCACGGGTTCGAGATCCTGCGCGCAGCCGCCGTGCACCACCTGTCCTCGGTGCGCAGGCACCTCATCGACCTGCTCAGCGAGGACGAGCTCGACGTGCTCGCCACCATCGCGGAACGGGTCGTCGACCGCCTGGACAGCGCGCGGGCCGCGACCGGGGAAGGCGCGCCCCGCTAGCCCGCGCTCAGTCCGAGGTCTGCAGCAGCCGCGGCAGCGCGACCCCGATCGGCTCGCGGACGACGAGGTCGGCGAGGTCGTCGTAGGGCGTGGGCTCGGCGTTCACGATCACCACGCGGGCCCCGCTCCTGGCGGCCAGCTCGGTGAGCCCGGCCGCGGGGTGCACCGTCAGCGAGGTGCCGACCGCCATGAACACGTCGCAGTCGGTGCTGGCCTGCGCGGCCGCATCGATGACGTCGGCGTCCAGCACCTGCCCGAAGCTGATCGTCGCCGATTTGAGGATTCCGCCGCAGACCAGGCAGGCCGGGTCGGGATCGCCGGCGTCGATCCGGGCCATGGCGCTGTCCATGCTGGTGCGGTCCCCGCAGGAGAGGCACTCGACCTCGTGGATGGTCCCGTGCAGCTCGCGGACGACGTCGGTCGAGGAACCCGCGGCCTGGTGCAGCCCGTCGATGTTCTGGGTGAGCAGCGCCCGCAGCCGCCCCTGTCGCTCGAGGTCGGCCAGCGCCCGGTGCCCGGCGTTGGGCGCGACGTCGCCCACCTGCATGTCCGAGCGCATCCGCCACGCCTTGCGGCGGATGTCCGGGTCGTTCACGTAGTACGACAGCGTCACCAGCTTCTCGGCGTCCGGGTCCCTGGTCCAGACGCCGTTGGGCCCCCGGTAGTCGGGGATGCCGCTCTCCGTGGAGATGCCCGCCCCGGTGAGGACGACGATGCGCCGCGCCTCGGTCAGCCAGGCGGGCAGCGGCTCGGGAAGGGCTCCGGTCACGCGCCCACGGTAGGGGCGCCGGCCCGCCTGCGCGCCCGCCGGGCGCGCAGGCCGGCGGCGGCCAGGACGACGCCGCCGGCGTACAGCGCGCCCAGCAGGGTGTCGACGACGTAGTGCTCACCGGCCCACACCAGCACGACCGCCATGGCCGGGCCGTAGGCGAGCAGCGCCACCCGCTGCCAGGTCCGGCGCGCCACCGGCAGCAGCACGAGGCAGGTGAGGAACGCGAACGCGGTGTGCAGCGACGGGATCGCCGCCACCTGGTTCACCTGCCCCTGGCTGTCGGCGAGCAGCGCCCCGGCGCGGGGCAGCCCGAGCACCTCCCAGCCGGCGCCGCTGAGCCGGCGCACCGGCTCGATCACGCCGTCCTTCGCGGCCAGCCACGGCGGGGCCGCCGGGTAGACGACGTAGGTGAGCAGCCCAGCCGCCGACAGCCCGACCACCAGCCGGGCGTAGCGCGCCCAGGCCTCCCGCCGGCGGAGCCACAGGACGGCGAGGACCACCGGCGTCACCACGAAGTGGCTGGCGTAGACCACGGTGGCGAACGCCTGCCAGGCCGGGGCGTCCCAGTGCTGCTGCAGCACGACGGTCGGCAGGTCACCGCCGAACAGCCACCGGTCGGCGGCCGCCGGCTCGGTGACGCGCACGGTCGCGCCGAGACCGTCGGCCAGGCCCCGGCTGGCGTCGTAGAGGAGCAGCAGGGCGACCAGCGGCAGCCAGTCGGCGAGCAGCCGGACCAGGCGGCGCGCGCCGTCGGCGACCGCGTAGAGAGCCAGCCCGGCCAGCACCCAGCCGAGCAGGACGACCCGGTCGGTGGGCAGCCCGACGACCAGGCAGGTGCCGCCGAAGGAGAGCACCAGCAGTGCGCCGAGCGCCCACCGCAGGGTGCGTCGGCGGTCCGCCGTCCCGGCGACGGACGGGGTCGGGCGCGGGGCGGGGACGACCGCGACGAGCGGTGCCGGCTCCACGACGGTCATGGCGGGCGACGCTAGGGGTCGAAGGTCCCACGGGCCAGGAAGCGGGGCGCGGTTCACCCGCGGGCGTTGCCTCCCGTGGCTGCAGCGACGAGTGGGAGCAACCCGCCACGGAGGGTGACCGACGTCACCGGGTGAGGTGAGGTCCACCTGACCCGGTGCTCCTGGCGCTGAACTGGGATGATCGGGGATGGAAACGAGCGCGACGATCCAGCCGCGACGAACCAGCGAGGGGTAGGCGCAGAAGAGTGGCAGCCAGCAAGGACAGCTTCGGAGCCCGGTCGACGCTCTCCGTCGACGGAACCGACTACGACATCTACCGGCTCGACGCGGTGGAGGGCTCCGAGAAGCTGCCCTTCAGCCTGAAGGTCCTCCTCGAGAACCTGCTCCGCACCGAGGACGGCGCGGACATCACCGCCGACCACATCCGGGCGATCGCCAACTGGGACCCGTCGGCCGAGCCCGACCAGGAGATCCAGTTCACCCCGGCCCGCGTGGTCATGCAGGACTTCACCGGCGTCCCCTGCATCGTCGACCTCGCCACCATGCGCGAGGCCATGGCCGAGCTCGGCGGCGACCCGCAGAAGATCAACCCGCTCGCCCCGGCCGAGCTGGTCATCGACCACTCGGTCATCGCCGACATCTTCGGCACCGAGGACTCGTTCCAGCGCAACGTCGAGATCGAGTACGAGCGCAACGGCGAGCGCTACCAGTTCCTGCGCTGGGGCCAGGGCGCCTTCAGCGACTTCAAGGTCGTCCCCCCGGGCACCGGCATCGTCCACCAGGTCAACATCGAGCACCTGGCCCGCGTGGTCTTCCCCCGCCAGGAGGGTGACCGCGTCGTCGCCTACCCCGACACCTGCGTCGGCACCGACTCGCACACCACGATGGTCAACGGTCTGGGCGTGCTGGGCTGGGGCGTCGGCGGCATCGAGGCCGAGGCCGCGATGCTCGGCCAGCCGGTCTCGATGCTGATCCCGCGCGTGGTGGGCTTCAAGCTCTTCGGCCAGCTCCCGGACGGCGCCACCGCGACCGACCTCGTGCTCACGATCACCGAGATGCTGCGCCAGCACGGCGTGGTCGGGAAGTTCGTCGAGTTCTACGGCGAGGGCGTCTCCGCCGTCCCGCTGGCCAACCGCGCCACGATCGGCAACATGAGCCCGGAGTTCGGCTCCACCGCGGCGATGTTCCCCATCGACGAGGAGACCATCACCTACCTGAAGCTCACCGGCCGCTCGGCCGAGCAGGTGGCGCTGGTCGAGGCCTACGCCAAGGAGCAGGGCCTCTGGCACGACCCGTCGCGCGAGCCGGCGTTCTCCGAGTACCTCGAGCTCGACCTCGGCACGGTCGTCCCCTCGATCGCCGGCCCCAAGCGCCCGCAGGACCGGGTCGCCATCACCGACGCGAAGGCCGCCTTCCGCGAGGCCCTCGGCGACTACGTCCAGGCCGACGAGACCGGCGGCGAGGACCGCAAGCCCGGCGTCCCGGCGCAGGAGAAGCCGTACGGCGTCACCTCCGCCATCGACGACGCCGTCGCCAACACCTTCCCGGCCTCCGACCCGGTCGCCGAGCAGCACGGCAACGGCGAGGCCGGCAAGCCGCACAACTACGACGGCGGCTCGGTCGGGCAGCGCCCGTCGAAGCCCACCCGCGTGGTCATGGAGGACGGCACCGAGACCGAGATCGACCACGGCCACGTGGTGATCGCGGCCATCACCTCCTGCACCAACACCTCGAACCCGCAGGTGATGATCGGCGCGGCCCTCCTGGCCAAGAACGCCGTCGAGCGCGGCCTGGCCACCAAGCCGTGGGTGAAGACGACGCTGGCCCCCGGGTCCAAGGTCGTCATGGACTACTACGAGAAGGCCGAGCTCACCCCGTACCTGGAGAAGCTGGGCTTCTACCTGGTCGGCTACGGCTGCACCACCTGCATCGGCAACTCCGGCCCGCTGCCGGAGCCGGTGTCGAACGCGGTCAACGAGGCCGACCTCGCCGTCGTCTCGGTGCTCTCGGGCAACCGCAACTTCGAGGGCCGGATCAACCCCGACGTCAAGATGAACTACCTGGCGTCGCCGCCGCTGGTCATCGCCTACGCCCTGGCCGGCTCGATGGACGTCGACCTGAACAACGACCCGCTGGGTCAGGACCAGGACGGCAACGACGTCTTCCTGCGCGACATCTGGCCGTCGCCGCAGGAGGTCCAGCGGGTGATCGACCACGCCGTCTCGGCGGAGCAGTTCGGCCGCAGCTACGAGGACGTGTTCGCGGGCACCGAGCAGTGGCAGAACCTGCCCACGCCGACCGGGGACACCTTCGAGTGGGACGCCGAGAGCACCTACGTGCGCAAGCCCCCGTACTTCGAGGGCATGCCGGCCGAGCCGGCCCCGGTCGAGGACATCACCGGTGCTCGCACCCTGGCGGTGCTCGGCGACTCGGTGACCACCGACCACATCTCGCCGGCCGGCTCGATCAAGGCCGACAGCCCCGCGGGCAAGTACCTGCGCGAGCACGGCGTGGAGCGTCGCGACTTCAACTCCTACGGCTCGCGCCGCGGGAACCACGAGGTCATGATCCGCGGCACCTTCGCCAACATCCGGCTGCGCAACCAGCTGGTGCCGGGCACCGAGGGCGGCGTCACCAAGAACCACCTGACCGGCGAGACGACGACGATCTACGACGCCTCCGTCGCCTACCAGGAGGCCGGCATCCCGCTGGTCGTGCTGGCCGGCAAGGAGTACGGCTCGGGCTCGTCGCGCGACTGGGCGGCCAAGGGCACCGCGCTGCTGGGCGTCAAGGCCGTCATCGCCGAGAGCTACGAGCGCATCCACCGCTCCAACCTCATCGGCATGGGCGTGCTGCCGCTGCAGTTCCCCGAGGGCCAGAACCGCGAGTCGCTCGGCCTGACCGGCGACGAGGAGTTCACGATCACCGGGATCACCGCGCTGAACGACGGCGAGGTCCCCCGCACGGTGAAGGTGAAGGCCGGGGACGTCGAGTTCGACGCCCGCGTCCGCATCGACACCCCCGGTGAGGCGAACTACTACCGCAACGGCGGCATCATGCAGTACGTCCTGCGCTCGCTGCGGGGTTCCGCCGCCTGATGGATCGGGGGCTGGGCGGTCGCGGGTACCTGCTCACCGGCGCGAGCCGGCGACCGGGTCTCGCGACCGCCCGCGCCTCGTGACCGGGGCGGCGGGCCCCGGCCGCCCCGTGCTGGTGGCCTGTGCGCACGGCACCCGCAGCCCCACCGGGCGGCGGCTCGTCGCCGAGCTGGCCCTCGCCGCCCGCGCCCGGCGTCCCGGCCTGGTGACGACGGCGGCGTTCGTCGACGTGCAGCCGCCCACGGTCGTCGACGTCGTCGCCGGGCTCGCCGCCGAGGGTCGGGCGGCCGTCGTCGTGCCGCTGCTGCTGTCGGGCGGTTACCACGTGCACGTCGACATCGCGGGTGCCGTGGCCGGCGCGGAGGGGACGGTTGCGGCGCGGCCGCTGGGCCCCGATCCGCGGCTGGTCGAGGTGCTGCACGAGCGGCTGGTGCAGTCCGGCGCCGATCCGCGCGACCCGCTGACCGCCGTGGTCCTGGCCGCCGCCGGGTCCAGCGACCCGCGCTCGGTGGCCGACGTCGAGGACACCGCCGACCTGCTGCAGCGCTCCTGGGCCGGGCCGGTGACCACCGGGTACGGATCAGCCGCGCAGCCGGCGGTGCCCGACGCGGTGACCGCTGCCCGTCGGGGCGGTGCGGAGCGCGTTGTGGTGGCGTCCTACCTGCTGGCGCCGGGGCACTTCCACGACAAGCTGGCCCGGGCGGGGGCCGATGCGGTCACCGCTCCCCTGCTGCCCGACGACCGGGTCGCCGACGTCCTGCTCGACCGCTACGACGCCGCGGTGGCCGCCGGCGACCAGGGCTGAGGTCCCGCGGGCTCAGCCCTGGTCGCGGCCCACGACGAGGACCGGCTTGAGGGTCTTCCCGCTGCGCATGTCGTCGAGAGCCTCGTTGGCCTCGGCGAGCGGGTAGTGGGTCAGCAGCGCCGACAGGTCGAAGCGGGCCGCCAGAGCGGGCACCGACTGCACGTACTGCAGGTGGTCGGCGGCCGAGAAGGCCCAGCTGCCCAGCATGCGCAGCTGCTTCTTGGTGATGAAGTGCGGGTTGATCATCGTGGGCCCGTGATCGGTGTACTGACCGACCACCAGGTAGGTCGCTCCTCGTCGGGCCATGTCGATGCCCTCCGCCACCGCCGTCGGCGCACCGGTGGCCTCGATGACGAAGTCGGCGCCACGCCCGTCGGGGGTCTGCGCCAGCACCTGGGCCAGGCGCTCCTCCGGCGTGGTGTCGAAGATGTCGATGTGCAGGTCGCCGATGCCGAGCTGCCTCGCCGTGTCGAGCCGGTTCGCCGGTCCGCCCACCAGGATCACGGTGGCGGCACCGGCCAGCTGGGCGAGCATGGCGGCCGCCAGGCCGACCGGCCCGCTCCCCTGCACCACGACGACGTCACCGGCCTCGGGTGTCGCCATGCTGTGCATCGCGTGCGTCGCCGTGGGGCCGGCGCAGCCGAGCGCGATGACCGCGTCCGGGGTCGCTCCCTCCGGCAGCTTGATCACGGTGGACCCGGGCTGCAGGTAGATCTGCTCCGCCCAGCCACCCGAGAGGTGCGGCCACTCGGCGGAGCTCTGGTTGATGCCGTAGACCTTCCGGGTCTCGCAGAGCGAGGGCTGCTGCTCGACCGTGCAGTAGAAGCACTGCCCGCACGGGATGTTCGACATCCACGAGATGGCGTCACCGACCTGCAGCGGCTGCCCGGTGGCGTCGGCCGTGACCCCCTCGCCCAGGGCCCGCACGACGCCGACCGCCTCGTGGCCGAGGACGACCGGGAGCGGGATGGGCATGCGGCCCTGCTGCAGGTGCATGTCGGTGCCGCAGATCCCGGCGTGCGTCACGTCGGCGACGATCGCGCCGGGCTCCGGCGCGGCGGCCGGCAACCGGACCATGGCCAGCGGCGCATCGAACGCCGACAGCTGCATGGCGTTCACGGTGGCCGCTGCGTCGACGGGGGTCGGTCGGGCCGAGGTCGAACTCGAGGTCACAGCGTTTCCTGACTGTCGGGCGGCCGCCGTCCTGACCGGACGGAGGAACCTGCGGACTGCACGCACGAGACGACCCGGCCGCCCGCGGGAAGGGGGCGAGGGCGGGGTCCGGCAGGTCGACCGTAGGCGGGCCGCAGATCGGCAGTCAACGAGCCGATAGGGCTTATCGGAAATGCCGATCAGTGCGCCGGACCGGCTCCCGCCGGGCATTCCGCTATCGGGCGGGAGCGCCGAGGCAGCACCACTCGCTGCGCCATTCCTGGGGTTCCGGAAATGCCGCCGCCATCTCCTTCTCCGAACCCCACCGGTTCCCGAACTCCGCACCCGGGAGAATCGCCGCGACGCCGGCCACCCGAATCGGTGCTATTGCGTGTGGGCCCGGTCTTCCGTGGTTGACTGAGGACGTGCGCGCAATACGAGCAATGAAGCCCGGTGGTGCCGACGTCCTCGAGTACGGCGAGGTCCCCGACCCGACCCCGGGTCCGGGTGAACTGCTGGTCTCGATCATCGCCAGCGGCGTGAACTTCATCGACACCTACCGCCGCAGCGGGGTGTACGCCTCCGAGTTCCCCCACATCCCCGGCGCCGAGGCGATGGGCACCGTCGTGGGCGTGGGTGAGGGCGTCGAGGGCTTCGCGCTCGGCCAGCGCGTGGCGTGGGTCGACGTGCTGCGCTCGTACGCCGAGCTGACCGTCGTCCCCAGCGCCCGCGCCGTGCCCATCCCCGACGGGCTGGACGACGCCGCCGCCGCGGCGCTTCCCCTCCAGGGCATCACCGCGCACTACCTGGCCGTCTCCACGTACCCGATCCGGTCGGGTGAGACGGCGCTGGTCCACGCGGCGGCCGGCGGCGTCGGGCTCCTCCTCACCGAGCTCGCCGTCTCCCGGGGCGCGCGCGTGATCGGCACGGTCAGCACGGAGGAGAAGGAGCGGCTCGCCCGCGAAGCGGGCGCCCACGACGTCATCCGCTACGACGCCTTCGCCGACCTCACGACCGAGCTGCCGGACGCCGTCCGCGACCTGATGGGCGGCCGGGGCGTCGACGTCGTCTACGACGGCGTCGGGAAGGCGACGTTCGAGGCCTCCCTCGGCTCGCTGCGTCCGCGCGGCATGGTGGCGCTCTTCGGGGCGGCGTCCGGCCAGGTCCCCCCGTTCGACCTGCAGAGGCTGATCGGGTTCCACTCGGCGTACGTCACCCGGCCGACCATCGGCGACTACATCGCCGACCGGGAGGAGCTCACCTGGCGGGCCCGCGAGGTGTTCGAGGCGGCCGCCGCGGGAGTGCTCACGGCACGGGTCGGCGGCCTGTACCCGCTGGAGGAGGCGGCCACCGCGCACCGGGACCTCGAGAGCCGGCGGACGACCGCCAAGCTCCTCCTGGTCCCACCGGGGTCGCCGCTGCGCTCATGAGCGCTCTCGACGGCTACCGGCTCGAATGGCTGTCCAGCTTCCTCGCCGTCGTCGACCACGGCGGGTTCGCGGCGGCCGCGGAGAACGTCTACCGCTCGCAGCCGAGCATCAGCTCCCACGTCGCCGAACTGGAGCACCGGCTCGGCGCGGTGCTCTTCGACCGGAAGGAGCGCCCGGTCCGCCTGACGGAGGCCGGGGTGGCGTTCCTCGTCCACGCCCGCGCGGTGCAGGCGGAGCTGGAGGCGGGCGAGGCGGAGGTGCAAGCCGTCCTGGGCCTGCTCCGCGGACGCGTCCGCCTGGCGTGCTACCCGAGCGCCGGCGCCGCGTTCGTGCCCGCCCTGCTCCGCGAGTTCACGACCCAGTACCCGGCGGTCGAGGTCAGCCTGCTCGAGGGTGCGCCCGTCGACCTGGGGGCGGCCCTCCAGGCGGGGGACGCCGACCTCGCCATCCGGCCCCTGCTGCCGGTGCCGCGGGAGACGTCGGTCGCGCACGACGTCCTGTGGGTGGAGCCGCTGGTGGCCGTCGTGGCCGAGGACCACCCGCTGTCGCGGTTCGGCAGCATGGACCTCGCCCGCCTCTCCGACGAGCGGCTCATCACGCTCGGTTCCGGCACGCAGCGCAGCACGGAGCCGACCGAGATCGACCACGCCCTCCGGGACGCCGGCCTGGAGGCGCGCGTGGTCCTGCGCACCAACGAGCCGCAGACGCTCGTGGCGCTGGCTCGCGGTGGCCACGGCGTCGGGGTGACGAACCTCCTGGCCGCGGCCGTCTCCGAGACCCGGGGGACGCGGGTCATCCCCCTCCACGGGACCACCCACCGTCGCGAGGTCGGCGTGTTCTGGGACGGCGCCCGGGCCATGCAGCCGGCGGTCCGCGAGCTCCTCGACCTGACCCTCGGCATGCCGGTCCCGGACGCCGTCCAGCGGTACGAGCGGCGCGCCTGACGGCCGGCCGCGCGAGGTGCGCGGCCGGCCGGCTCAGCGGCGCCCGGCGACGCCCCGCAGCTCGGCGAACAGCTCGTCGGCGACCCGGCGGGACGGGATGGGGCTGACCGCCCCCAGGCTCTGCACGACGCGCGAGGCCGCCGCGGCGGCGAAGGTCGCCGCCTCCACCGGCGAGCGCCCCTCGACCATCGACACGGCGAACGCCGCGTCGAACGTGTCCCCCGCGCCGGTGGTGTCCTTGGCGCGCACCTTGAGCGCGGGGATCGCCTCGTAGCCGTCGGCGCTGGCCACGGCGGCACCCACCCCACCCATCTTCAGCACGACCAGCGGCGCGCCGAGGGAGAGCAGCTCCTGGGTGATGGCGCGCGGGTCGTCGTAGCCGGTGAGCAGCCGCCCCTCGTCCAGGTTCGGCAGGACGACGTCGCACATCGGCACCGTGTACCGCGCCATCGCGCGGGCCTGGTCCAGGGACCACAGGCGCGGGCGGATGTTGGGGTCGTAGGTGACGAGCGTGTCGGCCGCCCGCGCGCGCTCGATGGCGCTGAACACGGTGTCGCACGCCGTGCGGCTGATCGCCTGCGTGATGCCCGTGACGTGCACGACGCGCGCCTGCTCGATCCAGCCGGCCGGGAGGTCCGCCGGGCGCAGCCGGGAAGCCGCCGAGCCGGCCCGCCGGTAGACGAACTCGGGGGACGAGCCCTCCCGGAGGATGAAGTAGAGCCCGGTCGGGTGCTCGGCGTCGGTGATGACGTGCTGCGCCTGGACCCCCTCGGACTCCCACAGCCCCCGCAGCAGTTCGCCGAACTGGTCCTCCCCCACCCGCGTCAGGTAGCCCGAGCGTCCGCCGAGCCGGCTGGCGGCCACGGCGAAGTTGGAGCTGTCCCCGCCGAAACCCACGCTGTACAGGGATCCTGCCCGGGGACCGCCGACGGCCTCGGCATTGAACTCGACCATCGGCTCGCCGAACGAGACGATGTCTGGCACGTACGTCATGACCGCGATCGACCCGCCGCTCAGATGCGGTTGTACTTGGCGAGACCGGCGGCCAGCGAGCCCGACTCGAGGATGAGGCGGGTCTGCTCCCGCTCCCGCTCCTCGATCGAGGTCGCGCCCTCCAGCACCTGGGCGACCAGGGCCTGCGGAACCGCCACCACGCCGTCGCCGTCACCGACGACGAGGTCACCCGGGTAGACGGTCACCCCGCCGCAGCGGACCGGCTCGTTGGCCGCGACCGTCTTGAACCGGCCGACCGTCGTGGCCGTCACCGTCGACCGCGCGAAGACCGTGAAGCCGAAGTCGCGCTGGATCTCCTCCACGTCCCGCATGCCGCCGTCCAGGACGGCTCCGGCGAGGCCGTTGGCCACGGCGCCGGCCGTCATGAGGCCGCCCCACACCGCGACCTCGGTCTCCTCGCCGATGTCGATCACGACGACGGAGCCGGGCGCGGAGGCGTCGATGACGTCGAGCGCGTGCTGCGGGGGGACCCGCTCGGCGGTGGGGACCTCGCGCACGGTCACCGCCGGCCCGACCAGCTTGGAGCCGGTCCGGAGCCGGATCTGCGAGGACATGTAGCCGTGGACACCGAGCTCCTGCAGGGCGTCGGAGACCGAGGCCGTGGTGATCCCGCGGAAGGCCTCGATGGTCTCGGCGGAGTAGACGGCGGGGGTGGTCATGGACGCTCCTTCAAGGTGTGTGCGGGGACGGCCGACGGCCGCACCGCGGAGAGGGACTGTCGTGCTGCCTGCGTGATCGATTCGAGGCCGGACCGGTCGAGGGGGCCGGTCGGGGAGAACGGGCCCGCCATGCCGACGGCGACGGCGCCGGCGGCGAGCCACCGGCCCGCGTTGCCCGGGCCCACTCCCCCGCTCGGCACGATCTGGAGTTCGGGCATCGGGCCCAGCAGTGCCCCGAGGTAGTCGGGGCCCACGGCGGAGGCCGGGAAGAGCTTGAGCGCCTGGGCGCCGGCCGCGAGCGCGCGCATCGCCTCGCTCGGGCTCAGGATCCCGGGGAGGGCGAGGACGTCGTCGTCGGTCAGCCGCCGGACGAGTGCCTCGTCCAGGCCGGGGCTGACGACGAACCGGGCACCACGGGAGAGCGCGGTGTCGGCCTGCTCCGGCGTGCGGACGGTGCCCGCCCCGATGAGCGTGCCGTCCGCCGCGCTGCTGGCCGCCAGGTCGGCGATGACCTCGGCGGCGTCCGGCACGGTGAAGGTGACCTCGACGACCCGGACGCCGGCGTCGATGGCCGCCCGCGCCGCCTGCAGCGCGGTCTCCGGGTCGGGCGCCCGGAGCACCATGACCAGGCGTTCGGCGCGGATGACCTCGAGGGACTCGCCGGCCGTCATCCTGCGTCGTCCTCGTAGAGCTCCACCCGATCGACCCAGTAGATCTTCGCCAGGGCCGACACCGACTCCGGGCGGACCGAGCGCAGGTTGATGCGCTGGCCGTCGACCCCCATCACGTGCCCGTAGGACTGCAGCTTGAGGCTGTGGAACCGCTCCGGCGGGAAGTCGAGGGACACGGAGACGCGCAGCGGTTCGCCCTGCTCGACCGCCTCGGCCAGCCCGGGATCGATCTTCCCCGGCGCCCGCACCGTGAGGTACAGCTGCCAGGCCAGGGCGAGCACGAGGACGACGGCGATCGTGCGGAAGGCCGTGCTGCCGGCGAACCGGCGGAGGAGGGTCACGACTCCCTCTCGTCCTCGACCCCGAGCATCGCCATGAGGTCGCGTCGGATCCGCACGAACGAGGGGTCGGCGTAGACGTCCGACCACGTGCGCGGCCGCGGGATCGGGATCTCGATGTCGGCCTGCACCACGCTCGGCCGACCGGACAGCACGATGACCCGGTCGGACATGAAGATCGCCTCGTCGACGTCGTGCGTGACGAAGAGGACGGTGGGCTTCTCCCGGTCCCAGATGCGCAGGACCTCCTGCTGCAGCACCCGCCGCGTCTGGGCGTCGATGCTGGCGAACGGCTCGTCCATCAGCATCATCGTGGGCTCGGTGGCGAGCACGCGGGCGACACCCACGCGCTGTCGCATGCCACCGGAGAGTTCGTGCGGGAACTTCGCCTCGAAGCCGGAGAGGCCGACGAGCTCGATGACCTCTCGGGCCCGCCGTTGCCGCTCGGCCTTGTCCACGCCGCGCATCTTCAGGCCGAAGGCGATGTTGGCCTCGACCGTCTTCCACGGGAAGAGGGCGAAGTCCTGGAACACCACCCCCCGGTCGGGACCGGGTCCGCTGATCGGTTCGCCGGCGAGCGTCACCTTCCCGCCGCTGGCCTGGATGAATCCGGCGACGATGTTGAGCACCGTCGTCTTGCCGCAGCCACTGGGCCCGATGAGCGAGATGAACTGTCCCTTGGGAATGTCGAAGGACACATTCCCGACGGCGGTCATCTCTTCGTGCGTGTAGGCGTCCTTGTAGACCTGATTGAGATTCTCCACCGAGAGCAGAGTCATCTGCCGATCCCTTCGACCATGCCCCAGCGCTCGACCGTTTCCTTTTCGAAGGGGGCGAGGATGAGAGCGTCCGTGGCGTACCAGAGAGCACCCAGTACTGCCATTCCGATGAAGACGTGCGATACATCGCCCTGACGTCGCGCCTCGAACATCATGAATCCGACGCCGCTCGTGCCGATGATGATCTCGGCGGCGATCAGCGCGCGCCATCCGTAGCCCAGACCGGTACGGATACCGCTGGAGATCCCGGGCAGCGCGGCGGGCACGATCACCTCGGCGATCTCGCGCCACCGGCCGGCCCCGAGGCTCCTCGAGGCGCGGAGCAGGTTCTGCGGGATCGCGTCGATCCCGGCGACGATGCTGATGATCAGCGGGAACGTGACCGTGTAGACGATCACGAGCGTGACCGACGTGAGGCTGAACCCGAACCAGATGATGAGGATCGGCAGCCAGGCGATGTCCCCGATCGCCTGGAAGAACAGCAGCATGGGCCAGCTGAACTTGCGGGCGTACTTGTTGAGCCCGATGAGGAAGCCCAGCGCGACCCCGACCAGGATGCCGAACGCCGCACCCACCGCGAGCCGCATCAGGGAGTCCCCGATGTAGGACGGGAGGATGCCGCGCTCGATCAGCCCGAGCGTGGTCTGGAAGACCGTCCCCGGCCCCACGAAGAAGGCCGACGGGAAGAGCTCGAGCTCGGCGATCAGCGCCCAGCCGGCCACGAGCACCGCGAAGGGGCCCCACGTACGGATGCCGGGGACGCGCAGCAGGAGGTCCCAGGGCCGCGCGCCGTCCGTCCGGCGTGCCGGGTCCTTGCGGACGGCGGTGTCGACGGTCATGACCCCGCCTGCCTGCGGGCGCCCCAGCGCTCGACCGTCCGTCGCTCCAGCGGAGCCAGCAGGAACCTGTCCATCATCAACCACAGGACCCCGATCACGATCATCATCAGGATGATCACGTCCGTCTCGTAGTACTGCCGGGAGAGGAAGAGGGTGTAGCCCAGGCCGCTGCTCGTCGCGATGATCTCGGCGGCGATGAGGCCTCGCCAGGCGAACCCCATGCCCACCCGCAGCCCGGTGGCGATGCTGGGCGCCGCCCCCGGCACGTAGATCTCGGTGAACATCCGGGCCGGCCTGGTGCCGAGGCTGCGAGCCGCGCGGAGGAGCGACGTGCTGATCTGCCGCACGCCCAGCATGGTGTTGTAGACGACGGCGAAGAAGACCGCGTTGAAGACGACGAACACCACGGCTCCGGTGCCGTAGCCCAGCCACAGGGTGGCCAGCGGGATCCACGAGATGCCGGCGAGCGCCACGGAGAAGCGCAGCAGCGGGGAGAAGAAGCCCGAGACCCCGCGGCTGATACCCATCAGGATCCCGAAAGGCACCCCGATCAGGATCGCCAGCGCCGTCCCCGCCCCGACACGGGCCATGCTGGCGAGGACGTGGGTCCACAGGGACCCGTCGGAGATCCCCGAGGTGAACGCCGCCCAGACGGCGCCGATGGTCGGGAACGTCCTGGGCGAGACGTCGAGCGCGGGGACCAGCACGGCCCACAGCGCGAGGAGCACCAGGAACGGGCTGATGAACCAGGCCGCGGAGGCCACGCGCGCCCTCCGTCGCGCGAGCCGCCGGCGACCGGAGTCGCTCAGCCGCTCGCGCGACGAAGGGAGTGTTGTGCTGGTCATCGCGAGCACTGACCGCCGTCGGGCTCGAAGGTGAAGTCCTCACCGGAGATGACCGCGGACTCGGGGATCTCGTCGAGGTCCTCGAAGAGCTCCGGCGACTCCTCCACGACCTCGTTGATGGGGCCGGGCATGAAGACGTCGTTCACGTCGAACGTGCCGTTGATGGACCCCAGCTCGTGCAGCGTCGTCACGGCCTCGTGGAGCGCGGCGTAGTTGCACGCCGAGATGCGCGGGTCCAGCTGCTCGATGTTGTACTGCATGGCCTCCTCGGCGATGGCCGGGTCCATGCTGGAGAGCCAGCGGGAGGCGACCTCGGCCCCGCCCTCGGGGTTCTCCCGCATCCACTGGTCGGCCGCGGCCCGGGCGGTCAGGAACTTCTTGACCGTCTCGACGTTCTCCTCCGCCCAGTCGCGCTTGGCGACCAGGTAACCGAGGTAGCCGATGTAGCCCCCACCGCGGGCGACCTCGTACGAGCCGGGGACCTGGTCGAGGATGAGCAGCGGGAAGGGGTCCCAGCCGATGGCCACGTCGATGCCCGCCGTCTGGAGCGCCACCGCCATGTCCGGCGGGGGCGTGTTGACGATCGACACGTCGTCCGGCGTCATCCCGTTCTCCGCCAGGGCGGCGAGCAGGTAGAGGTGGTTGATGGAGCCGATCGCGACGCCGATCTTCTTGCCGCGCAGGGTCGAGAGGTCGCCCTCCTCGACACCCGATCCCTCGCGGGCCACGACGGCCATGGTCTCGTCGATGCCGAGCTGCGACGCGCTGCCCGAGTAGTTGCCCAGCAGGACGTAGTCCGCCCCGCTGAGGATGGCGCCGATGGCCGGCGACCCCACCTGGGCGATGTCGATCTGCCCGCTCTCCAGGGCGTTGAGCTGGTCGGTGCCCGTGGCGAACGGCTCGGCGACCGTCACGTCGAGGCCCTGCTCCTCGAAGAATCCCTGGTCGAGGGCCGCCGGCAGACCGATCTGGTCGATGGCGCCGACCAATCCGGCGTTGACGGCGACCAATTCCTCGCCGTCCCCGGCGGGGGAATCCGCAGGCGTGGGATCACTTCCGCAAGCGGCAAGGGTCAGAGAAAGGGTGAGCCCGGCGCCGAGCAATAGTGCGCGGCTGCGATGAGGTGCCTGGAACATGCGCGTCCCGCCATTTCGTCGTTGAAACCTGCGACATTCGTCGAAGGGCATCCATCCGGCGCTGGACGCTAGGGCGGTGACTCACATCACGCCAAGCGCCCGTTTCGGATAGGCCCCATCAGGGTTTCCGATACCGGCGCGCGAGCCGCCTCCCGCCGGGCGCCACCCCGCGGCAGCGCGGGCCGCGCTGCCGCGACGCGGGCAGCCGTGCCCCGTCGGGAGGAGCGGCGGGGCGTACGAGACCCCCCGCCCGCGTCGGCGGGCCACCGGCCGGGGGCGCGTCCGCGCTGGTCAGGCGCTCGGCAGCACGAGGGTGACCTCCCGGACCGCGAAGTCCGGGATGAGCCCCGCGACCCGGTACGGGTCCGCCTCGACCCATTCCTCGACCTCCGCGCGGCTCTCCGCACGGAACACCAGCACCGCTCCGTCCACCGGATCGGCGAACGCTCCGGCCAGCACGAGGAGGCCCTCCTCCCCCGCCTTCGTTATCCGGGCGAGATGTTCGGCGCGATACGGCTGTCGCCGGTTCAGCATGTCGGGAACGTAGGAGTACTGCACGAAGTACGTCGCAGCCATGTCATTTACCTCGCAGGATCGGATCGACCGGGAATGTGGCGGACTCGCCTTTGACGGGCCTCGCCGGACGCCGACACTATCCGATAACGTGATGCTTCCGGCTCGCGATATCCGACCATCCCCCACGGCTTGCAGAATCACCTGGAGCCGTGCTTTGTTCGTCGGCGGATCTCACGCCGTCGCGCAGTCGTCCTGCCCGGCACAGCCATCGAGGAGAGCCATGACCGACGTCGAGAGCATCGACCCGCGGACCGGGCAGGTCCTCGAGGTCGTGACCCGGGAGACCACGCGCGAGGAGGTCGACCGGATCGCGCGCGCCGCCGCGCTGGCCGCGCCCGCGCTGGACGCCCTGGGGAGATCGGGCCGTGGCGGTCTGCTCCGCGCGCTCGCCGACGCTCTCGAGGACCGCCGCGCGGACATCGTCCGGACGGCCGACCGCGAGACGGCGCTGGGCGAGACACGGCTGAACGGCGAACTGAGCCGGACCGCCTACCAGTTCCGGCTCTTCGCCGAGGTCCTCGAGGAGGGCAGCTACCTGGAGGCGGCGATCGACCACGCCGGGGACACCCCGATGGGGCCGCGCCCGGACCTGCGCCGCATGCTCGTGCCGCTCGGTCCCGTCGCTGTGTTCGGCGCGTCGAACTTCCCGCTCGCCTTCTCGGTGCCGGGCGGGGACACCGCCTCGGCGCTGGCGGCCGGCAGCCCGGTCGTCGTCAAGGCGCACGGGGCGCACCCCGCCACCTCCCAGCTGTGCTTCGAGGTCATGTCCGGGGCCGTCGCGGCGTGCGGCGCGCCCGAGGGGACGCTCGGGATCGTGCACGGCGTGGACGCGGGCGCGGCGCTGGTGCAGCACCCCGCCATCCGCGCGGTCGGCTTCACCGGATCGCTGGCGGGTGGACAGGCGATCGTCGGACTCATCGAGGCGCGTCCGGACCCGATCCCCTTCTACGGCGAGCTGAGCAGCCTCAACCCCGTCGTCGTCACGCCGGCCGCCGCGGCCGAGCGCGCCGAGGAGATCGGCCGTGGCCTGGGCGGCTCGGCGACGCTGGGCGCCGGCCAGTTCTGCACCAAGCCCGGCCTGAGCTTCGTCCCCGCCGGCCCCGACGGCGACCGGCTGGTCGCCGCGATGGCGGAGTCGTTCCACGGGGTCGCTCCGCACGTCCTGCTCAGCGAGCGGATCGCCACCTCCTACGCCGAGGGCACCGAGCGCCTGGCCTCGACGCCCGGGCTGACCGCAGTGGCGCGCGGTGGTCAGCTGCGCGGCGAGGGGTACGAAGCCGCGCCGCTGCTCCTGAGCGCGGATGCCGGCTCGCTACCGGCGGTCGCCCACGAGGAGGTCTTCGGCCCGGTGGCCGTGGTGGCTCGGTACTCGGACGCCGACGACCTGCTCGCCGCGATCGGCGCCCTGCCCGCCTCGCTCACGATGACCGTGCACACCGGCACCGACGACACGGACCTGCCGGCGGAGGTCACACGTGCCCTCGGGGACCGCAGCGGGCGCATCCTCTTCAACGGCTTCCCCACGGGCGTCGCGGTCACGTGGGCGCAGCACCACGGTGGGCCCTGGCCGTCCACGAACACCGCGCACACGTCGGTCGGCACGAGCGCCGTCCGCCGCTTCCTGCGTCCCGTCGCCTGGCAGTCGGCGCCCCAGCAGCTGCTGCCGCCGGAGCTCCGGGACGAGGACCCGGGGATCCCCCGGCGGGTGGACGGCGTCCTGGTGCTGCCGAGCCGGCCGACCGGCCCGGTGTGAGCCCCGCGACGGTCAGGCCTGCCAGCCCAGGACGCCGTCGCCGATCACCAGGACGAGCACGAGCAGCGCCGCGGCGGCGACCGGGATCGCGGGCGTCCACCACGAGCGCTGGATCGCCCACCGCAGCAGGAACGCCGCCATGACGAGCCAGGCCAGCCACAGCGCGATCAGCACCGGCCCGGGGATCACCAGCCCGCCGGCCAGGTAGAAGTAGCCCACGACCAGGTGGGCGATCCCGGCGAGGACGGCCAGCACGATCGGCCCGACCGCGCGGGCGGTGTCGGTCTGCACGGCGGGAGTATGGCGCGCCCCCGGCCCGCTCAGGCCCCGGTGGCCGCCGGGCGCGCCGGGTCGGCCGACCACTGCGACCAGGAGCCGGGCCACAGCGCGGCCTCGATGCCGGCCTCGGCCAGCGCGGCCACCTCGTGCGCCGCGGTGACGCCGGAGCCGCAGTAGACGCCGACCGCCGTCCCGGGCCGGGCGCCGAGGGCCGCGAACCGCTCGCGCAGCTCGTCGGCCGGCCGGAAGGTGCCTCCGGGGCCGAGATTCTCCGTCGTCGGCGCGCTGACCGCGCCGGGCACGTGGCCGGCTCGCGGGTCGATCGGCTCGGTCTCGCCGCGGTACCGCTCCCCCGCGCGGGCGTCCAGGAGGACCCCGGTCGACGGCAGCGCAGCCGCCTCGTCGATGGAGAGGACCGGCATGCCGCCGCCGGTCAGCGTCACGTCCCCGGGCTCCGGGACGACGTCGCCGGCCTCCAGGGCTCCGCCGGCGCGGACCCAGGCGTCGAGCCCGCCGTCGAGCAGCCGGACGTCGGTCAGCCCGCCCCACCGCAGCAGCCACCAGGCCCGGGCCGCGGCCAGCCCGCCGGTCGCGTCGTACGCGACGACCCGGTCGCCCCTCCGGATCCCCCAGCGCCGGGCGGCGTCCCGCAGTCGGTGCAGCGACGGCATCGGATGGCGGCCCTCCGCCGGCGAGGGCGGGCCGGCGAGCTCTGTCTCGAGGTCGACGAAGACCGCGCCCGGCAGGTGCCCGCCGAGGTAGTGCTCGCGACCGTCCGGGTCGCCGAGCGCCCAGCGGACGTCGAGCAGGACGATGCCCGCCGTGCCGGCGAGCAGTTCCTCCGCGGAGATCAGGACCGTCACGGGGCGGTGAGCAGGCCGCGCAGCTCCTCGGTCAGCGCCTCGCGGGCCTCGGGGTACTGGTGCCAGGCGGCGGGCGTGGCCTGGAAGAGCTGGATCCGCCAGCGGCCGTTGCCCTCGTCGACCGCGACCACGGTGTGCACCGCGTGCAGCGCGGGGTCGAAGTCGCTCTCGCCGGGCGGGATCATCCCCGCGTGCGCCATCAGCACCGCCACGCCGGGAGCCATGGGGCGCACCGAGCGGATGACGCCGACGTAGCCCGGCGTCTCGTGGTTGCCGAAGACCAGCCGCAGGTCGGCGGCGATCGACAGCCGGCCGCGGTGGTGGGTGCCGTCGAACCCGATGATGTCGCCGTCGTCGGCGAAGCAGGCCGCCACGGCCGCCCCGCTGCGCCGGTTCCACCCGTCGAGGTACTGGTGGTAGAGCGCACGGATCTGGGCGTCCTGCGGGTGGGCTGCGGTCACGCTTCTTCGTACTCCTCTTCGCGTACTGGGACAGGAGTGACGGTAGTGCTCAGCCGACCTCGACCGTTCGACGCTCGCCGTCGGCGAACTGGGTCCGGTAGAGGTCGGCGTACCGGCCCCCGAGCGCCAGCAACTCATCGTGCGTGCCCGACTCCGCAACGCGACCGTCTTCGATGACCAGGATCTGGTCGGCACTGCGGATCGTCGACAGCCGGTGCGCGATCACCAGCGACGTCCGGCCGCTCAGCGCCGCGTCGAGCGCGTGCTGCACGGCCACCTCCGACTCGCTGTCCAGGTGCGCGGTCGCCTCGTCGAGGATCACGATCCCGGGCGCCTTGAGCAGCACACGGGCGATCGCCAGCCGCTGCTTCTCCCCGCCCGACATCCGGTAGCCCCGGTCGCCGACGACGGTGTCCATGCCCTCGGGCAGCGAGCGCACCAGCGCCGCGATCCGGGCGCCCTCCAGCGCCGACCACAGCTCGGCCTCGGTCGCGTCGGGCCGGGCGTAGAGCAGGTTGGCCCGGATCGAGTCGTGGAACAGGTGCGCGTCCTGGCTGACGACGCCGATCGAGTCGCGCAGCGAGGCGAGCGTCGCGCTCCGGACGTCGATCCCACCCACGCGGACCGAGCCGCCGGTCACGTCGTACAGCCGCGGCACCAGGTTGGCGATCGTGGACTTGCCGGCGCCCGAGTGGCCGACCAGCGCGACCAGCTGGCCCGGCTCGACCCGGAAGGAGACGTCGTGCAGCACGTCGACCGGGCCGCCGTGCTCGGGCAGCGACACCTCCTCCAGCGACGGCAGGGAGACGTCCTGCGCCGAGGGGTAGCTGAACGAGACCGACTTGAACTCGATCGACCGGTCGTCGGCCGGCACCGGGACGGCGTCGGGCGCCTCGGCGATCATCGGCGCGAGGTCGAGCACCTCGAAGACGCGGTCGAAGCTCACCATCGCGCTCATCACGTCGACCCGGACGTTGGCCAGCGCGGTCAGTGGGCCGTAGAGGCGGGACAGCAGCAGGGCCAGCGCGACGACGTCACCGGGGCTGAGGGAGCCGGTGAACGCCAGCCACCCGCCCAGCCCGTAGACCAGCGCGGTGGCCAGGGCGGCGACCAGGGTGAGCGCGGTGAAGAAGAACCGGCCGTACATGGCCGACAGGACGCCGATGTCGCGCACCCGCGCCGCCCGCTCGCGGAACGAGCCGGCCTCGGCGTCGGGCCGGCCGAACAGCTTGACCAGCAGCGCCCCGGCCACGTTGAACCGCTCGGTCATCGTCGCGTTCATCGACGCGTTGAGGCCGTAGGACTCCCGGGTGATCTCCTGCAGGCGCCGGCCGATGCGTCGTGCCGGCAGGACGAACAGCGGCACCAGCACCAGCGACAGCAGCGTGATCTGCCAGGAGAGGGTGAGCATGACGGCGCCGGTCAGGACCAGGCCGATCACGTTGGAGACGACGCCGGACAGGGTCGAGGTGAACGCCTGCTGCGCGCCGATGACGTCGTTGTTCAGCCGGCTGACCAGCGCCCCGGTCTGCGTGCGGGTGAAGAACGCGACCGGCATGCGCTGGACGTGCTCGAACACCCGGCTGCGCAGGTCGTAGATGACGCCCTCGCCGATCCGCGCGGAGTACCAGCGCGTGGCCAGCGAGATCACCGCGTCGACCACCGCCAGCCCGGCGATGAACAGCGCGATGCGGACGATGTCGCCCGCCGTCCCCTCCAGGCCGGCGATCCGGTTGACGATGTCGCCGGCCAGCAGCGGGGTGATCACGCCGATCAGCGACGACCCGACCACCAGCGCCAGGAAGAACGTCAGCTCGCGCCGGTAGGGGCGGGCCACGCCGAGGATCCGCCGGACGGTGCCCTTCGGCAGCTCACGGGCCGTCACCGACGGATCGCGCCGGAACGACCGCATGGCGGCCATGGAGGTCATGGAGTTCCCGTCCACACCGCCTCCTCTCGTCGTCCGGCCAACCCGATCAGCGGCCGGTCTGTTCCGAGGGGAGGAGTCTCGCAGCCACCCCTGTCAGGAACCGGCGACGAGGGCCCGCAGCCGCTCGACCTGGGCGGCCCGCTCGGCGGCGTCCTGGGTCTCGAAGTCGTTGCGGACGGCGGAGCGCACCAGCGCCGCCGTCGCCCGGCTCGCGCCGACCGGCGGGGCGGTGAGCGCGGCGACGAGGTCGGCCACGGCCGAGTCCAGGTCGACGCCCTCGACGACCAGGTTCGCGAGCCCGATCGCGGAGGCCTCGGCCGCCTTCACCGCACGCCCGGTCAGGCAGATCTCCAGGGCCCGCGAGTAGCCGACGAGCTCCACGAGCGTGCTGGTGCCGGTCAGGTCGGGCACCAGCCCGAGTGTCGCCTCCGGCAGCCGGAACTGGGCGTCGTGGGTGATCACGCGCAGGTCGCAGGCCAGCGCCAGCTGCGCGCCGGCGCCGATGGCGTGGCCCTGGACGGCCGCCACGGAGACGATGCCCGGCGAGCGCAGCCAGCGGAAGCCGGCCTGGTACTCGCGGATCCGCTCCTGCGCCTCCTGCGGGTCCCGGCGCCCGAGATCACCCAGCCCGCCCGACGTCGAGGGGTCCGCGCTGAACATGCTGCGGTCCAGCCCCGCCGAGAAGGCGCGCCCCTCGCCGCGCACGACGACGACGCGCACGTCGTCGTCCAGGGAGGCGCCCGCCCGGGCCAGGGCCGACCAGGTGGCCGGCGTCTGGGCGTTGAGCTGGTCGGCCCGGTCGAGCGTGACGGTGAGGACGGCGCCGTCGCGGCTCGTGCGGACCCAGCCGTCGTTCTCGAGGTCTGAGGTCGTCACGCCTTCTTACTATTCCGGTTGGCACCCCCGCGGCTGCGCAGGGTCGCCCCGGACTCCGAGAGGAGGCGGTGGACGAAGCCGTAGGACCGGTTCGTGGACGTGGCCAGGGAACGGATGCTCTCCCCGCCGTCGTAGCGCTTCCGCAGGTCGTCGGCGAGCGTCGACCGGTCCCCTCCGGTGATGCGCTTGCCCTTGCCCAGATCCGCAGTGCTCGAGTCGGCCATGACTTCCCTCCGTGTCAGCCGCCGGCCCACACCCGCACCGGACACGACCGGTCGGTCCCGGCCCGGCACTGGCAGTCCGTCCCCTCGGGCGCCGCCGTCCCGGTGACCACGGCGTCCCGTGATCCATGATCACGCAGAACCCGGGCCCCCGCGACGCGAGAGACGGTCAGGCGACGACGAGGTCCCGCTCGAACATCCGGTACGCACCGTCGGTCCCGACGAGCCGGAACCCGTGCGTCGTGTAGAGCCGCTCCGCGCCGCCGTTCGCCTCGTGCACGCCGAGGGCAGCCCGGCCTGCGCCGGCGGCCGTCGCAGACGCGACGAACGCGTCCAGCAGCCGGCCGCCGATCCCCGACCGTCGGTGGGCGGGCACGACGTGGATCGTCACGAGGGTGGCGACCCCGGGCCGCAACCGCCACAGCGCCAGGCCGGCCAGGGCGCCGTCCGCGTCCGTGATCGCACCACCCGTGGGCAGGCACTCGACCCACAGCGCGCGGTTCCGGTGCAGAGCCGCGGTCCACGCTGCCAGGCTGTCCGGTTCCACCTCCCGCATGTAGGCCTGCTCGAGGCGCAGCAGCTCGGGGAGATCCGCCGCGTGCAGGCTCCGGTAGGTCATGCGGACCGCTCTAGGCGAGCTCGACCAGGTCGGCGAGGTCCTCGCTCCAGGCGTCCTCGGTGCCGTCGGGCAGCAGGATCACCTTGTCCGGGTCGAGAGCGCGCACCGCGCCCTCGTCGTGGGTGACCAGGACGATCGCGCCGGTGTAGGTGCGCAGCGCCTCGAGGACCTGCTCGCGGCTGGCCGGGTCGAGGTTGTTGGTCGGCTCGTCGAGGAGCAGGACGTTCGCGCCGGAGACGACCAGCGTGGCCATGGCCAGCCGGGTGCGCTCACCGCCGGAGAGGGTCCCGGTCCGCTGGTCGACCGTCTCGCCCGAGAACAGGAAGGCGCCGAGGATCCGCCGCAGCTCGGTGTCGGTGCTGTCGGGCGCCGCGGACCGCATGTTCTCCAGCAGCGTGCGGTCCATGTCCAGGGTCTCGTGCTCCTGGGCGTAGTAACCCACGCGCAGTCCGTGGCCGGCCTTCACCTCGCCGGTGTCGGGCTGCTCCGTGCCGGCCAGCATGCGCAGCAGGGTCGTCTTCCCGGCGCCGTTGAGCCCGAGGACGACGACGCGCGCGCCCCGGTCCACGGCGAGGTCGACGTCGGTGAAGATCTCCAGGGAGCCGTAGCTCTTCGACAGCCCCTCGGCGGTGAGCGGGGTCTTGCCGCAGGCCGACGGGGTCGGGAAGCGCAGCTTGGCGACCTTGTCGTGCACCCGGACCTCGGCCAGGCCGGACGCGAGCCGCTCCGCGCGCTTGTCCATGCTCTTCGCGGCCTTGGCCTTGGTCGCCTTGGCCCGCATCTTGTCGGCCTGCGCGGTGAGCGTGTCGATCTTCCGCTCGGTGTTGGCCCGCTCCTGCTTGCGGCGTCGCTCGTCGGTCTCCCGCTGCTGCAGGTACCGCTTCCAGCCGAGGTTGTAGATGTCGACGGTCGCCCGGTTGGCGTCGAGGTGCCAGACCTTGTTGACGACGGCCTCGAGCAGCTCGACGTCGTGGCTGATGACGATCAGCCCGCTCTTGTGGCTGGACAGGAAGCCCTTGAGCCAGGTGATCGAGTCGCCGTCCAGGTGGTTGGTCGGCTCGTCGAGCAGCAGTGTCTCGGCATCGGAGAAGAGGATGCGCGCCAGCTCGACGCGGCGCCGCTGGCCGCCGGAGAGCGTGCGCAGCGGCTGGGAGAGCACCCGGTCGGGCAGGCCGAGGTTGGTGCAGATTCGCGCGGCGTCGCTCTCGGCGGCGTACCCGCCCATCGCGGCGAACTGGTCCTCCAGCCGCCCGTAGCGGCGGACGGCCTTGTCGCGCTCGGCGTCGTCGGCCGGCTCGGCCATGGCGATCTGCGCCTTGGTCAGCTGCGCCTTGAGGACGTCGAGGCCGCGGCCGGAGAGCACCCGGTCGCTGGCGGTGATGTCGAGGTCGCCGCTGCGGGGGTCCTGCGGCAGGTAGCCGATCTCGCCGGAGACGTCGACCTTGCCGGCGTGCGGGATGCGCTCGCCGGCCAGCGTGGTGAGGGTCGTGGTCTTCCCCGCGCCGTTGCGGCCCACCAGGCCGATGCGGTCGCCGGGCTGCACGCGCAGGTCGGCGCCGCTGATGAGGATGCGGGAACCGGCGCGCAGCTCCAGGCCGGTCGTCGTGATCACTGAGCCCAGGGTAGGCGCTCACCACCCGATACCACGAACGAGTTCGGGGTGACATCGGCGGCATCACCCCGGCGGGCGTGTTGCTGTGGAGATCTCCCCCACGGGGCCGCCGGTCCCGACAGGATGCGCGCATGAACCCGCACGGGGCTCCCTGGGTGCCCGGCTGCCCGGTGTGCAACCGGCCGCTCGGTGATGTCGGGCCGGGGCCGTGCCCCGCCTGCGGCCTGCCTGCCGCCCGGCAGGCCGCGACGGTCGTCGCCCGGATCCAGAGCACCCTCGGCGAGCTCGCACGCGAGCGCGACGAACTGCTGGCCGCGCTGCGGGCCGCCGCCCCCGGACCGCCCCCGGCTCGCTCGCCGTGGGCGCCGCCGCCGCGGTCGCCGCCGACCTGGTGCTG
>SPQJ01000015.1 GCA_004570425.1 Bacillus sp. AZ43
GATCTGCCGAGGGGTCGCCGGGCGCGGGCGCGGCGCACGCGGCCGGGACGGGGCCCAGGGCGTCGGCGCCGTCGACGGCCGGTCCGCCCGCGCAGGTGAGCGCCGTCCGGAGGTCGTCGGTGCGGGCGCCGATGTCGGCCAGCAGGGTCAGGGACCGGCCGACCGCGTCGGCGGCGTCACCGGGGACGACGGCCTGCAGCCCGGAGAGGCCACCGGACTGGCCGGCGGCCCAGCCGGAGAGGACGTCGAGCGGCCCGCCGTCACCGGTGTCGACCGCCCGGTCGGCCAGCCAGGCCGCGCCCTCGCGGGTCTGCGCGTCCATCGTCCGCAGGGTCTCGACGACCAGCGTCGGGTCGGCCTCCCCGTCCCGGACCAGCTGCTCGACCTCGTGGAACCGGGTGGTGGCGAAGTCGAGCAGGGTCCGGCCGCGGGCGTCGCCGGCCAGCGCGAGCTGGGTCTGCTCGGTGCCCCGCTTCAGGTCGTAGAGGGGGTCACCGGGACGGGCGCCGTCGGCCACCGCGACGAGACCGGCCAGCGCGGTGATCGCCATGGCCCCGCCGGCCAGGGCGGCGGTGAGGCGGCCCCGCCAGCGGGGAGGCGGGCCGTCGGGGGCGCGGACGGCCAGCAGCCGGCGCAGACCCGTCGCGGGCTCGGGCTCGGGCGTGCGGACGGCGGCCATCGCGACCAGCCGGGCCCGGGTGGCGGCGCGGAACGCCGGGTCGGGCTCCCCGTCGAGCGCGGGCCCGAGCTCCTGGAGGCGCGCGACGAGGGCGTCCTCGCGGTCTCGCACGCTCATGCCCTGCCTCCGGTCCCCGTACGTCCCCAGCGGTGGGCGATCGGCGCACCCCGCTGCGGACGGTCCAACGAGGGCGCAGGGTATTCGGTTACGGCCCCGACGAAGCGCATTCCGCTCACCGCAGACCGTCCGGCAGCAGACCGGCGAGGCGTCGCACGGCGCGGTGCTGCAGCGCCTTGATGGCGCCGTCCTTCTTGCCCATGATCTGCGCGGTCTCCGACACCGACAGACCGTGGATGAAGCGCAGCACGATGCACTCCTGCTGCTCGCTCCCGAGCTGCTGCACGCAGGCCAGCAGCTCCCGGTTGGTGAGGTGGGCCACCACGGCGTCCTCGGGACCGTCGGTGGCCCGGTCGGCGTCGCGCATGTCGGCCGTCGCGACCTCCAGCCGGAACCGGCTGCTCTTCACGTGGTCGCGGATGATGTTGCGCGCGATCGTGACCAGCCACGCGCCCACGTCCCGGCCCTGGAAGGACAGCGAGTCGATCCGGCGTAGCGCCCGCACGAACGTCTCGCTGGTCACGTCCTCGGCCGTCGCCCGGTCGCCCACCCGGTGGTAGACGTAGCGGTGGACCATGGTCACGTAGTGGTCGTAGAGCCGGCCGAACGCCTCGGCGTCACCCTGCTGCGCCTGGTGCACCAGCCCCCACACGTCCACGCCGGCCGGGTCGGGGGCGACACCGGCCAGGTCGGCGTCCACCTCCGCGGCGGGGAGGGCCTCCGCGCTCGCCCGCGGGAACGGCGTCGGCCGTGCCGGTGCGGGAGGGGACGTGGCGGCGGGCGGCCGCTCCGCGTCCAGGGGGTGCGGCATGCGGGCGATCGACCTCCTCGTCGGCCCGCGTACCTCGACCGTTTCCCCCGCGCGTCCGGCGGGGAACGGGCGCACGATGCTGCAGGGCTGCCCCCATGGTGACAACATCGCCCCAGCCCGTCCACGCCAGCTTGCCCGAACGGACCCATCGGTGCCGGTCGGGGCGCCGGCGCCGCAGACCAGCTCCAACGGAGGAGACGTGGAACAGGCAGGGACCTCGCTCGCCGAGCTCGTGCGGGCCGCCGCCCGGCGGCGCCCCGAGGCACCCGCCGTCGTGGCCGGCGACCGGCGGCTGACCTGGGCCGAGCTCGACGCCGACGTCGACCGCGTCGCGGCCGGGTTCGCCGGTCGCGACCTGGCCCGGGGCGACCGCGTCGCCATCCAGCTGCCCAACGGCCTGGACTGGTTGCGCGCCGCCCTCGGCGCGCTGCGCGCCGGGATGGTCGTCGTCCCGGTCAACACCGCCTACACCGACCCCGAGCTCGAGTACGTCCTCACCGACTCCGGCGCGCGGCTGTTCATCACCGCCGCCGACCGCGAGGAACTGGCCGGAGTGCCGGTGTGCCCCGGCCCGCCGGAGGCCGACGGGCCGCCGCCCGAGGTGGTGGCCGACCCGGCCGCGCCGTCGTTCCTGGCCTACACCAGCGGGACGACGGGCCGTCCGCGCGGCGCGATCCTGACCGCCGGGGCGCTGCGGGCCAACCAGGAGCAGTGCCTGGCGATGACGCCGCCGCCGGTGCGCGAGGACGACCGCGTGCTCCTCGTCCTGCCGCTGTTCCACGTCTACGGGCTCAACGCCGGCTTCGGACTGGTGGCGGCGACCGGGGCGTGCGCGGTGCTCCAGGAGACCTTCGACCCCCGCGGCTCGCTGGCGCTGATGGCCGAGGAGCAGGTGACCGCCGTCCCCGGCGCCCCGCCGATGTTCCAGGCGTGGCTCGCCGCCGCGGACGCGCTCGGCAGCGACGCCGAGCTGCGCCGCGGCTTCGCCGCGATGCGCATGGCCTCCTCCGGCGCCGCCCCGCTGCCCGAGGAGGTCTGGACGGCGATGCGCGAGCGCGCGGCGGTCACCGTCTGGGAGGGCTACGGGCTCACCGAGGCATCCCCGGTGGTGGCCAGCACGCTGGTGACCGGGCGGGCGAAGCCGAACTGCATCGGCGCCCCGCTGCCCGGTCTGGAGCTGCAGCTGCGGGACACGGCCACGACCGACCACGACCGCGACACCGAGGAGGAGGACCCGGACGACGACTCCCTGGAGGGTCCCGGCGAGATCTGGCTGCGCGGCCCCAACCTGTTCGCCGGCTACTGGCCCGACGGTGCCGACGGCCCGGACGCCGACGGCTGGCTGGGCACCGGCGACCTCGCCTACCGCGACGCCGAGGGCGACCTGCACCTGGTCGACCGGCGCAGCGACCTGATCCTGGTGAGCGGGTTCAACGTCTACCCCGCCGAGGTGGAGCGCGTCCTCGACACCCACCCCGCCGTCGCGGAGAGCGCCGTCATCGGCATCCCGGACCCCCGCACCGGTGCGGCCGTCCGCGCGGTCGTCGTCGTCCGGCCGGGGGAGCGGCTCACCTTCGAGGAGCTCCGGGCGCACGCCGCGGAGTCCCTGGCCCGCTACAAGGTGCCGACGTCGGTGCACTTCCTGGCCTCGTTGCCGCACTCCCTGACCGGCAAGGTCAGCCGGGCCCGGCTGCGGGAGCTCGGCCTCACCGGTCAGGACAGCGCCGAGGAGGTCGGGGTGGCCGCCGGTGGGTGAACCGGTCCCGCGGCTGCAGCTGCTGACCCGCGCCGGCTGCCACCTGTGCGAGACGGCGGCCGAGACCCTGGCGCGGATCGCCGGGGAGGCCGGGCTGGTGCCCGCGGCGGTCGACGTCGACGCCGACCCCGAGCTCCGGGCCGAGTACGGCGACCGGGTGCCGGTGGTGCTGCTCGACGGCCGGGAGCACTCCTACTTCACCGTCGACGTGGTCCGCCTGCGACGGGATCTCGGCCTCGCCTAGACCCCTCGACGGGGCGGCGCCCGGGCGTCGTTAGGGTGGTCCTCACCACAGCTCCACCCGAACGGGCCCGGTCAGCGGCCCGAACGGCGTCGACGGACTTTGTTCCGGCGTTCACAAGCGGCTACCGTGGCCGACGCGGGCGAGCTACGCCCGCGTCCCTTTCTGTTCCGCGCCCTGCCCGCTCGGGCGCGATCGCTGTGGAGAGCCCGTGATCCAGCCGCGGCCCCGGACCATCCCGGAGGCCACCGTCGCCCGCCTGGCCGTGTACCTCCGGGTGCTGACGGCGCTGGCCGACGGCGGTCGGAGCACCGTCGCCTCGGGCGAGCTGGCCGCGGCCGCGGGGGTGAACCCCGCCGGCCTGCGCAAGGACCTCTCGCACCTGGGTCCGTGCGGCGTGCGCGGGGTCGGCTACGAGGTCCGCACCCTGCGCGACCGCATCTCCCGCGTGCTCGGCGTCGAGCGGTCCCGGGCCTGCGTGCTGGTCGGCATCGGGAACCTCGGGGCGGCGCTCGCCGACTACGCCGGCTTCGGCTCCCGCGGCTTCGAGTTCGTCGGTCTGTTCGACGCGGCACCGGCCCGGGTGGGGCAGCGGATCGGCGGGCACGTCGTCCGCCCGGTGGACGAGCTGGAGGAGGTCGTCACGGCGACCCGGGCCTCCATCGGGGTCATCACGACACCGGCCGAGGTGGCCCAGTCGGTCTGCGACCGGCTGGCCGCGGCCGGGGTGAGGAGCATCTTGAACTTCGCGCCCGTGACCCTCACGGCGCCCCCCGGGGTCGACGTCCGCAAGGTCGACCTGTCGGTGGAGCTGCAGGTGCTGGCCTTCCTCGGCCAGCAGCGCCTCGTGTCGGTGGAGGAGCCGGCATGAGCCTCCTGGCGGTGGGGATCTCCCACCAGACGGCGCCGGTGGCGCTGCTCGAGCAGTTCGCCATGGGCCCCGACGACCGGGTCAAGGCGCTGCACGAGCTGGTCGAGAGCGATCACGTCACCGAGGCGCTGGTGCTCGCCACCTGCAACCGGATCGAGGTCTTCGCGGAGGTCGCGAAGTTCCACGGCGGCGTCACCGACGTCAGCCGGGTGCTCGCCCGGCAGGCCGGGGCCACGGTCGAGGAGCTCTCGCCCTACGTCACCGTCCACTACGAGGACCAGGCCGTCGCGCACCTGTTCACCGTGGCCGCGGGCCTGGACTCGATGGTCGTGGGCGAGACGCAGGTGCTCGGCCAGCTGCGCGCCGCCTACGCCCTCGCCCGCGAGGAGGGCACCGTCGGCCGCGCGCTGCACCCGGTCGCCCAGCGGGCGCTGCGGGTCGGCAAGCGGGTGCACACCGAGACCGGCATCGACCGGGCCGGCGCCTCGCTGGTGACCGTCGCGCTGGAGCGGGCCGAGGCGGCCGTCGGCTCCCTGCGCGGCCGCACCGTGCTCGTGGTCGGCGCCGGCTCCATGGGGGCGCTCGCCGCCACCACCCTCGCGCGCCACGGCGCCTCGGTCGTGGTGACCAGCCGCACCGAGGCCACCGCCGCGCGGCTGGCCGACGGCCTGGGCGGCCGCGCCGCGCCGATGGCCGACCTCCCGGCGGAGCTCGCCGCCGCCGACGCCCTGGTCACCTGCACCGGCGCGACCGGCCTGGTCATCTCCACCGAGGTGGTGGCCGACGCCATGCGCGGCCGGGAGCGGCCGCTGGCCGTGGTGGACCTGGCCCTGCCGCGCGACGTCGACCCCGGTGTGGCCGGTATCCCCGGCGTGCACGTCGTCGATCTCGCCCTGCTGCAGGGCGAGCGGTCGGCCACCCCGGGGCGGCCCACCGCCGGCCCGGTCGCGGTCGACGACATCGCCGCCGCGCACGCCCTCGTCGAGGCCGAGACCGCGCTGCTGCGCGCCGAGCGGCAGGCCGCCGCGGTGGCACCCACGGTGTCCGCCCTGCGCAGCCAGGCCGCCGAGGTCGTCGACGCCGAGCTGCTGCGCCTCTACACCCGGCTGCCCGACCTCGACGCGCGCGCCCGTGCCGAGATCGCCCGCACCGTCCGTCGCGTCGTCGACAAGCTGCTGCACGAGCCGACGGTCCGCGTGAAGGAGCTGGCCGCCGGTCCCGGTGGCACCGACTACGCGGGCGCGCTGCGCGCGCTGTTCGGCCTGGGCATCGACACCCCGGTCGAGGACCTGTCCGACGCCGTGACCGTCGACCCGGAGCTGCGGGCGGGGGAGGTCTCGTGACCACCTCCACCGTCACCGGCACCCTGCGGCTGGGCACCCGGGGCAGCGCCCTGGCCCGCACCCAGTCGCAGACGGTCGCCGACGCCATCACCGCCGCCACCGGCGCGCCGGTCGAGCTCGTGCCGATCGTGACCGAGGGCGACCGCTCGTCGGCCGCCATCGCCCAGCTCGGCGGCACCGGCGTGTTCGTGGCCGCGCTGCGGGAGGCCCTGCTGGCCGGCGAGGTGGACCTCGCCGTGCACAGCTACAAGGACCTGCCGACGGCGGCCGCGCCGGGGCTCACCATCGCGGCGGTGCCCGGTCGCGAGGACCCGCGCGACGCCCTGGTCGCCCGCGACGGGCTCACCCTCGGTGAGCTGCCCGCGGGCTCGCGGATCGGCACCGGCGCCCCGCGCCGGATCGCCCAGCTGCGCGCGCTCGGCCTGGGCCTGGAGATCGTCCCGATCCGGGGCAACGTCGACACCCGGCTGGCCCGGGTCGCCCCGGGCGACCTGGACGCCGTCGTGCTCGCCCGGGCGGGGCTCAGCCGGCTGGGACGCCTGGGCGCGGTCACCGAGACCCTCGACCCGCTCCAGGTGCTGCCGGCCCCGGCGCAGGGGGCGCTCGCTGTGGAGTGCCGCGCCAGCGACGCCCGCACCCGCGAGCTGGTCGGCCGCCTCGAAGCCCCCAGCGTGCGGGCCTGCGTGCAGGCCGAGCGCACCGTGCTCGCCGCGCTGGAGGCCGGCTGCAGCGCGCCGGTCGCTGCCTACGCCGAGGTGGCCGACGGCGAGACCGGCCCCGAACTGTTCCTCCGCGCCTCGGTCACCGCGCTGGACGGCGGCGACGCCGTCCGCGGCTCGGTGAGCGGTGCCCCCGGCGACGCCGCGGCCCTGGGCCGCGAGCTGGCCGCGGACCTGCTCGACCGCGGTGCCGCCGAGCTGATGGCGGTCCTGCCATGAGCGCGGCCGTGCGCACCCCGGACCCCCAGACCCCAACAGACGCCCGACACGTTCGGGCCGAGATCAGGAGCACGTCATGACGCGCAACCGCGCGACGGCAGGCCAGGCCGGCCGGGTCGTCTTCGTCGGAGCAGGCCCGGGCGACCCCGGCATGCTCACCGCCCGGGCGACCGCGGCGCTGGCCGAGGCCGCACTCGTCCTCGTCGATCCCGACGTCTCGGGCGCCGTGCAGGACGCCGTCCGCGAGGCCCACCCGGCGCTCGAGGTGGAGACCGCCACCGGCGAGCCGACCGAGATCGCCAAGGCCGCCGTGGCCGCCGCCAAGAACGGCTCGGTCGTCGTCCGGCTCGTCGCCGGCGACCCGTACGCCGCCGACGCCGTGGTCAAGGAGGTGCTGGCCGTGGGCCGCACCTCGGTGGCCTTCGACGTCGTCCCCGGCGTCGCGACCGCCACCGCCGTGCCCGCTTACGCCGGCGTGGCCACCGGTGGGACCGCGGTGACCGCGGACCTGCGCAGCGGGGTCGACGTGACCGCGCTGGCCGGCGCGACCGCGGCCACCGGCGGCACGCTGGTGCTGCAGGGCGACGCCGCCGACCTCCCCGACGCCGCGGTGCGGCTCGTCGAGGGCGGCCTCTCCGGCAGCACCCCGGTCGTCGTCACCACCGGTGGCTCGGGCACGGCGCAGAAGAGCGTCGTCGCCAAGCTGGCCGCCGTCGCCGAGAAGACCGCCGGCCTCGACTCGTTCACCGGGCCGGTCGTGGCCACCGTCGGCACCGCCGTCGACAAGCGCGCGCGGCTGTCCTGGTGGGAGAGCCGGCCGCTGTTCGGCTGGCGGGTGCTCGTGCCGCGCACCAAGGACCAGGCCGGCGAGATGAGCGACCGGCTGCGGGCCTACGGCGCGGTCCCGGTCGAGGTGCCGACCATCGCCGTCGAGCCGCCGCGCAGCCCCGCGCAGATGGACCGGGCCATCAAGGGCCTGGTCACCGGCCGGTACGGCTGGATCGCGTTCACCTCGGTGAACGCGGTGAAGGCCGTCCGCGAGAAGTTCGCCGAGCTGGGCCTCGACGCCCGCGCGTTCGCCGGCGTCAAGGTCGCCTGCGTCGGCGAGCAGACCGCCCAGGCCGTGCGCGACTTCGGCATCGTGCCGGAGCTGGTGCCCGCGGGTGAGCAGTCCAGCCAGGGCCTGCTCGCCGACTTCCCGGAGTTCGACGACGTCCTCGACCCGATCAACCGGGTGCTGCTGCCGCACGCGGACATCGCGACCGAGACGCTGGCCGCCGGCCTCGTCGAGCGCGGCTGGGAGGTCGACGACGTCACCGCCTACCGCACCGTGCGCGCCGCGCCGCCGGCCGCGTCGGTCCGCGAGGCGATCAAGGGCGGCGGCTTCGACGCCGTCTGCTTCACCTCGTCGAGCACCGTGCGCAACCTGGTCGGCATCGCCGGCAAGCCGCACGCCAAGACCGTCGTCGCGGTGATCGGCCCCGCCACCGCCGCCAGCGCGCAGGAGTTCGGCCTGCGCGTCGACGTCCAGCCGGAGACGGCCGCCATCGGCCCGCTGGTCGACGCGCTCGCCGAGTTCGCGGCGGCGCGTCGTGCCGAGGAGGAGGGCGAGGGCAAGTGAGCTCCGCCGGTTCCACCCCGGGCTTCGCGCGCGGGCGCCGGCTGCGGTCGACGCCCGCGCTGCGGCGGCTCACCGCCCAGACGCGGGTGGCGCCGGCGGACCTCGTGCTGCCGGTGTTCGTCAAGGAGGGCATCGACGAGCCGGTCGCGATCAGCTCGATGCCGGGCGTCGTCCAGCACACCTCCGACTCGCTGCGGAAGGCCGCGCACGAGGCGGCGGAGGCCGGTATCGGCGGGCTCATGCTGTTCGGCATCCCGGGCGACAAGGACCCGGTCGGCTCGCAGGCCGACGCCGCCGACGGCGTGGTCAACGTCGCGCTGCAGCAGCTGCGCGCCGACCTCGGCGACGAGCTCGTGCTCATGGCCGACCTGTGCCTGTGCGAGTACACCGACCACGGGCACTGCGGCGTGGTCACCCCGGCCGGCGTCGTCGACAACGACCCCACGCTGGACCGCTACGCGGCGGTGGCGATCGCGCAGGCGCAGGCCGGCGCCCACGTCATCGCGCCCAGCGGGATGATGGACGGCCAGGTCGCGGCGATCCGCGCGGCCCTGGACGGCGCGGCCTTCACCGAGACGCCGATCCTGGCCTACGCCGCCAAGTACGCGTCGGGTTTCTACGGGCCCTTCCGCGAGGCCGCCGAGGGGGCGCCGCGGTTCGGCGACCGCTCGACCTACCAGATGGACCCGCCCAACGCCGACGAGGCGCTGCGCGAGGTGGCCCAGGACCTGGCCGAGGGCGCGGACGCGGTCATGGTGAAGCCGGCCCTGCCCTACCTGGACATCATCACGCGGGTCGCCGACGCGGTGCACGTGCCGGTGAGCGCCTACCAGGTGAGCGGCGAGTACGCGATGGTCGAGGCCGCCGCCGCCAACGGCTGGGTGGACCGCGAGCGGGCGATCCTCGAGACGCTCACCGCCATCCGCCGCGCCGGCGCGGGCACGGTGCTCACGTACTGGGCCGTCGAGGCGGCGCGCCTCCTGCGGTGACGTACGTCGAGCACGGGGGGACGTGGCGGCCGCTGTGGATCGTGGCCGCGGCGCTGGTGGTCTTCCTCGCGTTCGACCTGGCCCTGCCCGGCGGCGACGTCCCCCCTCTCCTCTGGCTGGTCGCGATCGCGGCCGTGCTGGGGGTGGTCGGCCTGGGCTGCCTGTCGGCCCGGCGGGTCTGGACGGTCCGCGTGGACGACGAGAGCCTGACCGTCGGGCGGGAGACCGTGCGCCGCGCCGACGTCGACGCCGACCACCTGCGCGCCGTCGAGTCCGGGGTGGACGCAGGGGCGCCCGTCCTGGGCGGCGGGTGGTCGCTGCCGCGCGGGCGCACCGGCCTGCCGCTGCGGCTCACCGACGGCCGGACCGTGCTCGTTCCCACACGCGACCCCGCGGCCCTGCGGGCGGCGCTGCTCGGGGGAGAGGGGACACTGGAGCCGTGACCTCGCTGGACAGCACCTACACCTACGAGGCCCCGGTCTCGGCCGAGCTCTTCGCGCGAGGGCAGGAGATCACGCCGGGCGGCGTGAACAGCCCGGTCCGCGCGTTCCGCGCCGTCGGCGGCACCCCGCGGTTCATGGTCGAGGGCTCGGGTCCCTGGATCACCGACGCCGACGGGCGCCGCTACGTGGACCTGGTCAGCTCCTGGGGTCCCATGATCCTGGGTCACGCGCACCCCGCCGTCGTCGAGGCGGTGACCGCCGCCGCCCGGCGCGGCTTCTCCTTCGGCGCCCCGACCGAGGGGGAGCTCGACCTCGCCGAGGAGATCAGCGCCCGCATGGCCCCGGTCGAGCGGGTGCGGCTGGTCAACTCCGGCACCGAGGCGGTGCTCTCCGCCGTGCGCCTGGCCCGCGGCGTCACCGGTCGCCCGGTGGTCGTGAAGTTCGCCGGCAACTACCACGGGCACGTCGACGCACTGCTCGCCTCCGCGGGCTCCGGCGTCGCCACCCTCGGCCTGCCCGACACCCCCGGCGTCACGACCGGCGCGGCCGCCGACACCGTCGTGCTGCCCTACAACGACGTGGCCGCCGTCGAGGCGGTGTTCGCCGAGCGCGGCGGCGAGATCGCCTGCGTGATCAGCGAGGCGGCCGCCGGCAACATGGGCGTGGTCCCGCCCCTGGACGGTTTCAACGCCGCGCTGCGCCGGATCACCGCCGCGCACGGCGCGCTGCTGATCCTCGACGAGGTCATGACCGGCTTCCGCGTCTCGCGGTCGGGCTGGTACGGCCTGGACCCGGTCGACGCCGACCTGTTCACCTTCGGCAAGGTCATGGGCGGCGGGCTGCCGGCCGCGGCGTTCGGCGGCCGCGCCGACCTGATGGACCAGCTCGCCCCGCTCGGCCCGGTGTACCAGGCGGGCACGCTCTCGGGGAACCCGGTCGCCGTGGCCGCCGGGCTGACGACGCTGCGGCACTGCACCGACGAGGTGTACGCGGCCTGCGACGAGGTGGCGGCGGTCCTCCGCGGCGCCGCGAGCGCCGCGCTGTTCGCCGCCGGGGTGCCGCACCGGGTGCAGCAGGCCGGCAACATGTTCTCGGTCTTCTTCGTCCCCGACGAGCGCCAGGTGCGCGACTACGACGACGCGAAGTCGCAGGACGTGGACCGGTACACCGCCTTCTTCCACGCCATGCTCGCCCGCGGGGTCTACCTGCCCCCGTCGGCCTTCGAGGCGTGGTTCGTCAACGCGGCGCTGACCGGCGAGGCGCTCGACCGGGTGCTCGAGGCGCTGCCCGCCGCCGCGCAGGCGGCCGCGGCCGCCGAGGGGCGGGCCACGGGTCCCGACGCCAGCGAGCGGTCCTCGTGAGCGAGCGGACCGTCGTTCACCTCCTGCGGCACGGCGAGGTGCACAACCCGGGCAAGATCCTCTACGGCCGGCTGCCGGGCTACCGGCTGTCCACCACCGGCGAGGCGATGGCCGTCGCCGCCGCCGAGTGGTTCCGCGGCCACGACGTCACGCACCTGGTGTCCAGCCCGCTGGAGCGCGCGCGGCAGACCGCGGCGCCGCTGGCCGAGCAGCTGGGGCTGCCCGTCGGCACCGACGAGCGGCTGATCGAGGCGGGGAACGCCTTCGAGGGCATGGCCGTGGCCGGTGGCTCCGGGGTGTTCCGGGCCCCGCGCAACTGGTGGAAGCTGCGCAACCCGTTCCAGCCGTCGTGGGGCGAGCCCTACGTCGAGATCGCCGCGCGGATGCTCGCCGCCGTCGAGGCCGCCCGCGACGCCGCCCGCGGGCACGAGGCCGTGCTGGTCAGTCACCAGCTGCCGATCTGGACGGTCCGGCTGCACCTGGAGGGACGCCGCTACCTGCACGACCCGCGGCGCCGCGAGTGCGCCCTGGCCAGCGTCACCTCGATCACCTACGACGGCGACCGCTTCGAGACCCTGTCCTACGCCGAGCCGGCCGGCGCCACCGACCCCGACGCGGTGCCCGGGGCATGAGGCGCGCGCTGCTCGCGGTCCTCACCGCCGTCCTCCTCGCCGGGTGCTCCGCCGGCGAGGACCGCGTCGACGTCAACGACGGCGGCGAGTTCCGGTTCGTCGAGGCGACCCCGTCCGGCGAGGTCATCCCGCCGGACCGGCGGGCGACCGCCCCCGAGTTCGCCGGCACGCTGCTCGGCGGCGGGGAGTTCACCTCCGACGAGCTGGCCGGCGACGTCGCCGTCCTCAACTTCTGGGGCTCCTGGTGCGGGCCGTGCCGCGTGGAGACCCCGGCGTTCCAGGAGGTCTACGCCGAGGTCCGCGACGACGGCGTGCAGTTCCTCGGGCTGAACGTGAAGGAGACGAGCGACCAGTTCGCGCTGGCCTTCGTCGAGCGGTTCGGCATCGAGTTCCCCTCGCTGTACGACCCCCGGGGCGAGGTCGCGCTGGCGTTCCGGGACTACCCGGCGAACGCCATCCCGTCCACGATCGTGCTCGACCGCGAGGGCCGGGTGGCCGCGGTCTACACCGGTGAGATCTCCCAGGAGGACCTCCGCCGGGTGATCGACCGGGTGCTGGGGGAGGTCTGACGTGGGGGAGACCTTCGCCGGCCTCGTCACCGACGGGCCGCTGCTCGTCGCGGCCGCCGTCGCCGCGCTCGTCGGGCTGATCAGCTTCGCCTCGCCCTGCGTCCTGCCGCTGGTGCCGGGCTACCTCTCCTACGTCACCGGGCTGGTGGGCAGCGGGGCGCCGGCGTCCCGCCCGTCGGGCTCCGGCGGGACGGCGACCGCCGTCCGCACGGAGGTGCCCCCGCGGGCGCGGATGGTGCTCGGTGCCTCGCTGTTCGTCCTCGGCTTCACCGCCGTGTTCGTGGCCTTCGGCGCGGCGTTCGGCGGGCTGGGCCGGCTGCTGCTGCAGCACGCCGACCTGCTCAACCGCGTCTTCGGCGTCGTCACGATCGTCGTCGGGCTGGGCTTCCTCGGCTGGCTGCCGCTGCTGCAGCGCACCAAGCGGCTGACCGTCCGCCCCGCCGTCGGGCTGGCCGGGGCGCCGCTGCTCGGCATCGTGTTCGGCCTCGGCTGGACGCCGTGCCTCGGGCCGACCCTGTCGGCGGTCTACTCGCTGGCCTTCTCGGAGGCGACGGCGACCCGCGGCGCGATCCTCAGCGTCGCCTACTGCATCGGCCTCGGTGTTCCGTTCGTGCTCGTCGCGCTCGGCGCCCGGTGGGCCGTGGGGGCGACGTCGTTCCTCCGCCGGCACGCCCGATCGGTCACCCGGTTCGGCGGGGCGGTGCTGGTGCTCGTCGGGTTGCTGCTGCTCACCGGCGCCTGGACCGAGCTCATGCAGTGGCTGCGCTCGTGGCTGGCCGCCACCGGGTTCGCGGAGACGTCGCTGTGACCGTCGCCGCGCCCCCGAGGCCGCCGGCCTCCGCGCCCCCACCGCCGTCGGCACCCCGTCGCGGGGCGGGGCTGCTCCTGCGCTGGTGGCGGCGGCTGACCGCCATGCGGACGGCGATCGTGCTGCTGTTCCTGCTCGCGCTCGCCGCCGTCCCCGGGTCGCTGCTGCCGCAGCGGTCGCTGTCGCAGAACAGCGTGCGGCAGTACTTCACCGACCACCCGGACCTCGCGCCGGTCCTCGACCGGCTGTACCTCTTCGACGTCTTCAGCTCCCCGTGGTTCGCCGCGGTCTACCTGCTGCTGTTCGTCTCGCTCATCGGCTGCGTCCTGCCGCGCGCGGTGGAGCACTACCGCTCGCTGCGGGCGGCCCCGCCGCGGGCGCCGCGCAACCTGCGGCGGCTACCGGACTCCGGCGAGCTGCCCACCGCGCTGGCCCCCGCCGCCGCGCTGGACGCGGTGGAGGAGGAGCTGCGGGTCCGGCGCTACCGGGTGGCCCGCCGCGAGGGGGAGCTCTCCGCGGAGAAGGGCTACCTCAAGGAGACCGGCAACCTGGTCTTCCACCTCTCGCTGGTGGCGCTCCTGCTGGGTCTCGCGGGCGGGAAGCTCTGGGGCTACGAGGGCAGCATCCTGGTCACCGAGGGCCAGGGGTTCTGCAACTCCTTCCAGCAGTACGACACCTACTCGCAGGGCACGCTGGTCGACAGCGGTGACCTCACGCCGCTGTGCATCGACCTCGAGGACTTCCGCGCGGAGTACGAGGAGAACCTCACCGCCTCCTCGTTCACCGCCGACATCCGGTACGGGCCCCCGGGCGAGGAGGGGCGGACGACCACCATCGGCGTCAACGACCCCCTGCGCCTGGACGGCGACCGGATCTACGTGACCGGCCACGGCTTCAGCCCGACGTTCAGCGTCACCCGGCCGGACGGGACCTCGCTCGACGACGTCTCCGTCCCGTTCCTGCCCTCGGACCAGTCGACGCTGGCCAGCCAGGGGGCGCTCAAGGTGCCCGACCTCGGCACGGACAGCGACGACCAGCTCGCGCTGGAGGGCTTCTTCGCCCCCACCGGGCTGGTCCAGGGCGGCATCCTCACCTCGGTCGACCCCCGGCCGCTCGCCCCGCAGGTGGCGCTGGTGGCCTACCAGGGCTACCTCGGCCTGGACTCCGGCATCCCGCAGTCGGTGTACTCGCTGGACGCCTCGCAGATCGACCGCGGCCGGCTCACCGAGGTCGCCTCGGCCAATCTCGCGGCCGGGGAGTCCATGACGCTGCCCGACGGGACGACGATCACGTTCAGCGGCTTTCGCGAGTTCGCGGCCCTGCAGTACTCCCACGACCCCGGCCAGGTCTGGGTGCTGGTGTCCTCGATCGCGCTGCTCACCGGCCTGCTCGGCATGCTCCTGCTGCGGCGTGAGCGGGTCTTCGCCCGGGTCGGGCCCGCGCCGGACGGCGGCGGTACCGTGCTGACGCTGGCCTCGCTCTCCCGGGGCAGCGGTGAGAACGCGCCCCGGTTCGCCGCCCTGACCGACGATCTCGCGGACGTGCTCGCCGAGCGTGCCCGTGCCCACCACCCGGAGGACCCCTCGCGTGACTCCTGACCAGCTGGCCAGCCTGTCGGACACCTTCTTCTCGATCAGCGTGGCGCTGTACTCGCTCGCCGTCGTCGCCTTCTGCGCCCAGCTGGCGTTCGGCCGCCGCCCGGTGCGGCAGCGCGAGCTCGTCGGGGCGGGCGGGCCGGCGGTCGCCGAGCCGGAGACCGGGACCCCGGCCGAGGACACCCGCGGCCGCCGCTGGGGCGTCGTCGCCCTCGTGCTGACCGGTCTCGGCGCGCTCACCCACGCCGGCGTGCTGGTCGCCCGCGGGATGGCGACCGACCGGCTGCCGTGGGGCAACATGTACGAGTTCTCGACGGCGACCGTGCTCGTCGCCGTCGTCGCCTTCCTGGGCTTCGCCGTGAAGACCCCGGGGCTGCGCCACATCGGCCTGTTCGTGCTGGCGCCGGTCGTGCTCTGCATGGTCGCCATCGGGCTGCGGCTCTACGCGGAGGCCGGCCCGGTGGTCGCGGCGCTGCGCTCGTCCTGGCTCGCCATCCACGTGAGCACCGCGATCATCGGCTTCGGCGTCTTCTTCGTCAGCGGCATCGCCAGCGTGCTCTACCTGCTGAAGACGCGGCACGAGGCGCGGGTGGCCGCGGGCGAGGCCGGCTCGGAGGGCGTCCTCGCCCGCCTGCCCGGGGCCGCGGCGCTGGACCGCGTCGCCCACCGCACCGCCGTCTTCGGCTTCCCGATCTGGACCTTCGCGGTGATCGCGGGCGCCATCTGGGCCGAGGCGGCCTGGGGCCGGTTCTGGGGCTGGGACCCCAAGGAGACCTGGGCGTTCGTGGCCTGGGTGGTCTACGCCGCCTACCTGCACGCGCGCACGACCGCCGGGTGGCGTGGCCGGCCCGCGGCGTGGGTGAACGTCGTCGGCCTCGGCGTGATGATCTTCAACCTGACGTTCGTGAACATGGTGTCCACCGGCCTGCACAGCTACGCGGGCGTCAGCTGAGACCGATTCGGTCACGCACGGTGATCGGACCATGGAGCCGGCCGCGTTCGGAACGGTGACGGATCCGGGCGATCCGTGCTTCCATGCCTTGAGCAGTCCGGTCGACGCCTCGCGGGGGTTCACTGTGGGTAAGCACGAAGCAGCTGACGGTTCCACGCCCGACCCGATCGTCGCCGAGGCGCTGGCGCACCGGCCGACCGGCGCGGTGCACCACGCGGCCGACGCCGCCGAGACCCCCGCCACCGAGACCCCCGCCGCGGAGACCCCCGCCGCCGAGACCCCAGCGGCGGAGAGCCCGGTGGGTTGGCCGGGCGCCCCCGCGCCGGAGGGCGGCGGACTCGGCTGGCCGGCCGACGCGACGGCCGCGCCGGCTCCGCGGGGCTGGCGCCGGCTCTTCGGTCTCTCGCGCGTCGCCTAGGGAGAGGACCCCGCCCTCCTGGGCGGGGCCGCAGCGCGAACCCGAACAGGGTTCTCTCAGGCGGGGGAGCCGTCGTCCCGTCGGGTGCGCCGGTCCAGCTCGCGCAGGAACTCGGGGTCGTCGTCCGGCGCCAGGGGCCGGGTCGGCCCCTGCGGGCGCGGCCGGCGGGGCGCGCGCGGCGCACCGAGCCCACCACCCGGACGCCCCGGGGCGGCAGCCGCCCGCATGACCAGCACGACGACCGCCACCGCGATCACGAGTACCACCAGGAACACCACTGTCCGACCCCCTCGTCGGCATCCAGCGTACGTCCGCGGCGATACTCGGTGCCGGATCAACCGAAACCGAGGGACGGAGTGCGTGCCATCGACGCCGTGGACCGGCAGCTGATCGACCTGCTGCGCGCCAACGGGCGGGCCAGCTACGCCGAGCTCGCCCGCCAGGTCGGCCTCTCCTCGCCCGCCGTGCACGAGCGCGTGGGCAAGCTGGAGGCCGCCGGCGTCATCACCGGCTACCGCGCCGTCGTCGACCCCGCGTCGCTGGGGCTCGACGTCACGGCGCTGGTGAGCGTCATCGAGAGCGACATGGTCGACGACACCGGCGTCGAGGCGGCCATGCGCGAGGTCCCCGGGATCGAGGACTGCTGGCGGGTGGCCGGCAGCGAGGGCTACGTGCTCAAGGTGCGCGTGACCGACATCCCGGCACTCGAGGCCACCATCGACGCGTTGAACCGGATCAGGGGTGTGGCGCGCACCCGCACCACCGTGGTGCTCTCGACGAAGTGGGAAGGCCGGCATGGCTGAGAACGGATCGGTCCCTGCGAGCCCCTCGGGCGGCCGCGCGACGCCGCCGCGGATCCTGCCGTGGCTGCTGATGTACACCGTGGGCCGGCTGTCCATCGCCGCCGCCCTCGTGCTCATCCTCTGGCTGGTCGGGCTGGACTTCTGGTCGGGCCTGCTGTTCGGCCTGCTGCTGTCGATGCCCGTGTCCTACCTGCTGCTCCGGCCCTCCCGCGAGCGGCTCAACGAGTCGCTCGCGGCCCGCGCGGTCGCCCGCCGCGCGGCCAAGGAGGACCTCCGCAGCCGCCTGAGCGGCACGGAGTAGTCAGCTCAGCGCGAGCCCCGCGCCGAGGAGGACCCCGGTCGCGAGGGTGAGCCGGCCCGTGTCGGCCAGCGCGGCGATCAGCTCCGGCCCCCGGGCCCCCCGCAGCACCGTGCGGGCCGGGGGGACGGCGAGCGGGGCGGCGAGCAGCCCGAGCAGCGCCCCGGGGCGCCCGACGCCGATCGCCAGCACGACGACGAAGGCGACGACGAACAGGCCGGCGAACAGCACCCGCGTCCGGTGATCGCCGAGCACCACGGCCAGGGTCCGCTTGCCGGCGACCGCGTCGCCGTCGATGTCGCGCAGGTTGTTCACGACCAGGATCGCCACGATGAGCAGCCCCACCGGCACCGTCGCCGCCCACGCCAGGCCGGCGAGCGTGCCGGTCTGCACGAAGGTCGTCCCGACGACGGCGACCGGGCCGAAGAAGACGAAGACGAAGACCTCGCCCAGCGCGCGGTAGCCGTAGGGGAGCGGGCCGCCGGTGTAGGTCCACGCCGCGGCCATGCAGACGGCGCCGACGGCGACCAGCCACCAGCTCGACAGGGCGGCCAGGGCCAGCCCGGCGACGCCCGCGACGGCGAAGGACAGGAGGGCGGCGACGAGGACCTGCCGGGCCGTGGCGGTGCCGGAGCCGACCAGCCGCATGGGCCCGACGCGGTCGGCGTCGGTGCCGCGCCGGCCGTCGGAGTAGTCGTTGGCGTAGTTCACCCCCACCTGCAGGGCCAGGGCCACCAGCAGCGCGAGGAGCGCCGCCGCGAGGTCGAAGCCGTCGAGGGCGACCGCGGCGCCGGTGCCGACCAGGACCGGGGCGAGCGCGGCCGGGAGGGTCCGCGGCCGGGCGCCGGCGAGCCACTGGGCAGGGGTGGCCATCAGACCTCCGGGGTCAGCGCCGCGACGGCGCGACGGTCGGGCTTGCCGGTGTGCAGCAGCGGCAGGGCGTCGAGGACGTGCAACTGGCGGGGCGCCGCGGCGCGACCCAGCCGCCCGGCCACCCACTCGCGCAGCGGGCCGAGGTCCGGCGCGGCCCCGGGCGCGGGGACGACGGCGGCGACCACGCGCTGCCCCCACTCCGCGTCGGGCCGGCCGAACACGACGGCGTCGGCAACGTCGGGGTGCTCGCGCAGCGCGGCCTCGACGGCCGCCGGCGCGACGTTCACCCCGCCGCTGATCACGACGTCGTCCAGCCGGCCGGCGACGGTCAGGCGGCCGTCGGCGTCCAGCGCGCCGGCGTCCCGGGTGCGGAACCAGCCGCCGGCGAAGGCGGCCTCGGTGGCGGCCGGGTCGAGCCGGTAGCCCAGCGCGAGGGTCGGTCCGGCCAGTTCGACGCCATCGGTGACCCGTACGCGGACGCCGTCGAGCGGCCGCCCGTCGTACACGCAGCCGCCCGCCGTCTCGGTCATGCCGTAGGTGGTGACGACCGGGACGCCGGCCGCGCGGGCCCGGTCGAGGAGCGCGGGGTCGGTCGCCGCGCCGCCGACGAGGACCGCGTCGAGGGAGCGGAGCGCGTCGAGGTCGTCGTCCAGGTGACGGCGCAGCTGCGTGGGCACCATCGAGGCGTACCGCCGGCCCACGGGCATCCGGCCCACCGCCGCCGCCAGCGGCTCACCCTTTCCCAGCACCTCGGCGCGAGTGCCGGCCAGGAGGCTGCGGCACAGCACCTGCAGCCCGGCGATGGAGGAGACCGGGAGGGCCAGCAGCCAGCTCCCCCGTCCGCCGATGCGGTCGTGCGTGGCGGCCGCCGACGCCTCGACCGCGGACGCGGCGAGCAGCACGGCCCGGCCGCTCCCGGTCGACCCGGAGGTGACGACCACGAGGTCGGCGCCGGGCTCCAGGGGCTCGTCGGGGCGCAGCGCCGCGAGGGCGGCGTCGACCACCGCCGGCGGCCCCTCGGGGACGACGGCCAGCGGAGCGGTTCCCGCGAGCGCGGCGCGCACGTGGTCGGGGGTGAGGTCGGCCGCGGGCACGGGGGTGAGGTGCCTGGCCACGAGGGGCAAGCCTACGGCGGCCTTCTTCTAGGCTGGCGTCGTGATCACCGCCGTGTACCGGGTGCCGATGCGCACCCGGTTCCGCGGCATCGACGTCCGCGACGGCGTGCTCGTGCGGGGCCCGTCCGGCTGGGGGGAGTTCTCCCCGTTCTGGGACTACGACGTCGCCGAGAGCCGCCGCTGGTGGTCCGCGGCGGTCGAGGCGGCCACCGGGGACTGGCCCGCGCCGGTGCGCGACTCCGTGCCGGTGAACGTCACCGTGCCCGCGATCGACGCCGAGCGGGCGCACGCGATCGTGACGTCGTCCGGGTGCCGCACGGCCAAGGTGAAGGTCGCCGAGCGGGGGCAGAACGCCGCCGACGACCTCGCCCGCGTGGAGGCGGTGCGCGACGCCCTCGGCCCGGCCGGCGCGATCCGGGTGGACGCCAACGCGGCGTGGGACGTCGACACCGCCGCCGCCCGCATCGCCGAGCTGGACCGGGTGGGCCTGGAGTACGTCGAGCAGCCGTGCGCGACCCTCGAGGAGCTGGCGGCGCTGCGCCGGCGGATCGACGTGCGGATCGCCGCGGACGAGGTGGTCCGCCGGTCGGCCGACCCGCTGCGGGTCGACCTGCGCGAGGCCTGCGACGTCGTCGTCCTCAAGGTGCAGCCGCTGGGCGGTGTGCGGGCCGCGCTGGAGGTCGCGGAGGCGCACGGGCTGCCGTGCGTCGTGTCGTCGGCGCTGGAGTCCTCGGTCGGGATCGCCGCCGGGGTGGCCCTGGCCGCCGCGCTGCCCGAGCTCCCGTTCGCCTGCGGGCTGGCCACCGTGGCGCTGCTCGACGGCGACGTCACGTCGTCCCCGCTGCTGCCGGTCGACGGCGCGCTGCCGGTGCGACGCCCGGAGCCCGACCGGCGCGACGCCGTCGCGGCCGACCCGGACACCGACGCCCGCTGGCGGGCCCGCCTCGACGCGGTGCGCGCGTGAACCCGTCCACCGCGTTCGCCCGGGTGCTGGTCGACGAGCTGGTCCGCGGCGGCGTGACCGACGCCGTGCTGGCGCCCGGCTCGCGCTCCGCGCCCGTGGCGCTCGCCCTCGCCGCGGCGGAGCGGGACGGCCGGATCCGGCTGCACGTGCGCATCGACGAGCGGACGGCGGCCTTCCTGGCCCTCGGCCTGGCGAAGGCGTCGGGCCGTCCGGTGCCGGTCCTGACGACGTCGGGCACCGCCGCCGCCCACCTGCACGCCGCGGTGCTGGAGGCCGACGCGAGCGGCGTGCCGCTGCTGGCGCTCACCGCGGACCGCCCGCCGGAGCTGCGGGCCACCGGCGCCAACCAGACGATCGAGCAGGCGGGTCTCTACGGCGGCGCGGTGCGCTGGGCGGCCGACGTCGGCGTGCCGGAGGCATCGCGCGAGGAGGCGCAGAACCGGTACTGGCGCTCGCTGGTCGCCAAGGCGCTGCTCACCGCCCGGGGCGTGCTGTCGGGCGACCCGGGGCCGGTCCACCTGAACCTGGCCCTGCGCGAACCGCTGCTGCCCGACGACGACGATCCCGCGCTGACCGGCCCGTGGGCCGGCCGGCCGGACGGTGCCCCGTGGACGCGGGCGGAGGCCGCCGTCGACGGTCCGCGGGCCGAGCGCCCCGGCGGTCGCGTGCTCGTCGTCGCCGGGGACGGGCCGGCTCCGCGGCTCGGCGACCTGCCGGTCGTCGCCGAGCCCACGAGCGGGACCTGGGGCGCCGGTTCGCTCCGCGGTGGCGCGCTGCTGCTCGGCGTCCCCGGCTGGCTGGACGCACACCTGCCCGACCGCGTGCTCGTCGTCGGCCGCCCGACGCTCTCCCGGCCGGTCACCCGGCTGCTGGCCGACGCGCGGGTCGTCGTCGAGACGGTGGCCGCCGCGCCCCGGTGGGCCGACGCCACCCGTTCCACGTCGGTCATCGGACGCGGCGTCGGCGCCGCCGCTCCGGCCGACGGGCCGTGGTCCCGGGCCTGGCAGGACGCGTCCGACCGGGTCGGTGCCGCCGTGGACGCCGCGCTCGACGGCTCGCCGGTGCTCACCGCCGCGCGGTTGGCGCGCGACGTCGTCGCGGCACTGCCGGCGGGTGCGCTGCTGGTGCTCGGGTCGTCGACCCCGGTCCGCGACGTCGACCGGCTGGCCGTGCCCCGCGCGGACCTCACCGTGCTCGCCAACCGCGGCGTGGCCGGCATCGACGGAACGATCTCGACGGCGGTCGGCGCGGCCGCGGTGCACGGCGGTCCGGCGTTCGCCCTGATGGGTGACCTCACCTTCCTGCACGACCTCACCGGGCTCCTCCTCGGCGAGGGGGAGCCCTCGCCCGACCTCACCGTCGTCGTCCCCGACAACGACGGCGGCGGGATCTTCGCCCAGCTCGAGCCGGGGGAGGACCGGCACGCCCGCGACTACCGGCGGGTGTTCGGGACGCCGCACGGCCGCGACCTGGTCGCCGTCGCGGAGTCCCTCGGCTGGGCGGCGACGCGGATCTCGGCGGCCTCCGAGCTGCCGGGTGCGCTGGCCCTCGGCGGCCCGCGGGTCGTCCTCGTCCCGACCGACCAGCGCGCGGAGGCGGACCTGGCCCGGCAGCTGCGCAAGGCGGCCGGACACGCGCTCGGCTGAGCAGCCGTCTTGCGGTTCTCTTGCGGTTCTCCGGGGCCCGGCCTGCGGTTCGGCCCGCAGAGTCGTCCGTGACGCGGGACCGGCCCGCACGGATCGAGGAGACATCCGAGATGAGCAGCATCCTCCGCAGCATCCGCCTGGTGGGCGTCACCGCCGCGGTGGCCGCCGGCATCGCCGGCTTCGCGACCGTCGAGGCCTCCGCTCCGGCCGAGGTCGTCGTCGTCGAGGCCGCCAAGGGCGGCGTGCCGGCGCAGCAGGCGTGCGACAACGCCTCCGACACCGCGCGTGGCAAGGCCTTCGCGCACTGCCGCGTGATCGGCGACGAGGGACCCATCGGGGGCGCGCCGATCTTCTCCTGAGGCAGTCCGCGCCATCGTCCGACGCCCGACCGAGAGGAGGCCCGCCGTGCACGACGCCGTTCCCGTTCGCCGCGCTCGTATCCAGGGGCTCCTGGTCGTGGTCCTGCTGGCCGCCGGGCTGGTCGGGGCCTCGGCCATGCCGTCGTGGGCGTCCTTCGTCGACCAGGCCACGGTGACGACGACCGTCGCCACCCCGGTCGTCCCCGCCCCGGGCGACCTCGTCGCCCGGGCGTCCTGCAAGGGCCGGACCGTGACGGTGTCGCTCGACTGGACCGACAGCGCCGCTCCCCGCGTCTCGGGCTACCTCGTGCGCCTGTACCTCAACAACGCGTGGCAGGACCAGGCGACGGTCGCCCCCGGCGCGGGGAAGTGGGGCGGCAGCGCCGACTCGTCGTACGTCACGAACTACACGATGACGTTCACCGTCACCACGCTCACCGAGTACGGCTGGACGGCGGAGTCACCGCGGACGGCGCGCATCGTCTGCTGAGCGGCGGTCAGCCCTCCAGGGCCGCCTGGAACGCCGCGAACTTCGACTGCGTCTCGGCGAGCTCGGAGGCCGGGTCCGACCCCGCGACGATGCCGCAGCCGGCGAACAGGCGGGCGCCGTCGTCCCCCAGGAGCTCCGCGCAGCGGAGCGCGAGACCGAACTCGCCGTCGCCGCGGGCGTCCAGCCAGCCGACCGGGCCGGCGTAGCGTCCCCGGTCCATGCCCTCCAGCTCCCCGATGAGGGTGCCGGCCTCCGCCCGGGGGGTGCCGCACACGGCGGCCGTGGGGTGCACCGCGCCGACGAGCTCGAGGAGCCCGGCGCCGGGTCGCTGGGTGGCGGTGACGTCGGTGGCCAGGTGGCGGACGTTGGCCAGGGTGAGCAGCTCCGGCTCGGTGGGCGCGTCCAGCGTCGCACAGAACGGCTCGAGCGCCCGGACGACGGACTCGACCGCGAGCGCGTGCTCGGCGCGGTCCTTCGCCGACGCGATGAGCGCGGCCGCCAGGCGGTCGTCGTCGGCACCGGCGCCGCGAGGTGCCGTGCCGGCGAGCACGCGGGAGGACAGCTGCCGGCCCTCGCGGCGCAGCAGCAGCTCCGGGGTGGCGCCCAGGAGCCCGTCGACGGCGAAGGTCCAGCAGTCGGGGAAGCGGGCGGCCAGCTTCCGCAGCAGGCGGCGCGGGTCCAGCGGGACGTCGGAGGACACCAGCAGGTCCCGCGCCAGGACGACCTTCTGCAGGTCGCCGTCGCCGATCCGTGCCACCGCCGCGGCCACGGCGGCGCACCACGACGCGGGGTCGAGGGCGCCGTCGGCGTAGCGCAGCCGCGGAGCCGGGCCGTCGTCCACGCGCTTCCGGAGGAGCACCTCGCGCGGGTCGACGTCGCCGACCGTGGTGAGCCACGAGACGCCGCCCCGGCGGCCGAGGACCACCTCGGGGACGACGAAGACCGACGTCCCCACCGCCGGGTCGAAGGCGATGCTGGCGAACAGCACGGGACCGGAGCCGGCGACGCCGAGGGCGTCGTCGGTGTCGAGGCCGGTGGTCCAGGCGGCCCACCAGTCGGCCGCCTCCTGCAGGGCCCGGGGGCCGGTGACCTCCAGCCGCGCGGCCTCGCCCCAGCCGACCAGGCCCTCGCCGCGGCGCACCCAGGACAGCGCGCCCTCGGCCGGCAGGCGGTCCAGCAGCTCGGCCGCGGCCTCCGTGCGGACCGTCGTCACGGTGCGCGCGGCCGCCTCGGGGGAGCCCAGCGCAGCCGCAGTCACCTGCCCAGCGTAGGAGGCCTTGTAGCGTCGATGTCGTGGGAGACCGGGGAGAGAACGCGCACAGGACCGGTCTCAGGGCCGGGCTGGACAAGCAGCCGGCCGACGTCGCGGCCATGTTCGACCGCGTCGCGCGCCGCTACGACGTCACCAACACCGTGCTCTCCGCCGGGCTGGACGCCTCCTGGCGCCGGGCCACCCGGGAGGCGCTGGGGGCGCGCCCGGGGCAGACCGTGCTCGACGTCGCGGCCGGGACCGCGGTGTCGACCGTCGAGCTCGCCGCCGGAGGGGTGACCGCGATCGCCTGCGACTTCTCCCAGGGCATGCTCCGGGCCGGGGCGTCGCGGCCGGTGCCCAAGGTCGCCGGGGACGCGATGGCGCTGCCGCTGGCCGACGAGAGCGTCGACGGCGTGGTGATCTCCTTCGGCCTGCGCAACGTGGCCGACCCCGACGCGGCGCTGCGCGAGTTCCGCCGGGTGACCCGGCCGGGCGGGACCCTCGTGGTCTGCGAGTTCTCCTCGCCGACCTGGTCGCCGTTCCGCACGGTCTACACCGAGTACCTCATGAAGGCCCTGCCGCGGATCGCGCGGGCGGTCTCCAGCAACCCGGAGGCCTACGTCTACCTGGCGGAGTCGATCCGCGCGTGGCCCGACCAGGCCGAGCTGGCGGGGCGCGTCCAGGCCGCCGGCTGGGGTGACGTCGCCTGGCAGAACCTGACCGGCGGCATCGTCGCCCTGCACCGCGCCCACCGCGCCTGACCTGCGGAAACCGTCGAACCCCGTACGACTGCGGCGGTCGCACCGGCTGCGACAACCTGACCAGTCGGGAATACACCCCCCCTTCCTCCTGTAGCGTCACTCGTCGATTGCGGTCCGCAACGTCCGCAGTCGCGGGGGGAGGCCGCGCGCTTGCGCAGGACTTTCGGTCAGTGCGTGTGAACGTGAGTCAAGCTGTAGGCGGAGGCCACTGTGTCCCTGTTCGAAATTCTCAGCTGGATAGCCGGTGTGGCCTCCATCGTGGGTCTGCTGTATGCCGTCCTCGCCTGGAACAGGGACCGGGCTCGGGAAAAGCGCCTGGTCTTCGACACACGTGGCGGTCCGCCGCTTGCCCGGAGTCGCTCCCTTGGTGACTATGAACTAAAGATCCTTTTTAAACACGGCGACGTGGCTGAGGAGGTGAACTCAGCCTTCGTGACTTATGGCCTACTGGCCAACCTGGGCCGTGAACCCATCCGCCGAAACGATATCGCCCCAGCGAATCCTCTGATGCTTCGAGTGCAGGGCGCTCGCGTGCTCTCGATGGAAATCGACCGGAGCACGCGAGACGTCTGCCAAATTGCGTTAGGCGATGCCGCGACGCAAGATGAGTCAGTCGGTTATCCATTGACGTTCGATTTCCTTGATGGAGGCGACGGTGCCCTCATCACTATTCTGACCGATGGGCGACCTAAATCAGTAGATCTGCAGGGCGACATCATCGGCATGCCGGCCGGAGTGCGAAAGGCACCCAGGCCCAGTAAGGACAAGCCGTGGAAACGGGTTGTCAAGACCCTTGCATACTGGACGATCTTCCTCGGCCCTCAAGCGCTGATCGGCTACTGGTTCCATCAGCTAACCGAGCGGCCTATTTTCTTGTTGTGGTTGATTGCGCCGCTCGCGGCTTTGGTGCTATCCGTCATGCTTGCGATCGCGCTTGATACCGCCACCGCGCCATCGGGCGAGCGTTTTAAGTTCCCGAAGTCGTTGATTCCTCCGCACGCGAGACACCTGATAGTCCACTCCGACGGTCATCGAGAAAGCTTAATGATGGACCTGCTTGAGGAGAAAGACTCAGTCGAGGAGGATTAATCGAGGGCGACTTAAGATCTGCAGGGCTGGGCGCTGGAGTAGGTGCAAGATTGCGGCGGGTAAGAACGGTCTCGCACCCTTGCAATCCATGGGGCCCTCCTGCTTTCCCTGACTTCGGCGGGTTTTCGGCGGCGACTTCGCTACGGCGTCCGCGCTCCTAGTTCGTCCAGTCGGTGAAAGCCGTAGGCAACGAAGTCGTACGCGCAGAAATAGGCGTTGGCCACGTCTAAGAGTGATGGGCCGGTCACGAAAGTCCCCATGCCGTCGCCCAGCGGCGTCCGGTCGTGCTGCCGGGTGAGGATCGACCAACCCAACGCGTGGGCGTCGCCGCTGCCTGCCTGCCAGAGCGCCGCCGTCTGCGCGGCCCGCACTTCATCACCGGTCCAAATCTCAGCATTCGCCTGAGTGATCGCGTCGGTCGTCTTCAGGCGACCGCGCGGCTTGCGGCTCTCGCGCAGCATGGCAACCTGCGCCGCTCGACCCTCGACGTGACGGATCTGATCCTCGTGCCGCTCCCGATCGACGGCATAGTTCCGCATGCCTTTCGCCCACCGGAGGTGATTCGCGTACCAGTCAGCGGCCACCGTGAGGCTTCGCCCCGTGCGGACGTCGACGTGATCAGAGGTCAGTACCCATGAGGCGATCGCACCCCCGACGAGGGCTCCTCGCAGGAGGCTGAACGTAGCGATCGGGAAGAGGCCCGGCCGCGCGTCGGGATCGGGCGCATCGTTCGCCAGCCACCACGCGCGGAAGCCCTTCAGGTGATCCTGGGCTGCCACGAGGCCCTGCCACGCGATATCGGCGGTGGAGAGCCAAGGAAAAACGGCGTCATCCTCCGCGAGGGAACTTCCGGGCTCCGGTTCGAACGCCTCACGAACGCGGTCGCCCCAGAGGGTCAGCTGTGCGAACGAGTGACGGATCTGCGCTTCTAGGTTGGTCGCGGCCACGGGCGGTTCACCCCGTCCCTTCGTTCGGCGTCAGCCGGGCCGAGATCTGGTCGATAATGAGGACTCCCACGCTAGTCAGGAGTCGGCGATCCGCCTCCGCTTCCTCGGGCGTAGCCGTCAGATCCGAACCTGGCTGCATGCCATGACGCCGCCCGTACTCCGCCGACGCCCTGCCATTGTTGTGAACAATCAGATTCCGACGATCACGCAGCTGTTGTAGTCGCGCAAAGTCGATGGTTGGACTACCTTGCACGTCCACCTTGAACGACTTGGCAAGGTACTCCAACTGAGCCTCCAAGCTCCCGTACATGAGACTTAGCACTCGGCGACGCGCGAGTTCTTCTATGAGATCTTCGCGGGAGGGATAGTTCAAGGCCTCGCTATAGGTGAGGGTGGCGTTCGTCCTGAGGGCGTCTGGACGCGACCGGAACACCGTCATGAGCACGTCGGACAACAGCCCGTCGAAGAGGGAGAATGAATGCGACAGGGCCATGTTGAGCAGCATTTGCGGATGGGTGTCGTATAGCTGTCGATGCTGGCGCACTACATCCTGAAGGAAGCCCAGACTCTCCATGTCTAGTCTGAGGCTGAGTGAACCGTCAGCGTTGCGTTCGACAGATGGCACTTCCTCATCGCTGGGCACCTCGAGGGCCTGCGGCGACTCAACCACCTCGACAAGTCGGTCAACCTCGCCCTTGTTCTGCGAGATGGACTTGAGTGACTCGCCCACGAACACTTCCAAGGCGCGACAGGCTTCTTTGTACTTCGCCGCGAGCGTTCGTAGATCGCCTTGCAAAGGATCGGGCTTGCGGCCTTGGTCAGCTTCTGTCGACACGCGATCGTTGTCCCGTCGTTCCATCGGTCCCATTGGCAAGACGATGTCCGCTACGCAACCCACACCCGCGGCCGACCACCGGGCGCGCGGTGCGAGTGCCGCCGGGCATGAGGGTGGAGGCATGACGAGCGCCGGGCGTAGCCCGGCGTACTTGACTTGAAGAAGCAACATAACTCGTAGAGCCTCTGCGCTCCGTCCTTCGTTCACCTTCCTCCTGGCGTCCTCCCCATAGGTGCGGGTGCAGGGCTGGGGGGAGTCGGTCAAGGGCGCGTAGCGGCGGGGCGGACCCTTGACCGGCGGAGGACGGGCCGAAGACTGCGCCGCCGGGGTGGGCGCTTCCTGGCCACGGGCTGTTACTCGGGCGGTGGTTTGACGACGTGTCGGTTGGCCTGACACAGTCCGTGGCGCGAGACCGGCTCTCTGGTTTGCCACCGCGCCAGGGACATAGACACGAGCGGGTTGCCACCCCACCGGGCACGATCATGATTGCCCGGATGCCTGAGGCCGTGCCGGTAGATGAGATGACGCGGAAGCCGCTTTAGACCGGGGCAGTGATTCCCCGGGGGCGGCAGGTGGCTAGGCCCCTCGTTTCGTTACGTGGCTCTAGCTGACCCGTGATCGTCGCGCGTGGGGCTGACATTCCCTGTCGGCTCGTCTCCGGGATCGTCTCTTGCCTGTTCGTGTTCCTCCGGTGCCGCCGCGTGCGGCCTGGCAACTCTCGCTCTATCCCACCGCCGGTGAGGCTGGCGGCTGCTTCCGGGCCCCTCGTCAGCCGATCCGAGATTGGGTGCCCGGACGCCCAGCCGCTGATCCGGAACGCGCCCGAAGTGAAGCGGCTCGGCGTGCTCGGGCCAGGGTCCGCCGGTACTGCGCGGGCAACCTGCTCAACCGGTTCGGCACCCTGACCTACGCCGGTAGCGGGTGCCACGATCCTGCGCAGCTACGCGCTGATCTCGCCGCGTTCTTCCGTGCGCTGCGGACCGCTCTCGGTGGTCAGCCGTTGCCGTATGTCTGGGTGCCGGAGTGGCACAAGACAGACCACGGCCTGCACGCCCATTTCGCGCTGTGTCGCTACGTCAACTACCGGCTGATCCGGTCCACCTGGGGCCACGGCAACATCTCCATCAAGCTGCTGTCAGACCTGCCGGTCGGCTCGTCCAAGCGGGACGAGGCACGGCGCGCGGCGGGGTACCTGTCGAAGTACGTCAGCAAGACCTTCGATGCGCCGCATCTGTTCGGCCGTCACCGCTACGACGTCGCTCAAGGGTTCCAGCCTCCGGTCCGGCGGTTGGCCGGTCGCAGCGCTGAAGACGTGCTCGACCAGGCGTGCGCGGTCATGGATTCCGAGCCAGTCCGCTCATGGTCCTCAGCGCAGGTCGAGGACTGGGACCGGCCACCGGCGGTGTGGTTCGCATGGGCGTGACCCCGGAACAGGTCGCGGCCTGGCTCGCGGCTTCCTGCGCTGAACAGGGCCTGTCGGTCCAGGTCACTGATCCGCATGTCCTCGCGGACGTGGTGGCGCTGTTGTCGGCACAGGGCGGCTCCGGACCCGCGCGGAGCGCGGGGAGGGGGCGGCCTGCGGAGGCCTCAGACCCGCCAGACGGCTCGGACTCGGGCCGGGTCCAGGGCGCGACTGCCGCTCTGTCCGGGGTCGACGATGCCGTGGTCGAGGATCGCTGAAACGATCGCCGCCTGGCGGGTGAGGTTCAGGGTCGGCCACTGGTCGCGTAGCTGGCTGCCGTTGCCGGGCAGACCGGCCAGGGCATCGGTTTGCGTCATGGTCCGAAGCTGTCGCTGCCGCTCGTTCTTCCGGCGCTCAATCGGTTCACGCGCCACCCGCCACTCCCGGGCGCTGATCTCCTGCTTCCCGAACATGTCCGCGAGCTCGTCCAGCTGACTCTGATCGGCGGCCAGACCGTCGCTGAGCGCGGCGGCGAGGCTGTCCCCGTCCTTGCCACTCATCGCATCGGCCAGAGCTGGGCTGTCCAGTCGCTGCAGGATCGCCTCGGTCAGCATCTGCTCGAGCGGCTCGGCCGTGACGGTCAGGCGACCGCAGCCCCCGCCGTGGTCGGGACCGGAGATGCAGACGTACCGGCGACGGTCGCCTCGCGGGGAGGAGTAGAGCTTGCCTCCGCACTTCCCGCAGCGCAGCAGCCCGGACAGCAGGTAACGGCGCGGGCTGCGTCGGCCGGTGACTGCCTGGTCAGCCATGCGGGCCAGGACGCGGTCCCGCTGCGCGGGGGTAATGATCGCGTCCCAGATCGCTGGCCCGATGATCTCGCCGTGGTGCTCCCGCAGTCCGGCGATGCGGCCGGATTTGAGCACCCCGCGCAGGGACGGACTGTGCCACTGGACGCCGGTGGTGGTCCGGACCCCGTTGTCCTCCAGCCACATGCACAGTGAGCGCAGGCTTTCGCCGGCCAGGTAGCGGGCGACGAGCTGTCGGATGATCTCGGCCTCGTCCTGGCGGACGGTGATGCGGTCGTTCTCGTAGCCAAACGGCCGCCGGTTGCCCCCGTGCGGTCGCCCTTCGGCGGCGTTGGCCTGCATCTTGCGCATCACCCGTGCAGATCGGCGCCCAGACTCCTTCGCCGCCCATGCCGCGAACATCCGGGCCATGAATAGGCCGTCGTCGTTCCCTAGGTCGATGTCCACGGTCACCGTGGCCAGCTCCCGGACACCGGCAGCCTGACAGGTCTCGGCGAACTGCTCTAGCTCCATAGGCCGTCGGGTGAGTCGATCGAGGTTGTAGACCACGACCGCGTCGCGGAGGCCGTCGCGCAGATCGGCCACCATCCGCTTGTAGGCGGGGCGCGCCTTCCCGCTGTAGGCAGACAGGTCGTTGTCGACGTACTCCTCCGCGACAGTCCAGCCTCTGTCGGCGGCAAGCTTCCGACAGTCCTCCAACTGGCGCCCAACTCCCAGTCCGGTGCCGTCATGGTCGCTACTGATCCGCGCGTAGATCGCGGCGCTGCGGACTGGCGACATGGGGGCAGACTAGCGATGGGTGGGTAACCTGTGCTGCCTGTGCCGCACCCACCACCGGCCCGAGACCTTCGCCCGCGACTGGCGCTTCGAGCTCAGCCCGACGGCACGCTGCAGGTCACCACCCCGTCCGGGATCACCCGCACCACCCGGCCACCGGGCCTGCGCCTCGCGCACCACCAGCCGGCGCTGCCCGCACCACCGCCACCACCGCAGGAACCCCCGCCGGTCTAGCGTTCGGTGCATGCCCGTGGACCTGTTCGCCGGCCTGCCCGTCACGGACTACCAGCGCGCGCTCTCCTGGTACGAGCGGCTCCTCGGCTCGGAGCCGGGTTTCGTGCCCAACGACGTGGAGGCGGTGTGGGAGCTGGCCGAGCACCGGTACCTGTTCATCGAGGTGCGGCCCGAGCACGCCGGCCACGCGATGCACACGGTGTTCGTGGACGACCTCGACGACCGGGTGCGCGGCATCACCGACCGGGGGATCGAGCCCGTCCAGCGGGAGACGTACGGCAACGGCGTGCGGAAGGTGACCTACCGCGATCCCGACGGCAACGAGATCGGCTTCGGCGGCGCCCCCGCCGGTTGAGGGGTTCCGGGCCGGGGGAGCCGGTCGTAGCGTCGCTCCATGACCGTGCCGCCCTCCCCGCAGCCGCCGTCGCCCTCCCCGTCGCCCACTGATCCGGTCCCGCCACCCGAGCCCGCGCCCTACCCCACGCCGGACCCGGGCGACCCCCTCGCGCCGCCGCCGACGGGACCCCAGCCCGTCTGACCGCCTGTCCCCGTGTCCCGCTCGCGCTTCGCCGACCGGGCGGCAGCCGGTCGCGCCCTGGGCGCCGTCGTGGCCGAGCAGGCCGGCCTCGCCGCGGGGGACCGGTCCGTGGTCCTCGGCCTGCCGCGCGGGGGAGTGGTCGTCGCGGTCGAGGTGGCCGCGACGCTCGGGACGCCGCTCGACGTCCTCGTCGTCCGCAAGCTCGGCCTGCCGGCCCAACCCGAGCTCGCCATGGGAGCCATCGCGGCCGTGGGTGACTCCGTCGAGACCGTGCGGGTCGATTCGGTGATCGTGTCGGCCGGCGTCGACGACGTGACCTTCGCGGCGGTGCGGGACCGCGAGCTCGTCGAGCTGCGCCGGCGCGAGCACGCCTACCGCGCCGGTCGGCCCGCGCTGGACGTCGCCGGCCGGCAGGTCCTCCTCGTGGACGACGGACTGGCGACCGGCGCCACCATGCGTGCTGCCGTCCGGGCCGCCCGGGGCGCCGGCGCGGCGGTCGTCACCGTGGCGGTCCCGATCGGCTCGCCGCGCGCCGTCGCCGCGCTCGCCCCGCTCGCCGACGGCGTGGTCTGCCCGGCCGCGCCCGAGGACTTCCGCTCCGTGGGGCAGGCCTACCGCGACTTCGGCCAGACGTCCGACGACGAGGTGCGCCGGGCCTTGTCGGAGCGCCGCAGCGACATGTGACGAAGCCCACCGGCGGGGGTCGCTGTCAGCTTGGTCACACCCGGGCCTAGACTCGGAACTGCCGACTTTGTGAACCAATTCACAAGCACCGACGGAGGAGCGCCGCATGCCCGGCACGACCCCAGCACCGCTCGGCGCCGCCGCGCGCGCTGACGTGGTCGTGGTCGGCGCCGGACCCGCCGGGTCGAGCGCCGCCTGGTGGCTGGCGCGGGCCGGCCTCGACGTCGTCGTCCTCGAGAAGGCCGCCTTCCCGCGCGAGAAGGTCTGCGGTGACGGGCTCACCCCCCGCGGCGTGAAGGCCCTCGACGACATGGGTGTCGACACCTCCGGCTGGGTCCGGCACGCCGGCCTGCGGGTGCACGGGGGCGGCCGGGTCGTCGAGGTCGACTGGCCGCGGCTGACGCACTGGCCGCACCACAGCCTGGTCTGCCGCCGCAGCGAGCTGGACGCCCGCCTGGCCGACCACGCCCGGGCGGCCGGCGCGCGTGTGCACACCGAGGTCACGGTCACCGAACCGCTGCTCGACGAGGCCGGCCGCGTCGCCGGCGTGCGCTTCACCGCCGGCCCCGACCGCGAGCCGGGGCTGGTCACCGCCCGCCTCGTCGTCTCGGCCGAGGGCGTGTCGGGCCGGCTGGCCAAGGCGCTCGGTCTGGCCCGCCGGGAGGACCGCCCGCTGGGGGTCGCCGTCCGGCGCTACGTCGAGAGCCCGCGCAGCTCCGACCGCTACCTCGACATCTCCTTCGACCTCGCCCCCGGCGGGCCCACGGCCGAGTCGATGCCGGGGTACGGCTGGATCTTCGGGATGGGCGACGGCACGGCCAACGTGGGGTTCGGCCTGCTCGACACCCGCCGGGCCGAGGGGGGTGACCACCGGGCGGTGCTCCGCCGCTGGCTGGACACCTTCCCCGCCGAGGACCGGCTCGGCGAGGAGCACGCCGTCACGCCGCTGCGCGGCGCCGGGCTGCCCATGGCCCTGCACCGGCAGCCCGCCTACACCCGTGGCCTGCTGCTGACCGGGGACGCCGCCGGCACGGTCAACCCGTTCAACGGCGAGGGCATCAGCTACGCCATGGAGACCGGCCGCATGGCGGCCGAGACCGCGGCGGAGGCGCTCGCCGCGCCCGCGGGGCTCGGGAGGGAGCGGGTCCTGCGCCGCTACCCCGAGCGCCTCAAGGAGGCCTACGGCCGGCACCACCGCCTCGGCGTCGGCTTCCTCGCGCTGCTCCGCCGTCCGGACGTCGTCCGGTTCGCCACCGCGCACGGCCTTCCGCGGCCGGCCCTGGTGGACGCGGCGCTCCGGCTGATGGGCAACCTCAGCGACGGCCGGGACGGCGACGCCGTCGACCGCGCCATCGCCGTCCTCACCCGTCTGGCCCCGGCGGTCTGACATGCGCCGACCGACCGCCGCCGACACGCTCCGTGAGCGTTCCGTTTCTGCACGGAACGTGACCGGCCTCACCGTAGGGTGCCGCTGATGCTCTCGACCTACGTCCCGATCGTCGGGCTGTTCGCCCTGGCCGCGGCGTTCGCGCTGTTCTCGGTCACCCTGGCGCCCTACGTGGGCCCGCGCCGGTACAACCGGGCCAAGCTCGAGGCCTACGAGTGCGGCATCGAGCCGGTCGACCAGCCGCTCACCGGCGGCCGTTTCCCGGTGAAGTACTACCTGACGGCGATGCTCTTCATCGTCTTCGACATCGAGATCGTCTTCCTCTACCCGTGGGCCGTGCACAACGACGCGCTGGGCCTGTTCGGGCTGGTCGAGATGGTCGTCTTCATCGCCACCGTGTTCATCGCCTACGCGTACGTCTGGCGACGCGGCGGATTGGAGTGGGACTGACATGGGACTCGAGGAGAAGCTGCCGAGCGGCGTCCTGCTCACCAGCGTGGAGAAGCTGGTCAACTGGACCCGCAAGTCGTCGCTGTGGCCGGCCACCTTCGGCCTGGCCTGCTGCGCCATCGAGATGATGGCGTCCGGTGCCGGCCGCTACGACCTGGCCCGCTTCGGCATGGAGGTCTTCCGCGCCTCCCCGCGCCAGGCCGACCTGATGATCGTGGCCGGGCGGGTGAGCCAGAAGATGGCCCCGGTCCTGCGCCAGATCTACGACCAGATGCCCGAGCCGCGCTGGGTGCTCGCCATGGGCGTCTGCGCCAGCTCCGGCGGCATGTTCAACAACTACGCGATCGTCCAGGGCGTCGACCACATCGTCCCGGTGGACATGTACCTGCCCGGCTGCCCGCCGCGGCCGGAGATGCTCATGGACGCGATCCTCAAGCTGCACCACAAGATCCAGCACGAGCCGCTGGGCGCCAAGCGGGAACGGCAGATGGAGCGGGCCCGCGAGGACGGGACGGCGAAGGACCTCCTCGTCGAGATGCCCTCGACCGTGCGCGCGGACAAGGAGGCCCGGCGGGCCTACGAGGCGGCCGCCGCCGAGGGGCGCACCGGCCAGTTCGCCATCGAGCGGCGCGGCGGCAACGCCGTCCTGCTGCCGGAGGAGCGGCCGTCGGGCCAGGGGAAGGCCTGGCGATGAGGGGGACGCAGCGATGAGCAACGACGGCGGCTCGAACCTGGTCCCCGGCCGCGAGGAGGCCGGCTACGACGACGCGACGGCGGCCTCCGGCGGGTTCCGCAAGGGCGCGTTCGGGGTCTCCGGCAGCGGCGACACCTCCGGCTTCGGCGGCCTGGTCCGCGTGGAGCCCGGCGGCGCGGTCGCCCTGCACTCCACCGACCGGCCCTACGGCGGGTACTTCGACGAGGTCACCGATGCGCTGATCGAGTCGGTCGGCGAGGCGACCTACGCCGCGGCCGTGCAGCGGGTGCTGGTCGACCGCGGCGAGATCACCTACTTCGTCGCCCGGGAGCACCTGCTCACCCTCGTCCAGGCGCTCCGGGACGACGAGGCGCTGCGCTTCGAGCTCTGCAGCAGCGTCTCCGGCGTGGACTACCTCGACAGCGGCGGCCCGGCGGCCTCGCCGGATCGGCCCCGGCTGCACGTCGTCTACCACCTGACGTCGATGACCTACCGGCGCCGCATCCGGCTCGAGGTCGCCGTCACCGCGCAGGACCCGCACGTGCCGTCGATCGTCGGGGTCTACCCGACGGCGGACTGGCACGAGCGCGAGACGTGGGACATGTTCGGCGTCGTCTTCGACGGCCACCCGTCGCTCACCCGGATCCTCATGCCCGACGACTGGGACGGGCACCCGCAGCGCAAGGACTACCCCCTCGGCGGCGTCCCCGTGGAGTACCACGGCGCGACCATCCCCCCGCCCGACACCAGGAGGGCGTACCGATGACGACCACCCAGGACCCCTACGCCGGCTCGCGGGAGACCACCGAGGGCCGCGTCTACACCGTCACCGGCGGCGACTGGGACCTCACCTTCGCCGACCCGCACGGCGAGGAGCGCCTCGTCGTCAACATGGGGCCGCAGCACCCGTCGACCCACGGCGTCCTCCGGCTGGTCCTCGACCTCGAGGGCGAGACGGTGACCAAGGCGCGGGTGACCATCGGCTACCTGCACACCGGGATCGAGAAGAACACCGAGTACCGCAACTGGACGCAGGGCACGACGTTCGTGACCCGCATGGACTACCTGGCCCCGCTGTACAACGAGGCCGCGTACTGCATGGCGGTCGAGAAGCTCCTGGGCATCGAGATCCCGCAGCGGGCGGCGACGATCCGGGTGCTGGTCATGGAGATCAACCGGATCGCCAGCCACCTCGTCGGCCTGGCGACCGGCGGCATGGAGCTCGGCGCGCTGACCGCGATGACGAACGGGTTCCGCGAGCGGGAGATGTGCCTCGACCTGCTCGAGGAGATCACCGGCCTGCGGATGAACCACGCCTACATCCGCCCCGGCGGGCTGGCCCAGGACCTCCCGGAGACGGCGGTCGCCTCGATCCGCCAGTTCCTGGAGGTCATGCCGAAGCGGATCGCCGACTACCACCGGATGCTCACCGGCCAGCCGATCTGGCAGCGGCGGCTCAAGGACGTCGGTTACCTCGACGTCTCCGGCTGCCTGGCGCTCGGCGTCACAGGGCCGGTGCTCCGCTCGGCCGGCCTGCCGTGGGACCTCCGCAAGACCGAGCCGTACCTGGGCTACGAGACCTACGACTTCGAGGTGCCGACGGCCGACACCGCCGACGCCTGGGGCCGCTACCTGGTCCGGATGGCCGAGATCAACGAGTCGCTCAAGCTGATCGCGCAGGCGCTCGACCGGCTCGAGCCCGGCCCCGTCATGGTGGAGGACAGGAAGATCGCCTGGCCCGCGCAGCTGTCCCTGGGCGCCGACGGCATGGGCAACTCGCTCGACCACGTGCGGCACATCATGGGCCAGTCGATGGAGGCGCTGATCCACCACTTCAAGCTGGTCACCGAGGGCTTCCGGGTGCCGGCCGGCCAGGTGTACGTGCCGATCGAGTCGCCCCGCGGCGAGCTGGGCTACCACGTCGTGAGCGACGGCAGCACCCGGCCGTGGCGCGTCCACGTGCGCGACCCCAGCTTCGTGAACCTGCAGGCCACGGCGGCGATGAGCGAGGGCGGCATGATCGCCGACGTCATCGCCGCGATCGCTTCGATCGACCCGGTCATGGGGGGCGTCGACAGATGAGTGCACTTCCGGGAAGCGCCGAGGGAACGGCGGTCACCGGGCTCGACTCGAGCCCGGTCGAGCCCGCGCCGGCCGACCTGCCGCCGCTGACCGAGCAGACCCGCCTCGAGGCGCGCGAGATCATCGCCCGCTACCCGGTGGCCCGCTCGGCGCTGCTGCCGATGCTCCACCTGGTGCAGTCGGTGCAGGGCTACGTGTCGCCCGAGGGCGTCGCGTTCTGCGCCGAGGAGCTCGGCCTGACCAAGGCCGAGGTGGGCGCGGTCGCGACGTTCTACACGATGTACAAGCGGCGGCCCACCGGGCGGCACCTGGTCAGCGTCTGCACCAACACGCTGTGCAGCGTGCTGGGCGGCCAGCGGATCATGGACGCGCTCTCGGCCGACCTCGGCGTCCACCACGACGAGACGACGGCCGACGGCTCGATCACGCTCGAGCACGCCGAGTGCCTGGCCGCCTGCGACTACGCGCCGGTGGTCACCGTCGACTACGAGTTCTACGACCAGCAGGACGTCGAGAGCGCCCGCGCGCTGGTCGCCGCCCTGCGCCGCGGTGAGAAGCCGCTGCCCACCCGCGGCGCCCCGCTCACCGACTTCAAGGGGATCTCCCGGCAGCTCGCCGGCTTCTCCCAGCACCCGGACGCCGGGGCCGCGGCCGCCGCGGTCGACGCGCCGGGTGCGCTCGGGCCCACGCTCGCCGGGCTGCGGCTGGCCGCCGAGCGGGGGGAGTCGGCCCCGCCGATGCCGCGCCGTCCCGACGCCCCCGCGCCGGACGCGGACGAGCCGGCCGCCACGGTCGCGCCCTCCGGGACGACGGGGGAGACCCCCGGGCGCGAGGCGGCCGACGCCCGCGTCGCCGCCGCCGACACCCCGGCCGAGCGGGCCGGCGCCGCCGGCTTCCACCCCGACGCCCCCGAGCCGTCGGGCAGGTCGCTGGCCGACGAGGACGACGGCACGGAGACCCCCGCCGGGCAGGAGCCGGGGACCGAGTCCCAGGCGCCCGGCACCGGCCGGGTCATCGACGCCGGCCACACCCCGAAGCGGAAGGGCTGAGCCATGCCCCTCACTCCCGTGCTGACCACCCGCTGGGGCGCCGAGCGGTCCTGGCGGCTGGACACCTACGAGTCCATGGAGGGCTACTCGGCCCTGCGCACGGCCCTGTCGATGACGCCGGACGAGCTGGTCACGATGGTCAAGGACTCCGGCCTGCGCGGCCGCGGCGGCGCCGGCTTCCCGACCGGCATGAAGTGGAGCTTCATCCCGCAGCCCAAGCCGGGCGAGACCCCGACCGGACCGGCCGCGATGCCCAAGTACCTCGTCGTCAACGCCGACGAGGGCGAGCCGGGCACCTGCAAGGACCTCCCGCTGATGATGGCCGACCCGCACTCGCTCATCGAGGGCGTGATCATCTCGGCCTACGCCATCCGCTCGCACTTCGCCGCGATCTACGTGCGCGGCGAGGCGGTGCACGCCCATCGCCGGCTGATGGCCGCCGTCGAGGAGGCCTACGCGGCCGGGTACCTCGGCACCGACATCCTCGGGTCGGGCTACGACCTCGAGCTGGTCGTGCACGCCGGCGCCGGCGCCTACATCTGCGGCGAGGAGACGGCGCTGCTCGAGTCGCTGGAGGGCTACCGCGGCCAGCCCCGGCTCAAGCCGCCGTTCCCCGCGGTCGCGGGGCTCTACGGCTCGCCGACCGTCATCAACAACGTGGAGACCCTGGCCAGCGTGCCGTTCGTCGTCCGGGGCGGCGCCGACTGGTTCAAGGAGTTCGGCCCGGAGAAGTCGCCCGGCCCGAAGATCTACTCGCTGTCGGGTCGCGTCGTCCGCCCCGGCCAGTACGAGGCCCCCATGGGGACGACGATGCGCGAGCTGCTCGAGATGGCCGGCGGGATCCGCCCGGGCCACGAGCTGAAGTTCTGGACGCCGGGCGGCTCGTCGACGCCGTACTTCACCGCCGAGCACCTCGACGTCCCGCTGGACTTCGACTCGGTGGCGGCGGCCGGCTCCATGCTCGGCACCACCGCGCTGATGGTGTTCGACGAGACCGACTCGATCGTCGAGGCCACCCTCCGGTTCACCGAGTTCTACGCGCACGAGAGCTGCGGGAAGTGCACCCCGTGCCGCGAGGGCACCTACTGGCTGGTGCAGATCCTCGACCGGATCGCGCACGGCCGCGGCACCGCCCAGGACCTCGACCTGCTGACCGACACCTGCGACAACATCCTGGGCCGCTCGTTCTGCGCCCTCGGTGACGGCGCGACCAGCTGCATCGCCAGCTCGCTGAAGTACTTCCGGGACGACTACGTCGCCCTGCTGCCGCCGGAGGAGCAGGCCCGGCTGGGCCGCTCGCTCCGGATCGAGCCCGTGGGGGTGGCCTCGTGACTCTGACGAACCCGACGCCGGCGCCGGCCGTCCCGCCCGGGACGCCCGGCCCGCACACGCCGCCGGACGCCGTGCACTGCACGATCGACGGCTTCGACGTCGCCGTCCCGAAGGGGACGCTGATCATCCGCGCCGCCGAGCAGATCGGCGTCTTCATCCCGCGGTTCTGCGACCACCCGCTGCTCGAGCCGGTCGGCGCCTGCCGCCAGTGCCTCGTCGAGGTCGAGGGCCAGCGCAAGCCCGTCGCCTCCTGCACGATGCCGGTGACCGACGGCATGGCGGTGAAGACGCAGCTCACCAGCCCCCAGGCCGACAAGGCGCAGCAGGGCACGATGGAGCTGCTGCTGATCAACCACCCGCTCGACTGCCCCACCTGCGACAAGGGCGGGGAGTGCCCGCTGCAGAACCAGGCGATGGGCCACGGTCGCACCGAGAGCCGGTTCGTCGACGAGAAGCGGACCTACCCCAAGCCGCTGCCGATCAGCAGCGAGATCCTGCTCGACCGCGAGCGCTGCGTCCTCTGCGCCCGGTGCACGCGGTTCTCCCAGCAGGTGGCCGGCGACCCGTTCATCGAGCTGTTCGAGCGCGGCGCGCTGGAGCAGGTCGCGATCTACGAGGACGAGCCGTTCGAGTCCTACTTCTCCGGCAACACCACCCAGATCTGCCCCGTCGGCGCGCTGACCAGCGCCCAGTACCGCTTCCGCGCCCGGCCGTTCGACCTGCGCAGCGAGGCGAGCGTCTGCGAGCACTGCGCGTCGGGCTGCGCGCAGCGCACCGACTACCGGCGCGGCAAGGTCACCCGCCGGCAGGCCGGCGAGGATCCGGCGGTCAACGAGGAGTGGAACTGCGACAAGGGGCGCTACGCGTTCCGCTACGTCACCTCCAACCAGCGGCTGACCACGCCGCTGGTCCGGCGGGACGGCGAGCTGCAGCCCGCGTCCTGGCCCGAGGCCTGGGCCGCCGCGGCGGCCGGCCTGCGGCAGGCCCGCGAGGACGGCGGCGTCGGCGTGCTGCCCGGCGGCCGGCTGACGGTCGAGGACGCCTACGCCTACGCCAAGTTCGCCCGCGTGGCGCTGGGCACCAACGACGTCGACTCCCGCGCTCGTGCGCACTCGGCCGAGGAGCTCGCGTTCCTGGCCGCTCAGGTGGCCGGCACCGGCCCGGGCCGCGGCGGGGTCACCTACGACGAGCTGGGCGCGGCGCCTGCGGTCCTGCTGGCCGGATTCGAGCCGGAGGAGGAGTCGCCGATCGTCTTCCTGCGGCTGCGCCGGGCCGTGCGCACGCGGCAGCTGCCGGTCTTCGACCTGGCGCCGTTCGCCACCCGGGCGGCGGAGAAGCTGCAGGCCACCGTGCTCACCACGCTCCCCGGCGCGGAGGCCCGGTCGCTGCGGGCGCTGGCCGACGGCAGCTGGGGCGGCCCGGCCGTCGAGGCCCTCCGGCAGCCCGGCGCGATCGTCCTCGCCGGTGAGCGGCTGGCCGAGGTCCCCGGCGCCTTCTCCGCCCTGCTCGCCCTGTCGCGCGCCACCGGTGCCCGGGTCGCCTGGGTGCCCCGACGGGCGGGGGAGCGCGGCGCGGTCGAGGCCGGTGCGCTGCCCGCGCTGCTGCCCGGCGGCCGCGGTGTCGGCGACGCCACCGCCCGGGCGGACGTGGCGGCGCTCTGGGGTGCCGAGATCCCGGCCACCCCCGGCCGCGACCTCACCGGCATCCTCACCGCGGTCCGCGACGGCCACCTGCCCGGCCTGCTGGTCGGCGGCGTGGACCCCTGCGACCTTCCCGACCCGGCGCTCGCCGAGTCCGCGCTGGCCAGCGCCGCCTTCGTGGTGAGCCTGGAGATGTTCCCGACCGTGGTCACCGAGTGGGCCGACGTCGTCCTGCCGGTGGCCGCGGCTCCGGAGAAGGCCGGCACCTACCTCGACTGGGAGGGCCGCCCGCGCCCGTTCGACGCCACCCTGCACGGCACCGGCCAGCTGACCGACGGCCGTGTCCTGCACGGCCTGGCCGACGAGCTCGACGTCGACCTGCGGCTGCCCACCGTCGAGGCGGCGCGGGCCGAGCTCGCGGCGCTCGGGGCGGCCCGCCGTCCGGGGGAGGGGACGGGGCTCGACGTCGCGCCGCCCCCGGCCCCCGACCTCCGGCCGGACGAGGCCCTGCTCGCCTCGTGGCGGCAGCTCATCGACACCGGCACCCTGCAGCGGGACGAGCCCGAGCTCGCGGGCACGGCGCGGCAGCCGGTGGCCCGCATCGGCGTGGAGGCGGCCGCCCGGCTCGGCGTCGCGGACGGCGACCGGATCACCGTCAGCGGCTCGACGGGCTCGGTCAGCCTGCCCGTCCGCGTCACCGCGATGCCCGACCAGGTGGTGTGGCTGCCGATGAGGTCACCGGGCAGCGACGTGCGCTCCGACCTGGGCACCGGCCCGGGCGGCGTCGTCCGGCTCAGCGCTGCGTCGTCCCCCGCCCCGACCACCCCGGCAGGCCTGGCATGAACCTGCTGACGAGCCCCGACCAGCCGACGCTGGAGGACTTCGGGCACGACGTCTGGTGGATCGTGCTCATCAAGATCGTGGGCATCTTCGTGGTGCTGGTCCTGATGACGCTGTTCGCCATCGTGTTCGAGCGCAAGGTCGTCGCCCGGATGCAGCAGCGGATCGGACCCAACCGGGTCGGCCCGCGCGGCTACCTGCAGAGCCTCGCCGACGGGCTGAAGCTGGCGTTCAAGGAAGACATCATGCCGGCCCTGGCGGACAAGCCGGTCTACTTCCTGGCGCCGGTCATCGCCGCGATCCCGGCCTTCCTCGCCTTCTCCGTGATCCCGCTCGGCCCGACGGTCAGCATCTTCGGCGAGCGGACGCCGCTGCAGCTCACCGACGCCCCGATCGGCGTCCTCGTCGTCCTGGCCTGCTCGGCCATGGGCGTCTACGGGATCGTGCTGGCCGGCTGGGCGTCGGGCTCCACCTACCCGCTGCTCGGCGGCCTGCGCAGCGCCGCCCAGATGGTCAGCTACGAGATCGCGATGGGCCTGTCGATCGTCGCGGTGTTCCTCTACGCCGGGACCATGTCGACCTCGGAGATCGTGGCCGCACAGGCCGACGGCAACCAGCTGTCGTTCTTCGGCTGGGAGTTCACCGGGCCCAGCTGGTTCGCCGTCCTGCTGCCGGTCTCGTTCGTCATCTACGCGATCGCCGTCGTCGGCGAGACCAACCGGGCGCCGTTCGACCTCCCCGAGGCCGAGAGCGAGCTGGTCGGCGGCTTCCACACCGAGTACTCGTCGCTGAAGTTCGCCCTGTTCTTCCTGGCCGAGTACATCAACATGGTCACCGTCTCCGCGCTGGCCGCGACGCTGTTCCTCGGTGGCTGGCGGGCGCCGTGGCCGATCTCGATCTGGGACGGCGCCAACACCGGCTGGTGGCCGATGCTCTGGTTCTTCCTCAAGGTCGTGCTCGCGCTGTTCGTCTTCATCTGGCTGCGCGGCACGCTGCCCCGCCTGCGCTACGACCAGTTCATGCGGTTCGGCTGGAAGGTGCTGGTCCCCACCGCGCTGGTGTGGATCGTCGTCGTCGCCACCATGCGCACCGTGTCCCGGGAGGCCGACCTCTCCACCGGCGAGGTCGCGCTCTACGTCGGCGTCCCGGCCGCGCTGCTCGTGCTCATCGGGTTGGCGATCGCGAGCCGCACGGCGAACCGGGACACCCGGCTCATGGCCGAGGAGGCCGCGGCCGGCGGGATCCACGCGGTCGACCCCGAGCCCGACGTCCTGCCGCCGGCCGGGCCGCGGCGCCGGCCCACCGGTGGCCCGAGCCGGGCCGAGGGCGGCTTCCCGATCCCCCCGATGGACCTGAAGGTGCCGCCGTCGCCCCGGCTGCGGCGCGAGCCGGTGAGCACCGACGGCGCCCCCGTCGTCGGCACCGGACGCCGGGGACCCGCTCCCGTCCAGGAGGACGACAGTGTCTGAGATCGAGCGCTCCACCGGGGCGCGCAACCGGCCGGCGGTGCGCGACAGCATCCTGCCCGCGCCGTCGCAGGGGTTCGGCGTCACCTTCGCGCAGATCTTCCGCAAGGTGACCACCGAGCAGTACCCGTACGAGCCGAAGGTGACCAAGCCGCGCTACCACGGCCGGCACGTGCTCAACCGGCACCCCGACGGGCTGGAGAAGTGCGTCGGCTGCGAGCTGTGCGCGTGGGCCTGCCCCGCCGACGCCATCTACGTCGAGGGCGGCGACAACACCGAGGACGCCCGCTTCTCGCCCGGCGAGCGGTACGGCGCGGTCTACCAGATCAACTACCTGCGGTGCATCTTCTGCGGGCTGTGCATCGAGGCCTGCCCGACCCGCTCGCTGACGATGAGCAACGACTTCGAGCTGGCCGACGACAACCGCCAGGACCTGATCTACACCAAGGAACAGCTGATGGCGCCGCTGCTCCCCGGGATGGAGCAGCCCCCGCACCCCATGCGGCTCGGGGACGACGAGAAGGACTACTACCTGCGGACGCCGGGCTCCTCCGCGGCGGAGCCGGTGCAGGGGGAGCGGGTATGACCGAGACCCTCGGCGGCGGCGAGACCGTCGTCTTCTGGATCCTCGGCCCCGTCGCGCTAGCCGGGGCGCTGGGCATGGTGTTCAGCCGGAACGCGGTGCACTCCGCGCTGTGGCTGGTCAACACGATGCTCGCCCTGGGCGTCTTCTACGTCGTCCAGGAGGCGCCGTTCCTCGGCGCGGTGCAGATCATCGTCTACACCGGCGCGATCATGATCCTGTTCCTCTTCGTGCTCATGCTCGTCGGCCGCGACTCCTCGGACTCGGTGGTCGAGACGCTGCGCGGGCAGCGGATCGCGGCGACCGTCCTGGGGCTCGGGTTCGCGGCGCTGGTGGGCGCCGGCATCGCGCGGGCCACGCAGGACCTCCCCGCCACCGGCCTGGACGCCGTGCAGGGCGAGGAGGGCAACATCGCCGCGATCGCCGAGTCGCTGTTCACCGACTACCTGCTCGCCTTCGAGGTCACCAGCGCGCTGCTGATCACCGCCGCGGTGGGCGCGATGGTCCTGGCGCACATCGAGAAGGAGCCCGGCAGCCGCCGCACGCAGAAGGAGCTCTCCCGGGCGCGGTTCCTCACCACCGACCGGCCGCAGACGCTGCCCGGGCCCGGGGTCTTCGCGCGGGCCAACTCGGTCGCGGTGCCGGCGATCCTCCCCGACGGCACCGTCGCGGAGGACAGCCTCGCGACCGGCATCGACCCGCAGGTCCCCGACGAGATGCCCCGGCCCACCGGGCGCGAGCAGCTCGGCTCGCCCGACGCCGCTCTCGGCACGCTGGACCCCGCCCCGAGCGACAGGAGCGCCGACCGGTGACGCTGACCTACTACCTGGTGCTCGCCGCCATCCTGTTCACGATCGGCGCGGTCGGCGTCCTGGTCCGGCGCAACGCGATCGTCGTGTTCATGTGCGTCGAGCTGATGCTCAACTCGGTGAACCTCACCCTGGTCACCTTCGCGCGGGCCACCGGCACGGTCGACGGCCAGATCATGGCGTTCTTCGTCATGGTCGTCGCCGCGGCCGAGGTCGTCGTCGGCCTCGCCATCATCATGTCGATCTACCGGACCCGGCGGTCCGCCTCGGTCGACGACGCCAACCTGCTGAAGTACTGACGGGGATGGACACAGTGCCTGCTGATGGGCTGCTCGCTGCCTCCTGGCTGCTGATTGCGCTGCCGCTCCTCGGTGCCGCGGTGCTGCTGCTGGGTGGCCGGCGCACCGACCGCTGGGGCCACCTGCTGGGGACGGCGACCGTCGTCGCCGCCTTCGTGCTGGCCGTGCTGTGCACCGTGCAGCTGGCCGGGCTCGACGAGCGGTCGGTGGACGTCGACCTGTTCACCTTCATCTCGGCCGGGGAACTCGACGTCCGGGCGGGGCTGCTCTACGACCCGCTGTCGGCGGTGTTCGCCCTGCTGATCACCGGTGTCGGCTCGCTGATCCACGTCTACTCGATCGGCTACATGGCGCACGACCCCGCGCGCCGCCGGTTCTTCGCCTACCTGAACCTGTTCGTCGCGGCGATGCTGCTGCTGGTCCTCGGCAACAGCTTCGTGGCGCTCTACGTCGGCTGGGAGGGCGTGGGCCTCGCGTCCTACCTGCTCATCGCGTTCTGGTACACCCGCCCGGCGGCGGCCACGGCGGCCAAGAAGGCGTTCATCATGAACCGGGTCGGCGACGTCGGCCTGGCCCTGGCGATCTTCCTGATGTTCGCCCAGCTCGGGACCACGTCCTACGCCGGCGTGTTCGGCGGGATCGGCACCCTGGCCGGCGGCACGATCACCGCGATCGGCCTGCTGCTCCTGCTCGGCGCGTGCGGCAAGTCCGGCCAGTTCCCGCTGCAGGCCTGGCTGCCCGACGCGATGGAGGGCCCGACGCCGGTGTCGGCCCTCATCCACGCCGCCACCATGGTCACCGCCGGCGTCTACCTCATCGCCCGGTCGGCGCCGATCTACGACCTCACCGAGACCGCGCGCACCGTCGTCATGGCCATCGGCGCGCTCACCCTGCTCATCGGGGCGATCGCCGGCTGCGCGTACGACGACATCAAGAAGGTGCTGGCGTACTCGACGGTCAGCCAGATCGGCTACATGTTCCTGGCCGTCGGGCTGGGGCCGGCCGGCTACGTGGCCGGCCTGGCGCACCTGCTGGCGCACGGGTTCTTCAAGGCCGGGCTCTTCCTCGGCGCCGGCTCGGTCATGCACGCCATGAACGACTCCGTCGACATGCGCCGGTTCGGTGCGCTCTGGCGGAAGCTGCCGGTCACCTTCGCGACCTTCGGGCTCGGCTACCTCGCGCTGATCGGCTTCCCGTTCCTGTCCGGGTACTTCACCAAGGACGCGATCATCGAGGCGACGTTCGACCGCGACGACTGGCTGGGCTGGACCACCGGCGGCATCGCCGTCCTCGCCGCCGGGCTGACCGCCTTCTACATGACCCGGCTGATGCTGATGACCTTCTTCGGCCGGGCGCGGTGGGCGGACGGCGTGCACCCGCACGAGTCGCCGTCGGTGATGACGGTGCCGATGGTCGTGCTGGCCGTCGGCTCGGTGTTCTCCGGTGCCCTGCTGGTCTCGATCTTCCCGCTCAGCGACTGGCTGGAGCCGGTGTTCGGCGAGCCGGAGGAGGCCGCGCACGTGATCGCGCCGGCGACCATCGGCATCGGGCTCACCGTCGTCATGCTGCTCGGCGTCCTGGCCGCCTGGCTGTTCGTCGGCCGCCGCGAGGTGCCCGAGACCGCGCCGGTGCGCGTCTCGCCGGTCACCCGGGCGGCGCGCAACGCGCTCTACGCCGACGCGGTCAACGAGTCCCTGTTCATGCGCCCCGGCCAGTGGCTCACCCGCGCACTCGTGTGGGTGGACAACCGCGGGGTGGACGGAGCGGTCAACGGGCTGGCCGCCGGACTCGGCGGCTCGTCGGCGCGGCTGGGCCGCGCGCAGACCGGCTTCGTGCGCACCTACGCCCTCGGCATGCTCGGCGGCGCCGTGCTGGTCGCGGGCGCACTCCTGGCGGTGACGGCGGGATGACCTCCAACTCCGGAAAGGGCGACCAGTGAGCGACCTGCCGTTCCTGCTGCTCATGATCGCCGTGCCGGCGATCGGGGCGGCCGCCGTCGCGGCGCTGCCGAAGGACCGCGACCTGCTCGCCAAGCAGGTCTCCCTCGGCGTCAGCCTCGTCGTCCTGCTGCTCGCCGTGCTGGCGACGATCGCCTTCGACGCCGGCGGCGACCGGTTCCAGCTGACCAGCTCGTGGACCTGGATCGCCGACTTCGGGGTCTCCTTCGCCCTCGGCGTCGACGGCATCGCGCTGGTGATGCTGCTGCTGATCGGCGTGCTGGTGCCGGTGGTCATCGGCGCCTCGTGGCACGAGCAGGTGCCCGGCCGGTCGATGACGGCCTTCTTCGCCTGGCTGCTGCTGCTCGAGGCCATGATGGTCGGCGTCTTCGCCGCGACCGACGTCTTCCTGTTCTACGTCTTCTTCGAGGCGATGCTCGTCCCGATGTACTTCCTGATCGGGAGCTTCGGCGGCCCGCGCCGCCAGTACGCCGCGGTGAAGTTCTTCCTCTACAGCCTGGTCGGCGGGCTGGTCATGCTCGCCGCCGTCATCGGCCTGTACGTGGTGAGCAACAGCCAGCTCGGCGAGGGCACGTTCGCCTTCGACGCGCTCCGGCAGCTGGAGATCGACCCCGGCGCGCAGAAGCTGCTGTTCCTCGGCTTCTTCATCGCCTTCGCGATCAAGGCGCCGCTGGTGCCGTTCCACACCTGGCTGCCCGACTCCGGTTCCGAGGCGCCGATCGGCGCCTCGGTCCTGCTGGTCGGCGTCCTCGACAAGGTGGGCACGTTCGGCTTCCTGCGCTACTGCCTGCCGCTGTTCCCCGACGCGTCCCGCTTCTTCGCGCCGTTCGTGCTGGTGCTGGCGGTGATCGGCATCCTCTACGCCGCGCTGCTCGCGATGGGCCAGAGCGACATGAAGCGGCTGGTGTCCTACACGTCCATCTCGCACTTCGGCTTCATCGCGCTGGGCATCTTCGCCTTCACCACGGAGGCGGCCACCGGCGCGGTGCTCTACATGGTCAACCACGGCATCGCGACGGGTCTGCTCTTCCTCGTCGTCGGGATGCTGATCGCGCGCGGCGGCTCCCGGCAGATCGGCGACTACGGCGGCGTGGCCGCCAAGGCCCCGCTGCTGGCCGGTGCGTTCCTCGTGGCGGGCCTGGCCTCGCTGGCGCTGCCGGGGACCAACAGCTTCGTCAGCGAGTTCCTCGTGCTGATCGGCTCGTTCCCGGAGGAGCCGGTCTTCACGATCATCGCGACCACCGGCATCATCCTGGCCGCGCTCTACATCCTCCTGATGTACCAGCGCACCATGCACGGCCCGGCCCGCGGTGTGCTGCTGCAGGAGGACCCCGCCGAGCCGGTTCCCGGCGCGGGTGGCGCCACCGCCACCGCCACCCTCACCGCGCCGGCCCGCACGCTGCGCGTGCTGGACCTGGACCGCCGCGAGCTGGCGGTCGCGGCACCGCTGGTCGCGCTGATCATCGTGCTGGGCGTGTACCCGCAGCCGCTGCTCGACCTGATCGAGCCCGCCGTCAGCGCCACCCTGAGCGACCTTGGAGGAGTCGACCGATGATCGAGGCCCCGGACCTCTCCTTCGCCTCGCTGGCGCCGCTGCTCTTCGTCCTCGGCGCGGCCTGCGTCGGCGTCCTCGTCGAGGCGTTCTGGCCGCGCGACACCCGGCACCCGGTCCAGGTGACGGTCGCGCTCGTGGGCACGGTGGGTGCGCTCGCGTCCACGCTGCTCCTGACCAGGGACTTCCAGCGGAGCACCACCGCCGGGGGTGCGCTCGCCGTCGACGGCCCCGGGCTGTTCCTGCAGGCCACGATCGCCGGCCTCGGTGCGCTGGCGATCCTGCTGTTCGCCGAGCGGTCCCTCGACCCGGCGCGGTCGGCGTTCGTGGTGTCGGCCGCGGTGCCCGCCGGCAGCCCGCGCGACCGCGAGCTGCTCACCGTCCCCCGCGTGCAGACCGAGGTCTACCCGCTGGCCAGCTTCGCCATCGGCGGCATGATGCTGTTCGTCACGGCGAACGACCTGCTGATCATGTTCGTGGCCCTCGAGGTGCTCAGCCTGCCGCTCTACCTGATCTGCGGGATGTCGCGCCGCCGGCGGCTGCTGTCGCAGGAGGCGGCGGTCAAGTACTTCCTGCTGGGCGCCTTCGCGTCGGCGTTCTTCCTGTACGGCCTGGCGCTGGTCTACGGCGCCACCGGCAGCGTCCGCCTGGCCGCGATCCGGGAGGCGAGCCTCGCCGAGGGCAGCGACGTCCTGCTCGTCCTCGGGCTGGCGCTGCTCGTCGTCGGCCTGCTGTTCAAGGCCAGCGTCGCCCCGTTCCACACCTGGACGCCGGACGTCTACCAGGGCGCCCCCACGCCGGTGACCGCGTTCATGGCCGCGTGCACGAAGGTCGCGGCGTTCGGCGCCATCCTGCGGCTGCTCTACGTCTCGTTCGGCACCGCCGAGTGGACCTGGCGGCCGCTGGTCTACGGGGTGGCGATCGTGTCGATGGTCGTCGGCGCGGTGCTCGGCCTCACCCAGACCGACCTCAAGCGGATGCTCGCCTACTCCTCGATCGCCCACGCCGGTTTCCTCCTCACCGGCGTGATCGGTCTCGGCGAGTTCAGCGAGGGCGGCGGGGGATCGGGCCTCGCGGCCACGATGTTCTACCTGCTCACCTACGGGCTGACCACGCTGGGCGCGTTCGCCGTCCTGACCCTCGTGCGGGACGGCGACGGTGAGGCGACGCACCTGTCGCAGTGGGCCGGGCTGGCCTCGCGCTCACCGCTGACCGCGGCGGTGATGACGCTGTTCCTGCTCGCGCTCGCCGGCATCCCGCTGACCGCCGGGTTCACCGGGAAGTTCGCGGTGTTCCGGGCGGCGATCGAGGAAGGCGCCTGGCCCCTGGCCCTGGTGGCCCTCCTGGCCAGCGCCGTCGCCGCGTTCTTCTACCTCCGGGTCATCGTGCTCATGTACTTCTCGCCGGTGGCCACGGGCGCCGACGGCGGGCAGGGGCCGACGGTCGGCGTGCCGGGGCTGCCCACGGTCCTGGTGCTCGCGATCACCGCGACGGCGACCCTGGTCCTCGGGATCCTCCCCGGGTCGGTGCTCGACCTCGCCGAGCAGGCGGCTAGATTCGTCGTTCGATGAACGGAGCCCGTGCCGCAGTCGAGGGCACCATCCCCGACGTCCAGCGCCGGATCTCCACCCCGGCGTCGACGATCGGCCCGTGGCTGCCCGACGGCGAGCTCGGCACGGCGCTCGCCGAGGGGCTCGCCCGCGTCGAGGCCGCGCTGGCCGACGCCGTGGGCAGCGAGCACGCCTTCATCCGGGAGGCCGCCGGGCACCTCATGTCCGCCGGGGGCAAGCGGTTCCGGCCGATGCTCGCGCTGCTCGCCGCCCAGCTGGGCGACCCGGGCGCGCCCGGCGTCACGGAGTCCGCCGTCGTCTGCGAGCTCACCCACCTGGCGACCCTCTACCACGACGACGTCATGGACGAGGCCGCCGTGCGGCGCGGCGCCCCCAGCGCCAACAGCCGCTGGTCGAACAGCATCGCCATCCTCACCGGCGACCTGCTCTTCGCCCGCGCCTCGGACCTGCTGGCCGACCTCGGTCCCGAGGCGGTGCGCATCCAGGCGCAGACCTTCGAGCGGCTGGTGACCGGGCAGATCCGCGAGACCGTGGGTGCCGAGCCCGGCGTCGACCCCGTCGCCCACTACCTCGACGTGCTGGCCGACAAGACCGGCTCGCTGGTGGCCACCTCGGCGCGGTTCGGCGCGAGCTTCGCCGGCGTCGACCCCGCGCTCGTCGCCGAGCTGACCGCGTTCGGCGAGGAGGTCGGGGTCGCCTTCCAGCTGTCCGACGACCTGCTCGACATCGTCAGCCAGGGCGGGACCTCCGGGAAGTCGCCCGGCACCGACCTGCGCGAGGGCATCGCCACGCTGCCGGCCCTGTTCGCGCTCGCCGGCGACGACCCGGCCGAGGCGCGGCTGCGCGAGCTGGTCTCCCGCCCGGTGACCGATGACGACGAGCACGCCGAGGCCCTCGAGCTGCTGCGGTCCTCGGCGTCGCTCGCGCGGGCCGAGGACGTGCTGGCCCGGTACGCCGACCGTGCGCGGGCCCGGCTGGCTGCGGTGCCGGAGGGCGACGTCCGCGAGGCGCTCTCCGCCCTGTGCGACTACGTGGTCACGCGCACCAGTTGACGGACCCCCATGCCCCCCACCGCTCGCACGCTCACGGCGGGGTCCTGCATGGGGGCCGCACTGACGGCCGTCGTCCTGGTCGGGTGCACCGAGACCGCTGAGGTCGAGACGCCCACGCCGGCGACCGCGCCGGCCGCCACCGCGCCCGCGCTCGACGTCGCCGTGGTCGCCGACGGGCTCGAGCACCCCTGGGACGTCGTCCGGGCGCCGGACGGCACGTTGCTGCTCGACGAGCGCGGAGGCGGGTTCACCGCCGTCCTCCCGGACGGGTCGACGCGGGACGTCGCCGCCGACCTCGACGACCTGTTCGCGGACGGCGAGACCGGTCTCATGGGGCTGGCCCTGGACCCGGGCTTTGCGGAGAACCGCCGGTTCTACAGCTGCCAGGGCCGTCAGCAGGGGGAGATCGCCGTCCTCGCCTGGACGGCGGCGCCGGACTGGTCGTCGGCCACCCGCGTGGCCGACCCGCTCGTGGGCGGTCTGCCGCTGAACGAGCGCTCGGGCCGGCACGGCGGCTGCCGGCTGGCCGTCGCCCCCGACGGAGCGCTGCTGGTCGGGACCGGAGACACCGCCGACGGCACCCTGCCCCAGGACCCGCGGTCGCTGGGCGGCAAGGTGCTGCGGGTGGACCCGGCCACCGGCGAGCGGGAGGTCTGGACCCTCGGGCACCGCAACGTGCAGGGGCTGGCCGTGCGGCCCGGGACGAACCAGGTGTTCGCCGTCGAGCACGGGCCCGACCGCGACGACGAGGTCAACCTGCTGCGCGACGGCGGGAACTACGGCTGGGACCCCGACGGCGGGGGCTCGTACGACGAGAGCGTGCCGATGACCGATCCGGCGATCGCCGGCGCCGTCCCGGCGGTGTGGTCCTCCGGCGAGCCGACGCTGGCCACCAGCGGCGCGACCTTCCTCGACGGCGAGCAGTGGGGCGCCTACGACGGGCTGCTGCTGGTCGCGCTGCTCAAGGCCCAAGGCGTGCTGGCCCTGCGGCTCGCCGAGGACGGCGCCGTCGTCGAGGAGTTCCGGCTGCCGGAGCTGGAGGGCGCGTTCGGGCGGATCCGCAGCGTCGTCCAGGGCGGCGACGGGGCGCTGTACGTGACCACCGACAACGGAGGCGGGGAGGACGCGCTGCTGCGCGTCACTCCCCGCTAGGGCCTCCGGACGGGCCCTTCCTCAGCCTTCGACGGTCCAGGTGTCGTTGCCGGACAGCAGGGCGTCGAGGTCGGCGGGCTCCTGCACGCGGGCGACGTCGAGCTGCTCGGCCATCATCGCCTCGTAGGTCGGCTTCTGGACGGAGCGGAAGACACCCATCGGCGTGTAGCGCAGGTCCTGGCTGGAGAGCCGGGACAGCGCGAACGCGTAGGCGGGGTTCTCCCGGTGCGCGTCGTGCACCACGATCTCCGACGGGTCGACCTGGTTGGTCTCGGCGATCCGCAGCCCGCCGAAGTCGTCGCGCACGACGCACGAGGCGCCGTCGGGTCCGAAGACCAGCGGCTCGCCGTGCACCATCGGGATCGACCACTGGGTGCCCGTCGTCGGGTCCTTGAGCAGCTCGAAGGCGCCGTCGTTGAAGATGTTGCAGTTCTGGTAGATCTCGACCAGCGACGTGCCCTTGTGCTCCGCGGCCTGCCGCAGCACCTCGGTGAGGCCCTTGCGGTCGGAGTCCATCGCCCGGCCCACGAACGTCGCGTCGGCGCCGATCGCCAGCGACACCGGGTTGAACGGGTGGTCCAGCGAACCCATCGGCGTGGACTTGGTGACCTTGCCGACCTCGGAGGTGGGCGAGTACTGACCCTTGGTGAGCCCGTAGATCCGGTTGTTGAACAGCAGGATCGTCATGTTCACGTTGCGGCGCAGCGCGTGGATCAGGTGGTTGCCGCCGATCGACAGGGCGTCGCCGTCACCGGTGACGACCCAGACCGAGAGGTCGGGACGCGAGGCGGCCAGGCCGGTGGCGATCGCCGGCGCGCGGCCGTGGATCGAGTGCATCCCGTAGGTGTTCATGTAGTACGGGAAGCGCGACGAGCAGCCGATGCCCGAGACGATGACCATGTCCTCGCGGGCGATGCCGAGGCTGGGCAGGAAGCTCTGGACCGCGTTGAGGATGACGTAGTCACCGCACCCGGGGCACCAGCGCACCTCCTGGTCGGTCTTGAAGTCCTTGCCCTTGAGCTCGGTCTGCTTGGGACCGTGCGCCTCGAGGGAGCGGGCGATCGCGGCGTCGATCGGGGTCGGCGCGTCCGGCATGCCGATGTCCACGGTGGTCACTGCATTGCTCCGTTCCCGGCCTCGCTCAGCGCGCTGGCGGCCGGCTCGGTGGTGCCGTCGATGACGTCCTGGATCACCGCGGCGAGCTCCGCGGCACGGAAGGGCAGCCCCCGGACCTGGGTGTGGCTCTGCACGTCCACGAGGTACTTGGCCCGCAGCAGCAGCGCGAGCTGGCCCAGGTTCATCTCGGGGCAGACGACGCGGTCGTAGCGGCGCAGGACCTCGCCGAGGTCGGCGGGCATGGGGTTGACGTGCCGCAGGTGGATCTGGGCCACCGAGCGGCCCGACCGGCGGATCCGGCGGCACGCGGCGCCGATCGGCCCGTAGGTCGAGCCCCAGCCGATGACGGCGACCCGCGCGTCGCCGTCCGGGTCGTCGACCTCGGTCGGGGGCAGGTCGGCGGCGATGCCGTCGACCTTGGCCTGCCGGGTACGCGTCATGAAGTCGTGGTTGGCCGGGTCGTAGGAGATGTTGCCGGTCCGGTCGGCCTTCTCCAGCCCGCCGATGCGGTGCTGCATGCCGGCCGTGCCGGGGATGGCCCACGGCCGGGCGAGGGTCTCCTCGTCGCGCAGGTACGGGAGGAACTCGCCGTCCGCGCCGTTGGGCTCGGTCGCGAACCGCACGTCCTGGCTCAGGTCGGGGAGCGCGTCCACCGCCGGGATGGCCCACGGCTCCGCGCCGTTGGCCAGGTACCCGTCGGAGAGCAGGATGACCGGGGTCCGGTACTTCAGCGCGATGCGGCACGCCTCGATGGCGGCGTCGAAGCAGTCGCCGGGGGAGCGGGGCGCGATCACCGGGATCGGGGCCTCGCCGTTGCGCCCGAACATCGCCTGCAGCAGGTCCGACTGCTCGGTCTTGGTGGGCAGGCCGGTCGAGGGGCCGCCGCGCTGGACGTCGACGACGACCAGCGGCAGCTCGGTCATCACCGCGAGGCCCATGGCCTCCGACTTCAGCGAGACGCCCGGCCCGGACGTCGTCGTCACGCCGAGGGCGCCGCCGAAGGAGGCGCCGATGGCCGACGCGATGCCGGCGATCTCGTCCTCGGCCTGGAACGTCCGCACGTCGAAGGACTTGTGCTTGGACAGCTCGTGGAGGATGTCGGACGCCGGGGTGATCGGGTACGCGCCGAGGAACATCGGCAGCCTCGAGCGGTGCGCCGCGGCCACGAGGCCCAGCGCCAGCGCCTGGTTGCCCGAGATGTTGCGGTAGCGGCCGGGCGCCATGGGAGCCGGCTTGATCTCGTAGGAGACCGCGAAGGCCTCCGTCGTCTCGCCGTAGTTGTAGCCGGCGCGGAAGGCCGCGATGTTGGCGGCGGCGATCTCCGGCTTGCGGCGGAACGTGCGCTCGAGGAAGCGGATCGTCCCCTCGGTGGGCCGGTGGTACATCCAGCTCAGCAGGCCGAGGGTGAACATGTTCTTCGAGCGCTCGGCCTCCTTCTTGCCCAGGCCGGAGTCCGCGAGCGCGTCGAGGGTCATGGAGGTCAGCGGCACGCTGACGGTCTGCCAGCCCTCGAGGGAGCCGTCCTCGATCGGGTTCGTCGCGTAGCCGACCTTGGCCAGGTTGCGCGGGGTGAACTCGTCGGAGTCGAGGATGAGCAGCCCGCCGCCGGGGAGGTCGGCGAGGTTGGCCTTGAGCGCGGCCGGGTTCATCGCCACCAGGACGTCGGGCGCGTCGCCCGGCGTCATGATGTCGTGGTCGGCGAAGTGCAGCTGGAAGGAGCTGACGCCGGGCAGGGTGCCCGTCGGCGCCCGGATCTCGGCCGGGAAGTTGGGCAGCGTCGAGAGGTCGTTGCCGAAGCTCGCCGTCTCGCTGGTGAACCGGTTGCCGGTGAGCTGCATGCCGTCGCCGGAGTCGCCGGCGAGCCGGATGACGACGCGGTCGAGCTCGACGACGCTCTTCACCAGCCCGCCGGGAGCCGAGCTGGCCGTCTCGGGCCGTTCGATCGCAGTCATGAGTGGTGTACCTCCACCGGCCGAGATTACGTGCGTGTGTCAGCGGCCGGGATGTGGATCCGGACACTCAGGGCTTTGGGTGACCTAACAGGGAGGATCCGTTCCCCATTCCGGGGGATCCGCCACGGTTGCGGCAGGGAACGGCCGTCCGGCCACCGGCGTTGGATCCGACGTGCAGCGCTGGAACAACGGACTCAAGACGGCCGTCCTGCTCGGCCTCATGGGCGGGCTCATCCTGGCTGCCGGTTCGCTGATCGGCGGGCGGCAGGGCCTGGTCATCGCCCTCGTCGTCGCCCTGGGCGTCAACGGGTACGCCTACTTCAACTCGGACAAGCTGGCGCTGCGCGCCATGCGTGCCTTCCCGGTCACCGAGACGCAGGCGCCGCAGCTGTACGCGATGGTCCGGGAGCTGGCCACCGAGGCCCGGCAGCCGATGCCCCGGCTCTACGTCAGCCCCACCAACCAGCCCAACGCGTTCGCGACCGGGCGCAACCCGCGCAATGCCGCGGTGTGCGTGACGCAGGGAATCCTCGAGCTCCTCGACCGCCGCGAGCTGCGCGGGGTGCTCGCGCACGAGCTGTCGCACGTCTACGACCGCGACATCCTCATCAGCTCGGTCGCCGGCGCCATGGCCACGGTCATCACCTACCTGGCGCACATGGCGATGTTCGCCTCGATGTTCGGCGGGCGCTCGGACGAGCGCGGCGGGGGCAACGCGCTCGGCGGGCTGCTGCTCATGCTGCTCGGGCCGATCGCGGCCGGGGTGGTGCAGATGGCGGTCAGCCGGAGCCGCGAGTACCAGGCCGATGCCTCGGGCGCCTACCTGTCGCAGGACCCGCTGGCGCTGGCCAGCGCGCTGCGCAAGATCGAGCGCGGGACGGCGGCTCTCCCGCTGCCGCAGGACGACCGGCTGGTCACCCAGAGCCACCTGATGATCGCCAACCCGTTCCGCGGCCAGGGAATGGCGTCGCTGTTCGCCTCCCACCCGCCGATGCCGCAGCGGATCGCCCGGCTCGAGGAGCTGGCCCGCGAGCTCGGCCAGCGCTGAGCGGGACGGCGCTGCCGGCCGGCGACCTGTGGGCGACGCCCGACCACGGTGTCCCCCCACGCCGCCGTTCCCCTGCGTCAGCGGTAGTTGTCGAACTGCAGGGCGACGTCGAGGTCGGCTCCGCGCAGCAGTTGCTGGACGGCCTGCAGGTCGTCGCGCTTCTTGCCGCTGACCCGCAGCTGGTCGCCCTGGATCTGCGCCTGGACGCCCTTGGGTCCCTCGTCGCGGATCAGCTTGGCGATCTTCTTGGCGACGTCGGACTCGATGCCCTGCTTGATCCGCGCGCCGATCTTGTACGTCTTGCCCGAGGCCTGCGGCTCGCCGGCGTCGAGGACCTTCAGCGAGATGTTCCGCTTGATCAGCTTCTCCTTGAACACCTCGAGCGCCGCGACGACGCGCTCCTCGGTGTCGGCCTGGAGGGTCACGCCGTCCTCGCCGGCCCACGCGATGGTGGCGTTGGTGCCGCGGAAGTCGAAGCGCTGCGAGAGTTCCTTGCCCGCCTGGTTGAGGGCGTTGTCGACCTCCTGGCGGTCGACCTTGCTGACGACGTCGAACGACGAATCGGCCATGGCGTTCCCCTTCCACCGGCCGGCTCCGCTCGGGGCTCCGAGAGCGGCGGCGGCCGTCTTGTATTCTTCTCCGGTACCACCGCACGGCGGGTTGCCCGAGTGGCCAATGGGAGCGGACTGTAAATCCGTCGGCTTAGCCTACGAAGGTTCGAATCCTTCACCCGCCACGCCCGGTACGAACGGCCCCCGGCCTCCTGGCCGGGGGCCGTTCCCCGTCTCACGGGAGGGTCGGCGCCCGCGCGCTGGCGGTCGTGGTCCGCTCCAGCGGCTCGCCCCCGAGGAAGAGCCAGCCGAACGCGATCTCCACGTGCCGGGTGCACCGCACGGTGACCTCCGCCCCGTCGGTCTCGGCCGACCAGGAGTCCAGCGCCGTTCCGCCGTCGGCGAGCTGGTCGGCCACCGCGGCCTGGGCGGCGGCCCGCGTCAGCGGCAGGCTGTCGCCGACGCCGCGGGCGTAGACGAGGTCCTCCGCGGTGCGGTTCGCCGCCGCCAGCGCCGCCCCGTCGCACACCGACTGGACCTCCTGCTGTTCCAGGAAGGCGTCGGAGGCGGCGATCGCCCCGAAGGCCATGAGCGCCGCCACCAGCCAGCACACGAGGACGAACGGCAGCGTCGAGCCCCGTTCCCCGTCGTCCCGCCGCACGCCGGGAGCGTAGGAGTTGTCCACCGCCTGTGGACAGCGGCTGTGGACATTGTGGACACCCGATCGGGTGGCGCCCCGCCGCCCGCCCCGGCCTGTGGACGACGACCGGACGGGTCCCCCCGGTGGGGCGACACTGCGCGCATGTCCATCGAGATGTCGGCCGCCGGGCTCCGCGAGCTCGCCGCCGCACTGCACGCCGTCGCCTCGGACGCCGAGGACATCGCCCCCCGGCTGGACCGGGCGGGGGACGTCGGGCCGGCCCTGCTGCCGGCGGTCGAGGCATTCCTCGAGGCCCACCGCGCCGCCGGCCGGGCACTGGCCGGGGAGCTGGGCTGGCTGGGCGCGACGGTCGAGGCGGCCGCCGACTCGTGGCTGGACCTCGACCGGGGCCTGCTCGCCTCGCACGGCCGGGCGCGTGCCGAATGACGTACGCCTTGCCGCAGCCGATCGCCCTCGACATGCCGCCCGGCGACCCCGCCGAGGTCGAGGACCTCGTCAGGGACGTCGCGGGGGCGGCCTTCCGGCTGGCCGGTATCGGCGAGGTGCTCGCCGGGCGCGCGGGCGGCACGCCGGGCTGGCTCGGGGACGACGCGACGGCGGCCGAGGCCCAGCTGGACCGGGTCACCGGGATCGTGCGGGAGGCCGGTGCCGCGGTGCTCGCCGCCACCGGACGGCTCAGCGCCCACGGGGAGCTCCTCCGCGAGACCCGCCGGCAGGTGCGTGCCCTGCGCGAGGAGCAGGCGGAGGACTTCCGGCTGGCCCAGCGGCAGCTCCTGGAGACCGCGGACCCGCAGTACGCGGTCATGACCGGCGCGCTGTCCTGGGCGGGCACCGTCGCGGAGGTCGAGGCGGCCGAGGCCCGGCGGCGCCGGCGGCACGAGCTGCTCCTCGAGGAGCTGGCCGACGACGTCGCCGCGACCACGCGGGCGCTGGCCCAGGCGAGCCGCCCCGTCGGCGGGGCCGGCCGGCCGGGTGACGGCAGGCGCGTCCTCGCCCACCTGGCCGCCGCGCTGCCGGGCTGGGGCGACCCGGAGCTGGCCCACCGCGGGCTGGCGGCCGGCCGGGAGCTCGCCACCACGTCCATGACGCCGGAGGAGCGCATGGCCCTGGCGCGCGAGGTGGCGGCCTACGCGCACCTGCCGGCCTTCGCCTCCGCGTTCGTCCGTGGCCTCGACGTGGAGGGCGTGGGCGGGCTCCTCCACGTCGTGGGAGAGCACCCCGCCGGCCCGCTGGCGGGCGTGCTCGCGGCCGCCCTGGGCGGCGCGGTACCGGGGACGGCCCGCACGGACCGCGTCCGGGCCGTCCTGGAGGCGGACCACCTGCCCGCCGACGACACGTGGAGCGCCGACCGGCGGGCCGCCGGCATGGCCGCCGTCCTCCTGGCGGGAGCAGGGTCGGCGGCCCCGCGGACGGCGACCGTCGCGGAGTGGGCGCGGCAGCTCCTGGTGCACGAGCAGGCGACGGGGCGCCCGCCGGGGCTGCCCGCCGGAACGCCGGGCCGGGGGCCGGGCGAGCCCCACGACGCGGTGGAGGTGGCCGTCGCCGCGCTGGCACGGGAGGCGACGCCCACGGAGGCCGCGGTGTTCCTCGGCGGGCGCCGGACGTGGGAGATGCTGCTGGCCCGCCACTGGGCCGACGGCGGCGAGCTGCTCGGCGCGCTGGTCGGCACCGCGGCCGACGACGCCGGGCCCGACGGCGACCGCGCGGTTCGCCTCGGGCTGCAGACGATCGGCGCCGGTCTGTTCGCGGGCGACCCCTCCGGCTGGACGGTGGACCGCGGCACCGTCGCGGCGGTGGCGCCGGCGCTGGGGCACGCGGTGGCCGCCCACGTGGCCGCTGCGGCCGACGCGCTGGGCACGGCGGCGTCGGGCGCCGATGACGACGGCACCGGCCAGCAGGTGCGCGGCCTGGGTCTGGTGCTGCTCGACGGGGAGGCCCGAGCCGCCGTCCAGGGGGCGCTGGTCGACTGGTCGGTGACGCAGGTCCGGGACGGCGGGCGGAGCAGCCCCGAGAGCCCGCACCCCGCGATCGCCGTGACGAGCGCGTTCGTCGCCGTGCGGGAGCACGGCTACCGGCTCGATCACGCCCTGGACGGCCACGAGCTGCGGGAGCGGGCCGAGGATCGCGAGCAGTTCTGGAAGTGGACGGCCGGCCTGGTCCTGGAGCTCGCCTCCCACGCGCGCGCCACACCGCTCGCCGTCGTCGCCGAGGTCGCCGGCACCTACGCGCCGATGCTCCTCGACATGGACGGCACCTTCGACCTGGGCCCCGACCGTGCTCCACGCCTGGACGCCGACGACGCCGCCGCTCTCGCCCGGGGCGTCGTGCCGGCCGACCTCGCCGCACGAGTGCACGTCGTGGAGGCGCAGGCCCGGGCCGCCTTCGAGCGGACCGCCCGGCTCCTCGGCGGCGCGGATGCCCCGGTGTCCCCGCCGAAGGACTACCGGGGTGCGACGTTCGACCTCGCGACCGACTGGTTGTCCGACCTCGCGATCGGCGAGGCGCGGGCTCGCGGCGGTGTCCGGGGCGGCGGCTCCTCACCCGATCGGTGACAGCTGGCTCAATATCACTCACGCAAAGTGACGACGCGAGGGCGCGTCACCCGGACATGATCATCGGTGCTTGTCCGGACGGGTGACGGGAAGCAATGTCTCCCGCGCGGTCCGTACTGAACGACGCTCTGCCCCCGCGCGCGTAGGTGGCTGCCGCACAGCCGCAGTCAGTCATGCCTCGGGAGGCGTCATGGGTAGCAACGTGCAGTCTGGTTCGACCTCGGTCCGCGGCGCGAAGTGGAACCGCGGCGCCAAGTGGAATCGCGGCGCCAAGTGGAACCGCGCCGTCGCCGTCTGAGCGAACGCGCACCAGCTGGAGGATCGAGGCGGCCGGCCCTGTGCCGGCCGCCTCGCTGCTTGCGGCGCGACCTCATCCCGTGGGGGCGGTGAGGGGTCGCAGGGCGCCTTTCCGCTGCTAGCCTTCGCGCGCCCGTCTTCCCAGGGGAAATGCAGGTACGAGTGGCCGAGCAGAACGACCGCGCGCCGTCCCGGCCGTTGCGGCTCACCGCGTGGGCGGTCGCCTGGATCGGCCTCGCCGTCGCCGTGCCCGTCTCGCTCTGGGTCCTCTTCCCGCCCGGCGAGCCGGTCGAGCCGCTGCGGCTGATCGCGGTCTTCGTGGCCTTCGTCGCCGCCGAGTCGTTCAACGTCGACTTCGAGTTCCGCAAGCAGGGGTTCTCCTGGTCGGCGAGCGAGCTGGCGTTCGTGCTGGCGCTGGCCAGCGTGGGCGGCGCCTGGACGGCGGTCGCCTGGGGCTTCGCCGTCGCCATCGTGTCCCTCGCGCAGGGGTACTCCCGGGCCAAGACGCTCTTCAACGTGACGGTCGTCGTGCTGGAGACGTGCGCGGCCGTCAGCGTCCTGGACGCCCTGCCGAAGGGCGAGATCACCGACCCCGGCACGTGGCTGTCCTACCTGCTGGCGGTGCTCACCGCGAGCCTGCTCAGCGTCGTGCTCATCGCCGGCGCCATCGTGGCCACGCAGGGATATCCCGGCCGGGCGCTGTGGGCGTCCTTCCTCATCCCCGCGCTGATGATCGGGCCGGTCTCCGTGGTCGTCGGCCTCGCCGTCCTCCTGCTGGTCGGCGCCACGCCCTGGGCCTGGCTGCTGATCGCGCCGCTCGTCGTCGCGCTCGCGCTGCTCTACCGCCGCTTCGCCGCCGTGACCCAGGACGGCCACAGCGTGGAGCGGGTCTACGACTTCGCCCGTCGCGTGGAACAGGTCTCGCCCGACGAGGCGGGGACCCGGCAGATCGTCGCGGCCGTCCGCGAGCTGCTCAACGCCGACCGCGTGGCGCTGTGGCTGCCTCCCTACCTGGACGAGGAGCCCCGGCTGGTCGTCGTCGCCGACAACGGGGCCGTCTGGTACGACGGCCCCGGCGACCCGGACGACGTCTTCCGCCGTCGCGCGGTCTCGTCGCTGGACGGGCCCGTCCGGGTCTCCCTGGCCGACGCCGACGACGTCGAGGCCCAGGCGCTGCTGCGCCGCGGCGTCTCCGACCTGCTCGGCGCGGCCGTGATGACCGCCGCGGGCGAGCCCGGCTACCTCGAGGTGTGCGACCGGCGCAGCGACATCCACTCCTTCGGCGACAGCGACAGCGCCGCGCTGGACTCGATGCTCACCCACGTCAACGCGGCCATCCGGCACCAGCAGCTGCTCAGCCAGATCCGCTTCGACGCCGACCACGACCGCCTGACCGGGCTGCCCAACCGGCAGCGCCTCGCCGCCGAGATCGACGCGCTGCTCTGCGCGGACCCGGCCACCGCCCGGGCGGGGCTGATCCTGACCGCGCTCGGCAACTACACCGAGGTCACCGACACGCTCGGCCACGCCGCCAGCGACGAGCTCCTGCTGGTCACCGCCGGCCTGCTGCGCGAGCACGCCCCGCCGTCGGCGCTGGTGGCCCGGATGGAGGGCGAGCAGTTCGCCGTCCTGCTGCCCGGGCTGTCGCTCCAGGCGACCGAGCGCGCGGCCCGCAGGCTGCGGGAGGCGACCTCCACCCGGGCGCGCGTCGCGGGGCTAGACCTGGAGGTCACGCTGACGATCGGCGTGGCCGCCGCGCCCGTGCACGGCACCGACGCGGGGATGCTCATGCAGCGGGCCGACGTCGCGCTGCTCGCCGCGGCCGACTCCGGCGGGGTCGCCAGCTACCACCCGGTGCTCGACCAGCAGAGCCTGCGCCGCCTGCAGCTGGGCACCGAGCTCGAGCAGGCCATGGCCGACGGCCAGATCAGCGTGGTCTTCCAGCCGATCATCGACGCGCAGACCTCCGACATCGTGTCGGTGGAGACGCTGGTGCGCTGGGCCCACCCGCGCTACGGCGACATCCCGCCGGACGACTTCATCCACCTCGCCGAGCAGATCGGCCGGATCGGGGCGGTGACCGACCACGTCCTCGACCTGGCGCTGGCGCGCTGCCGGCGCTGGCTGGACCAGGACATCTCGCTGTCGGTCGCGGTGAACCTCTCGGCGCACTGCCTGACCGAGCCCGACCTGGTCACCCGGGTGCGGCGGGCGCTGCAGCGGCACGACGTGCCCGGCGAGCTGCTCACCCTGGAGCTGACCGAGGGCAGCGTCGTGGACGACTCGGTGCGCGACAGCACCGTGCTCGCCGACCTCCACGGGCTGGGCCTGCGGCTGTCCATGGACGACTTCGGCACCGGCTACTCCTCGCTGTCCCAGCTGCGCCAGCTGCCGATCGACGAGGTGAAGATCGACAAGTCCTTCGTGCTGGGCATGTCGACCAGCCAGGGGGAGTCCTTCATCGCCCGCTCGATCATCGAGCTGGCCCACAACCTGGGCCTGCGCGTGGTGGCGGAGGGCGTCGAGGACGAGCTGACCCGCAACCTGCTCGCCGAGATGGGCTGCGACAAGCTGCAGGGTTTCCTCGTGAGCCGGCCGCTGCCCGACGACCGGCTGGAGAGCTGGCTGCTGGCCCGGACGGGTGTCCGCAAGGCCGCCCCGGGTGCCACCCACCGGCGCCTGTTCGTCCGCACCTGAACACCCGCCGAACCCCCTGCCCGACGCGTCGACGGCGGTCAGGTACAGTTCTCGACGGCTCTTCGAGCACGCCCCTTTAGCTCAGTCGGCAGAGCGTCTCCATGGTAAGGAGAAGGTCTACGGTTCGATTCCGTAAAGGGGCTCTGTGACCAGCCGGTCCAGTCGCGAGACCGGGCCGCACGGTCATCCCGGCGGTGTAGCTCAGCCTGGTAGAGCAAGCGGCTCATAATCGCTGTGTCACCGGTTCAAGTCCGGTCACCGCTACTCCCGACGGACCCCGCACCCCGGGGTCCGTCACCGTGTCGGCAGCCGCCGCCACGCCCGCACAAGGCTAGGAGCACTCCTCATGGCAGCGACCGACATCCGTCCGAAGATCACCCTGGCCTGCCAGGAGTGCAAGAACCGCAACTACATCACCCGCAAGAACCGGCGGAACGACCCCGACCGGCTCGAGCTGATGAAGTACTGCCCGCGCGAGCGCAAGCACACGCTGCACCGCGAGACCCGCTGACGCGGGCCCACTGCTGAGCCGAGGGCGGGAGCATGGCGCTGGACCGGGAACTGGTCGGGCGCAGCTACCCGCCCTCAGCCGTCTACGAGGTCGGCCGCGCGAAGATCGCCGAGTTCGCCACCGCGATCGGTGCGGACGACCCCGTGCACCGGGACGCCGAGGCCGCCCGGGCCGCGGGTCATCCCGACGTCATCGCGCCGCCGACGTTCGCCATCGTGGTGAGCCTGGAGGCGGCCATGGTGGTGCTCGACGACCCCGACGTCGCCATCGACTACGCCCGCGTCGTCCACGGCGAGCAGCGCTTCACCCACCACCGCCCGATCCGCGCGGGCGACCGGCTGGTCGCCACCACCACGATCGACGCCGCCCGCACGGTCGCCGGCAACGACATGCTCACCGCCCGGGTGGACCTCGCCACCGAGGACGGCGAACCGGTGTGCACCGCGACCTCGATGCTGGTGGCCCGGGGGGAGCCGTGACCGTCGACGTGGGCACCGAGCTGCCCGAGCAGAGCTACCGCGTCACCCGCGCCGACCTCGTGCGCTACGCCGGCGCCTCGGGCGACTTCAACCCGATCCACTGGAACGACCGCACCGCCACCGCGGTCGGGCTGCCCGGCGTCATCGCGCACGGCATGTTCACCATGGCTCTGGCCGGCCGCGCGGTCACCGCCTGGACCGGTGACCCCGCCGCGCTCGTCGAGCAGCACGTCCGTTTCGGCCGGCCCGTCGTCGTCCCCGACGACGACCAGGGGGCGGAGGTCACCGTCCGGGGCAAGGTCGCGGCGCTCCTGGATGACGGCCTGGCCCGCGTCGACCTCACCGTGACCAGCGGCGGCGAGAAGGTCCTCTCGCTGGCCCGCGCGATCGTCCGGCTGGCATGACGTCCCGGAGGGTCGCCGCCGTCGCGGCGGCGTTCCTCCTGACCGGCTGCACCTCGTTCGCCGACACCGTCGCGGAGCGGGGCCGCCCCCCGGCGGCGGACCCCGCGCCCACGCCCGCGGCCGAGGACCAGGGGTGTCCCGCCGAGCGGGCCGAGCCCGATCCCGACCGTCCGGAGGTGTCGCTGGACTTCGTGCTCGCCGACGACGGGCGCAGCGTCACCGGCACCGAGACCGTCGTCTTCACCCCCGATCTCGACGTCGACGAGCTGGTCTTCCGGCTGGTCCCCAACGGCCCGGACTCCGCGCCGGCCGGCAACCGGCTGCTCGTGGACGACGTCCGGGGCGACGACGTCGCCGGTGGCCGGTACGAGGGCGCGGGCGCCGCGGACCCCGGCGGCCTCTACGTCGTCGAGCTCGAGGACGAGCTGGCCGCGGGGGAGTCCACCGAGGTCGAGCTCGCCTTCTCGCTCGCGCTCGGCAGCGGCGGGTTCGACCGGTTCGGCGTCGACGGGCCGGCGTCCTGGTGGGCCAGCGGTGCCCCGCTGCTGGCCTGGGAGCCGGGCGCGGGGTGGGCCCGCGACCCGTTCGTGGCACTCAGCGGCGAGACCGCGTCGAGCCCGGTGGCCGACACCGAGGTCAGCGTCTCGGTGCCCGAGGACCTCACCGTGCTGATGACCGGTGCCGTGGCCGAGCCCGGCGCCCCGCGCGACGGCCGGCGCACCTGGACGTCGACCGAGCCGGTGGCCCGCGACGTGGCGGTCGCGGTCGGCCCGTTCACGACGACGGAGGCCACGACCGCGGGCGGGACGCGGGTGACCACCGGCGTGCTGCCCGACCCGGACCTCCCGGGGGAGGAGCTCAGCGCCTGGACGGTGGCCGCCGTCGACGACCTCGAGGCGCTCCTGGGGCCGTTCCCCTACGACACCCTGTCGGTGGCGCTGCTGCCCGACTTCGGCGGCGGGATCGAGTACCCGAGCATGATCCTCGAGGCGACGCCGAGCCGCATGGTGCTCGTGCACGAGGTGGCCCACCAGTGGTTCTACGGCATGGTCGGCAACTCGCAGTTCCGCGATCCGTGGCTCGACGAGGCGTTCGCCTCCTGGGCCGAGGCCGTGGTCGACCCCGGCTCCGGGCTCGTGTCCGAGGCCGCGCTGGACCTGGAGGGCCCGGTCGGGGCGGCCATGGACCAGTACGAGAGCTCCGGCCGGTACTTCCGGCTGGTCTACGACAAGGGCGGCTCGGCCCTGCTCGAGGCGCAGCGCGCCGTCGGCGACCAGGCGTTCACCGCCGCGATCCGCTGCTACGTCGACGCGACGGCGTGGTCCATCGCCACGCCGGACGACGTCCACCGCGCGATGGCGGACCTGCCCGCGGCCGTCGACGTCCTCCGGGCCGCCGGGGCGCTCGACGCCGAGGACGCCGGGGGGTAGGAGCTACTGGGCGGAGGCGAGCAGCCGCTGCATCCGGGAGACGCCCTCGACGAGGTCGTCGTCCCCGAGCGCGTAGGACATCCGCAGGTAGCCCGGCGTCCCGAAGGCCTCGCCCGGGACGACGGCCACCTCGGCCTCCTCCAGGATGATCTCGGCGAGCTCGACGCTGGTCTCCGCCGTCCGGCCGGCGATCGGCCGGCCGAGCAGGCCCTTGACCGACGGGTAGACGTAGAAGGCGCCCTGCGGCTCGGGGCAGGCGACCCCGGGGATCTCGCGCAGCATCGACACGATGGTCTGCCGCCGGCGGTCGAACGCCTCCCGCATGGTGGCGACCGCCGACAGGTCGCCGGTGAGGGCCGCGACGGCCGCCGCCTGCGAGACGTTCGCGACGTTCGACGTGGCGTGCGACTGCAGGTTGGTCGCGGCCTTGACGACGTCGGTCGGACCCAGGATCCAGCCGACCCGCCAGCCGGTCATCGCGTAGGTCTTGGCGACGCCGTTGACCACGACGCACCGCTCGGCCAGCTCGGGGACGACGACCGGCATCGACGGGGCGGTCACGCCGCCGTAGGTGAGGTGCTCGTAGATCTCGTCGGTGAGGACCCAGAGCCCTGCCTCGAGCGCCCAGCGGCCGATCTCCTCGACCTGCTCCGGCGGGTAGACCGCGCCGGTCGGGTTGGACGGCGAGCAGAACAGCAGGACCTTCGTCCGCGGCGTGCGGGCGGCCTCCAGCTGGGCGGCCGACACCAGGTAGCCGCTCTGCTCGTCGGCCACGACCGGCACGGGCACCCCGCCGGCGAGCTTGATCGCCTCCGGGTAGGTGGTCCAGTACGGCGCGGGGAGCAGGACCTCGTCGCCCGGGTCGAGCAGCGCGGCGAACGCCTCGTAGACCGCCTGCTTGCCGCCGTTGGTCACCAGCACGTTGGCCGGCGTCGCCTGCAGGCCCGAGTCGCGGGCCGTCTTCGCGACGATCGCCTCCTTGAGGGCCGGCAGCCCCCCGGCCGGGGTGTAGCGGTGCATGGCCGGCTGACGGCACGCGGCGACCGCGGCCTCGACGATGTAGTCCGGCGTCGGGAAGTCCGGCTCCCCGGCGCCGAAGCCGATCACCGGCTTGCCCGCCGCCTTGAGCGCCTTGGCCTTGGCGTCCACGGCGAGCGTCGCCGATTCGCTGATCGCCGCGATGCGACGGGAGATGCGGCTCCCGCCGGGGACGGCGGCGGACGGGCTGGCGGACTCCGAGGAGACGGCGGTCATGCCGCCATCGTGTCAAAGTCGGCCGATCGGCGTCACCGCCGAGCTGCCCGGACCCGTCGGGGGAGGAGGGACGGGTGGGACGTTGGCTGCGCGCCGGTCCGTTCCCGTACACTGGCCGTCCTGGGGCAGCTGACCCCGCCACCGGCGTGCCCCGGAACCTCCTCGAGGCTCCGTGCTGCCGTGGTGAGGCGGGCGGTCCCGGTGGCCCCGACCGGGTCCAAGGGGTGTAGCTCAATTGGCAGAGCAGCGGTCTCCAAAACCGCAGGCTGCAGGTTCAAGTCCTGTCACCCCTGCCACCGCACGGCAGGACACGACCAGACGGGCGCCTCGGACGAGGCGCTCCCACCACGAGGCGAGCGAGGCGCAGTGAGCGACGAGAAGCCGGGACGTGAGGACGACCCTCGCGACGCCGAGCTGACCGACGAGCAGCTCGACCGCGAGGCCCCGGGGGTCGACGACGCCGCGGAGCTCGAGGCGGCCGAGGACGAGCTCGCCGCCGAGGCCGAGTCCGACGAGGACAAGGTCGTCGCGGCGCGGTCCACCGGCGGGCGACGCCGGGGCCGGATCACCGCCGGGGACGACGAGGACGACGACGACCGCCCCGCGCGGACCCGCCGTCCGGCCGGTGCCCGTCCGGCGGGCCGCAGCGGCGCCGGCACCCGCTCCCGCGCCGAGGCCGAGCGGGCCCGTGCCCAGAGCGGCCAGAAGCGGTCCGTGGCCCGGTTCCTCCGCGAGGTCGTGGCCGAGCTCCGGAAGGTCATCTGGCCGGGCCGCCGCGAGCTGATCACCTACACCACCGTGGTCATCGTGTTCGTGGCGTTCATCGTCGCGCTCGTGGCCGGCCTGGACCTGCTCTTCGCCCGGGGCGTGATCGCCGTCTTCGGCTGACCTCCGCCCGCGCCTGCACCCCCCTGACAAGGAAGAAGAACCTGTGACCGACCCCCGCGAGCCCTTCGAGACCGCCACCCCGGTCGAAGGCGTGACCGCCACGGACCTGGACGACACGCGCGCCGAGCAGCGCGGCACCGTCGACCTGGAGACCGGAGCCGGTGAGACCGGTGCCGCCGAGGGCTCCACGGACACCACGGACCTCGACACCGACACCGAGGTCTCCGACGTGACCCCGGAGATCGAGGGCGGCGACGCCGACAGCCTCGTGACCGACCCGCTCACCGCCCCGGCGCCGTCCTCGGACGCGACGCCGGACGAGGACGAGGACCCGGTCGAGGCGATGAAGAAGGCGCTGCGCCTGGCCCCGGGCGACTGGTACGTCGTGCACTCGTACGCCGGCTACGAGAACAAGGTGAAGACCAACCTCGAGGCGCGCATCCAGTCGCTGGACGTCGAGGACTACATCTACCAGATCGAGGTGCCCACGGAGGAGGTCACCGAGATCAAGAACGGCAAGCGCGCGCAGGTCAACCGCAAGGTCCTGCCGGGCTACCTGCTGGTCCGCATGGAGCTCAACGACGAGTCGTGGGGCGCGGTCCGCAACACCCCCGGCGTCACCGGCTTCGTGGGCGCCACCTCCAAGCCCTCGCCGCTGACCATCGACGAGGTCGTCAAGATCCTGGTGCCGGCGACCGCTCCGCAGGCGGCCCGGACCACCGGTGCCGAGCCGGCCACCGGCGGCGCCGTCGCCGCCCCGGCCGCCGTCGTGGACTTCGAGATCGGCGAGTCCGTGACCGTCATGGACGGACCGTTCGCGACGCTGCCCGCCACCATCAACGAGATCAACGCCGAGCAGCAGAAGCTGCAGGTGCTCGTCTCCATCTTCGGCCGCGAGACGCCCGTCGAGCTGTCGTTCAACCAGGTCAGCAAGATCTGAGCGCGCTCCCCGGCGCCCAGCTGATCCACCACCGATAGAAGGAAGTCATGCCCCCCAGGAAGCGGTTGACCGCGGTCATCAAGCTCCAGATCAACGCCGGTGCGGCCACCCCCGCGCCGCCCGTGGGTCCGGCGCTCGGCCAGCACGGCGTCAACATCATGGAGTTCTGCAAGGCCTACAACGCCGCGACCGAGTCGCAGCGCGGCAACGTGATCCCGGTCGAGATCTCGGTCTTCGAGGACCGGTCGTTCACGTTCGTCACCAAGACCCCGCCGGCCGCGCGCATGCTGCTCAAGGCCGCCGGTGTCGAGAAGGGCTCGGGCGAGCCCCACAAGACCAAGGTCGCCACGGTCACCCGTGACCAGGTCCGCGAGATCGCCACCACCAAGATGGCCGACCTCAACGCCAACGACCTCGACCAGGCCGAGAAGATCATCGCCGGCACCGCCCGGTCGATGGGCATCACGGTCGTCTGAACCAGCTCCACCCAGAAGCAGTGGGAGGGCCTCGCCAGGCCCGTTCACCACGTGACCGGGGCTCCGCCGTCGAGGCCAGCCCCCGGAGAGGAAACACCATGGCGAAGCACGGCAAGAAGTACCGCGCGGTGGCCGACAAGGTCGACCGCGACAACCTGTACAGCCCGCTCCAGGCCGCCAAGCTGGCGAAGGAGACGTCGACGACGTCCTACGACGCCACCGTCGAGGTCGCGATGCGGCTGGGCGTCGACCCGCGCAAGGCCGACCAGATGGTCCGCGGCACGGTCAACCTGCCGCACGGCACCGGCAAGACCGCCCGCGTCATCGTCTTCGCGACCGGTGACAAGGCCGCCGAGGCCGAGGCCGCCGGCGCCGACGTCGTGGGCTCCGACGACCTGATCGAGCGCATCCAGGGCGGCTTCCTGGACTTCGACGCCGCGATCGCGACCCCCGACCAGATGGCCAAGGTCGGCCGCATCGCGCGCATCCTCGGCCCCCGCGGCCTGATGCCGAACCCGAAGACCGGCACCGTGACGCCCGACGTCACCAAGGCCGTCAACGACATCAAGGGCGGGAAGATCAACTTCCGCGTCGACAAGCAGGCCAACCTGCACCTGGTGATCGGCAAGACCTCCTTCGACGAGGCCAAGCTGGTGGAGAACTACGCCGCCGCCCTCGACGAGGTGCTCCGCGCCAAGCCCTCCTCGGCCAAGGGCCGGTACCTCAAGAAGGTCACCGTCTCCACGACCATGGGCCCCGGCATCCCGGTCGACCCGAACCGCACCCGCAACATGCTGGTGGACGAGCCGTCCGCCTGAACGAGGACAGGGCCGCTCCACCGGCCCACGGGCCCCGCCGCGCACCCGCGCGGCGGGGCCTTCGTCGTATGGCGTACTCTTGAGCCGTTCCCCCCAAGACCGCTGGTCGTCGCACGTCCGCGTGCGATCGAAGGTCCCGGACCCCGGGCGACCCGCGCAGGTGGACGGTTCGAACGTCGGACGCGTGTCGTCCGCCGCCTCGCCCCGTGCGCACTGCGCCGGGGCGTTCCTCGTCTCGGGGCATCGATCGCCCGCGCTCGCGCGAAGGCCAGGGGTCGCCCGACAGACGAGAGGAGGCCCATGCCCACGCAGGCGAAGGCCGCGGTGATCGACGAGATCACCGAGCGGTTCCAGAACTCGAGTGCGGCGGTGCTCACCGAGTACCGCGGGCTGACCGTGGCGCAGCTGACCCAGCTGCGTCGTTCCCTCGGTGCGGGCAGCAGCTACGCCGTCGTCAAGAACACCCTGACGAAGCGGGCGGCGGACGAGGTCGGTTTCCCCGAGCTCGGCCCGCTGCTCAACGGCCCGACCGCCATCGCCTTCATCGAGGGTGACCCGGTCGAGGCCGCGAAGGCCATCCGCGACTTCGCGAAGGCCAACCCGCTGCTCGTCGTCAAGGGCGGTGTGGTCGACGGCCGCACCGTCGACGCCGCCGAGGTCACCCGCCTCGCCGACGTCGAGCCCCGCGACGTCCTGCTGGCCAAGCTGGCCGGCGCGATGAAGGGCAACCTGACCAAGGCCGCCGGGCTCTTCCAGGCCCCGCTGTCCCAGGTCGCCCGTCTCGCCGCGGCGCTGCAGGAGAAGAAGCCCGCCGAGGCTGCTGCTCCCGAGGCGCCCGCCGCCGAGGCTCCCGCCTCGGACGAGACCGCTGCTGCTGACACCACCCCCGACACCGCTGCCGCCGACGCGGCCGGCGACGACTGAACCCTAAGGAGATAGACATGGCCAAGCTGTCCACTGCGGACCTGCTCGACGCGTTCAAGGAGATGACCCTCCTCGAGCTGTCCGACTTCGTGAAGCAGTTCGAGGAGACCTTCGAGGTCACCGCCGCTGCCCCCGTGGCCGTCGCGGCCGCCCCGGCCGCCGGTGGCGGCGCCGGCGGTGGCGACGACGCCGCTGCCGAGCAGGACGAGTTCGACGTCATCCTCGAGAACGCCGGTGACAAGAAGATCCAGGTCATCAAGGAGGTGCGCGGCCTGACCTCGCTCGGCCTCAAGGAGGCCAAGGACCTGGTCGACAACGCGCCGAAGCCGGTCCTGGAGAAGGTCGCCAAGGACGCCGCCGAGAAGGCCAAGGCCGCTCTCGAGGGCGCCGGCGCCACCGTCACCGTCAAGTGAAGCACCCCGTCCTCCCCACCCTTCGCTAGCTCAGGGCGGGACCCGGGACGGGTCGTTCCATCGCGTCACCTCGCGGCTCCGCCGCGACCAGGGGCCGTCCTCCTCCGGGAGGGCGGCCCCTGTGGCGTCCTCCGGCCGGGCGACGCCTCCGTCCCTTCCGGGGGGTGCATGGAGATCCGGGTCACGCAAAACCCGTGACACACGTAACCTGGTGTCCGTTCGGTCGTTACTCGTCAGTAGTAGTCGCCGTGGGGCGTTCCGGATGCGGATCGGCCCGCGGCGTCGCACACTGCCGGGGCTCGTCGATGCGACGGGGCGGGGACCCGGCAACGCAGCCGGAGCGGAGGGGCAGGCAGTCGTGGGCGTCGCGGTAGAGGTCGAAGGGCTGACCAAGTCGTTCGGGAGCCAGAACATCTGGAGCGACGTCACCCTGACCTTGCCGCCGGGTGAGATCTCCGTGCTCCTCGGCCCCTCGGGCACCGGCAAGTCGGTGTTCCTGAAGTCGCTGGTGGGTCTGCTCAAGCCCGAGAAGGGCTCGATCGTCATCAACGACACCGACATCTGCCGGACCAGCGAGCACAACCTCTACGAGGTGCGGAAGCTCTTCGGCGTGCTCTTCCAGGACGGCGCCCTCTTCGGGTCGATGAACCTCTTCGACAACATCGCCTTCCCGCTGCGCGAGCACACGAAGAAGAGCGAGTCGGAGATCAAGAAGATCGTCCTCGAGAAGATGGACATGGTCGGTCTGCAGGGCGCCGAAGGGAAGCTCCCCGGCGAGATCTCCGGCGGTATGCGCAAGCGCGCCGGCCTGGCCCGCGCGCTGGTGCTCGACCCCGAGATCATCCTGTTCGACGAGCCGGACTCCGGCCTGGACCCGGTCCGCGTGGCCTACCTCAACCAGCTCATCGTCGACCTCAACGCCCAGATCGACGCCACGTTCCTGATCGTCACGCACGACATCGGCACCGCCCGCACCGTGCCCGACAACCTGGGCCTGCTGTTCCGCCGCAACCTGGTCATGTTCGGCCCGCGCGAGCAGCTGCTCACCTCGCAGGAGCCCGTCGTCCGGCAGTTCCTCAACGGCCGGCGCGAGGGGCCGATCGGCATGAGCGAGGAGAAGGACGTCGCCCAGGTGGAGGCCGAGATGGCCGCCCTGGAGGCGCGTGGCGGCGACGCGCACAACGGCGTCGGCCCCAAGGGCGCCACCGGTGGCGACGCCGTCCCGCCGCAGCTCACGCCCACGGAGGGCCTGCCGGAGCGGAAGGCCGAGCGGCGCCGCCAGGAGCGGGTGGCCCGCATGCTGCACGAGTTCGACGAGGACACCCAGGCCGCCATCCGCAAGTCCCTGCCCGAGGACCTGCTGGCGATGGCCGACTCCGGCGCCTTCACCCCGACCCCGGGCTCCGGTGGCCGGCACTGGGCTCCGGACGCGGACGCCGCCGGGTCCCCGGACGGCGACGCCGAGCCCGTCGGGGCGGGCTCCCCGGGCGCCGGCACCGCCACCCTGCGACGGAAGCGCGGCAGGCGGTGACGGCCACCGACAAGCCGAAGGCCCCCGGTCTGTTCGACGGGAAGTTCTCGCCGACGCGCCCGCTGGCCGTCAGCGGCAACCTGTTCGCCTTCGCGCTCGACGTCCTGAAGGCGCTGCCGAAGCGGCCGTTCCAGGTCCGCGAGTTCATCCAGCAGGCGTGGTTCGTCGCGAGCGTCACGATCATCCCGACCGCGCTCGTCGCCATCCCGTTCGGCGCGGTCATCGCGCTGCAGCTGGGCTCGCTGACCCGTCAGCTGGGCGCCCAGTCCTTCACCGGTGCCGCCTCGGTCCTGGCGGTCCTGCGCGAGGCCAGCCCCATCGTGACCGCGCTGCTCATCGCCGGGGCCGGCGGCTCGGCGATCTGCGCCGACCTCGGCGCCCGCAAGATCCGCGACGAGATCGACGCGATGGAGGTGCTGGGCATCAGCCCGATCCAGCGCCTGGTCGTGCCCCGGGTCCTGGCCGCGATGCTCGTCGCCGTCCTGCTCAACGGGCTCGTGAGCGTCGTCGGCACGGCGGGCGGCTACTTCTTCAACGTCGTGCTGCAGGGCGGGACACCGGGCGCCTATCTCGCGTCGTTCAGCGCGCTGGCCCAGATCGAGGACTTCTGGGCCTCGGAGACCAAGGCGCTCGTGTTCGGGCTCATCGCCGGCATCGTCGCGTCCTACAAGGGCCTGAACGCCGGGGGCGGGCCGAAGGGCGTCGGTGACGCGGTGAACCAGTCCGTCGTCATCACGTTCATCCTGCTGTTCGCCGTGAACCTGGTGATGACGGCGATCTACTTCCAGCTCGTCCCGCCGAAGGGGCAGTGATGGCCCTTCTGTCACCCACCGACCGGATCCGGGTCGGGCTGCGCCGCCTCAAGCGGGTGTACCGCAAGCCCCTGGGGACCCTGGACGACCTCGGCGAGCAGCTCGGTTTCTACGGGCGGGCGCTGGCGTGGACCCCGCGCACCGTGCGGCGGTACAAGAAGGAGACCGGCCGCCTGCTGGCCGAGGTGACCTTCGGCACCGGCGCGCTGGCGGTCATCGGCGGCACGGTCGGCGTGATCGCGGCCCTGTCGTTCTTCACCGGGTCCGCCGTGGGCCTGCAGGGCTACGCCGCCCTCGACCAGCTGGGCACCTCCGCGTTCACCGGCTTCCTCTCGGCGTACTTCAACACCCGGGAGATCGCCCCGCTGGTCGCCGGCGTCGCGCTGTCGGCCACGGTCGGCTGCGGCTTCACCGCGCAGATCGGCGCCATGCGCATCAACGAGGAGATCGACGCCCTCGAGGTGATGGGCGTGCCCTCGCTGCCGTTCCTGGTGACCACCCGCATCATCGCCGGGTTCATCGCCGTCGTCCCGCTCTACGTGCTGGGTCTGCTCACCAGCTACTTCGCGACCCGCACCATCGTCACGCAGGCGTACGGGCAGTCGGCGGGCACCTACGACCACTACTTCAACCTGTTCCTGCCACCCGAGGACGTGCTCTGGTCGTTCCTCAAGGTGCTGGTGTTCTCGGTCGTGGTCATCCTGACCCACTGCTACTACGGCTACCGGGCCAGCGGAGGCCCGTCGGGCGTGGGCATGGCGGTCGGCCGCGCGGTGCGCTTCTCCATCGTGGCGATCAACGTCATCGACCTGTTCCTGTCCCTGGCCATCTGGGGATCGACGACGACCGTCCGGATCGCGGGGTGAGGCGACCATGAGCAGGAAGATCCGCATCCGCATCCAGGGGCTGGCGTTCCTCGTCGTCCTCGCCCTGCTCCTGGGTCTGGCGGTGGCCCAGTACAACAAGGTGTTCACAGACGTGGCCCGGGTGACCCTGGAGACCGACACCGTGGGCAACCAGCTGCAGGAGGCCTCCGACGTCAAGGTCCGCGGGGTGATCGTCGGCGAGGTGCGCGACGTGCAGGCCGACGTCGACGGCGCCACCATCGACCTGGCGATCAAGCCGGAGTACCTCGAGCAGATCCCGGCCGACGTCTCCGCGCGCCTGCTGCCCAAGACCCTGTTCGGCGAGCGCTACGTGTCGCTCGAGATCGACGAGAGCCCCGCCCAGGAGCGGCTCGCCGACGGCGACGTGATCGGCCAGGACCGCACCCGGAACGCGATCGAGCTGCAGCGCGTCATCGACGACCTGCTCCCGCTGCTGCAGGCCGTGGAACCGCAGGACCTCAGCTACACCCTGGGCGCGGTCGCCGACGCCCTGCGCGGCAGCGGCGACGACCTGGGCGCCAACCTGGCGGCGACCGGCCGGTACATCGGCGAGCTCAACACCGTCCTGCCGGAGCTGCAGGAGGACATCTCGCTGCTGGCCGACTTCGCCGACACCTACGACGCCGCCGCCGACGACCTGCTCGGCGTCCTCGACAACCTCGCGGTCACCAACACCACGCTGGTGGACCAGCAGGAGCAGCTGCGCCGCACGTTCACCGTCGGCGACAGCGCGGCCGCGGTCACCGCCGGGTTCCTCGAGACCAACGAGGGGACGATCATCTCGGTGGCGGAGAGCTCGCGCCCCGTCCTCGGCGTCCTCGCCCGGTACTCGCCGAGCTACCCGTGCATCCTCGAGGGCCTGACCCGCGCCGCCCCGCTGACGACGGAGTCGTTCGGCGGCGACGGCGACCCGGCGCTGAACCTGAACATCACCGTCGTCTTCCCGCCGCGCAACCCCTACGTGCCGGGCGACCAGCCGGAGTACCTCGACCAGTCCGGCCCCGACTGCCAGGGTCTCGCCGACATCGACGGGCTCATGGCCGCCGCCCCCAACGGGGAGTACTACTGCCCGACCCCGCCTGCCGACGGCGTCGACTCGGCCGACAACCCGGTCACCGGGAACCCGGTCTGCCTCGGCGGCAGCGGCCCGGACGACGTCCCGCCCGGCGCCGGCAACCCCAATCCGCAGGACGGGGAGGCGCTGCCCTACAACCTGGCCGGATCGACAGCGGAACTGGATTTCGTGCGCAGCATCCTCGGTTACCAGACCGGCCGCGAGCCGGGGTCGGTGTCGGACCTGTCGGCGAGCGCGCTGGCGCCCCTCCTCCGCGGGACGCAGGTGAGCCTCCGATGAAGGGACAGCTCCGGGGCGTGGTGGGCCCCCTCGTCAAGCTCATCGTCTTCGCGATGGTGACGATCCTGGCCAGCTACGTGCTGATCTCGACGATCACCAACACCGGCGCCGGCGAGCAGGTCGCCTACCGGGCGGAGTTCACCGACGTGGCCGGCCTCGTCGAGGGCGACGAGGTGCGGATCGCCGGGGTGCGCGTCGGCCAGGTGACCGGCATCGGCCTGGCCGAGGGCGCCGACCGGCCGGTGGCCTCGGTGGAGCTGGAGGTGTCGCGCGACGTGCCGCTGCCCGCGAGCGTCGAGGCGACCATCCGCTACCGGAACCTGGTCGGGCAGCGCTACATCGCGCTCACCGACGCCGAGGGCTCGGCGGGGGAGACCCTCGACGAGGGCGCGGTGATCCCGCTGGCGCAGACCACCCCGGCGCTGGACCTGACCACGCTGTTCGGCGGGTTCCAGCCGCTGCTGCAGGCGTTGTCACCGGCCGACATGAACCGGCTGTCCTACGAGATCATCCAGGTCTTCCAGGGCGAGGGAGGCACCGTCCAGAGCCTGCTCTCGCACGTGGCCTCGCTGAGCGACTCCCTGGCCGACAAGGACGCCGTCATCGGCAGCATGATCGACAACCTGACCACGGTGATGAACACGGTGGCCGACCGCGACCAGCAGCTGTCCGACCTCGTGGTGAGCCTGCAGCAGTTCGTCACCGGCCTGGCCGGCGACCGAGAGGCCATCTTCGACTCGCTGCAGACCATCGACACCCTGGCGGCGACGACCACCGACTTCCTCGCCGACGTCCGTCCCCCGCTGGCGGCCGACATCCGGGCGCTCGGCGAGCTCTCGGGCAACCTCGCCGCCGACGGCGACAAGGTCGAGCGCTTCCTGCAGCTGTCCCCGGTGAAGATCGACCTGATCACCCGCACCGCGATCAACGGGAGCTGGTTCAACTTCTACATGTGCGCCGCCGGCGGCACCGTCGCGCTGCCCGGTGACCCGGTGGGGCCCGACGGCGAGCCGATCGGTACGCAGTTCCGCTTCGACAGCGGAGCGGAGGGGTGCAGCTGATGGCCCGCGAGTCCAAGCCGTTCCGCGACCGGAACCCGGTGACCATCGGGGCGGTCAGCCTCAGCGTCATCGCGCTGTTGCTGTTCCTGGCGTTCAACGCCCAGTCGCTGCCGCTGATCGGCGGCGGCACCGTCTACACGGCGAAGTTCTCGGAGGCCGCCGGCCTGCAGCCCGACGACGTGGTGCGGGTCGCCGGCGTCAAGGTCGGCACGGTGGAGAACCTGAAGCTGGAGGACGGCGCGGTCACCGTCGAGTTCCGGGTGAAGGACGCCTTCGTCGGAGACCGCTCCGAGGCGGCCATCAAGATCGAGACGGTGCTGGGCGCCAAGTACCTGGCGCTCGTGCCGCGGGGGTCCGACCCGCTCGACCCCGAGCAGGCCATCCCGGTCGAGCGGACCGCCTCGCCCTACGACGTCGTCGAGGCGTTCGCGGACCTGTCGACGACGGTCGAGCAGCTGGACACCCAGCAGCTGGCCAGCTCCTTCGAGGTGCTGGCGGAGACCTTCGCCGACACCCCCGACGAGGTGCGCACGTCGCTGCAGGGCCTGGCGCGGCTGTCGGACACGATCGCCTCGCGCGACCAGCAGCTCCAGCAGCTGCTGTCGGCCACCCGGCAGGTGACCCAGGTGCTGGCCGACCGCAACGGCGAGTTCACCCAGCTCATCCTCGACTCCAACACCCTGCTCACCGAGGTGCAGGAGCGCCGGGCGCTGATCGACTCGATCCTGACCAACGTCCAGCAGCTGGCGACGCAGCTGTCGGGGCTGGTGGCCGACAACCGGGAGGCGCTGACCCCGACCCTGCAGCAGCTGTCCACGGTCACCGACATCCTCAGCCGCAACCGGGCCGCGCTGTCGGAGACGGTGAACAACTTCGCGCCGTTCGTCCGGGTGTTCGCCAACACGCTCGGCAACGGCCGCTGGTTCGACAGCTTCGTCAACGACCTGCTCCCCACCGTGCTGGGGTCGGTGGTCTGCGGCGGCGTCGAGCAGAGCCCCCTGCCGGTCGGCTGTTCGGAGGAGACGGGATGAGCGGCTCCCTGCAGCGCGGCGTGGCCATCGCCGCCGCCGTCGTGCTCCTGGCGGCCCTGGGCTGGACGGTGCTCCGCCCGGCGGGCCAGTACCGCGTGACGGCGTACTTCACCGGGACGGTCGGTCTCTACGAGGGCTCCGGGGTGAGCATCCTCGGCATCGACGTCGGCGACGTCACCGAGATCACCGCCCTCGGCGACCGGGTGCGCGTCGAGATGGAGATCGACGACGACTACGACATCCCGGCCGACGCCCAGGCCGTCGTCCTGGCGCCGTCGCTGGTCTCGGACCGGTACGTGCAGTTCGCCCCGGTGTACTCCGGCGGGCCGACGCTGGAGGACGGCGCCGAGATCCCGCTGGACCGCACCGCCACCCCCGTCGAGCTGGACCAGGTCTACTCCGCGCTCGACGAGCTGTCGGCCGCCCTCGGCCCCGACGGGGCGAACGCGAACGGGGCGCTGTCCGACCTCGTGGACGTCGGCGCGGCCAACCTCGACGGCAACGGCGAGGCGCTGAACCGGACGCTGACCGGCTTCTCGCAGGCCGTGGAGACGCTGGCCACCAACCGCGATGACCTCTTCTCCTCCCTGGAGAACCTCCAGACGTTCACCACGGCCTTGGCCACGGTCGACGCGCAGGTCGGCCAGTTCAACCAGAACCTCGCCGAGGTCTCGGCGCTGCTGGCCAGCGAGCGGGAGGACCTCGCCGCCGCCGTCCGGCTGCTGACCCAGGCGCTCGGCGACGTCGCCGGGTTCATCCGGGACAACCAGACGCTGCTGTCGACCAACGTCAACCGGCTCGCCGACGTCACCCTCTCGCTGGTGCAGCAGCGCGTGGCGCTCGCCGAGGCGATCGACGTGGCGCCCGCCGCCCTCGGGAACCTGGCCCACGCCTACAACCCCGACTACGGCACGCTCGACACCCGGGACAACAGCCTGGGCGCGGCGAACGCGGAGGTCCTCGTGTGCGGTGCGCTGGCCCAGCTCGGGCGCATCGAGCTGCAGCTGCCGGTGCCGACGCCGGAGATCCCGCTGGTGCCGACGACGATCGACACGATCTGCTCCCGGCTGCTCTCCGGCGACGCGAACGCCGACGGCAGCCTGGACGACCTCAACGGCAACGACCGGCCCGACTTCGAGGAGCTGCGCGAGCTGCTCCTCGGCGGCGGCGGGGGCGGGTCCTCCCCGCTCCCGGTCGGCCTGCCGGCGATCACGGGGGTGTCGGAATGATGCGCGGCGCGCGACGGGTGGTCGCCCTCACCGCGGGGGTGCTCCTGCTCAGCGGGTGCGGCTTCCGCGGCGCCTACTCCCTGAACCTGCCCGGCGGGGCGGACGTGGGCGAGGACCCCTACACGGTGGAGGTCGAGTTCCTCGACGTCCTCGACCTCGTCCAGCAGTCGGCGGTCCGCGTCGCGGACGTCCCGGTGGGGCGGGTCGAGAAGATCGAGCTCCAGGAGGACTGGACGGCGCGGGTCACGATCCTGGTCAACGGGGACGTCGACCTGCCCGCCAACGCCGTGGCCGCGATCCAGCAGACCTCGCTCCTCGGCGAGAAGTTCGTCGAGCTGGCCCCGCCCGGCAACGCCGAGCCCGCCGGCGACCTCCGCGACGCCCCGGTGATCCCCCTGGAGCGGACCAACCGCAACGTGGAGGTCGAGGAGCTGCTGGGCGCCCTGTCGCTCGTGCTCAACGGCGGCGGGCTCGCCCAGCTCCAGACGATCAACCGGGAGCTCGGCGAGGCCATGGAGGGCCGGGAGAGCGAGCTCAAGTCCACGCTCGAGCAGCTCGACACCTTCATCGGCGGTCTGGACGAGCAGAAGGCCGAGATCAGCCGGGCGCTGGACAGCGCCAACCGGCTGGCGGAGACGCTGGCCTCCCGCACGGCCACCATCCAGACCGCCCTCGACTCGATCGGTCCCGGCCTCGACGTCATCAACCAGCAGCGGGAGCTGCTGGTGTCGATGCTCGAGAGCCTCGCCCGGCTCGGTGACGTCGGCACCCGGGTCATCAACCAGGCCGCGGCGAACACCGTCGAGGACCTGCGGCTGCTGCAGCCGATCCTCAGCCAGCTGGCCGCGGCCGGGCCCAACCTGGCCGGGTCCCTGGAGCTGCTGCTCACGTACCCGTTCCCGGACAGCTCGCTGACCGCGCTGAACTACCGCGAGGCTCAGACCGGCGGCTACGCCCTGTTCACCAACATGACGGCGGAGCTGAACTTCAACCTGACCGAGCTGCTCTGCCGCTACGCCGTCGACCAGCTGACCGGCGCGCTGAAGATCCTGCCCCCGGAGCTGGTCCCCGACGACTGCGGCGTGCCGGGCACCCCGCCGGGCAACCAGGCCGCCGGCTCCGACGATGGCACGAGCACGTCGTCGACCCAGGCCTTCAGCATCCCGACCCTGCCCGACGTGGCCGGGCAGCTCGTGCCCGGCGCCGAGGAAGCGACGGGGCGCCTCGGCCTGCCGACCATCCCGGGGGTGACCGGATGATCACCCGGAGGACCAAGCTCCAGCTGCTCGCCTTCGTCGTCGTCGCGGTGCTGGGCATGTCGTACCTGGGGTTCAAGTACGTCGGCCTCGACCGCGTGGTGCTCGGCAACGGCTACGAGGTCGCCGCGGACTTCACCGACTCCGGCGGCATCTTCGTCAACGCCGAGGTGACCTACCGCGGCACCGCCGTCGGCCGGGTGAGCGACATGCAGCTGGTGGACGACGGCGTGCGCGTCGTCCTGTCCATCGACCCGGACACCGACCCGATCCCGGTCGACACGTCCGCCGTCGTCGCGACCCGCAGCGCCGTGGGGGAGCAGTACGTGGACCTGCGGCCCGAGACCGACGAGGGCCCGTTCCTCGAGGACGGCGCCGTCATCCCCGTGGACCGCACGAGCATCCCGGTGCCGATCGAGCAGCTGCTGGTCAACGTCGACAACCTGGCGACCTCGATCGACGAGGACAACCTCCGCATCCTCGTCGACGAGCTGGGCACGGCGTTCGCCGGCGCGGGGGACGACCTCGGCCGGCTCATCGACAACGGCGACGTGCTGCTGGCCCGCGCCGAGGAGTCCCTGCCGGAGACCCTGCGGCTGATCACCGACGGCCGCACCGTGCTCGACACCCAGGTGGCCAGCCGCACGGCGATCCGGCAGTGGGCGGCCGACCTGCGCACCTTCACCGACACCCTGGTCGAGATCGACCCCGACCTGCGCGACCTGGTCGTCACGGCGCCGGACGCGAGCGGCCAGCTGGAGCAGCTGGTACGCGACGCCGGGCCCGGGCTGGGCTCGCTGCTGCGCAACATCGACATCCTCAACGACGTCACCAACCCGCGGCTGCGGGCCGTCGAGCAGCTGCTGGTGACCTATCCCGACGTCATCTCGGGCAACTTCACCGTGGTGCACCGGGACGAGGACGGCGTCATGCGCTCGCACTTCGGGTTCGTCCTCAACGCCGGCGACCCGCATGCGTGCACCACGGGTTACATCCCGACGTCCTCGCTGCCGAGCGAGGGCGCCGTCGCCGCCGCCGACGTGGACGGCGTCCGCTGCGAGGTCATCAACGGCGTCGACCCGAACCCCGGCGACGGCTACGACGAGAACGGCTCGAACATCCGCGGGGAGCAGAACATCGGCCGCTCCGGCGGCACGCCCTCCAGCGGCCCGCAGGGCTCCACCGCGGGCCAGGCCCCGCCGCTCACCGGCGGCCTGCCCGGTCTCGGCGGCATCCTCGGTCAGCTGCTCTCGGCCAACCCGTTCGCCTTCACCACCGAGTGAACCGCGGCATGCCGCGGCCCGCGGCGATCACCGGACAGGGAGAATCGCACCCGTGACCAGCGATGCGCGCCCGCGGGAGGAGGAGGTCGTGTCGTCCTCCGAGCCCGTCCCCGACGCCGCGGACCCCTCGGTCCCCGCGGCCGACGGCAGGGCCGAGGCGACGACCGACGCGACGACCGAGGCGACGTCCGACGCGACCGGGGAGGACGTGACCCCCGGACGCCGTCCGGTGCTGCCGCTCGTGCCGGCCCTGGTGGTCCTCCTGGTGCTGCTGCTCGGCGGGGTCGGCTACCTGTGGACCACCCGCCCGGAGGCCTCCGCGGTGCGGACCGACGAGTACCCCGAGGTGCTGGCGGCGGCCCGTTCCGGCGTCGTCGACTTCACCTCGTTCGACCACCTCACCCTCGACGACGACATCGAGCAGATCCGGCGGGTCGCCACCGGGGACCTGCTGGAGGAGGGCGTCGCCGAGCTCGACGGCAACCGTCAGGCGATCACCGACGCGGAGGCCGCCGTCAGCACGGAGATCCTCGACGGCGGCGTGACCCGGGTGACCGACTCGACCGCGACGGCCCTGCTGGTCATCGAGTCGCAGCAGCGGAGCAACGCCAGCGAGCAGGTGCAGGTGGTGCGCTACCGCATCGAGGTGAACCTGGAGAAGTCCGACGGCCGCTGGCTGCTGTCCGGCATCAAGGGAACCGAGACCGGCGATGAGTGACGCTCCCGACGGCCGTCCGCGGCCGACCCCCCGCCCCCGTCCGTCGGCCCGGCCCAGCCCCCGGCCCCGGGTGGCCGGCAGCCGCCGCGAGCGGGAGGCGGCCGACGCCGTTGCTCCCGGCGCCGACGACACCACGCCCGCGGCGACGCCCTCGACCGCGCGTCCCCGGGGCGCTCGGGGGACGACGGCCGGGACCGCCGACAGGGCCGCGAACTGCATCGTCTTCTCGCTGGCCAACCCGACGCCCGAGGTGGACCCGGAGATGGCCGCGAAGTACGCCGCCGTCGAGATC